>NZ_JBEUKS010000011.1:0-327739 GCF_042510965.1 Streptacidiphilus jeojiensis
GGTCATAGCGTGAGGGAAACGCCCGGTAACATCCCGAACCCGGAAGCTAAGCCTCACAGCGCCGATGGTACTGCAGGGGGGACCCTGTGGGAGAGTAGGACGCCGCCGAACAACCATTAACAGAAAGCCCCCTGACCACCGGTCAGGGGGCTTCCTGCATTCCCCGCCGGAAGCGGGCAGGGGAGGCCGGCCGCCGCAGATAGGGGCGGCAGTTGTGGGTGGCTTACATGGCGCCACCGATGCCGAATGGCACGCCCGTGGCTTGTTGCTGTTGCTCGGCTCCGCCTCGCGGGCCAACTACAGGGGGGAGCGGGGCCGGTCCTGGGCGCCGTTGCCGGGTGCGGGCGCGCAGAAACGATTCTGCGACAGGGCCTCGCGCGAACCGGGGTCGATTCCGGGACGCCGGGTCACTCGTGGTACGCCAGAATCGGGTCAAATAGGGCATTACGGCATGATCAAGTGACACCTTGTCCCGAAAGTGACCCCGGTTCAGTCCAAGGCCCGCTCGCACCTCGGCAGGAACGTTTCTGCACCACCCCGCACCCACCCTCCGCCCGGCAACGGACCCCAACCCGCCCCCGGCTCCTCGTAGTTGGCCGCGAGCGGAGCGAGCCACCTCAGCCACCAACACACCAACGCGCCCCACGGAAATGACGAACGAACACCGGGAGCGAACACGCACCGGCAACCCGGCCACAAGACGGGGGCTCGGCAGCAAAACAGACCCCGCCGTGAGCAGCCGCAGGCGTGTCGTTGTGCCCGCGACAGCCGCCAACAGCACGAGCGGGTCGTTGTCGAGGCCGAATCCGCTGTCCAGGAGGCGGTTGCCGACTGCGACATGGTCGAAGCCCAGCTCCTCCGCGCGGCGTGCGGCATGGAGCACGTCGGCTCCGTCGTCGATCGGCCAGCGCGGCTGAAGTGAGACGCCGAGGCGAAGCAGGGGCATGGGACGGCCTTCCGCGTTGGTTCGGTAGTGACTGGGCATCAGCCCGGCTGTGCTGTCGCCACGCTCCAACTGCCCTACTGCGCCCGTTCATTCCTCCAATCGACAGCGCTCAGCCCCCGTTACGCGGGGCTCGGGCGACGAGCAGAGGTTGGAAGAAGCCGGTGTCTTCCGGGAGTCGCCAGGTGATGTCCCGGAAGCCGGCATCTGCAACCGCTGCGGCGACCTCGTCCCGGGTCAGCGCCCAGGAGGTGGTGCGGCGGGTACGCACCGTCCAGTCCTCGGCCCCCGGGCCGTTGGGGTCGGCTGCAGGGTGCAGTTGGATGTGCTCCAGGTCGTACCGCTCTCCGTCCTCGTGCCAGTGCCAGAGCTGGAAACTGATGATGCGTCCCCTGGCGGTGTGGGCGACCTGGGGCGGTGTCGCTGAAGGGTGGTCGGTGCGGATCTGGTCGTAGCCCCGCATGCTGAGGAGCAGCAGGCCGTCCTCGCGCAACGCGGTTCGCATGGTGCGCAGAGCGGAGGCGATGTCGTCTCGGCTGAGCAGGTGCGCCAGCGCGTTGTCCGCGCAGACGACGGCGTCGAATCCGCCCGGGGTCACCGGCAGGTGGCGCATGTCCGCGGCTGCGGTCGGCAGAGTGAGGCCGCGTGAGCGGGCTTCCGCGCCGGCCCGCGCGGCGGCGCTCGGGCTGAGGTCGGTGCCGACCACTTGATGTCCCTGCGTCGCCAGGCCGATCGCCTGGGTGCCGATTCCGCAGGCGCAGTCCCAGATCTGCCGCGGTTGGTCGCCCAGTTCGGCACGGAGTATCCGGTCCAGCGCGACGCCTTGGCGCTGCACACTCGCATCCCAGTCGCCGTACAGGAAGTGGTAGTCGTCGGCGAGTTCGTCGTAGAAGGTCCGCACGGTACGGAGATCGGTCATTGGACGACGCTACGCCGCGGGATCGAATGTCTGCAGCTGGGTTTCCACGGTGGGGGATCTCCGGCGACATGATCGATCCTCTCGGTCGCGGGAGCCGGCCCGGACTAGGGTTTCCCGCAGGCTTTGATTCGGCCTCAGCAGGTTCGGCCGGCCGTTGGCCGTCGAGGAGCGGGAGTTTCCATGTCCAGGCGAGTGACCAGCGCGTTCACCATCGACAGCTGGGAGGGGCAGCCGGGGGACTGGCACGGGGCGCAGTTGCAGCGTACCCAGGCTGCGAAGACGTTCACCGGTGAGCTGTCCGGGAGCAGCGCGCTGGAGGCGGTGATGCTCGGTGTTGGGGAGGACGTCTCGGCGTACGTCGCGGTGGAGCGGCTGGAGGTCGGGTTCGACGGGTTGAAGGGAAGCTTCTGCCTGCTGCACTCGGCGATGGCCAACGGCGACGACAACACCATGCGGCTGACGATCCTGCCGGGTTCCGGGACCGGTGATCTGGTGGGCCTGTCCGGCACCGCCGAGATCCTGCCGGGACACGGGTTCGCCCTGGTGTACGAGCTCGGCGGCGAGGACGCCGGCGAGGACGCCGGCGAGGCTGCGTCGCGCGTCGTGTGAGAGTCGGCACGCCTGCCCGGAATGCCGTCTCTGTTCCCTCAGAGCTGCCTAGGCTGTGGACTATGAGTACACATTTTGACGTCGTGGTTCTCGGTGCCGGCCCCGGCGGCTACACCGCCGCTGTCCGCTCGGCCCAGCTGGGCAAGCGGGTGGCGGTCATCGAGGAGAAGTACTGGGGCGGCGTATGCCTCAACGTGGGCTGCATCCCCTCCAAGGCGCTGCTGCGGAACGCCGAGCTGGCGCACGTCTTCACGCAGGAGGCCAAGACCTTCGGCATCAAGGTCGAGGGCACCGTCACCTTCGACTACCGCGAGGCGTACCTCCGCAGCCGCAAGGTCGCCGATGGGCGGGTCGCCGGCGTGCACTACCTGATGAAGAAGAACGGCATCACCGAGTACGACGGCCGCGGCACCTTCACCGACGACCACACCCTGCAGGTGGCGCTGCGGGCGGGTGGCACCGAGACGGTGACCTTCGACCACTGCATCATCGCCGCGGGTGCGACCACGCGTCTGCTGCCGGGCACCTCGCTGAGCGACCGGGTCGTCACCTACGAGGAGCAGATCCTCACCGACGCCCTCCCCGAGAGCATCGTGATCGCGGGTGCCGGCGCCATCGGGGTCGAGTTCGCCTATGTGCTGCACAACTACGGTGTGAAGGTGACCATCGTCGAGTTCCTCGACCGGATGGTGCCGCTGGAGGACGCCGAGGTCTCGGCCGAGCTTGCCAAGCGCTACCGCCGTCTGGGCATCGACGTGCTGACCTCCACCCGGGTGGAGTCGATCGACGACAGCGACCCCGCCGCCAAGGTGCGGGTCACCGTCAGCAAGAACGGGCAGCAGCAGGTCCTGGAGGCGGACAAGGTCCTGCAGGCGATCGGCTTCGCGCCGCGGGTGACCGGATACGGCCTGGAGAGCACCGGCGTCGGGCTGACCGAGCGCGGTGCCATCGACGTGGACGGGCGCGGTCGCACCAACGTGCCGCACATCTACGCGATCGGTGATGTCACCGCCAAGCTGATGCTGGCGCACGCCGCCGAGACGATGGCCGTGATCGCGGCCGAGACGATCGCCGGTGCGGAGACCATGGAGATCGACTTCGTCATGGTGCCCCGGGCGACCTACTGCCAGCCGCAGATCGCCAGCTTCGGCTGGACCGAGGCGCAGGCGCGCGAGCAGGGGCACGACGTCAAGGTGGTGAAGTTCCCCTTCACGGCCAACGGCAAGGCGCACGGTCTCGGGGACCCGGTCGGCTTCGTCAAGGTGATCAGCGACGGGAAGTACGGCGAACTGCTGGGCGCGCACCTGATCGGGCCCGAGGTGACCGAGCTGCTCCCGGAGCTGACGCTGGCGCAGCAGTGGGACTTGACGGTGCACGAGGTCGCGCGCAATGTCCACGCCCACCCGACGCTGGGCGAGGCGGTCAAGGAGGCGATCCACGGTCTCGCCGGGCACATGATCAATATGTGACGGCTCGGCCCGTTCGCCTTGCCACCTGTTACTCGCGCGAGTAATTTTTGACTCGTGCGAGTAACGAGTGGCGGCTCCGGGCAGGATGCGCCACCGTCGCGGTCCTTGGCCGCGACGGCGCGCAGGGCGCAGATCGTGGCGGCGACGATCGAGGTCATCGCCGAGGAGGGGTACGCCCGGGCGACCTTCAGTCGGATCGCCCAGCAGGCCGGCCTCTCCAGCACCCGGTTGATCTCGTACCACTTCGGCAGCCGCGACGAGCTCATGGAACAGGTCCTGGTCGAGGTGGGGACCGGCGCCCAGCGGACGATCGGCGAACAGGTGGCGGCCGAGACGACCGCGACCGGCCGGCTGCACGCCCGGATCGAGGCCCAGCTCCGCTGGATCGCCGCCTACCCCGGTCAGGTGCGGGCCCTCTACGAGATCTCGATGAACGCCCGGGACGACGAGGGAGGGCTGCGCTACGGACCCGAGGCCTCGGCCGAGGCCAACCTCACCGAACTCGAGCCGATTCTGACTGCTGGTCAGCAGAGTGGCGAGTTCCGCGAGTTCGACGTCCGGCTGATGGGGCTGACGATCAAGTCCGGGATCGACGCGGCGATCGCCCGGATGTTCCAGCCGGCGGGGCTGACCGTCGACGAGTGCGTACGGGAGATCACCACCTGGGTCGGGCTGGCCACTAGGAGGCTGCCATGACACCGTCCGCCGCCGCACCCGCCCGCCCGGCCCGCCCCAGCGGACGGCGCACGGTCCTGGTCCTGCTGGCCGACGTGGCGCTCCCCATCGGTGCCTTCTACGGTCTGCGGGCCGCCGGGCTGAGCACCTACGCCGCGCTGATCGTCTCCACGCTGGTCCCGCTCCTCAGCGCCCTGCTCCAGTACCGTCGCGAACGCCGGCTGGACGGTATGGCCGCCTATGTCGCCGCCGTGATGCTGCTGGCCCTGGCGGCGTCGCTGGTCAGCGGCAGCACCCGGTTCATGCTGGCCAAGGACGGCTGGGTGACCGGCGTTGCCGGGCTGTGGTTCCTCTGGACGGTGCGGACGAGCCGCCCGCTGGCCTTCGTGGGGGCGCGGCCGCTGCTGGAGGGCAGGTTCCGCTCCGACGGCACCTCCTGGGACGTGCTCTGGCAGGACTCCGCACGGTTCCGGCGGATCTGGCGGGTCTCGACCGCGATCTGGGGCGTGGCCATGATCCTGGACGGCGCGGTGCGGGTGCTGATGGCCTACACGCTGCCGGTGGACGTCGTGCCCGGTCTCGGCGGGCTGCTGTGGCCAGTCACCCTGGTGCTGCTGCAGGTCGTCAACGGCGTGTACTACGAGGTGGCCGGCCTGTGGCGGATCACCCGTTCCAGTCCCAGTGCGTAGAAGGCCAGCCCGGCGACCAGGCCCCAGAACGGGGATCCGATGCCGAGCGCGGAGACTCCGGACGCGGTGACCACGAAGGTGACCACAGCCGCCTCGCGTCCCTTCTCCTCGGCGACCGCCGCACCCAGGGCCGAGCCGAGGGTGCCCAGCAGGGCGAGCCCGGCGACCGTCTCGATCAGCAGCGGGGGAGCGGCGACCAGCAGTGCCGTGGACACGCCGGCGCTGAGGCCGAGCACGATGTAGAGCGCGCCGGCGGTCACCGAGGCGATCCAGCGGCGCGACCGGTCCGGATGGGCGTCGGGTCCGGCGGCCAGGGCCGCGGTGATGGCGGCGAGATTCACCATGTAGGCGCCGCCGACGGATCCGGCTGCCGTCGCCAGCCCGCTGCCCAGCAGCGCGGTCCGGAACGGCGGCCGGTAGCCGAAGTGGGTCAGTACGGCCAGGCCGGGTACGTTCTGCGCGGCCATGGTGATCACGTACAGCGGCAGCGCGATCCCGGCCACGGCGCCGAGGTGGAAGGCCGGTGCGGTGAACGTGAGTGACGGCAGCAGCCCCGCTCCTGCCATGGACAGACCGGCCGGGCGCAGCACCAGCACGACGACGGTGGCGACCAGCGCGCCCGGAGTGGCCCAGCGCCGGGCGAACCTGGTGAGCAGGGCCCAGACGGCGATGACCGGCAGGGCGAGGGCGGGGAGCTTCACGGCCGCATGGACCGGTGCCAGGCACAGCGGCAGCAGCACGCCGGCCAGCAGCGCGGTCGCCAGCGGCCCGGGTATCGCGGCGATCAGACGCCCCAGCGGGGCCCACAGCCCGGTGAGGGCGATCAGCAGTCCGCTGATCAGGAACGCGCCGACGGCCGCGGGATAGCCGCCGGTCTGGAGCCCGGCACTGATGAGCAGCGCGGCCCCGGGTGTGGACCAGGCGAAACTCAGCGGCTGCCGGTAGCGCAGCCCCAGCACGACGGCCAGGCCGCCCATCGCCACACAGAGCAGCAGCAGCCCGGACTCGGCCTGGTCCCGATCGGCCCCGACGCTGCGCAGCCCGGTCAGGACCACCACGAACGAGCTGGCGAAGCCCACCACGGCGGTGACCAGGCCCGCGCTCAACGGCCTGCCCAGGTCCTCCACGCGCTTCATCGATCTCCCTCGTCCCCTGGCGTTCCGTTTATGGAACGATAGGCCATCCGGGATACTGGGCGCCATGGTCGAGCGGAGCGCTGCCGAGGAGCAGGACGCGCAGGGAAACCGGTGGACGGCGGAGGCCGCCGCCGGGACCGGGCTGCTCATCCGTCGGCTCAGGGGCGAACGCGGCCTGAGCCTCTCGGAGTTGGCCCGTCGGGCCGGTATCGGCAAGGCCACGCTCTCCGGGCTGGAGACCGGGACGCGCAACCCGACGGCCGAGACCCTCTACGCCATCGCCGGTCAGCTGGGCGTGCCGCTCGCCGCGCTGCTCTCCGCGCCGGAGGCGGCCCCCACGGTCGAGGGCGAGGCGGTGAGCGCGAAGCTGCTCGAGGTGTTCCGCGACGGCGCGGTCAGCACCGAGCTCTACCGGTTGACCATCCGGCCCGGCGCGGTCCAGGTCTCCCCGGCCCATGCGCCGGGTGTGGTCGAGTACCTCACCGTGTTCTCCGGGACGGCCAGGGTGGGACCGGTCGCCGCGCCGCAGGTGGTGGCCACGGGGGAGCACGCGTCCTGGGTGTCCGACGGCCCGCACAGCTACGCCGCGATCGGCGACGTCCCGGTCGAGGCCAGCCTGCTGATCCGACACCCGCTCACCGGTTGAGCGAAGCGCCGGCCACGCCGGAGCGGCGTCCGGGCGACCCCCGGGTGACGTCCGGGCGACACCCCGGGGGGCGGCGGCGGCGCCCCGCGCGGACCACCCCGACCTGCGAGCTGTCGGTGGCGGCGGCTACGGTGAGGCAGCAACGGGGAAAGGGCACCCACCATGCAGAACCTCACCCTGTCCTGGCAGTCCGCCGGGGCGGTCGGTGCCGCGGTGTACGCGGCGTCCGTGCTGACGCGCCGCTCGGGCCGGGTCGGTGCCGGGCTGGTGCTGCGTGAGGCCGCGACGGTGATCGGCCTGTTCGCGCTCTGGCAGTTCGCCGGGCAGCTCAGCGTCATGGGCACGCAGGACGCGGTGACGCGCGGCGAGTGGATCTGGAACACCGAGCGGACGATCGGCCTGCCCAGCGAGTACACCCTGCAGCACTGGGTGCTTCCGCACCCCTGGCTGGTCCAGGGGGCCAACTACTACTACGCGACCATGCACTTCGGCGCCATGGTCGCCCTGCTGGCCTGGGTGTTCCTGCGTCATCGGGAGTCCTACACCTGGGTGCGGACGACCCTGATCCTGGTCACCGCCGCCTCGCTGGCGGTGCAGCTGGTACCGGTGGCGCCGCCGCGGCTGCTGCCGGGCGGCGGGATGGTGGACACGGCCCTGGTCTACGGGCAGTCGGTGTACGGGACCACGGTCGCCGGGCTGCAGGCGGACTCCTACTCCGCCATGCCCTCGGTGCACGTCGCCTGGTGCGTCATGGTCGCGGTCGCCGTGGTGCGGATCAGCCCCAGCCGCTGGCGCTGGCTGATCGTCGCCCACCCGGTGATCACCGTGGCCGTGGTGGTGGTGACGGCCAACCACTTCTGGCTCGACGGAGTGGCCGCGGTGGTCCTGCTGCTGCTCTCCTACCTGGTGCAGTGGCTGGCGCGACGGCTGCTGGGCCGCCGGGACGGCGACGGCGAGGGCCGACCGCCCCGAAAGGTGGCCGACCCCCGTACCGTCAGCGAGCCGGTGGGCTGAGGCCGGCTGCTGCGCCCCCCGGTGCGCGCCGTGCGGTCAGCGGACCGGGAGGGACACCCGGCCCCAGGCTCCGCCGGCGAGTGCCGAGGTCGCGCTGTACCAGGCGAGCAGTCCGGCCGCGGCCGCCACCCAGCCGGCGGCCTTCCCCACCGTTTCGTTTCCGCCCAGCGTGCTGACGGCGAGCAGGACCAGGGCGACGGTGAACAGGGCGTAGACCCCGCGCACCAGGTCGCCGCCGGACCAGTGGGCGAGGGTCAGGGTCAGTGCCAGCAGGGCCCAGAGCAGCAGGAAGAGTCCGGTCGCGTCCTTTCCTGCCGGTGCGGCCTGGGCCCAGGTGACCCAGAAGGCACCGAGCGCGAGGAACGCGGTGCCGGTGGCCGCGCTGCCGCCGCGGAACTCCAGCAGGCCGGAGACGAAGAGGGTGACACCGCCGACGAACAGCGCCAGGCTGCCGGCGTCCTTGACGCCGGCGCCGTTGAGGACGCCGGTGCTGAGCAGGCCGAAGGCGAGGAGGGTGAGGCCGAGGGCGAGGTAGCCGAGCGGAGCGGCTGCCGATCCGAGGGAGGCGGGCGCGGGGGAGGCGGTGCGGTTCTGTGCCACCGCGGCTTCGTTGCTCACGGGGGCTCCTTTCGACTGGTACCAGGGTGGGTTGGAGGGCGTGCCTGCTGTGCGCGCTGCGTAGTCGGGCGCCGTTGCCCGCCTCGCTCGATACCGCGCTGACGAGGTCGATCGGAGTTTTCCTGACAGTCGATCAGTACCCGTATGTGATGGCCAATCAACCCAACGTAATCAAGCATTTATCGGAGAACGCCGGACAGTGCATCCGAGTGGCTGCTAAAGGAACCGAGAACCGCTGCGGGCAGCGTCAACGCACCGTCAGTCCGTAGCTCCCCGCGGTCCGTCCGGTCACCCGCCAGCCACCGCTCGCCCTGGTGACCTCCACGCCGGTCACCCCGACGGGCTGCACGGCGGGCTTCGCGCTCCCCGGGAACCACACGTCGAGGGAGCCCTTGCCGCTGCCGGCCAGCAGCAGGCTGCCGCCGTCCACCCGGAGCTGCGTCAACTGCCCTGGTGCGGCGCGTGGATAGGGCCGGTCCAGGATCGCGGTGACCGACGCCGCCACTGGCAGGACCTTCCCGGTCGCGCAGTCGACCCGGACCACGTTCCCCGCGGTCGCCGCCGCGGGATCGCTCTGCGGATCACCGCAGGCCTGCTTCCAGACCCAGACGGCGTCGCCCAGCTGCTGGGCGTCGGCGGCCCGGACGAAACGTTCCTGCTTCGCGGTGTCGGTGGAGCTGTCGGTGGAGCCGTCCCCGAACCAACCCCACTCGCCGATCCACAGCGGCATTCCGTAAGCGTCCGCCTGCTGCCCGGCCAGGGTGAAGCCCTGCTCGATCGAGACCAGGGTGATCCCGCTGCCCTGGTCCATGGTGATCGACTCGTTGTAGAGGTGCGGGGCGAAGACCAGGTACGGGTCGTCGGAGAAGCCCTGCGGCGGTGCGGCGTCGAAGCCCAGACCCGACCAGAGCACGCTCGGCTCGATGAACACCAGGTGCGGGAAGCCGCCCGACTCCTGGGCGCGGATCTCCTTCACCGCCCGCTGGTAGTAGGCGCCCAGCAGCACCGACGAGGTCACCGGGGCGTCGTCGCCGAAGCCGGGCTCGTTGAGCAGGCCGTAGCCCGCCACCGCCGGATCGTCCTTGAAGGTCCGCGCCAGCAGGCTCCAGGTGCGCACCAACTCGCCCTGGATGCCGTCGACATCGTGGTAGAAGTTGGTGAAAGCCGCAGCCACCGCAGGCGCGATGTCGCGTCCGGTGAACTGGCACGGTGAAGCGCCGTCGGTCAGCGTGGCCCACTGCGGCGCGCCGTCGTAGCCGAGCAGCGGATCGGTGCCGGACGGGCAGACCGTCCCGGGCGGAGCGCCGATGTAGCGGCTCCAGGCGTCCTGGTGCATGTCGATGTCGGTGTACATCCCGTGCGCCGCGGCCATCGCCACGGCCTGCTGGATGCGCTTCAGGTAGCCGGTGTCCCAGTGGCCGCGCTGCGGTTCCAGCAGTGACCAGGAGACGCTCAGCCGGACCACGTCGAAGCCCATCGCCGCCATCGCGGCGAAGTCGGCGTCGGTGAGCGGCTGCACGGTCGGCCTGCCCGAGCTGCCGGGTGCGTAGTCGACGAGCTGGTTGACGTTGACGCCGCGCAGCAGGACCTGGCGTCCTTCGGCGTCCACGATCCGGGCGGGCGTGGTCCCCTTCGCCTGACGTACGGTCAGGGCCGGCAGCGGCTGACCCGCGGTGGCCGCCGCGGCGGCGGTGAGGACCGGTGTGGTGGTCGCCTCGGCGGGGGTCACCACCGACAGGCTCCAGGACGCCAGCGCGAGCACCACCGCCGAGGTGAGGACCGTCACCACCCGCCTGCGGGCCATCACGTCCAGCGCCCGGCTGAGCAGCAGCAGCGTCGGCAGCACGCCCCAGCCGAACGCCAGGCCCAGCGAGAGCCCGGCGCCGACCCGCACCGCCAGCTGCGGTGCGACCAGCCAGCCGGTCGGCAGCGCCAGGGCGGTCTGCACCAGCCCGGCCGCCGCGCCGCCGCCCATCGCCGCCAGCCAGCCGCCGAGCAGCAGCCGGGTCGGCCGCGCATAGCCGAAGTGCCGGGACGAGCGCACCAGCAGCACGGCCGAGACCACGGCGGCGACCACCAGTTCCACCGCGAAGCGGCCCGGGCCCAGCGGGAGCGACCGCAGTGTCAGCCGCTCCCCGTAGAACGCCCCGACCGGGGAGCCCTCCCAGAGCATCGTCCCCACCAGCGGTCCGATCAGGGCGAGCGGCAGTGCGGTGCCGGTCAGCGACCAGCGCCAGCCGAAGCCGGTGTTCCTGGCCCCGGCGCGGGCGAAGAGCAGTGCGGCCAGTCCCGGCAGCCAGCCCACCAGCAGGGCCTGCTCGGCCGTGAGTCCGGAGGTCCACAGCGCCACCCGGGCGCCCTCCCGGGTCGGTACCTCGACCAGCAGTTGCAGCCCCCGGGCCAGTCCGGCGGCCAGTGCGGTGGTGCCCCAGACGCGCAGCAGGGTCCGCCACCGCCCGGCGCCCTCGCCGACGGTGACGGCGGCCGTCCAGCCGGTGACGGCGGCGGCCACCGGCAGGAACACCACCAGCCCGGTGAGGGACCACGGACCGTGCATCGGGCCGATCTCCAGCTGGGCCCGGGGCACCAGGGCGAGCAGCCCGGTCGGGTCGAGCAGGGCTTCGGCCGCGCACACTCCGAGCAGGACCAGGGCGGCGCAGACACCGGCCGTGGCACGGCGGGACCGGGAGACGGCGGGGCGGTCGGATCGGGGCACCGCATGATCGTAGGGAAGCGCCCCCGCCCGCACCAGGGGTCACACAAACCCCACCCAACCTGCCGGTACGCGCCGCCGGCCGGCTGGTACGCGCTGTCAGGGAGTGGGTACCCGCAGTGCCAGGATGGCCATGTCGTCGGAGGCGGGCTCCGGGGCGAACCGTTCCACCGCCCGCAGCACCCGGGCCGCCACCGCGCCCGCGGTCAGACCGGTGCAGCCGGACAGCACCTCGGCCAGCCCGTCGTCGCCCAGCATCCGGGAGCCCTCGCGGCGCTCGGTGATGCCGTCGGTGACGCACAGCAGCACGTCGCCCGGGTCGAGGACGAAGGTTTCCTCGACCAGTTCCAGGTCCTCGATGACGCCGAGCAGCGGCTGCGGCTCGGCCGCGGCCGAGACCGTCCCGTCCTGCTTCAGCCGCAGCGGCAGCGGATGGCCGGCGCAGACCGACCTGAGCTCGACGGTGCCGTCCTGACGGGGCGTCATCTCCCCGTACAGCAGCGTCAGGAAGCGGCTGCGGGCGCCCTCGTCCAGGATCGCCGCGTTCAGCCGCTTCAGCACCTCGGGTGCGGACAGCCCCTCCCGGGCCAGCAGCCGCAGCGAGTGCCGCGCCAGTCCGGTCACCGAGGCGGCCTCGGGTCCGGTGCCGCAGACGTCCCCGATGGCGAAGCCGTACGTGCCCTCGCGGATGGTGAAGACGTCGTAGAAGTCGCCGCCGACCTCGTTGCCCTCGCCCGCGGCGCGGTAGATGACCTCGACCTCGACCCCGGGGATCTTCGGCAGGTCCGGCGGCAGCAGGCTGCGCTGCAGCGCCCTGCTGATCGCGGTGCGCTCGGAGTACAGCCGGGCGTTGTCCAGCGCCAGCGCGGCCCTGCGGGAGAGGTCCTCGGCGAGCTCCAGGATCTCCCGGCGGAACTTCTCGTCGGCGGCCTTGCCCAGGGTCAGCATCCCGATCACCCGGTTCCGCGCCACCAGCGGCAGCACCACGGTCTCCCCGCCCACCGTCGCCGCCGTCGCCAGCGCCGTGGCCGGGCCGGAACCGGGGGTGGGCCGGGTGGTTCCGCCGCGGCCCAGGCTGCGCAGCGAGACCCGCATCGCCGCGTCATGGGCCTCCTCGGCGGGGGCGCGCCAGTCGCGGGCACCGGGCAGGTTCAGCGGTTCCGGCGGGGGGATCCGGGCCAGCAGCTCCCGCAGCCCGTCGATCTGGTCCTCGTCCTCGTGCAGCACGAACGCCAGCTCCGGCGAGGAGTGCTCGGAGATGGTGTAGACGGCGCACCAGGCGGCCAGCGTCGGCACGGTCATCTGGGCCATCAGCGCCAGCGTCTGGTCCCGTTCCAGCGTCCCCGCGAGCAGGTCCGACGCCTCCACCAGGAACGACAGCGAGCCCCTGCGCAGCCGTTCCAGCTCGGTCAGCCGGGCGCTCTCCACCGCCAGGGCGATCCGGTCGGCGGCGAACTGCAGCCGCAGCGCGTCCTCGTTGCGGTACTGCCCGGTGGCCTGGGCCGCGACGCCCAGCGAACCGGTGAGCCGGCCCTCCACCTTCAGCGGCACGGTCACCACCGAGCGCAGCCCGGTCCCGGTCAGCAGCGGGACCGCTCCCTGCTGGTCGGTGAGGTCGTCGTGGACGGCGGGCAGCCGGGCCGAGCCGTAGCGTCCCGCGCCGGCCTCGACCGGCACCCGGGCGAAACGCTGCCGTCCGGACGGCAGGCCGCAGCTGGCCCGTACCTCCAGCTCGGTCTCGTCGTCGGTGGCCAGCAGCAGGTAGGCGGCGTCCCCGTCCAGCATGTCCCTGGCCCGCTCGACGGTCCGCTGCAGCAGTCCGTCCAGGTCGTCGGGGGCGGGCGAGCCGATGAAGGCGTCGAAGGAGGTCGGACTGCCGGCGCTGTCGTGCTGGGCGCCGCCGGCGATGCCGTCCAGCGGCTGGCCGCGGAACGGGGACTGCAGCACGGCCCGCTCCAGGTCGCGGACCAGCAGGCAGACCGTGGAGGCCACGCCCTCGCTGTCGCGGACCCGCAGATGCGATCCGTACACCGGGATGGTCCGGCCGTCGCCGCAGCGCACCCCGTAGCTGCCCTCCCAGCGGGAGAGCCGCAGCGCCTCCTCCAGGCCGAGGCCGGTGCCGGGAGTCTGCGGCCAGGCCGCGAAACCGCTGAGCGGCTTGCCCAGCACCTCGGCCGCGGGCAGCGAGAACAGCTGCTCGGCGTCCTGGTTCCAGCCGGTCACCACGCCCTCGGAGTCCACCCGCACCACGGCGACCAGTACCGCGGAGTCGGCTGCGGGCAGCAGCCGGTCCGGCACCTGCGGGCCGGCGAAGCGGGTGCCGGCGGCCCGGGCCGGGAGGTCGAGCCGGAACCACACCCGCTTGCGGGTCGGCGTGTAGTCAACCCCCCAGCGGGTCGCAAGGGCGGCGCACAGCAGCAGACCGCGCCCTCCCTCGCGCTCCAGTTCCGCCGGGCCGACCTCGAACGCCGGATCCTCGCCAGGGGCGCCCGCGCCGTTGGTGTAGGTGCCGTCGTAGAGCGGCACGGTGCGCTTGGGATAGCGGTCGGCGACCTCGATCCTGATGCCCGCCTCGTCCCGCAGACAGGTCACCTCGGCCGCCGTCCCGGCGTGCACCACGGCATTGGTCACCAGTTCGCTGACCAGCACCACCGCGTCGTCCACGACCTCGGAGAAGCCCCACCCCTGCAGGGTGTCGCGGACGAATCCGCGCGCGGACGCCACGGAGCGGCCTACCGGCTCGAACGTGGCGGCTGCCCGCGCGGTGACCACGAGGTGACTCCTCTGCTCTGTGCTGGGGACAACGGCCCTCAGGCCGCAAGGTTACTTTTTTTGACTGTCGCTCCGTGCCCGATCGGCAAGCCGATACCCCGCGCCACCCCTCACGCAACCCCCGATGGTCGCTAGATTGTGGGTACAGGACAGGCGTCTTCGCCCGCACCCGCCCCGGACAACGTACCGGGCCCGGCGGATGTGAGGTGTGGCACGGTGCCGGTCGGCAACTCTGGAGGGACCCCGGTGGAATCTGGCAGGGCGACAGCAACGGCAGCGGCCCGTGGCGGCAGGAGCCGCCGGAACCGGGGCGCCGACGCGGCGGACCTGCGCAAGCTGCTCGCCGCGCTGACGGCCATGCGCGACGGCAACTTCCGCAGAAGGATGACCGTCCCAGGCGACTCGGTGATGGCGGAGGTCGCCGCGGTCTTCAACGAGATCGCCGAGCGCAACCAGCACCTGACCGGTGAGCTGGCCCGGGTCCGCCGGGCGGTCGGACGCGAGGGCCGGCTCTCCGAACGGCTCGAAGTCGGCGCCGGTGAGGGCGCCTGGGGCGCGGCGGTGGACAACTGCAACGCCCTGATCGACGACCTGGCCCGGCCGATGGCCGAGGTCGGCCGGGTGCTCGGCTCCATCGCCGAGGGCGACCTGGACCAGCGGATGGAGCTGCGCGCCATCGGCCCCGACGGCGGCACCCATCCGCTGCGCGGCGAGTTCCTCAAGGTCGGTCGCACCGTCAACGGCCTGGTGGCCTCGCTGTCGGAGTTCACCGACGAGGTGACCCGGGTGGCCATCGAGGTCGGCACCGAGGGAAAGCTCGGCGGCCAGGCCCGGGTCCGCGGGGTGTCCGGCAGTTGGAAGGACCTCACCGACTCGGTGAACATGATGGCCAGTCGGCTGACCGCGCAGGTGCGCGACATCGCCCTGGTCACCACGGCGGTCGCCAAGGGCGACCTGTCCAACAAGGTCACCGTCCATGTCGCGGGCGAGATGCTGGAGTTGAAGAACACCGTCAACACGATGGTGGACCAGCTGTCCTCTTTCGCCTCCGAGGTCACCAGGGTGGCCCGCGAGGTCGGCACCGAGGGCCGGCTCGGCGGGCAGGCCACCGTCCCGGGCGTGGCCGGGACCTGGAAGGACCTGACCGACAACGTCAACCTGATGGCGACCAACCTGACCGTGCAGGTCCGCAACATCGCCCAGGTGACCACGGCGGTGGCCCGCGGTGACCTGTCGCAGACCATCGAGGTCGACGCCCGCGGCGAGATCATGGAGTTGAAGAACACCATCAACACCATGGTCGACCAGCTCTCCGGCTTCGCCGAGCAGGTGACCCGGGTGGCCCGCGAGGTGGGCACCGACGGCATCCTCGGCGGCCAGGCGATGGTCCCCGGCGCCGCCGGGGTCTGGCGGGACCTCACCGAGAACGTCAACTCGATGGCCGGGAACCTGACCGGCCAGGTCCGCAACATCGCCCAGGTGGCGACCGCGGTGGCCAAGGGCGACCTGTCGCAGAAGATCACGGTCGACGCCCGCGGCGAGATCCTGGAGCTGAAGACCACCCTGAACACCATGGTCGACCAGCTGTCGGCGTTCGCCGACGAGGTCACCCGGGTGGCCCGCGAGGTGGGCACCGAGGGGACGCTGGGCGGCCAGGCCACCGTCCCCGGGGTCTCCGGGACCTGGAAGGACCTGACCGACAACGTCAACTTCATGGCCAACAACCTGACCGGGCAGGTCCGCAACATCGCCCAGGTCACCACGGCCGTGGCCAAGGGCGACCTGTCCAAGAAGATCACCGTCTCGGCCCGTGGCGAGATCCTGGAGCTGGTCACCACCGTCAACACCATGGTCGACCAGCTGTCGGTGTTCGCCGACGAGGTGACCCGGGTGGCCCGCGAGGTGGGCACCGAGGGCATCCTGGGCGGCCAGGCCCGGGTCAAGGGCGTCTCCGGGATCTGGAGCGACCTGGCCGACAACGTCAACTACATGGCCAGCAACCTGACCGGGCAGGTCCGCAACATCGCCCTGGTGGCCAAGGCGGTGGCCGGCGGCGACCTGTCCAAGAAGATCACCATCGAGGCCCAGGGCGAGGTCGCGGGCCTGGCCGACACCATGAACACCATGGTGGACCAGCTGTCGGCGTTCGCCGACGAGGTGACCCGCGTCGCCCGCGAGGTCGGCACCGACGGGACCCTGGGCGGGCAGGCCCGGGTGGCCGGTGTGGCCGGCATCTGGAAGGACCTGACCGACAACGTCAACCAGATGGCCAGCAACCTGACCGGCCAGGTCCGCAACATCGCCCTGGTGACCACCGCGGTGGCCAAGGGCGACCTGTCCAAGAAGATCGACGTGGACGCCCGTGGCGAGATCCTGGAGCTCAAGACCACCATCAACACCATGGTCGACCAGCTGTCGGCGTTCGCCGACGAGGTCACCCGCGTCGCCCGCGAGGTGGGCACCGACGGACGGCTGGGCGGCCAGGCCCGGGTGCCCGGCGTGGCCGGCACCTGGCAGGACCTCACCGAGTCGGTGAACGAGCTGGCCGGGAACCTGACCCGGCAGGTGCGCGCCATCGCCCAGGTCGCCACCGCGGTGACCAGGGGCGACCTCAGCCTGCGGATCGACGTGGACGCGTCCGGAGAGCTCGACGAGCTCAAGGACAACATCAACCAGATGATCGCCAACCTGCGCGAGACCACCCGCACCAACCAGGAGCAGGACTGGCTGAAGACCAACCTCGCCAGGATCTCCGGCCTGATGCAGGGCCGCCGCGACCTGGAGGCGGTGGCCTCGCTGATCATGAGCGAGCTCACCCCGGTGGTCTCGGCCCAGCACGGCGCCTTCTTCCTGGCCCAGCCGGGCAGCCGGCCGCCGGAGCTGGTCCCGGAGGACGAGGACGACGGCGACCTGATCCTGCGTCTGATCGGCTCCTACGGCTACCAGCGCCGGGCCATGCCGACCACCTTCAAGCCCGGCGAGTCGCTGATCGGGCAGGCAGCGGTGGAGAAGCGGCCGATCCTGCTGACCTCGGCCCCGCCCGGCTACCTCAAGATCGCCTCCGGGCTGGGCGAGGCCGCGCCGGTCAACGTCATCGTGATGCCGGTGCTGTTCGAGGGCCGGCTGCTGGGCATCATCGAACTGGCCTCGTTCAACGCCTTCAACAAGGTCAGCCTGGACTTCCTGGACCAGATCGCCGAGATGATCGGGGTCACCGTCAACACCATCTCGGTCAACACCAAGACCGAGGGGCTGCTGCTGGAGTCCCAGCGGCTCACCGCCGAACTCTCGATGCGGTCGGCCGAGTTGGAGGCGCGGCAGGAGGAACTGCAGCGCTCCAACGCCGAGTTGGAGGAGAAGGCCGAACTGCTGGCCACCCAGAACCGCGACATCGAGATCAAGAACTCGGAGATCGAGGAGGCGCGGCAGGTCCTGGAGGAGCGCGCGGAGCAGCTCGCACTCTCCTCGCGCTACAAGTCCGAGTTCCTGGCCAACATGTCGCACGAGCTGCGCACCCCGCTCAACTCGCTGCTGATCCTGGCCAAACTGCTCACCGACAACGCCGAGGGCAACCTCAGCCCCAAGCAGGTCGAGTTCGCCGAGACCATCCACGGCGCGGGTTCCGACCTGCTCCAGCTGATCAACGACATCCTGGACCTGTCCAAGGTCGAGGCCGGGAAGATGGACGTCCGCCCGGCCCGGATCGCCCTGGTCCAGCTGGTCGACTACGTCGAGGCGACGTTCCGTCCGCTCACCGCGGACAAGGGGCTGGACTTCGCGGTGCGGGTCTCGGCGGAACTGCCGGTGACCCTGCACACCGACGAGCAGCGGCTCCAGCAGGTGCTGCGCAACCTGCTGTCCAACGCGGTGAAGTTCACCGACTCCGGCGCCGTCGAGCTGCTGATCCAGCCCGCCGGCAGCGCCGCCGGACAGCACCCGATCCCGCAGCACATCCAGGAGCAGCTGCTGGAGACCGGAGCCATCAGCGACCCCGACGAGCCGCTGATCGCCTTCTCGGTCACCGACACCGGCATCGGCATCCCGCAGAACAAGCTCCGCGAGATCTTCGAGGCCTTCAAACAGGCGGACGGCACCACCAGCCGCAAGTACGGCGGCACCGGCCTCGGACTGTCCATCAGCCGGGAGATCGCCCGGCTGCTCGGCGGCGAGATCCACGCCGACAGCGAGTTGGAGCGCGGCAGCACCTTCACGCTGTTCCTCCCGCTGGACTCCGGGCAGGACACCCCCGGGGCCGTGGACGCGCATCCGTCCGACGTCTGGGGGCGGCACCTGGCGCCGGGCACCAGCCCGGCCCAGCTCTGGGCCGACGAGGTGCGCGAGGCGGCCCAGGAGCGCCGCCGCGAGGCCGCGGCGCTGGCGGCCGCGCTGCCGCGCCCGGCGGTGGAGCCGGCCCGCCCTTCGGCGCCGGCGTGGCAGAACGGGCAGGGGCTCAACGGTCAGGGCCCGGTCGTGCCGGAGGAGTTCCGGGACGAGGCCGCGGACCAGTCGGAGGAACTGCCGGTACCGGTGGACGGTTTCCTGCCGTCCGGTCCCTTCGGCGGCTACTTCGAGGGCGAGAAGGTGCTGATCGTCGACGACGACATCCGCAACGTCTTCGCGCTCACCAGCGTGCTGGAGCAGTACGGCCTGACGGTCCTCTACGCGGAGAACGGTCGCGAGGGCATCGAGGTGCTGGAGCAGCACGAGGACGTGGCGGTGGTGCTGATGGACATCATGATGCCGGAGATGGACGGCTACGCCACCACCGAGGCGATCCGCAGGATGCCCCAGTTCACCGGCCTGCCGATCATCGCGCTCACCGCCAAGGCGATGAAGGGCGACAAGGAGAAGAGTCTGGCCGCAGGGGCCTCGGACCACGTCACCAAGCCGGTGGACACCGACCATCTGCTCGCGGTCATGGAGCACTGGCTGCGCGCCAGGAGGTAGCGGGGGGCCGGTTCGGGGCCGGTGTCCAGCGGGTGCCCGCGCCAGCGAGCATCCGTCCAGGCGCACCGCCGTGGGCAGGGCTGTTCGTCTGCGGCACGGAACCGGCACGGAACCGCCACGGCCCGCGCAGATTCGACCGCGGGACCGGGGGCAGACGAGGGACACCGCGGCATCGGTGTGCCTCCGGCGCCCCTCGGACGCGCAGGCGTCGGATCTGCCCCCACTCGTAGGGGTGGTGGCAGCGTCCGAAGGGAACCGGCTAGGGTCACTCCGCGTTGCCAGAGGTATCGGCTGGGTCACCAGGGACCGTACCTGGACACTCCTGAGGCGCGGATTGACGGTGGCATGGGTGGCGGGCAGTGAGGTGCGGCTAGCATGACCGTGACGAGCACGAACGGCAGCGGCACCAGGAGCCGCGAGACGTCCACCGGGGTGGCCCCGGGGCGAGGAGGGCGGGCCATGGTGCAGAAGGCCAAGATCCTCCTGGTCGACGACCGGCCGGAGAACCTGCTGGCGCTGGAGGCGATCCTCTCGGCGCTGGACCAGACCCTGGTCCGGGCGTCCTCCGGGGAGGAAGCGCTCAAGGCGCTGCTCACCGACGACTTCGCGGTGATCCTGCTGGACGTCCAGATGCCGGGCATGGACGGTTTCGAGACCGCCGCCCACATCAAGCGGCGCGAGCGCACCCGCGACATCCCGATCATCTTCCTCACCGCGATCAACCACGGTCCGCACCACACCTTCCGGGGCTATGCGGCCGGCGCGGTGGACTACATCTCCAAGCCCTTCGACCCCTGGGTGCTGCGCGCCAAGGTCTCCGTCTTCGTCGAGCTCTACATGAAGAACTGCCAGCTCAAGGAGCAGGCGGCGCTGCTGCGCCTGCAGTTGGACGGCGGCGCGCCCACCGCCAACGGCAGTGGCAGCAACGGTAGCGGGGCCGGATCCGGCCCCGAGGCGGTCCGCCGCGGCGCCCCCGGCGGCGGTCTGCTGGCCGAGCTCTCGGCCCGGCTCGCCGCGGTCGAGGAGCAGGCGGAGGCACTGACCAAGCAGCTGGACGAGTCGGCGGACCCGGCGGCGGTCGCCACCGCGACGCACCTGGAGCGCAAGCTCTCCGGCCTGCGCCGGGCGCTGGACGCACTGGAGCCGGGCACCCCCGGAGCGGGCAGCAGCACTGCCGGCGCCGGGAGCTGACGCTCCGCCGGACCGACCGGCCGACGGGCGCGTTGCACTGCGGCTGCGGCTGACCGATCGTCATCTCTTCCGACACACGACACACCCCGGGCAACCGGACGCTGCACATGTTGCACCGGACCCACCACCGGTAACCTGAGCCGCATGGCCACACGCATGTCCGGAAGCAGCTCGCGTTCCCCAGGCGCGGGGGCGGCGCGGAAGGCCGCCGCCGGACCTGCCAAGAAGGCCGCACCCGCGAAGAAGGCGGCGGCGAAGAAGCCGTCCCCCGCCAAGAAGACCGCGGCTGCGAAGAAGGCCGCCGCCCCCGCCAAGCCCCCGGCCCCGCCGAAGCCGCTGCCCTACCGCGCGGTGCGCGGCACCTGGCTGGGGATGGCGCACGGGGTGGGCGCGATGGCCCGCGGCGTCGGCGACGGCGCCAAGGGGCTGCACCCGGCGCACCGCAAGGACGGCCTGGCCCTGCTGCTGGTCGCGTTGGGCCTGCTCATCGCGGCCGGCTCCTGGTCGGATCCGCAGGGGTGGCTCGGCATCGCGGTCACCAACATCGTCAAGGGCGCCTTCGGACGGCTGTCCGTGGTGGTGCCGATACTGCTGGCCGGCGTCGCGGTCCGACTGATGCGCCATCCGGAGCGGCCCGAGGCGAACGGACGCATCGTCATCGGCCTGGGCGCGCTCAGCCTCGGCGTCCTCGGCCTGGTGCACATCGGCTGCGGTGCGCCCGGGATGAGCGCGGGGGCCACCCACATCAGGAACTCCGGCGGCCTGATCGGCATGGCCGCCTCGCGTCCGCTGATGGCGGCGGCCGGACCGGTGCTGGCCGTACCGCTGCTGCTGATCGTGGCCTTCTTCGGACTGCTGGTGGTCACCGCCACGCCGGTGAACCAGATCCCGCAGCGGCTCCGGCTGCTGGCCGAGCGGCTGTCCCTGGTGGAGCCGCTCGCCCCGAACCACGGCGACCGTTCCGACGGTGACCTGGACGGCCTCGGCTTCGTCACCGACTACGAGGGCGGCCCCGAGGACGGCGAGTTCTCCGGCGAGCCCGGGACGCCCGCCGAGCGCGCCGCGCTGCTCGCCAAGCGCGAGCGGCTGGAGCAGGAGGGCGCGCTGCCGCGCCGCCGCCGGCCCCGCCGGCGCCAGGGCGCCGCACCGGAGCCGCAGGGCCTGCCCGGCGGCCTGGACGCGATCGACGTGGCCGCCGCCGCGGCGGCCGACCTGGACGGTGCGCTGCTCAACGGCGTGCTGGTGAACGGGGTGCAGCCGTCCTCCTCGCTGGCGGACGTGCTGAACCGGGTGAAGGACCGGACGCCTCCGAGCGACGCCGGGCCCGCCGTCCCGCTCACCAAGGGTGAGGAGCCGGCCGAGGTCCCGCCCGCGCGGCGCGAGGACTCCGCCGACAACCCGGCCGACAGCCCGGCCGGGTCCGAGGGCTCCCCGGCCGGCGAGGCGCCCGCCGCCGAGGGCGGCACCATCCCGCCGCTGCGCTCCGAGCAGCTGCGCCTGCCGGCCGACACCACCTACCAGCTGCCCTCGCCGGACCTGCTCACCCGGGGCGGCCCCGGCAAGGCCCGCAGCAAGGCCAACGACGACGTGGTGGCCGCGCTCACCGCGGTCTTCGCCGAGTTCAAGGTGGACGCCAAGGTCACCGGCTTCACCCGGGGCCCGACGGTCACCCGCTACGAGGTCGAACTGGGCCTCGCGGTCAAGGTAGAGCGGATCACCAGCCTGGCCCGCAACATCTCCTACGCGGTGGCCAGTCCCGACGTCCGGATCATCAGCCCGATCCCGGGCAAGTCCGCCGTCGGCATCGAGATCCCCAACACCGACCGGGAGATGGTCAACCTCGGTGACCTGCTGCGCTCCCCGATCGCCACCGGGGACCCGCACCCGATGATCGTGGGCATGGGCAAGGACGTCGAGGGGCAGACCAGCGTCGCCAACCTGGCGAAGATGCCGCACATCCTGGTGGCCGGCGCCACTGGCGCGGGCAAGTCCTCCTGCATCAACTGCCTGATCACCTCGATCCTGATGCGGGCCACCCCGGAGGAGGTCCGGCTGGTCCTGGTCGACCCCAAGCGGGTCGAGCTGACCGCCTACGAGGGCGTGCCGCACCTGATCACCCCGATCATCACCAACCCCAAGAAGGCCGCCGAGGCGCTGCAGTGGGTGGTCCGCGAGATGGACCTGCGCTACGACGACCTGGCCGCCTTCGGCTTCCGGCACGTCGACGACTTCAACAAGGCGGTGCGCAGCGGCAAGGTGCAGCCGCCGCTGGGCAGCGAGCGGGTGCTGGAGCCCTATCCGTACCTGCTGGTGATCGTGGACGAGCTGGCCGACCTCATGATGGTGGCCCCGCGCGACGTCGAGGACTCCATCGTCCGGATCACCCAGCTGGCCCGCGCCGCCGGCATCCACCTGGTGCTGGCCACCCAGCGCCCCTCGGTGGACGTGGTCACCGGTCTGATCAAGGCGAACGTCCCGTCCCGGCTGGCCTTCGCGACCTCCTCGCTGGCCGACAGCCGGGTCATCCTGGACCAGCCCGGCGCCGAGAAGCTGATCGGCAAGGGCGACGCGCTGTTCCTGCCGATGGGCGCGGGCAAGCCGACCCGGATGCAGGGCGCCTTCGTGACCGAGGAGGAGATCGCCCTCGTCGTCGACCACTGCAAGGCGCAGACCCAGGCCGAGTACCGCGACGACGTCACGGTGGGCAGCGCCCCCAGGAAGGAGATCGACGAGGAGATCGGCGACGACATGGATCTGCTGGTCCAGGCCGCCGAGCTGGTGGTCACCTCCCAGTTCGGCTCGACCTCGATGCTGCAGCGCAAGCTGCGGGTCGGTTTCGCCAAGGCCGGCCGGCTGATGGACCTGATGGAGTCCCGCAACATCGTCGGTCCCAGCGAGGGCTCCAAGGCGCGTGACGTCCTGGTCCAGCCCGACGAGCTCGACGCGATTCTGCTCACCCTCCGGGGGGAATGATCGTCTCAGGGCGCATCGCCGGTGCCCCGGCCGCCGTTGGTCCGGGTGTCGGAGGGCCGCGGGTCCCGCGCCCCTGACCGACCGTCACCACCGCTGCCGGGTCGCTCCGCGTCATCCGGACGGCCGTCTCCTCTTTCGGCCGTATCCGGGTTGATGACCTCTCGGGGTCGCCCCATAGACTGACAGCACAGCAGGTGGCCAACGCTCGAAAGGCGCCATTGTGACCATCGGCAAGTCCCCTTCCGGAGACCCCGGCCGAGCCGCGCGACCCAAGGCCGCGAAGCCGTCCGGTCCCGCCGCGGCGAACAACAGCTCGAAGAACAGCACGGCGAAGAGTTCCGCACCGCAGGCCGGCCAGAGCAAGCCCAAGGGCCCGTCCGCGAGCGCCGAGCCGACGATCGGTCAGGTGCTCGGTTCGGCACGTCTCGCGGCCGAGCTCACCGTCGAGGAGGTCAGCGCCGAGACCCGGGTCCGGGTGCCGCTGATCCAGGCGGTGGAGGAGGACGACTTCGACCGCTGTGGCGGCGACTTCTACGCCCGCGGGCACATCCGTGCCATCTCCCGGGCGGTCGGCGCGGACGGCGAGGCGCTGGTCGCCCGCTACGACGCGGCCCATGGCGGTGCGCCCTCGGCGGCCCGTCCGGTCGCCGCCTTCGAACCGCAGAAGATCCGCGCCGAGCGGCGCCGCCCCAACTGGACCGGCGCGATGGTCGCGGCGATCGTCGTGGTCGTCGCGGTGATCGGTTTCAACCTGGCGGCCGGCAAGGACAAGACCCCCACGGCGGAGGCCGCGGTGGTGCCCTCGGCACACCCCTCCGCCACGGTGGCGCCGAAGAAGCCGGCGCCGGTCAAGCCCAGCCCGGTGGCGGCGGCCCCGGCCGGCCGGGTCACCCTCAAGGTGAGCGCGGAGTCCGGGGACAGCTGGCTGCTGGTGAAGAACAGCAAGGGCGACCAGCTCTTCCAGGGTGATCTGGCCAAGGGCGACTCCAAGGTCTTCACCGACCCGAAGAGCCTCAAGGTGGTCTACGGCGACGGCGGCGCGGCGCACCTCTGGGTGAACGGCAAGGACCTCGGCACCGCCGGCGACGACGGCCAGGTGGTCAAGGCGACGTACACCCCGGGCGACCCGCAGGCCGGGTGACCTGGCCGAGCGCGGTGGCGGACGAGGGCCCACGGGACAAGATCGACGACGTCCCTGTGGGCCCTTCGCGTCACCGGCCTGAAAACCTCGGTAATCTTGGCGTCATGTCCCAACGCCGCACAGTCGCCCTTGTCACGCTCGGATGCGCCCGCAACGAGGTGGATTCCGAGGAACTCGCCGGGCGCCTGGAGGCCGACGGCTGGGAGCTGGTCCTCGACGCCGCGGACGCCGACGTCGCGGTGGTGAACACCTGCGGCTTCGTCGAGGCGGCGAAGAAGGACTCGGTCGACGCC
This sequence comes from Streptacidiphilus jeojiensis, assembly GCF_042510965.1. Taxonomy (NCBI): domain Bacteria; kingdom Bacillati; phylum Actinomycetota; class Actinomycetes; order Kitasatosporales; family Streptomycetaceae; genus Streptacidiphilus; species Streptacidiphilus jeojiensis. The sequence goes on from NZ_JBEUKS010000011.1 coordinate 24,749, forward strand.
CTGCTGGAGGCGAACGACCTCAAGGGCCACGGCCGTACCCAGGCGGTCGTCGCCGTCGGCTGCATGGCCGAGCGCTACGGCAAGGAGCTTGCCGAGGCGCTGCCGGAGGCCGACGCCGTGCTCGGCTTCGACGACTACGCCGACATCACCGACCGGCTGCAGACCATCCTCTCCGGCGGCAAGCACACCTCGCACGTCCCCAGGGACCGCCGCAAGCTGCTGCCGCTGAGCCCGGTCGAGCGGCAGGCCGCCGCCGAGGGCGGGGCGGTCGCGCTGCCCGGCCACGGTGCGGAGGCGCCGGCCGCCGCCGTCGCCCCGGTCGAGGAGACGCCGATCGCCGACCTCCCCGAGGGCCTGGCCCCGGTCTCCGGGCCGCGGGTGCTCCGCCGCCGGCTCGACGACAGCCCGGTGGCCTCGGTGAAGCTGGCCTCGGGCTGCGACCGCCGCTGCTCCTTCTGCGCCATTCCGGCCTTCCGCGGCTCCTTCCTCTCCCGCCGTCCCTCGGACGTGCTCAACGAGGCCCGCTGGCTCGCCGAGCAGGGGGTCCGCGAGATCATGCTGGTCAGCGAGAACAACACCTCCTACGGCAAGGACCTGGGCGACATCCGGCTGCTGGAGACGCTGCTGCCGGAGCTGGCCGCGATCGAGGGGCTGCAGCGGGTTCGGGTCAGCTACCTGCAGCCCGCCGAGATGCGTCCCGGCCTGGTCGATGCGCTGACCGCCACCCCCGGCGTGGTGCCCTACTTCGACCTCTCCTTCCAGCACTCGGCGGCCAATGTGCTGCGCCGGATGCGCCGCTTCGGCGACACCGACCGCTTCCTCGCGCTGCTGGACCAGATCCGGGCCAAGGCGCCGGAGGCGGGTGCCCGCTCCAACTTCATCGTCGGCTTCCCCGGCGAGACCGAGGCCGACCTGGCCGAGCTGGAACGCTTCCTCACCCACGCCCGGCTGGACGCCATCGGGGTCTTCGGCTACTCCGACGAGGACGGCACCGAGGCGGCCGACTACGACGGCAAGCTCCCCGAGGACGTGGTGGCCGAGCGGCTGGCGAAGATCAGCCGGCTGGCCGAGGAGATGACCGCGCAGCGCGCCGAGGAGCGGATCGGCAGCACGGTGACGGTCCTGGTCGAGTCGATCGACGAGGACGACGAGGACGGTGACGGGGACGGCTCGGTGATCGGCCGGGCCGAGCACCAGGCCCCGGAGACCGACGGCATCACCTCGCTCACCGGCGACCTGGACGGGGTGAAGGTCGGCGACCTGCTCACGGCCAAGGTCGTGGCCAGCGAGGGCGTGGACCTGATCGCCGAGGTGCTGGGGACGGCTGCCGGGGTGGGCGCGTGATCGGAGGCGCCGAGGGGGGAGTCAGAGGCCGCGCTACGGCTGGTGACGGCACCGAGAAGGCTGCGCAGGTGGACGTGGAGGTCCTGGACGACTCCGAGGACCGGCCCGGCCTGTGGAACATCCCCAACATGCTGACCATGCTGCGGCTGCTGATCGTCCCGGTCTTCGCCGCGCTGCTGCTGGCCGGCGGCGGCCACGACCCCAAATGGCGATCGGTGGCCTGGGCGTCCTTCGCCATCGCCATGATCACCGACCTCTTCGACGGTGAGCTGGCCCGGCGGATGGGCCTGGTCAGCGACTTCGGCAAGATCGCGGACCCGATCGCGGACAAGGCGATCATGGGCACGGCGCTGGTCGCGCTGTCCGCGCTGGGCGATCTGCCCTGGTGGGTGACGATCGTCATCCTGTTCCGCGAGATCGGGATCACCCTGATGCGGTTCTGGGTGATCCGGCACGGGGTGATCCCGGCCAGTCGCGGCGGCAAGCTGAAGACCCTCACCCAGGGCATCGCCGTGGGCATGTACGTGCTGGAGCTGACCGGGCCGCTGGCGAGCGCCCGGGCCTGGCTGATGGGGCTCGCGGTGATCCTGACCGTGGCCACCGGCGTCGACTACGTCCGCCAGGCCGTGGTGCTGCGCCGGGCCGGGCTGGCCCGGGAGCGGGCGGCCGCCTCGTGAGCGACGGGGCCGAGGAGGTACTGGCGGCGCTGGTGGCGGCCGGGGCGACGGTGGCCGTGGCCGAATCGCTCACCGGCGGTCTGCTGGCGGCCGAGCTGGTCGCGGTCCCCGGGGCCTCCCGGGCCTTCCGCGGCTCGGTCACCGCCTACGCCACCGAGCTCAAGGGCTCGGTGCTCGGGGTGGACCCGGACCTGCTCGCCGCGAAGGGCGCTGTGGACCCCACCGTGGCGGTGCAGATGGCCGAGGGCGTACGGCGGCTGATGGCGGCGGACTACGGGGTCGCCACCACCGGGGTCGCCGGCCCCGACCCCCAGGACGGGCACCCGGTGGGCACCGTACACCTCGCGGTCGCGGGGCCGGGGGGAGTATTCGGCTCTTCACTCGTGTTGTCACAGGGGCGTGTCACAATCCGACGCAGAACCGTGGAGGCCGCGCTCGGGCTGCTGGGCGAGGCACTGCGATCCGGCAACAGCGATGCTCCGGAGGGTTAGCGAGGGTGGTCCCACCGGGAATAGGAACAAGTGACGGACCGAAAACGGCGGACGTCCATACCGCGAACAGCAGGGGAGGGGCCATGGATACAGCTCAGAGTGAACACGACCGGGCTCCCCGCACGCGACGCGGGCCAAGCGGTACGGTGGGGCAGTGACGTCTCGAGCCGCGGTCCAAGGAGGGAGCCACCGATGATCCTGCTCCGTCGTCTGTTGGGTGACGTGCTGCGTCGGCAGCGCCAGCGCCAGGGCCGCACCCTGCGCGAGGTCTCTGCCGCCGCCCGGGTTTCGCTCGGCTACCTGTCCGAGGTGGAACGCGGTCAGAAGGAGGCCTCCTCCGAGCTGCTCTCCGCCATCTGCGACGCCTTGGACGTGCGTATGTCCGAGGTCATGCGTGAGGTGAGCGACGAGCTCTCGCTCGCCGAGCTGGCCGCCGGCGAGCCGGTGCGACCGGTCCTGGTCGAGCCGGTGCCGGTACCCGCCGGTGCGCCCGATCGAATGCCGTCGCTGGTTCCCAAGTCCAGCGCAATGGATGTCGTCGCAGCCTGACGACCCCCGGCACTGATGCGCCGGTGACTCCCATCCGGAGTCACCGGCGCACTGTTTTGGTCGCGCGCCGTTCTGTGCGCTGCGTCACACTGCCATCACTCTTCTGCGATCTGCCCGATTTGTCGGTATCTGACTAGGATGGAATTTCTGCCCCGCCGCTTCTCGGCGGGCTCTCCAAGGCGGTGCTGAATGAGACGGCCCTCGATAGCCGGTGGACTCCCGCGCCGGAGCCCGCTGGTGTGGGGGCTGACCGCGCTGCTCACCCTGGCCTGCTGGGGCGCCCTGCTCGGCGGGGTGCTCAGCGCCCGCAGCGGCGTCGGGCTGATGTTCGCCGGGGGCTGGACGCTGAGCCTGCTGCCGGTGCACAGCGCCCGCTTCCGCCCCCGTCCGATCCGTCGGCGTCCCGTGCGCTTGGGGCAGGCGGCGGCTGCGGACGTGACGGCGGCGGATGCGGCCGAGGCGGCCGAGGCGGAGCCGGGTCCCGGCTAGGCCCGGAGTCGGAGGCCGCGCGGGGTGGGGTGGAATCCGGCGGCTTCCAGCGGGGCGCTCAGCACGGAGGTGAGCGCTTCCTCGCCGTTGATGCGTTCGATGGTGAGCGTCGGCAGCGCGCCGGCGTGCAGGGCGCGGGTGAGCGCGTCGGCGGCCAGCCGCAGGGTGCCCTCGTCCGGTGCCCAGGTGAGCATGGACTTGCCGCCGCGCTCCAGGTAGACGGTCAGCTCGCCGTCCAGCAGTACCACCAGGGCGCCGGCCTTGCGTCCCGGCTTGTGGCCGGGGGACTGCCCGGTGGGGGCCTCCGGCCAGGGCAGGGCGGCCCCGTAGGCATTGGCCGGGTCGGCGGCTGCGAGGACCACCGCGCCGGCCGCGCCGTCGTCGGGGCCGCCGTTCCCGGAGAGCCTGGCCGCGACGGCGCGCAGCCGGTCGATGGCGCCGTCGGTGGCGAACTGGGCCGCGCCCAGGCCCTCGACGACATAACCGCGCCTGGTCCGGCCGTTCTCCTCGAAGGCGGTCAGCACCCGGTACACCCCGGCGAAACCCCCCGGTGCGCGCTCGGCCTGGACCGCGCCGCGGGTGACCACCCCGTGGCGGTCCAGCAGCGTCTGGGCCAGGGCGTGGGTGCGCTGGGTCGGATCGGCGAGCGGTACCGGCAGCAGCGACCAGCGTCCGGCTGTGGTCGGCAGGGAGGTGCTGCGGGCGGCGGGGCGCGCGCTGCCGTAGCGGGGGCGCGGAGCCGCGCGGGGGGAGCGGTGGGCGGTGGCGCCCGCCGTGCGCCCCGAGCCCAGCAGCGCGCGCAGCGGCGCCAGCGTGTCATTGCTGAGGTACCCGGCCCAGGCCAGGTCCCAGAGCGCGGTGGCCAGCTCCGCCGGGGTGGCGGTCAGGCCCTGCTGCTGGACCTGGTCGGCGATCTGCCGGAAGAACAGGCCGTAGCCCGGAGCCAGCGCCGCCAGCAGGGCGCGGTGCAGCGGTGTCTGCTCCAGCGGCAGCGCGGCGGGGAGCAGCAGTGGCGCGGTGTCGGCCGGGGCGAGGGTGATCCAGCCGTCCTTGCCGGGGAGCGCGCCGGCGCCGCACCAGAGCACCTCGCCGGCGGCGGTGAGCTCGTCCAGCAGCGCCGGGCTGTAGTCGGCGACCCGGGACGGCAGCACCATCCGCTCCAGCGCCGAGGCCGGCACCGGCGTGCCCTGCAACTGCTCGACCGCCCGCAGCAGGCCGTCGACGCCGCGCAGCCGGTGCGCGCCCAGGTGCTGCCACTGCGGCAGGAAGGCGGCCAGGGCGCGCGGGGGCACCGGTTCGACCTCGTGCCGGAGCGCGGCCAGCGAGCGCCGCCGCAGCCGTCGCAGCACCTCGGCGTCGCACCACTCCGCTCCGGAGCCGCCCGGGCGGAACTCGCCCTGGACCATCCGGCCGTGCGCGGCCAGCCGCTGCAGGGTGCCCTGGACGACCGCCGGTCCCAGCCCGAAGCGGGCGGCGGCGTCATGGACGGTGAAAGGACCGTGGGTGCGGGCGTGCCGGGCCAGCAGGTCCCCGAGGGGGTCCTTGACCGGCTCGGTGAAGGCCTCGGGGACGCCCACGGGCAGCGGCGTGCCCAGGGCGTCGCGGAGCCGTCCAGCGTCCTCGATCGCGGCCCAGCGCTGCTCCCCGGCGATCCTGACGGCGATGATCCGGCGAGCGGCTTCGAGCTCTGCCGGCCAGTCGGCGGCGCAGCCGCGGTCGGCGAGCTCGGCGGCGGAGAGCGGCCCCAGCAGCCGCAGCGCGTCGGCCAGGCCCTCGGCGTCCTTGATCCGCCGCTCCGGGGTGAGCCGCTGCAGCTCGGACTCCAGCTCGGCCAGCACCGCCGGGTCGAGCAGTTCCCGCAGCTCGGCCTGGCCCAGCAGCTCGGCGAGCAGCCGGGAGTCCAGGGCCAGCGCGGCGGCGCGGCGCTCGGCGAGCGGGGAGTCGCCCTCGTAGAGGAACTGGGCCACGTAGCCGAACAGCAGTGAGCGGGCGAACGGCGACGGCTCCGGGGTGGTGACCTCGACCATCCGGACCCGGCGCGACTCGATGTCGCCCATCAGCTCGACCAGCCCGGGCACGTCGAAGACGTCCTGCAGGCACTCGCGGACCGCCTCCAGGACGATCGGGAAGGAGCCGAACTCGCTGGCCACCTGCAGCAGTTGGGCCGAGCGCTGGCGCTGCTGCCAGAGCGGGGTGCGGCGGCCGGGGCTGCGCCGGGGCAGCAGCAGGGCGCGGGCCGCGCACTCGCGGAAGCGGGAGGCGAACAGGGCCGAGCCGCCGACCTGGTCGGTGACGGTCTGTTCGATCTGGCCCGGGTCGAAGACGGTCGCCTCGGCGCCGATCGGGGCCTCCTCGGCGGCCGTCCCGACGGGGGCCAGGGGTGCGTCGGGATCGGGGAAGTCCATCAGGTCGGCGTCCGGCAGCCGCAGCACGATGCCGTCGTCGGCGTGCATGACCTGGGCGTCCAGGCCGTGCTTCTCGGCCAGCCTGGCGCCCAGCGCCAGTGCCCAGGGGGCGTGCACCTGGGCGCCGAAGGGGGAGTGGACCACGATCCGCCAGTCGCCCAGCTCGTCCCGGAAGCGCTCCACCACGATGGTGCGGTCGTCGGGCAGGTGTCCGGTGGCCTGGCGCTGCTCGGCCAGGTAGGAGAGCAGGTTGGACGCCGCCCAGTCGTCCAGGCCGGCACCGTGCAGTCTGGCGGTGGCGGCCTCGGGGTCCAGCCCGCCGAGCTCGCGCAGGAAGGCGCCCAGCGCCCGGCCCAGCTCCAGCGGGCGGCCCAGCGAGTCGCCGTGCCAGAACGGCAGCTTGCCGGGGACGCCGGGGGCGGGCGAGACCAGCACCCGGTCGTGGGTGATGTCCTCGATCCGCCAGGAGGAGGTGCCCAGGGTGAAGACGTCGCCGACCCGGGACTCGTAGACCATCTCCTCGTCCAGTTCCCCGACCCGGCCACCGCCCTTCTTGGGGTCCTGTCCGGCCAGGAACACGGCGAACAGGCCGCGGTCGGGGATGGTGCCGCCGGAGGTGACCGCCAGCCGCTGGGCGCCGGGCCGTCCGGTGACGGTCCCGGCGACGCGGTCCCAGACGATCCGGGGGCGCAGCTCGGCGAAGGCGTCGGAGGGGTAGCGCCCCGCCAGCATGTCCAGCACGGCCTCGAAGGCGGACTGGGGCAGCGCGGCGAAGGGGGCGGCCCGGCGGACCAGACCCAGCAGCTCGTCCACGTCCCAGCCGTCCATCGCGGTGATCGCGACGATCTGCTGGGCCAGCACGTCCAGCGGGTTGCGCGGGATCCGCAGCGACTCGATGGCGCCGCTGCGCATCCGCTCCACCACCACGGCGGCCTGCACCAGGTCGCCCCGGTACTTGGGGAAGACCACCCCGGTCGAGACCGCGCCGACCTGGTGCCCGGCCCGGCCGACCCGCTGCAGTCCGGAGGCGACCGAGGGGGGCGACTCGACCTGGACCACCAGGTCGACCGCGCCCATGTCGATGCCCAGCTCCAGGCTGGAGGTGGCGACCACGGCCGGGAGCCGACCGGACTTCAGCTGCTCCTCGACGTCGGCGCGCTGCTCCTTGGAGACGGAGCCGTGGTGCGCCCTGGCCAGCACCGGGGGAGCGGCTTTGTTCACCCCGGACTGCGCCATCAACTGCGCCGGGGCGTGCACGTCGGCCAGCGAGTCTCCGGTGGTCCGCTCGAAGGCGATCTCGTTCAGCCGCCCGCAGAGGCGTTCGGCGAGCCGGCGGGAGTTGGCGAAGACGATGGTGGAGCGGTGCTCCTGGACCAGGTCGGTGATCCGCTCCTCGACATGGGGCCAGATGGAGGCGTTCTTCTCGGGCTGTTCGGCGTCCGGTCTGCCGCCGGAGAGCTCGCCCAGATCCTCGACCGGGACGACCACGGAGAGGTCGAAACGCTTCTCGGAGGGCGGCTGAACGATCGTCACCCTGCGCTGCGGGCTCAGGAAGCGGGCCACCTCGTCGACCGGGCGCACCGTGGCGGAGAGGCCGATCCGCCGGGCCGGGGCGGGCAGCAGCTGGTCCAGCCGCTCCAGGGTGAGCGCCAGGTGTGCGCCGCGCTTGGTCCCGGCGACGGCGTGGACCTCGTCCAGGATCACCGTCTCGACACCGCGCAGCGCCTCCCGGGCGGCCGAGGTGAGGATCAGGAAGAGCGATTCCGGGGTGGTGATCAGGATGTCCGGGGGGTGGGTGGCGAAGCGCCGCCGTTCGGCCGCCGGGGTGTCGCCCGAGCGGATGCCGACCTCGATCTCCGGCTCGGACAGGCCTAGCCGCTGGGCGGCCTGGCGCAGGCCCGCCAGCGGGGCGCGGAGGTTGCGCTGGACGTCGACGGCCAGCGCCTTGAGCGGTGACACGTAGAGCACCCGGCAGCGCTTGCGGCTCTCGGCCGGCGGCGGGGTGAGCGAGAGCCGGTCCAGGGCGGAGAGGAACGCCGCGAGGGTCTTGCCGGAGCCGGTCGGGGCCACCACCAGCACGTCGGAGCCCTCGCCGATGGCTCGCCAGGCCCCGGCCTGGGCGGCGGTCGGCGCGGTGAAGGCGCCGCGGAACCACTCGCGCGCGGGCGCGCCGAAGCCGGCCAGCGGGTCGGACGCCTCGTCGGGGCTGGCGCCGGCGGGGCGGGGGAGGTCGGTTCCGGCCATGCACACCATCCTGCACCGCGGCACTGACACTGCGGCACTCACACTGCGGCACCGACAGCGCGGCGTCGAACAGCACGGGGCGGTGGCGGGGGCCGGGCTGCGGCCGGGCGGCCGAACAGGGCGAGCGCGATCGGATATCCACTCATATCGTATGAATATCCCTGGTCCCACCGTGACGACCAGGGCTTTCTCGATCTGGAGGCCGCGTGCGTGCAGTGAGCGAGGAATGGGGAGCGGGCCGCGGCGCGGGTCGCACCGCCGGGCTCGCCCGCTGCGCCGCCGTCCTGGCGCTGGCCGGGGTGCTGCTCGGCGGCGCGGTCCCCTACGACTCGGCCGGCACCAGGCTCTCGCTCAGCTACCTGGTGGTGGGCCGTCAGAGCGGCCCCGGCGCGCTGCCCGCGCTGGAGCGTGCCGTGCGCGACGGCGGTGGCCGGGTGGTCGCCGAGTACCCCCAGATCGGTACGGTGCTGGCGTACGCCGGCGACTCCGACTTCGCGGCGCGGGTGCGCCGGGAGCCCGGTGTGCTGGTCGCCGGTGCGAGCCGGACCGCTCCGTTCGCGGATTCGGGCGCCGGATCGTCCGGATCCTCCGGATCGGTCGCCACCGGCGCCTCCGGGCCGGGCCCGTCCGCCCAGGACTCGCTGCATCAAGACTCGCTACATCAAGACTCGCAACATCAAGACGCCGTGCACCAGGACGACACCCCGCCCGCGCCCGACCCGCACGGCCAGCCGCAGTGGAACCAGCGGATGATGGCGGGCGGCCCGCTCCCGTCGGCGGCGGCGCTGCGCGGAACCGTGGTCGCGGTGCTCGACTCCGGGGTCGACGACACCCATCCGGACCTGCGCCAGGCCGTCGACCCCAGCGCCTCGGCGTCCTGCGCCACCGGCAGCCCCGACAGCGCCCCCGGCGCCTGGCGGCCCGACCCCCAGGTGGGGGAGAGCGGCCACGGCACCCACGTCAGCGGCATCATCGCCGCCGACCGGCCCGGCGACGGCGTGGCCGGGGTGGCCCCGGGCGTGCGGATCGCCGCTGTGCGGCTGCTCGGCCCGGCCGGGCAGTACTACGGCGAGAACATGGTCTGCGGCTTCCTCTGGGCGGCCGACCACGGCGCCCGGGTGATCAACGACAGCTACTTCTCCGACCCGTGGAAGTACAACTGCCCCGAGGACCCGGACCAGGCCGCCATCACCGCCGCCGTCGGCCGGGCGGTGGCCTACGCCCAGCGGCGCGGCGCCGTGGTGGTCGCCTCGGCCGGCAACGACGCCCAGGACCTGGGCGCCCCCCGCACCGACGACCGCAGCCCGAACGACCGGGCCGACGGCGCCCCGCAGCCCGACCGCCACCTCGGCGCCGAGTGCATCCGCCTCCCCGGCGGCCTGCCCGGAGTGGTGGACGTGACCGCGGTGGACGCCGACGGCAGCCTCGCCGGCTACTCCAACTGGGGCGAGGGCCGGGTGCAGCTGGCGGCGCCGGGCGGGGACCCGGACGGCGGACCCGACCAGTCCGTGGTGTCCGACTGGCCCGGCGGCGGCTACGCCGCCCTGGCCGGCACCTCCATGGCCGCCGCCCACGTCAGCGCCGCCGCGGCGGTGGAGGCGGCCCGGCACCCCGGGGACAGCAGCGCCGAACTGGTCCGGCTGCTGGAGCAGGCGGCGCTGCCGGTGCAGTGCCCGTCCGGGAACGTGGGCGGCAGCGGCTGCCCGGGGGCGGCCTACTACGGCTACGGGCTGGTCGAACTGCCGACCCGCTAGGCCGGTGGACGATGTCCGATACTGGACGCCATGCGCTTGACGGAGTTCTGGAAGAGGATGGACGCCCACTTCGGGGCGGGGTACGCGGACAGCTTCGCGCGGGACCACGTGATGACCGAGCTGGGCGGCCGCACGGTGCACCAGGCCCTGGACGCGGGCTGGGAGGCCAAGGACGTCTGGCGGGTGGTCTGCACGGTCATGGACGTACCGGCCTCGCTGCGCTGAACCCGGCGGATTCTGGGACAGACTGGCCCGGTGGCAGCCACCGATGACATCTCCCAGGACCAGCGGTCCGCATCCGACCCGATAGCCCGTGAGCACCTCCTGCGCGGTATGCCGCGCTGGCTGCCCCGGGCGATGGTGGTCGGCCTGCTGCTGGTCGCCCTGTTCGAGCTGGCCAGCTGGGCCTTCCTGCAGCTGACCGGGTTCCTGTCGACCCTGCTGGTCTCCTTCGTCTTCTCGCTGGCCATGGAGCCGGCGGTGGACCGGATGGCGGCCCGCGGGATGCGGCGGGGGCTGGCGACCTTCCTGGTGTTCCTGGTCACCGTGGTGCTGGCGCTGGGTTTCGTCGCCGCGCTGGTGACCCTGCTGGTCGACCAGGTGGGCCAGGTCGCGGCACAGTTGCCGCACCTGCTGGACTCGCTGATCGAGTGGGTCAACAGCACCTTCCACAGCGACTTCTCGATGGACAAGCTGCAGCAGACGCTGCTGAACAACGCGGGCAGCATCGAGCAGTACGCCCAGAAGGCCGCCAACAACATCTGGGGGGTGTCCAGCTCGCTGCTGGGCGGGCTGTTCCAGCTCTTCACCATCGCCCTGTTCACCTTCTACTTCACCGCCGACGGCCCCAGGATGCGGCGCGCCCTGTGCTCGATGCTGCCGCCGGCCCGGCAGGCCGAGGTGCTGCGGGCCTGGGAGATCGGCATCGAGAAGACCGGCGGCTACCTCTACTCGCGGGCGCTGCTGGCCGTGGTCTCGGCGCTGTCCCACTACGTGATGCTGAAGCTGCTGGGCATCCCGTACGCGGGGGCGCTGGCGGTGTGGGTCGGGGTGATCTCGCAGTTCATCCCCACCATCGGCACCTATCTGGCCGGGGCGCTGCCGATGCTGGTCGGGCTGACCGTGGACCCGATGGACGCCGTCTGGATCCTGATCTTCGTGGTGGTCTACCAGCAGGTCGAGAACTACCTGCTGCAACCGAGGATCACCGCGCGCACGGTGGAGATCCATCCGGCGGTGGCCTTCGGCTCGGTCATCGCCGGGGCGGCGCTGCTGGGCGCGGTCGGCGCGCTGATCGCGATCCCGGTGACGGCCACGCTGCAGGGATTCCTCGGCACCTACATTCGCCGTTACGAGGTGGTGGTGCCGACTACGGGGAGGGCGCGCGGAGGTGCGCGGCGCGCCGGTGCAGTTGGGGAAGGCCCAGCTCAGGAGGGTGGTCGTGGTGGGCAGGATGGGTCGGATGAGGGTAATGCGGGTGAATCGAACTGATGTTCCCTATACTGGGGAACGGCGAGTTGTCCACAGGGTCGGATCCGCACGGCGGCCGATTGTCAGTGGTGCGCGCTAGCGTCTTTGGTGATGAAGCGCTCAGCACAGACCCCCAGGACGGAATCCATGGCAGCGAATGACCGCGAGCGGGCCCTCGAGACCGCGCTCGCCCAGATTGAACGGCAGTTCGGCAAGGGCTCGGTGATGCGCCTCGGCGACGAGACGCGGGCCCCGATCGAGGTCATCCCGACCGGCTCGATCGCGCTGGACATCGCCCTCGGCGTCGGCGGCCTGCCGCGCGGCCGGGTGGTCGAGGTGTACGGACCGGAGTCCTCCGGCAAGACCACCCTCACCCTGCACGCGGTGGCCAACGCCCAGAAGGCGGGCGGCATCGTCGCCTTCATCGACGCCGAGCACGCGCTCGACCCCGACTACGCCAAGAAGCTCGGCGTGGACACCGACGCGCTGCTGGTCTCCCAGCCGGACACCGGCGAGCAGGCGCTGGAGATCACGGACATGCTGATCCGTTCCGGCGCGGTCGACCTGATCGTCATCGACTCGGTGGCGGCGCTGGTGCCCCGCGCCGAGATCGAGGGTGAGATGGGCGACTCGCACGTCGGTCTGCAGGCCCGGCTGATGAGCCAGGCGCTGCGCAAGATCACCGGTGCGCTGAGCCAGTCCAAGACCACCGCGATCTTCATCAACCAGCTCCGGGAGAAGGTCGGCGTGATGTTCGGCTCCCCGGAGACCACCACCGGTGGCCGGGCGCTGAAGTTCTACGCCTCGGTGCGGCTGGATATCCGCCGGATCGAGACCCTGAAGGACGGCACCGAGGCGGTCGGCAACCGCACCCGGGTCAAGGTCGTCAAGAACAAGGTCGCCTCGCCGTTCAAGCAGGCCGAGTTCGACATCATCTACGGCCAGGGCATCAGCCGCGAGGGCGGCCTGATCGACATGGGCGTGGAGCAGGGCTTCGTGCGCAAGGCCGGTGCCTGGTACACCTACGAGGGCGACCAGCTGGGGCAGGGCAAGGAGAACGCCCGCAACTTCCTCCGGGACAACCCCGAGCTGGCCGACGAGATCGAGAACAAGATCAAGGAGAAGCTGGGCGTCGGCCCGCGCAAGGTCGAGGGTTCCGCCGAGCCCGCGGTGAAGGAGATCACCCCGGTGGTGAAGTCGGTGACCACCCGGGCCAGCAAGGCCAGGGCGGAGAAGGCAGCCGCTGCCGCGGCGACTCCCGTGGTCCCTGAGCCCGCCGCCCCGGCCGCCGCTCCCGCGACGCCGGCCGAGCCGGTGACCGCCGCGGCCAAGTCCTGACCGTGCCGCCGGAACGCGAGGCCTGGGGGCCGCTCGACTGGTCGGTCAACGGTGTCGGCGGGGAGGAGTTCGACCTCCTCCCCGCCGACACCGAGCCCCTGCCTGCGTTCCTGCCGGCCGATGAGCAGCCCGAGGAGCAGGCCCCCGAGGGAGCCCCCGGGGAGCCGAAGGACCCGGTCGCGCAGGCGAAGGCGATCTGCCTGCGGCTGCTCACCGGATCGTCGAAGACCCGGAAGCAGCTCGCGGACGCGATGCGCAAGCGGGAGATCCCGGACGACATCGCCGAGCAGGTGCTCGACCGCTACGAGGAGGTCGGGCTGATCGACGACAGCGCCTTCGCCGGCGCCTGGGTGGAGTCGCGGCACCGCGGCCGGGGCCTGGCCCGCCGGGCCCTGGCGATGGAGCTGCGCAGTCGGGGTGTGGACAACGGAGTGGTGGCCGAGGCCGTCGCCCAGCTCGATCCGGAACGCGAGGCGGACACGGCGCGGGAGCTGGTCGAGCGCAAGCTGCGTTCGACCCGCGGCCTGGAGCGGCAGGTCCGGATCCGACGCCTGGCCGGGATGCTCGCCCGGCGCGGCTACTCGGAGGGGCTGGCACTGCGGGTCGTCCGTGCCGCATTGGATCGGGAGCAGGAGTTGGAGCTGGAGCAGGAAGAGGGGGATCCATTGGCGTGAACGCTCGGAGGACGGGGCAAGGAGGTTGTGTGAACGGGCTGGTGACGAATGGTCAGATCTGATCGCTATCTTGACCGTTTCGTAACCTACCCGTAGCCTCACCTTCAGTGAGGGAGGGCCCATGGAGATCGCGCTTGTCGTATTGGCCGGTCTGGCCCTGGCGGCGCTGTTGTATGCCGCCTTCACCCACCGCCGCCGCAGTCGCGAGGAGCGCGAGGAAGCGGCCAGGCTGCGCATCGAGTGGGAACGCCGGGAACTCCGCAGTGCCGAGCGCGAACGCCGGCTGGACGAGGAGCAGCGGCGCCTGCACAACTGCGCGGTCGACGCGGCCGAGATCCAGGCCGTTCTCGCCCGGCAGCGTGAGGAGCTGCGGGCCGAGGCGGCCATGGCGGAGGCCGAACGGCGGCTGGCCCTGGAGCGGGTCGCCGGTCTGAGCGGTGCCCAGGCCAGGGCCGAGATCGTGCACGCGGCCGAGGAACAGGCCAAGCGGGAGGCGGTCCGGACGGTCCGCGAGATCGAGCGCAGGGCGCGAGCCGAGGGCGAGGCCCGGGCCCGGGAGATCGTCGCCACCGCCGTCCAACGGGTGGCCGCCCAGCAGACCGCCGAGTCGGTGGTCACCACGGTGCGGCTGCCGGGGGACGAGATGAAGGGCCGGATCATCGGCCGCGAGGGCCGCAACATCCGCTCCTTCGAGTCCGTCACCGGCGTCAGCCTGGTGATCGACGACACCCCCGCCTCGGTGCTGCTGTCCTGCTTCGACCCGGTGCGCAGGGAGGTCGGCCGGCTGACGCTGGAGGCACTGGTGGCCGACGGCAGGATCCAGCCGCTGCGGATCGAGGAAGAGTACGAGCGCAGCCTGGCCGCGGTGGAGCGGCAGTGCGAGCGTGCGGCCGAGGACGCGCTCGCCGAGATCGGTGTCGGTGAGATGCACCCGGAACTGCTGCGGCTGCTGGGGCGGCTCCGCTACCGGACCTCCTACGGGCAGAACGTGCTGGGCCATCTCGTCGAGTCCGCCCACATCGCCGGGATGATGGCAGCCGAGCTGCGGGTGGACCCGGCACTGGTGAAGCGCTGCACGCTGCTCCACGACGTGGGCAAGGCGGTCACCCATGAGGTGGAGGGCAGCCACGCGCTGATCGGCGCCGAGCTGGCCCGCCGCTACGGCGAGGCCGACGAGGTCGTCCATGCGATAGAGGCGCACCACAACGAGGTCGACCCGCAGACCGTCGAGGCGGTGCTGACCCAGGCCGCGGACGCCTGCTCCGGCGGGCGGCCCGGCGCGCGCCGGGAGTCGCTGGAGCTGTACGCCCGCAGGCTGGAGCGGCTGGAGCAGATCGCCCGCCGGCACGAGGGTGTGCACAAGGTCTTCGCCATGCAGGCCGGGCGCGAGGTCAGGGTGATGGTGCTGCCGGAGGCCGTGGACGACCTCCAGGCGCAGGTCATCGCCCGTGACGTGGCCAAGCAGGTGGAGGAGGAGCTGACCTACCCCGGGCAGATCCGGATCACCGTGATCAGGGAGAGCCGGGCCACGGAGTTCGCCCGGTAGGGCCTTCGGCTGCAGGCCGTAGATGGCTGGTCGCGCAGTTCCCCGCGCCCCTAAGGGGGCTGCAACTGACCCACTGCGAGAAAGTTGCACTAATCAGGGGCGCGGGGAACTGCGCGACAAGCCCACTACGGTCCGCAGTCGAAAACGGTCAGAACCCCGTCATCCCGGCGCCGTCACCGGCAGCCCCGCCGCCGCCCAGGCCTGGAACCCGCCGATCAGGTCGGTGGCCCGGCTCAGCCCCAGCGCCTGGAGCGAGCGCGCGGCCAGGCTGGAGGCGTAACCCTCGTTGCAGACCACGATGACCTGCAGATCGTGCCCGGTGGCCTCCGGCAGCCGGTAGTCGCACAGCGGGTCCAGCCGCCACTCCAGCTCATTGCGCTCCACCACCAGCGCACCGGGGACGGTACCGTCCCGGTCCCGGAGCGCCGCGTAGCGGATGTCCACCAGCACCGCCCCGGACTCCGCCACCGCTGCGGCGGCCTGCTCGGGGCTCAGCCGGTCCAGCTTCTCGCGCTCGCGTTCGAGCAGTTCGTCGATGCCGACCGCCACCATCACCACTCCTCGGGGATCTCGACCAGCCTCAGCCGCAGCACGTCGCCGCTGCGCTCATAGCGTCGCAGCTTGGGCAGCGGCGGGTAGTAGCAGTGCACCGAGACGGCGTGCCGCTCGTCCGAGGGGTTGATCACCTGGTGCACATGGTGCGGGCCGAAGGAGCGGCCCCGGCCCTCGGGCAGGCTGCGCTGCCGGTCGACCCCTTCCTGCAGTTCCAGGCTGCGCCAGCCGTCGGTGGGGATGGGCAGCCCCAGCGACAACTCGCTGAGCTCGCCGTCGGCGGTGACGAACGCGCCGCTGGATCCGCCGTGGTCGTGCCAGCCGGTCTCCGACCCGGGCGGCCAGCCGATCAGCCAGGCCTCGCTGCCGTGCGGACCCTCGATGCGGACCCAGGTGCGCTGCTCGGGGTCGAGCGGCAGCTGCGCCAGCACCTCCGGATCCGCGGCGGTCGCTCTGGCGAAGGCCAGCAGTTCGGTGAGGGTGGGGGCCGGCGTTTCCGTGCGGGTACGGGTGGTCGACATGGGGGCATCCTGGGGTCTGAAAAGGCGGCCGGATACGCGGAAGCGGTGCGCGGCGCTGCGCACTGGACGCGCTCACGGCGGCAGGGGGTGCCGACGGAGCGCGCTGCTACGGGTGCGTGGGTACGGCGCAGCAACCCCGGGAACCGGGGCGTGCGCGAAGGTGCGGCGAGGCGGCCGCGACAGGTGCGGTGGATCTACCGGGGCAGGACGGCTGCTAGCCGGCCGTACAGAGGGCGCCTACGTACCGGACCAGGTCCAGGTGGGCGCGCCGGACCAGACGGACGCTGGTCGCACCGGTGAGGGACAGCACTCCGACGTCCCGGGGGGCGACACCCGGGCTCTCCGCCGAAACTCCGAGTGGCCGAAGCCACCTGCACTGCTGCCGCATGGGCGTCAGTGAAGCACGGAGCAGGGTGATCGTCAATACTGATCAAGCGTCAGACGGCTGTGGATCAGCTGTGGAATCCCGCCGGATCCTGCCCCGTCGTGCCCGCTCAGGCCCTGGCCCGGTCGCCCGCGACGCGCGCGTCGGCCGGCCGTGCCGCACCGGCGGACCGCGGGGTCGGCAGGTCCGCGGAGCCGCCGCGGGCCCGGTCGGCGAGCGCCCACAGATCGTCCGGACGGCAGCCGCGGAGCGCGGCGACCAGATGGCCGTCCGGGCGGATCAGCAGCACGGTGTGCGGCGGCGCGGACGGGTAGTCCTCGGTGACCAGCAGTTCGGCGGGCAGCGGCAGCGCCCTGGTGGCCTCGCTGAGCTGCGGCATCAGACCGGCGCCGAGCCAGTGCTCGACCGCCCAGACCCCGGTGCCCGGCGCGACCAGGACCACCAGGAACCCCCGGCCCAGCCTGGCCCGCAGCCGGTCGGTGGAGCCGTCCGGGGTCACCACCGGCACGTCCGGGACGAGCACCCCGGGGCTGGTCGGCGACAGTGCCGGGGTCAGCGAGGGACGGTTCCGCTCGGGGTAGGCCGGGGCCGCGCCCAGCCGGCCCCGGCCCAGGGTTCCGTCGGACAGCAGGGTGGCATTGCGGCGCAGCGAGCCGGAGAGCACGCTGCGCCGGGCCTCCAGCAGCGGGGTGGCGGGCTCCAGCAGCGGCATGGCCTGGTCCACGGCCCGCAGCCGGGCGATCACCGAACTCCGCCGCTCCTGCTGATAGGTCGTCAGCAGCCGCTCGGTGGCGCAGTTGTGCCAGACCAGGGCGAGCTTCCAGGCCAGGTTGTCGGCGTCGCGCAGACCCTCGTCCAGGTTCTGCATCCCCAGCGCGCCGAGCAGGTGCGCCGCGTCCCCGGCCAGGAACACCCGACCGACCTGGAAGCGGGTGGCCAACCGCTGCTGCACCGTGTAGTCGGCGGTGGTGACCAGCTCGTACCCGGGGACGGTGCCCTCGTGCCAGCCGGCCAGGGTGGCCTGGAGCTGCTCGACCAGGGCGTCGGGGGCGAGCGGTCCGTGCCCGACCGGCAGCCGCCAGTCGAGCCGCCAGACGCCGTCCGGCAGCGGGCGGGCCGTCACCTCGCGGCTGACCTGGGCCCGGTCGCTGTGCGGATCCCGGTGCAGCCGGGCCTCGCCGGGGAACGGGAGGTCGACCCGGACGGTGGCGACGGCGTAGTGGTCGGCGGCGGTACGGCCGGGGAAGCGCAGCTGCAGCTGCTTGCGCACGGTGGAGCGTGGTCCGTCGCAGCCCACCAGGTGGCTGCCGCGCCACCAGGTGCGCCGGGCGTGCACGCTGACCCCGTCCTCGTCCTGTTCGATCTCGCTGACCGGCGAGTCGTGGACCAGCTCGATCAGCGGGGTGGCCGAGACGGCGTCGCGCAGCCCGCGCTCCAGCCGGTGCTGGGCCAGGTGCAGCAGCTCGTCGTCGGGCAGTGGCAGGTGCAGCAGCTCGCGGTTGCGCCGCAGGGTGCGCCAGGAGGTCCAGGCGCGGCCGTCGGCGGTGACCCGGCCGTAGCCGATCCTGGCCAGGAACTCGGTGGTGTCGGCACGCAGTACGGTCGAGCGTGCCCCCTCGGGGGACACCCCGGCGCCGTCGTCCAGCACCACGGTGGGCACCTGGTGGCGCGCGAGCGCCAGAGCCAGCGCCAGCCCGACCGGGCCGGCGCCGACGATGATCACGGGGTCCACGGCTGCCTCTCGACTCCGACGGGGCCGCCCGCAGCCTTGGGTGCCGGCGGTCGCCGGACTTCTCGGTGCGGGCAGGACCGGTCCTGGAGTCACTGCAACAGATCGCCTGGTGCGGCGTCAAGCAGCTTCGGGGGTACGCCGGTTCGTGGCGCGGCCGACCCGCGCCCGCGCCGCGCCCGCCCCGGCGGGCACGTCAGCGCTGCGCGCCCCCGTTCGCCCCACCCGCCAGGAAGTCACGGGCCCGGGCGGTGCGCGGAGTGGTGAAGAACTCCTCGGGGGTGGCGCGTTCGATGATGCGGCCGCCGGCCATGAAGAGGATCCGGTCGGCGGCGGCGCGGGCGAAGGCGGGGTCGCTGGTGGCGAGCAGCGCCGCCATGCCCTCGGCGGCCAGTTCGCGCAGCACCGTGGGGGCGCCGGTGCCGCAGGGCTCGTCCAGCAGCAGCAGCCGGGGGTTGACCGCCAGGGCCCGGGCTATCGACACCAGCTGGCGCTGGCCGCTGGTCAGTTCCCAGGGGTAGCTGGCCGCGCAGTCGCCCGCTCCGACCCGTTCCAGCAGGACCTGGGCCCGCCGGGCGGCCTCGGCCTGGGTCAGCCGGCGCAGCCAGGCCTGTCCCAGGGCGACGTTCTGCAGCACGGTCCGATAGGCGAAGAGTTCGTCGGGGTCCCGAGCGGGTCGGCGGGTCCAGAGCAGCGGGCGCCGGCGGGGGAGCAGCTTGCGGCCCTCGACGCAGATGCTTCCCGAGTCGATCCGTTCGGCCCCGTTGATCGCCCGGAACAGGGTGGACTTCCCGGCGCCGAGCGGGCCGAGCACGGCGACGACCTCCCCGGCGCACAGGTCCAGGTCGATCTCGTGCAGCACCTGCACCAGTCCCTGGCGCTTGCTGACGCCGCGCAGGGTGACCAGGCTCGCGCCCTCCTGCTGCACGCCGTCGCGCACGTCGGTGCCCCCCTCGCCAACTGGTGATCACCTCAGACGATATGCCTGCTCGCAGCGGGGAAGCGAAACATCTGAGGGGGATTTGAGGTAGCGCCACCGGTGACGTTCATCGCAGCTCGGTAACGGTCCGTGTGCTCCCGGGGACATCCTCTTGACCGGGAGGGCACAACCGGGATGGGGTACTGCACACGGGAGTGCCCGGCACCGGACCTCCCGGTACCGCCCCCGACCGGCACCCGAGGCCCGCACCGCAGAGGAGTCGACCGTGCGCCTGCTCCTTGTCGAGGACGACGACCATGTGGCCGCAGCGCTGGTGGCCGTGCTGACCAAGCACGGTTTCGAGGTGCGCCACGCCAGGACCGGCAACGAGGCGCTGGACGCCCTGGTGCCGGACGGGCGCGGCCCCTACCGGGTGGTGCTGCTGGACCTGGGGCTGCCCGACCGGGACGGCTTCGACGTCTGCGGTCAGATCCGCCGCCGCGGCGGCATCCCGGTGATCATGGTCACGGCCCGTTCGGACATCAACTCCCGGATCCACGGACTGAACCTCGGCGCCGACGACTACGTGGTGAAGCCCTACGACATGGGGGAGCTGCTGGCCCGGATCCACGCGGTGGCCCGGCGCGGCGCCGCCCCGCAGCCCGTCGCCGACCAGGCCCGCCCCGCCGAGACGGCCGCCGAGCGGATCAGCCGCTCCTGCGGTCTGCGGCTGGACCCCGCCGCCCGCAAGGCCCTGGTCCACGACCGGGACGTGCCGCTGACCCGCAAGGAGTACGACCTGCTGGCGCTGCTGGCGCAGAGCCCCGGAGTGGTGATCCGCCGCGAGCAGATCATCAGCGAGGTCTGGCGCAGCAGCTGGGAGGGGACCTCGCGGACCCTGGAGGTCCATGTCGCCTCGCTGCGGCAGAAGCTCGCCGTCCCCTCGCTGATCGAGACGGTGCGCGGGGTCGGCTACCGGCTGGTCGTCGAGCCCGCCGGTGAGCGGCGGCCGGGCCCGTCGGCCGCTCCGGCCGCTGGTTGATGCGCACCCGCCTGCTCGGCATCCTGCTCGCCCTGATGGCCTGCGTGCTGGTCGCCCTCGGTCTGCCGCTGGCCATCAGCGAGGCCGCGGCCGAGCAGCAGCGCCTGGTGGTGGACCGGATCGACGACACCGCGCGCTTCGCCGCGCTGGCCCAGAACCCGATCGGCCAGTCCGGCACCCCGGCCGCGCAGGAGCAGCTGAACACGCTGATCACGGAGCTGCGCCGGTACTACGACGTCTACGGCATCAGGGCCGGGGTGTTCGGGCTCGACGGCAATCCGGTCACCGCCGACCCGTCCGACTGGACCGACGCCGCGCACGGCGCCTCGGCCCAGGCCTTCGCCGAGGCGCTGGACGGGCGCCGCAGCCATGACCCGGCGCAGGCCTGGCCCTGGCAGTCGCACCGCGAACTGGTGGTCGCCTCGCCGGTGGTGTGGGACGGGGACGTGGTCGCCGTGGTGGTCACCGAGTCTCCGACCGGGGCGCTGGACGCCCGGATCCTGCGCCGCTGGCTGCTGCTGGCCGGGGGTGAGGCGGGCGCCGTGCTGGTGGCCGTCGCGGCGGCGGTGCTGCTCACCGGCTGGGTGCTGCGTCCGGTCCAGGACCTGGACAAGGTGACCCATGACATCGCCACCGGACGGCTCGCCTCCCGGGTCGCCCCGGCCGGCGGCCCGCCCGAGCTGCGGCGGCTGGCCCGGGCCTTCAACGAGATGGCCGACCATGTCGAGCAGGTGCTGGACCAGCAGCGGGCCTTCGTCGCCGACGCCTCGCACCAGCTGCGCAACCCGCTCGCGGCGCTGATGCTGCGGGTCGAGGCGATGGGGATGGAACTGCCGGACGGCCACGAGGACGAGCTGGCCGGGGTCCGGGTCGAGGGGCGCAGGCTGGCCTCGGTCCTGGACGACCTGCTCGGTCTGGCCGTCGCCGAGAACGCGGGCCACGGCGCCGAGCCGACGGACCTGTCCGCGCTCGCCGCGGTACGGGTCGAGGGCTGGACGGCGCTGGCCGCCGAGCGCGGGGTCGGTCTGGACCTGGTGGAGCCGGCGGGACCGCTGCTGGGCCTGGCCGACCCGGTCGGGTACGGCAGTGCGCTGGACGCGGTGATCGACAACGCCCTCAAGTTCACCCCGGCCGGGGAGCGGGTGCGGGTAGCCGTGCTGGAGCGGAGTGCACCGGGACGGGTCGCGGTGGCGGTGTCGGACGCCGGGCCCGGGCTGACCGAGGAGGAGCTGGGCCGGATCGGCGACCGCTTCTGGCGCAGCCCGCGCCACCAGAACGTGGACGGCTCCGGTCTCGGCCTCTCCATCGCCAGGACCCTGCTCGCGGCCTCGGGGGGCTCGTTGGAGTTCACCCCCAACGAGCCCTGCGGGCTGACCGTCACCCTCACCGTCCCCTCCGCCGGAGGGTCCGGAGGGTCAGCGGGGCGGCGGGCCTGACCGCCTGCCGCCTCCGCGGTTGACCTGCCGAACGGTCAGACGCGGCACAGCAGTTCACCGTGCAGCACGCTGAACCAGCCGTCCGGGTCGGCGGCCCAGCCGCTCCATCCGGCCGAGATCCGCTGCAGGTCCGCCTCGGTGGCGAAGCCCTCGGCCAGCGCCTGGGCGGCGATCGCCGACGAGCTGATCCGCTCCGCCCACATCCCGCCCCACCAGGCACGCTCCTCGTCGGAGGCGTAGCACCAGGTGCCGGATCCGGACTGGATCCGCTCGAAGCCGGCCGCCCGTGCCCAGGACCGCAGCATCCGCCCCGCCTCGGGCTCCCCGCCGTTGCTCCGGGCGACGCGGTGGTACAGCGCGTTCCACTCGTCCAGCTCGGGGCGGGCCGGGAACCAGGTGAAGGCGGCGTAGTCGGAGTCGCGCGCCGCGACCACCCCGCCCGGGCGGCAGACCCGACGCATCTCCCGCAGCGCCTGGACCGGGTCGGCCACGTGCTGCAGCACCTGGTGGGCGTGTACCACGTCGAAGGAGTCGTCCGGATAGGGCAGTTGATGGATGTCGGCGGTCGCGAAGACGATGCCCTCGACGCCGGCCTCCGCCGCCGTCCGCTCGGCCTGCGCCACCACCTCGGCGGAGCTGTCCACGGCGGTGACCCGGCCCGGAGCCACCAGCCCGGCCAGGTCGGCGGTGATGGTGCCCGGGCCGCAGCCGACGTCCAGCAGCTCCTGACCCGGTTTCAGTTCCGGTACCAGGTAGGCCGCGGAGTTGGCCGCGGTGCGCCAGCTGTGCGAGCGCAGCACGGAGGGGTGGAAGCCGTGGGTGTAGGTGGCCTTGCTGCTCATGGTCGTCTCCCTGTCGGTGCGTCAGTGGAACTTCCGATGTCCGGGACTCTAGGCACTGTCTCTCTGGTTGAGAAGATTCGTCTCATATATCGAGACAGCGAATTGGCCCGGCGCAGTCCTTGACCACGCCATCACCCACTGGCACATTGGCGCGTGGCAGACGACCGCACGGCGGAAGGGAGCGGCGATGATCCCCGGAGCCGTCGGGCACCGAGTGTCCTCGGGCGAGGTGGAGCTGGACGTCGTCGAGGCCGGCGACGCCACCAGGCCCACGCTGGTCTTCCTGCACGGCTACCCCGACTGCAAGCGGGTCTGGGAGCCGGTGATGAGCCGGCTCGCGGACCGCTACCACGTCGTCGCCTACGACGTCCGCGGTGCCGGACGGTCCACCGCGCCAGCTCCACGGGCCGAGAACTACCTGCTGGAACGGCTGGAGGACGACTTCCTCGCGGTCCTCGACGCACTGGCTCCGTACGGCCCGGTCCACCTGGTCGGCCACGACTGGGGCTCGGTCCAGGGCTGGGAGTTCGCCACCTCGCCCCGGCTGTGCGGCGGCCTCGCCTCGTTCACCAGTATCTCCGGTCCCTGCCTGGACCACTTCGCCCTGTGGCTGCGGGCCCGGCTGCGCCGCCCCACCCTCCGTCACCTGGTCCAGGCGGCCGGACAGGGGATGCGCTCCTGGTACATCTACGCGTTCCAGCTGCCCCGGCTGCCCGAACTGCTCTGGCGCGGTCCGCTGGGGCGGTGCTGGCCCGCCCTGCGCCGGGCCATGGAGCGGCTGCCGGTGGCCGACGACCGCCCCTCGGACACCCTGGGTGCGGACGCGGCCAACGGCACCTGGCTCTACCGGGCCAATGTCCGCCCCCTGACGCGGCGGCCGCGCCTGGACCGGATCGCCACCGTCCCGGTCCAGTTGGTCGTCCCGCTGCGTGATCCCTATCTGTCGCCGCATCTCTACGACGATCTCGAACAGTGGGCTCCGGTACTCCGTCGGCGCACCGTCCGTGCGGGCCACTGGCTCCCGCTGACCCGGCCGGACCAGCTGGCCGAACTGATCGCCGACTTCGTCGACGAAGTGCGCTCCGGCCTCGTCCCCTGGCCCACACGGCCGCCGAAACCGGCGGTACGCTCGGTTCCGCGCTAGCGGGCCGATGCAGGTCTGGGCCGGGCCCGGCCGGGGGAGTGGAGGAGCACGACGTGACGACGGTGCCCAAACGGCGCGCGGAGTACCGGATCGACGACCTCGCCCGGGCGGCGGGAACCACCGTCCGCAATGTGCGCGCCTACCAGGACCGCGGCCTGCTCCCCCCGGCGGACCGGCGCGGACGCGCCAACGTCTACCAGCACGAGCACCTGGAACGGCTGCGGCTGATCGCCCAACTGCTGGACCGCGGGCACACCCTGGCCGGCATCAAGGAACTCCTGGACGCCTGGGAGAGCGGCCGTGGCCTGGGCGGCGTCCTCGGCCTGGTCGCCGAGGTCACCGCGCCCTGGACGGACGAGGCCGCCGAGCGGATCAGCCGGGAGGCCCTGGTGGCCTCCTTCCACGGGGTGGAGGACCAGCAGGCGATAGCCGACGCGGTCCGGCTCGGGGTGCTCGAACCGGAACCGCCACTGGTGGACCCGGCCGAGGCGGACCGGTTCCTGGTGCCCAGCCCGGGGCTGCTGGCCGTCGCCGTGGAACTGCACGAGCTGGGCGTGCCGCTGCCCGCGATCGTCGCCCACCTGGAGGAGCTCCGCGGCGACATCGACCATCTCGCGCGCCGCTTCGTCGAGTTCAGCGCCGTCCACGTCTTCGTCCGCTACGCGGGACACCAGCTGGGCGACGCCGAGGCGGCCGAGGCGATCGGCACGGTGCGCCGGCTGCGGCCGCTGGCCCAGTCGGTGGTCGACGCCGAGCTGGCCAGGGCGATGCGGGTGGAGGCCACCCGGCTGCTGGACGCCGCGGTGAGCGGACCGCTGCGCGAGATGGTGCAGCACGAACTGGGCGGCAGCACCGATCGCGGGGGCTCTGCCGGCGGCGGCCCTGACACCGAGGGGTAGGACCGGACTCAGGGCTTGGCCGACACGTAGTACCTGCGGGCGCCCTCCGCCAGCGGCAGCGGATCGGTGTAGATCGCCGAGCGGATGTCCACCAGCTGCGCGGAGTGGACCTGCTTCCCGATGGAGTCCCTGCTGTCGATGACCGCGGCGGTCACCCGCTGGACCAGCCCGAGCGGGACGTCGGCCCGGGTCACCATGAGGTTGGCGACGGCGATGGTCGGGACCGCGACATCCGGATCGGTGTGCTGGTAGGCGCTGGCCGGCATGGTCGAGCTGCGGTAGATCTGGCTGTTCCGCGCCTTCGGGTCCTCCTGGGTGGCCAGCGTGTCCAGCGCGGTGGCCAGGGCGCCCAGCGGTACCAGCCGGACGTGGAAGCTGTCGGTGAGATCGGCGACCCCCGAGGTGGGGATGCCGCCCGACCAGAAGAACGCGTCGATCCGGCCCTGGGAGAGCTGGGTCGGCGCCTCGTCGATGCCCAGCGGCACCGTGGTCAGGTCCCCCTTGGCCGGATCCAGCCCGGACACCTGGAAGATCCGCGAGGCGATCAGCGCCACCCCGGAGTTCGCCTGGCCGATCGCCACCTTCTTGCCGCGCAGGTCGGAGACGCTCCTGATGCTGGAGTCCGTCGGTACCACCAGCTGGACGTAGTCGTCGTAGAGCCGTCCCATCGCCCGCAGCTCGCCGGCGTTCGGACCGGTGTAGTGGGCCACCGCGTCGGCCGTCGCGATGCCGAAGTCGTCCCGTCCGCTCGCGATCCTGGCCAGGTTGTCGGGGCCGCCGGCCGAGGAGTCCAGGCGCAGCCGCACGCCGGGCAGGTCCCGGTCCACATTGGGCTTCAGTAGCTGGCCGTACTTCTCGTACACGCCGCCGCTGGATCCGGTCGCCATCCCGTACACGCCCCTGGGGTAGGCCACCCCGTGCGGTGCCGCCAGCCAGTAGCCGAGGGCGGCGGCGGCCAGCGCCGCCATGACGGTCAGCACCCGGACGGCGGGCGAGCGCACCCCTCGGGAGAGGAGGTCGTGGAGCCGCCAGGTATCCGCCATGCGGGTGATCCTGCCAGTCGTACCCCCCTTCGGGAAGCGCGGAACCTGGTCGGGAGCCGCTCGGGATCTGGTCGCTCCGCCCTGCCCGTACCCTTGTGGGCGTGGGTACCGCAGAAGCTTCCAAGACCTATGAGATCCGCACGCACGGATGTCAGATGAACGTCCATGACTCCGAGCGGCTGGCCGGCCTGCTCGAGGACGCCGGCTACGCCAAGGCGCCGTCGGGCGACAGCGCCGACGTCGTGGTGTTCAACACCTGCGCGGTGCGCGAGAAGGCCGACAACCACCTCTACGGCAACCTGGGGCAGCTGGCGTCGGTCAAGGCGGTCCGGCCGGGGATGCAGATCGCGGTCGGCGGCTGCCTGGCGCAGAAGGACCGGGAGACCATCGTCAAGCGCGCCCCCTGGGTCGACGTGGTCTTCGGCACCCACAACATCGGCCACCTGCCCGCGCTGCTGGAACGCGCCCGGGTCCAGGAGGAGGCCCAGGTCGAGATCCTGGAGTCGCTGGAGGTGTTCCCCTCCACCCTGCCCACCCGGCGCGAGTCGGCCTACGCCGCCTGGGTGTCGATCTCGGTCGGCTGCAACAACACCTGCACCTTCTGCATCGTCCCGGCGCTGCGCGGCAAGGAGAAGGACCGCCGGACCGGCGACATCCTGGCCGAGGTCGAGGCGCTGGTCGCGGAGGGCGTGGTCGAGGTCACCCTGCTCGGGCAGAACGTCAACGCCTACGGGCAGGACATCGGCGACCGGCAGGCGTTCTCCAAGCTGCTGCGCGCCTGCGGCGGGATCGACGGGCTGGAGCGGGTCCGCTTCACCTCCCCGCACCCCAAGGACTTCACCGACGACGTGATCGCGGCCATGGCGGAGACGCCGAACGTGATGCACCAGCTGCACATGCCACTGCAGTCCGGCTCGGACAGCGTGCTGCGGGCCATGAAGCGCTCCTACCGGCAGGAGCGCTACCTCGGGATCATCGAGAAGGTGCGCGCGGCCATGCCCGACGCGGCCATCTCCACCGACATCATCGTGGGCTTCCCCGGCGAGACCGAGGAGGACTTCGAGCAGACCATGCACGTGGTCCGCGAGGCCCGCTTCGCGCAGGCGTTCACCTTCCAGTACTCCAAGCGGCCCGGCACCCCCGCGGCCGACATGGAGGGGCAGGTCCCCAAGGAGGTCGTCCAGGAGCGCTACCTGCGCCTGGTCGCGCTCCAGGAGGAGATCTCCTGGGAGGAGAACAAGAAGCAGGTCGGCAAGGTGCTGGAGGTGCTGGTCGCGGAGGGCGAGGGCCGTAAGGACCAGCACACCGACCGGCTCTCCGGCCGTGCCCCCGACAGCCGCCTGGTCCACTTCACCCGCCCCGAGGAGGGCGTCCGGCCCGGGGACATGGTGGGGGTGGAGATCACCTACGCCGCTCCGCACCACCTGCTGGCCGAGGGCGCGCCGCTGTCCGTGCGGCGCACCCGTGCGGGTGACGCCTGGGAGCGGCGGCAGGCGGCTCCGCCGGCGCCCGCCGGGGTGATGCTGGGGCTGCCGTCCGTCGGCGTCCCGGCACCGCTGCCGCTGGCCGAGGCCCCGAGCTGCCGCTGAACCGCACGGCCGGACGACGGTAGGGTCGGACCCATGCTGGTCGCCGCCGCCGTCTGCCCCTGTCCGCCGCTGTTGGTCCCCGAGGTCGCCTCGGGCGCCGCACCCGAGCTGGACGGACTGCGCACCGCCTGCGACACCGCGCTCGGCGCGGTGCTCGCGGCGGAGCCCGAGGTGGTCTGGGTGGTCGGTCCCGATGCCGAGCACAGCAGCTTCGACGACGGCGGCACCGGCTCCTTCCAGCCGTACGGGGTCGACGTCTCGGTGGTGCTCGGCGACGGCGGCGCCCCGGAGCCGCTGCCCGCCTCGCTCACCGTGGGGGCCTGGCTGCTGCAGCGCGCGGGCTGGGCCGGACGGGCCCGCGGCCTGGCCGTGCCCGACTACCTGGAACCGGACCTGTGCGCCGCCAACGGGGTCAGGCTGGCGCAGTCGGCCGGACGGGTGGGCCTGCTGGTCGTCGGCGAGGGCAGCGCCCGCCGCTCGCTGAAGGCCCCCGGCTACCTGGACGACCGGGCCGAGGGCTTCGACGCGGTGGTGTCCCGCGGGCTGGCCACGGCGGACGCCGACGGCGAGCTGTCCACCCTGGACGACGAGCTGGCGTACGAGCTGATGGCCTCCGGCCGGGCACCCTGGCAGGTGCTCGCGGGTGCCGCGGCCGGTTCGCTCGACGCCGAGCTGCTCTACGAGGACGCTCCGTACGGCGTCGGCTACTTCGTCGCCGCCTGGACCTGATCAGGACGCAGGCGGGTCCTCGCGCTCCACGGTCTCGCCCTGGACCGTGGTGTCCGGCTCGTGGTGGACCTTGTCCAGGGCCTCCTTGGCCTTGTCGCGGCCCGTGGTGATCTTGTCGCTGTACTTGCCCTTGGTGGCCTTGTCGGCCATCTCGCCGACCTTGTCCAGGCCGGAGTCGATGGTCGAGTTGTGCTTCTCGGCGAACTCGGTGGCCTTCTCCTTGGCCTGACCGAGCGCGCCTTTCAGAGTGTCCGAGAGACCCATGATTGCTCCTGCGTAGCGGGCCGGGGCGGCCTGGCCGATTACCTGGACAAAACGCCCGTACTTAGGCACACCGTACTGTCGATCACCGCACGGTGCAGCTGTGGAGCGGGTGCATGCGTGCGTTTGGGAGACTTGTCGGGTGAACAACCCCCGCGCACCCCGTGTCATCGCCGTCGTCGGCGCCACCGCCGCAGGCAAGTCGGACCTCGGCGTGGCCCTGGCCAGGGAGCTCGGCGGCGAGGTGGTCAACACCGACTCCATGCAGCTGTACCGGGGCATGGACATCGGCACCGCCAAGCTCACCGTCGAGGAGCGCCAGGGCGTCCCGCACCACCTGCTGGACGTCTGGGACGTGACGGTCGCCGCCAGCGTGGCCGAGTACCAGCGGATGGCGCGGGCGACCATCGACGCGCTGCTGGCCCAGGGGCGTACCCCGGTACTGGTCGGCGGCTCGGGGCTGTACGTCCGCGCCGCCATCGACGAACTCGAGTTCCCGGGCACCGACCCGCTGGTACGGGCCCGGCTGGAGCAGCAGCTGGACCTGGTCGGACCGGGCGAACTGCACCGCAGGCTGGCCGAGTTGGACCCGCCCGCGGCACAGGCCATCCTGCCCTCCAACGGGCGGCGCATCGTCCGGGCCCTGGAGGTCGTGGAGATCACCGGGAAGCCCTTCACCGCCAATCTGCCGGGCCATGACTCGGTCTACGACGCGGTGCAGATCGGCGTGCTGGTGCCGCGGCCGGAACTGGACCGGCGGATCGCCCTGCGGGTCGACCGGATGTGGGAGTCCGGACTCGTCGCCGAGGTGGAGAAGCTCTCGGCGGCCGGGCTGCGCGAGGGCCGTACCGCCTCCAGGGCCCTCGGGTACCAGCAGGCACTGGCCCAACTGGACGGGGAGTGCGGCGAGCGGGAGGCGCGCGAGGAGACCGTGCGGGCCACCAAGCGGTTCGCCCGGCGGCAGGAGTCCTGGTTCCGCCGGGACCCGCGGGTGCACTGGCTCGGCCCGGAGGACGCGGCCGACGGCTCGGAGCTGCTGCGCCGTTCGCTGGAGCTGGTGGCCGGGGGCTGAGTCCGGGCGCCCGACGGGTGGCCGCTGACAGCCGCCGCACAGCAAGAGTCGCTGCCCAGAGGCGTGGAAGCGGCGGATCGCGCGCCCCCGGCGCACATCCGGGTGTGCGCGTGGAGCCTTGCGGGGGCTGGCGGTTACGGGCTGATCACGTCATGGCCACGGATCACCGATCCGGCCCTGGAGAGCATGGTCGGCCGGTGCCCACGTGCCATCATCGAGCTCTGAGGGAGACATTCCGCCGTCGTGGATCACCACCGGCACCAATCGCCAGGGAGGCCGCGTGTCGATGGATACCGGCCCCGAAACCCATCGTCTTCCGGACGACCCCTTCGGTATCGACGGACCGCCCCTGCCGCACCCGGCGCTGATCGACCTCTCCAAGCGGCCGCGGTCGGAACTGACACCGCTGCCGCCGGCTGACAGCGTCGCCGAGGCCGCGCTCGAAGGCCGGGAGCTGCGTCCCGCGGGCCTGCTCCGACTCTGGCAGATCATCCCCATCGCCGCCCTGGCCATCCTCGGCTCGCTGCTCTTCGCCTTTCCGCTGGCCTTCCAGTCCGGGGACGCCGGCCGGTTCGTGGGCATGCTCGGGCTGCTGCTGACCACCGCCTCGGCCGGATGGGGCGGCATGGCCGCCCGCCGGGCCGGATACGCCTGGCCGGGACTGCCCCGGCAGGGTTCGGGGCGCCGGGCCGGCTGGCGCGCCCTGCTCGCCTACGCCGCGCTGGTGGCGCTGGCGCTGGCGCTGGGCTGGTGGCGGGTCGCCCGCATCGGCGCCTGAGCGGGAGTCCGGCCCGGAGCGGCTCCCCCTACGATGGAGGGGTGAGCGAGATCTTGAACAGTCCGCGAGTCGTCAACGGCCCCAGGTTCCTCAAGGGCTCCAGATTCCTCAAGGGCCATGGGACCGAGAACGACTTCGTCATCCTGCCCGACCCCGACGGCGTCCTCGACCTGCCGCCCGCCCTGGTCGCCCGGCTGTGCGACCGGCGGGCCGGGATCGGCGCGGACGGGGTGCTGCGGGTGGTGCGCTCGGCCGCCCACCCCGAGGCGCTGCCGATGGCCGCCGAGGCGGAGTGGTTCATGGACTACCGCAACTCCGACGGCAGCGTGGCCGAGATGTGCGGCAACGGCGTCCGGGTCTTCGCCCGCTACCTTGTACTGGCCGGCCTGGCCAAGAGCGGCGATCTGGCGGTGGCCACCCGTGCGGGCGTACGCCAGGTCCACGTCGCGGCCGACCGGCCCGGCGCGCCCGGCGAGGTCACCGTGCGGATGGGACGGGCCGAACTGCCCGGGCCCGGGTCCGTCACGGTGTCGGTGGGGGAGTACGACTGGCCCGCGCTCAACGTCAACATGGGCAATCCGCACGCGGTGGCCTTCGTGGACGACCTCGCGCAGGCCGGGAACCTGTACGCGGCCCCGTCCGTCGAGCCCGCCTCGGCCTACCCGACCGGTGTCAACGTGGAGTTCGTGGTGGACCGCGGGCCGCGCCACGTCGCCATGCGGGTGCACGAGCGCGGCTCCGGGGAGACCCGCTCCTGCGGCACCGGCGCCTGCGCGGTCATGGTCGCCGCCGCACGCAGGGACGGCGCCGACCCGGCGGTGACCGGGCAGCCGGTCACCTACACCGTGGACGTCCCCGGCGGCCGGCTGGTGATCACCGAACGGGTGGACGGCGTCGTCGAGATGACCGGTCCCGCGGTGATCGTCGCGGAGGGCGAGCTGTCCGCCGACTGGCTGGAGTCCTGATCCGGCCTCAGCCGGCCTGCGCCGGGGCGGTTTTCGGGCAACCTTAGAACCTTGCCAATTCCGCGCCGGTTCAAATCCCCCGAACGGGTGATCAAGGTGACGTTGGGAACACGCGGCATCGCTGCGCGTGTTGCAATCGCTAGCATGGACCATCGGGGTGCCGAGCCGCTCCGGTGATCGCTGCCGGAGGTGTGCATGAACGTCGATGCCGGTGATCTCCCAGCCGTTCCCCTGGGCGGTCGCAGAACCGTCTCTCCGCCGAACCAGGGCGGCGAGGCGGGCAGCGGTGGCCTGCGTCGGGCCAGGGCGCGTTCCGGGCTGGGCCGGGCCGGCTTCGCGGCGCTTCTCGTCGGCGGCGGGCGGCCGCAGTTCGCCGACGCCCTGGAGCCGGTGATACGGGCGCACCGGGCCCAGCACCCGCAGGCGGACTTCGCCCTGCTCGACCGGGCCTACCAGCTGGCCGAGGCCTCGCACCGCGGGCAGACCCGCAAGAGCGGCGAGCCGTACATCACCCATCCGCTCGCGGTCACCATGATCCTGGCCCAACTCGGCGCCGAGACCACGACGCTGGTCGCCTCGCTGCTCCACGACACGGTCGAGGACACCGCGGTGACGCTCGATCAGGTCAGGGAGGGCTTCGGCCAGGAGGTCGCCTACCTGGTCGACGGCGTCACCAAGCTGGAGAAGGTGGACTTCGGCGCCGCCGCCGAGGCGGAGACCTTCCGCAAGATGCTGCTGGCCACCGGCGAGGACGTCCGGGTGATGGTCATCAAGCTGGCCGACCGGCTGCACAACATGCGCACCATCCGGCACATGAAGCCGGCCAGCCGGATCAGGATCGCCAAGGTCACCAGGGACGTGCTGATCCCGCTGGCCGAGCGGCTCGGCATCCAGGTCGTCAAGACCGAGCTGGAGGACATCGTCCTGGCCACCCTGCACCCCGAGGAGTACGCGGAGACCCGGGCGCTGATCGCGGCCAGGGAGACCGCCCAGCAGGAGGGGCTCGACCCGCTGGCGGACTTCGCCGGCGCGCTGCGGCGGCAGCTGCGCGAGGCCAGGATCCAGGCCGAGGTGTCGGTACGCCCCCGGCATGCCGTCTCGGTGCACCGCAGCCGGCTGCGCCGCGGCGAGCTCGCGCCCTGCGACTTCGCCCGGGTCCTGGTCGTGGTGGAGGAGAACGCCGACTGCTACGCCGTCCTCGGTGAGCTGCACACCTGCTGGTCACCGCTGCCGGGGGAGTTCAAGGACTTCATCGCCGCGCCCAAGTTCAACCTCTACCAGTCGCTGCACACCGCCGTCGCCACCGCGCCCGGCGGGGCCGGCGAGGATGTCGTCGAGGTCCTGGTGCGCACCGCGCGGATGCACCAGGTCGCCGAGTTCGGGGTGGTCGCGCTGGGCAGCCCCGGTGCCCGCGCGGACGAGGCGCACGCGGAGGAGGCGGCCGGCGGCAGGGACGAGCTGGACCGCACCGACCCGGCCCGGCCCGGCTGGCTCAGCCGGCTGCTGGAGTGGCAGCGGGAGACCCCGGACGCGGACACCTTCTGGTCCGCCCTCACCGCCGACCTCTCCGGCGACGGAGAGCTCACCGTGGTCACCGAGGACGGCCGGACGCTGCACCTGCCGGTCGGCTCCAGCTGCGTGGACGCGGCCTACGCACTCGGCGAGGAGGTCGGCCACCGATGTATCGGGGTGCGGCTGGGCGGCAGGCTCGCCGCGCTCTCCACCGAGCTGCACGACGGCGACGTCGTGGACGTGCTGACCGAGGACGCCCCGGTCGGGGCGGGGGAGCCGGGCGGCCCCTCCCCGGAGTGGCTGGGCCACGCGCGGACGGCGTCCGCCCGGATCGCCATCGAACGCTGGCTCGCCGAGCATCCCCAACCGCAGGTCGAGCCGGACGGGTCGGAGGCCGGGGCGCCGCTGGAGCGGCTCGGCGTCGAGCTCCCGTCGGCCCCCGGTCCCGACCCGCGGGACCGGGCCCTGGTGATCGCCGCGGGGCGGCCGGGTGCGGCGGTGCGGCTGGCGCGGTGCTGCACCCCGGTCCCGCCCGACCAACTGCTCGGCTTCGCCGTCAAGGGCGGCATCGCGGTGCACCGCAGCGGCTGCCCCACCGGCAGCGGCATGGCCGGCGGGGGGCGCACGCCGGTGGAGGTCGCCTGGGCCCAGGACGCCGGCGGGCAGGGCGCGGCACCGGTCGGCTACATGGTCACCGTCCAGGCCGACGCGCTGGGCCGGCCGCGGCTGCTGGCCGACCTCACCGCCGCGATCTCCGCGGTCGGCGCGGACATCGTCTCGGCCTCGGTGGAACCGCCGCAGGAGCTCCGGGTCCGGCACCGGTACACGGTCACGCTTCCCGACGCCGGGCTGCTGCCGGGGCTGATGAAGGCCATGCTCAGGGTGGCCGGCGTCTACGACGTGTACCGGGCGGTCCCGCAGACGGCAAATCCGGGTGACGGCCCCGGAGAGGGCGTGCGACCATCGTCGTCGTCGGGAATCCGCAGCAGTGCTGGGACGTTCTTCGATGAGGAGGCGGTTGTCCCGCTTCCTGGACCTGATCCCTTCCGCTAAGGATGCAATGACCTCCACGTACGAAACCCGCGACGCTGCCTCCCAGCAGGACCCCCGGCAGAATCCTCTGCAGGACCGGGCCACCCGTAGGGCGGACGCACTGATGGACGAGGACCTCGCGGGATTCGACGAGGCCCTCGGCGGCGCAGGCCGCAGCAACGACTACGACGGCGACCAGTTCGACCGCGGCGACCGTGCGTCGCTGCGCCGGGTCTCCGGGCTCTCCACCGAGCTCCAGGACGTCACCGAGGTCGAGTACC
Organism: Streptacidiphilus jeojiensis; assembly: GCF_042510965.1. NCBI lineage: Bacteria > Bacillati > Actinomycetota > Actinomycetes > Kitasatosporales > Streptomycetaceae > Streptacidiphilus > Streptacidiphilus jeojiensis. Next base: position 58,461 of record NZ_JBEUKS010000011.1, read on the forward strand.
GCCAGCTCCGCCTGGAGCGGGTGGTCCTGGTCGGCGTATGGACCGACGGCACGGTGGAGGAGGCGGAGAACTCCCTGGCGGAGCTCGCCGCACTCGCCGAGACCGCCGGTTCCGAGGTCCTCGACGGCGTGATCCAGCGCCGCGACCGGCCCGACCCGGCCACCTACATCGGTTCCGGCAAGGCCCGTGAGCTGCGGGAGATCGTCGAGTCCACCGGCGCCGACACCGTGGTCTGTGACGGTGAGCTCAGCCCGGGCCAGCTGATCCACCTGGAGGACGTGGTCAAGGTCAAGGTGGTCGACCGTACCGCCCTGATCCTGGACATCTTCGCGCAGCACGCCAAGTCCCGTGAGGGCAAGGCCCAGGTCTCGCTGGCGCAGATGCAGTACATGCTGCCGCGGCTGCGCGGCTGGGGCGCCTCGCTCTCCCGGCAGATGGGTGGTGGCGGCGGCTCCTCGGCCGGCGGCGGTGGCGGTATGGCCACCCGCGGTCCCGGCGAGACCAAGATCGAGACGGACCGGCGACGGATCCGCGAGCGGATGGCGAAGCTCCGCAGGGAGATCGCCGACATGAAGAAGGGCCGCGAGACCAAGCGGCAGGAGCGGCGCCGGAACCAGGTCCCCTCGGTGGCCATCGCCGGCTACACCAACGCGGGCAAGTCCTCGCTGCTCAACCGGCTCACCGGGGCCGGTGTGCTGGTGGAGAACTCGCTGTTCGCGACCCTGGACCCGACGGTCCGCCGGGCCGAGACGCCGGGCGGCCGGATCTACACCCTGGCCGACACGGTCGGATTCGTCCGGCACCTGCCGCACCACCTGGTCGAGGCGTTCCGCTCCACCATGGAGGAGGTCGGCGACGCCGACCTGATCCTGCACGTGGTCGACGGCTCGCACCCGGAGCCGGAGTCCCAGCTGGCCGCGGTGCGCGAGGTCATCGTCGAGGTGGACGCCCAGAACGTGCCCGAGATCGTCGTGATCAACAAGGCGGACGCGGCGGACCCCGAGGTCCTGGCGCGACTGCTGCGTCGCGAGCCGCACGCCATCGTGGTGTCGGCCCGCACCGGCGAGGGCATGGAGGAGCTGCTGCGGCTGATCGAGAACGAGCTGCCGCGGCCCGCGGTCGAGGTCACCACCCTGGTCCCCTACACCCGCGGCGACCTGGTCTCCCGGGTGCACCAGGACGGCGAGGTGCTCTCCGAGGAGCACACCGGCGAGGGCACCCTGCTCAAGGCCCGGGTGCTGCCGGACCTGGCGGCCGAGCTGGAGCGCTACAGCCTGGCTGCCCAGGCGAGCTGACCCGGTCTCAGCCGGCCTGCGACGGGCGGCCGTTCCCCCCCGGGGCGCGGCCGCCCGTCGCCGTTTCCGGGCGGATCCGCGATCGTGGCTGAGATCGCGCGTGATTGGGAGGGTGCTGGCTCGTTAGACCAAAGGGGCGTCACCCGAGGGGGTGCCCATCCCAGCGCGCGGAGCGGTCCCTCCGGGGGCGGCGCCGGGCCCTGCGGACCGCCCTGACCAGCCAGGAGGAACCGAGGCCGTGCCGCCGACCGTCCTGCCACCAGCCGGGGCCCTGCCGACCCCGGGCCCAGCCGCCGCCGCTTCCGCCGTCGATCCCGAGGCGATCCTCGGCCGTCAGGCCGCCCGCGAGTCCGCGGCCCGTACCTACGCCCGTTCGCTGCCGATCGTCCCGGTGCGGGCGCAGGGCATGACGGTGGAGGGGGCGGACGGCAGACGCTATCTGGACTGCCTCTCCGGAGCCGGGAGCCTCGCCCTGGGCCACAACCACCCGGTGGCGCTGCAGGCGATCCGCGAGCTGCTGGACTCCGGCGCTCCGCTGCACGTGCTGGACCTGGCGACGCCGGTCAAGGACGCGTTCACCACCGAGCTCTTCGCCTCGCTGCCGGAGGAGTTCGCCCGCGACGCCAGGATCCAGTTCTGCGGGCCGGCCGGCACGGACGCGGTCGAGGCGGCCCTCAAGCTGGTCCGCACCGCCACCGGGCGCAGCGGCCTGCTCGCCTTCACCGGGGCCTACCACGGCATGACCGCGGGGGCACTGGCCGCCGGTGGAGACCGCGCGGCCGGGCTCGGCGGCGCGTCGGGGCGCCCGGTACGGCTGCCGTTCCCCTACGACTACCGCTGCCCGTTCGGGCTGGGCGGTCCGGAGGCCGCGCGGATCGCGGCGCGCTGGACCGAGTCGCTGCTGGCGGACCCCAAGGGCGGGGTGGAGCCGGCCGCCGGGATGATCGTCGAACCGGTCCAGGGGGAGGGAGGTGTGCTTCCCGCCCCCGACGGCTGGCTGCGCGAGATGCGCAGGATCAGCGCCGCCCACGGCATTCCGCTGATCGTCGACGAGGTGCAGACCGGCGTGGGCCGGACCGGGGCGTTCTGGGCGGTGCAGCACTCCGGCGTGGTCCCCGACGTCATGGTGGTGTCCAAGGCGGTCGGCGGCAGCCTTCCGCTGGCCGCCGTCGTCTACCGGGGTGAGCTCGACGTCTGGGCGCCCGGCGCGCACGCGGGCACCTTCCGGGGCAATCAGCTCGCCATGGCGGCCGGCGCCGCGACGCTGCGCTTCGTGCGGGAGGAGAGGCTGGCGGAGCGGGCCGCGGCCCTCGGCGAGCGGATGCTGGCCGGGTTGCGCGCGCTGCACTGCCTGCTGCCGGCCATGGGCGACGTCCGCGGCCGCGGGCTGATGCTGGGGGTGGAGATCGTCGACCCGGAGGCGGACGCCGACCCGCTCGGTGCGCGTCCGGCCGCGCCGGGGCTGGCTGCGGCGGTGCGGCAGGAGGCACTGCGGCGCGGGCTGATCGTGGAACTGGGCGGCCGCCATGACAGCGTGCTGCGGCTGCTGCCACCGTTGACCATGACCGACGAGCAGGCGGAGACCGTGCTGGAGCGCCTGGGCGAGGCCGTCCACGCCGCCTCGGCGGCGCACCGCGGCCTTCCGCCGGCCCGGGCGGGGGAGTACCGGTGACCGCGCCGAAGCCGTTCGACCGCCCGCCGGGATCCGCTCTCGCGGGCGGAACCGCGGGCCCGGGTGCGCTCCAGCCGCTGGTCGCGGAGGTGCTCGCGGCGCTGCGCCGGGGTGCAGCGCGCCGGGGCGGCCCGCTGCCGCCCGGCGGCCCCGCGGCCGTGGCGGAGCGGCTGCGGGCGCTGCTGGCGCCGTCGGCGCTCCTTCCCGAGCAAGGCGATCCGGGCGCGCTGGAAGCACTGGTCGAAGCGCTGGCCGCCACCGCCGCCGATCCTGCCGACCCCGCCTGCGCGGCCCATCTGCATGTGCCGCCGCTGGCCGTCGCGGTCGCGGCGGAGCTGGCGACGGCCGCGGTCAATCCCTCGCTGGACTCCTGGGACCAGGCCCCCGGCAGCACGTCGGTGGAGCTGGCGGTGGTCCGGGCGCTCGCCGGACTGGTCGGCTTTGCCCGGCCGGAGGCCGCAGCCGGCGTACTGACCGGCGGCGGAACCGAGTCCAATCTGATGGCGCTGCTGCTGGCCCGGGACGCCTTCCCCAGGGAGCAGTTCGCCTCCGGACGGCTCACCGTGCACTGCTCGCAGGCCGCCCACTTCTCCATCGCCAGGGGCGCCGCGCTGCTGGGCCTGGACCGGGACGCCGTCGTCCCGGTGCAGACCGCGCCGGACGGCCGGATGGACCCCCGGGTGCTGGACTGGGCCCTCGCCGACGCCCGGGCCGCCGGACGGGTGCCCTGCTGCGTCGTCGCAACGGCCGGGACTACCGACCTGGGGGCCGTCGACCCGCTCGCCGCGGTCGCGGCCGTCGCCCGCCGGCACCGGGTTCGGCTGCACGTCGACGCCGCCTACGGGGGCGGAGCGCTGTTCTCGCGGCGGCTGGCACCGCTGCTGGACGGGCTGTCGGAGGCCGACACCATCGGGCTGGACCTGCACAAACTCGGCTGGCAGCCGATCGCTGCCGGGGTGCTGCTGGTACGCGAGGCGGTCATGTTCGCACCGCTGGAGCAGCGTGCCGCCTACCTCAATCCGGAGGACGACGAAGACGCCGGTTACACCTCGCTGCTGGGCCGTTCGCTGCGGACCACCCGTAGGGCGGACGCCTTCAAGGTCGCCGTCACCCTGCGCACCCTCGGCCGGGCCGGTCTCGGCGCGCTGGTCGACCGCTGCCACGACCTCGCCGGGTACGCGGCGGAGCGGATCGCCGCCGAACCCCGACTGGAGCTGACCGCGGAGCCGGTGCTCACCACGGTGCTGTTCCGGTACCTGCCGCAGCGGGGCGCCGCAGCGGGTGCGGAGACGGACCGGGTGAACGCCGCGCTCCGCCGACGCCTGCTCGAACAGGGCAGCGCCGTCGTCGGCCGCACCGAACTCGGCAGCGGGCCGGGCTCGGTGCGGCTCAAGCTCACCCTGCTGAACCCCGGCACCAGCACGGCCGAGCTGGACCGACTGATCGAACTCGTCCTCGCCGCAGGCGCCGACAGCGAACCGCCGGACGCCGACGAACAACGGGAGACCAACTCGTGAGCACTGCTGCCCGTGGCGGAGTCCCCGCGCAGGGCCAGACCGGACCGGACCCGGCGGCGGACACCGATCCGCTGCTGCACCCGGATCCGGCGGTGGCCGCCGACTGCGCGGCCACCGAGAGCCTGCTGCGCTGCTGGGTACGGGAGACCGGCATCACCGGTCCACCGGGCGACCTGCTCACCGTGGCCCTGGGCGACGGGCTGCACCTGGTGGTCCCGGTCCGCTACTGGTCGCCCTGCGGCTGGCACCGCTTCGGCCGCGCGGTCCTGGTCGCGGGGGCCGGCGGCCGGGAGGGCGGCCATCCGGTCGACGCGGTCACCGTCGCGGCGCTGCTGGCCCGCGGCGGCTCCGGCGGCGAACCCGTCGCCCCGCGCCATGTCGCCGACCTCGCCGGACGCGTCGTGGACTCGGTCCGCCGCACCGCCGCGTTCATCGCCGAACACCGGCGCGCCCCGGAGCCGCCGCCCGGCACCAGCCCGTTCCTGGACGGTGAACAGGCCCTGCTGCTGGGGCATCCACTGCATCCCACCCCCAAGAGCCGCGAGGGCCTGGGCGAGTCCGAGGCCGCCGCCTTCTCGCCGGAACTGCGCGGTGCGCACCGGCTGCACTGGTTCGCCGTCGACCAGGAGCTGGCCGCCTCGGACTCGGCGCTGCCCTCCCCGGCCGCGGCGATCACCGCCGCGCTGCGCGGACCGGACGCCCGGCCGCTGCCGCCCGGCACCGTCGCACTTCCGCTGCACCCTTGGCAAGCCCGGGAACTGACGCACCGGCAGGACGTCCACCGGCTGCTCGGCGAGGGACGGCTGCACGACCTGGGGCCGTCCGGGCCGCTCTGGTACCCCACCTCCTCGCTGCGCACGGTGCACCGGCCCGGCGCCCCGTTCATGCTGAAGCTGTCGCTGGGGCTGCGGATCACCAACTCCCGCCGGGAGAACCTGCGCAAGGAACTGCACCGGGGCGTGGAGGTGCACCGGCTGCTCGCCGGCGGACTCGGCGAGGAGTGGCGGGCCGCCCACCCCGGCTTCGACATCGTCCGCGATCCGGCCTGGATCGGCGCGGACCTGGCGGGGGCGGCGGGTACCGAGGGAGCCGGAGGTCTGGACACCGTGATCCGGCAGAACCCCTTCGGCGCCGCGGAGCGGGTGCTGTGCGTGGCCGGCCTGGTCGCCGAACGCCCGAGCCGCACCGAGGGCGGCATTCCGGCAGCCTCCCGACTGGGCGACCTGCTGCACCGGCTCGCAGCCCGCAGCGGCCGCCCCACCGCCACCGTGGCCACCGAGTGGTTCCTGCGCTACCTCGACGTCGTGGTGCTGCCGCTGCTCTGGCTGGACGGGCAGGCCGGGATCGCGCTGGAGGCGCACCAGCAGAACAGCCTGGTGGAGCTGGACGCCCACGGCTGGCCGGTCGGCGGCCGCTACCGGGACAACCAGGGCTACTACTTCCGGGAGTCGCGCGCGGCCGCCCTGGACGCCCGACTGCCCGGGATCGGCACCCGGAGCGACACCTTCGTCCCGGACACCGTCGCCGACGAGCGCTTCGGCTACTACCTCGGCATCAACCATCTGCTGGGCCTGGTCGGCGCGTTCGGGTCGCAACGGCTCGCGGACGAGCAGCTGCTGCTGGCCGCACTGCGCCGATTCCTGGCCGGCTCCGCCGCGGCCGCCACCGGGTCCGGCCTGCCTGCCCGACTCCTCGACGCCCCGACCCTGCGCTGCAAGGCCAATCTGCGCACCCGGCTGAACGGCCTGGACGAGCTGGTCGGCCCGGTGGAGACACAGTCGGTGTACGTCACCGTCGACAATCCGCTGGTGACGGCTGCCGGCCCGGGCCAGGTCGCCGCCGGCCCCGGCGCCGGCTCCGCACCGGCCCCGGGGGCGTCCCGGTGAGCCGGCCGCCGATCCCCGCACCGGGGTCAGGACCGGGCTCGGGACCGGGGCGTCCGGTGCCCTGGCACCACGTGCTCACCCCGCACCACCTCGCCCCGCACTCCCTCCCCCCGGACTCCCTCCCCCCGTCGCGCGGCGCCGTCCCGGCGCAGGCGCCGGCGCGCCCGCCGCGGCCCCGGCTGCCCGCCGCCGACCTGCTCGACGGGATCGGCCGCTGGGGCGTGATGGACACCCCGGTCGGCCAGTTCCGGCTGCACCCGGTACGGCTGCCGAGGGACCTGTCCCTGGTCGCGGGTTGGATGAACGACCCGGTGGTCGCCGCCTTCTGGGAACTCTCCGGACCGGCCGAGCTGACGGAGCAGCACATCAGCGCCCAACTCGACGGCGACGGCCGCAGTGCCCCCTGCCTCGGACTGCTGGACGGCACGCCGATGAGCTACTGGGAGCTCTACCGGGCCGATCTCGACCCGATCGCCCGGCACTACCCGGCCCGGCCCCACGACACCGGGGTGCACCTGCTGCTCGGGCCGCCCGAGTGCCGGGGCCGCGGCGTCGGCCCCCGGCTGCTGCGGGCCGTCGCGGAGCGCGCGCTGAGGGAGCGCCACTCGGCCGCGCGGGTGGTGGCCGAGCCCGATGTGCGCAACATCCCCTCCGTACGGGCCTTCCTCAAGGCGGGATTCCGCCACCATCAGGACCTCGACCTGCCGGCCAAGCGGGCCGCCCTGATGGTCCGCGACCGTGTCTGACCACCCGTCACCGAACCCGTTCCCCTGACGAAAGCACCTCCGCCGTGGACACCACCGAAGTCGCCAGCTCCGCCGCGCCCTACGACCTGGTCGGTGTCGGCCTGGGCCCCTTCAACCTCTCGTTGGCCGCCCTGGCCGACGGTGTCGCCGAGCTCCGGACGCTCTTCCTGGACGCCAAGGCCGAGTTCAGCTGGCACCCTGGCCTCATGGTGGAGGGGGCGACCATGCAGGTGCCCTTCCTCGCCGACCTGGTCTCCCTGGTCGATCCCACCAGCCGCTGGACCTTCCTCGCCTACCTGCACGAGCACGACCGGCTGTTCCCCTTCTACTTCGCCGAGCGGTCCCATCTGAGCCGCCGCGAGTACGAGCACTACTGCCGCTGGGCCGCCGGCCGCCTGCCCAACTGCCGCTTCTCCAGCCCGGTGCACGCGGTCACCTGGGACGCGGACAGCCGGCTGTTCCGGATCGGGCTGCCGGACGGCGAGTCGGTGGCGACCCGCAACATCGTCCTGGGCATCGGCACCGAACCCGTAGTCCCCGCGGCGTTCGCGGAACTCCAGGGCGCCGGCGTCGCGCACCATGCCGAGGACTACCTGTCCGTGCGGGACACGCTGGCGGACAGCACCGACGTCACCGTCGTCGGCTCCGGCCAGTCCGGCGCCGAGGTCTTCCTGGACCTGCTCCGCAGCCGCGGTCAGGCACCCGGACGGCAGCTGCGCTGGATCACCCGCAGCCGGGCCATCGCCCCGATGGAGTACTCCAAAATGGGCCTGGAGCACTTCACCCCCGACTACACCCGCTACTTCCACGCCCTGCCGGCCCGCACCAAGGACGCCCTGGTGCCGGCCCAGTGGCAGCTCTACAAGGCGGCCAGCGCGGAGACCCTGGCCGACATCCACTCGGCCCTCTACGACCGCACCCTCGGCGCGGCCCCGGCCGACGTCGAGATCCTGCCGGGCACCGAGGTCGAGGCGGCCCGTCGTGCGTCCAGCGGCGGCCTGGAACTGCACTGCCGGCACCTGCAGACCGGGATCGGCTACACCCGGCGCACCGACTCGGTGATCCTGGCCACCGGTCACGCCGCCCGCCGCCCGGCCCTGCTCGACCCGCTGGGCGAACTCGTCCTCCGGGACGACCAGGGGCGCCTGGTGGTGGACCTGGAGCACCGGATCGGCCTGGACGCCGAGGTCACCGGCGGCATCTACGTGCAGAACGCCGAACTCCACACGCACGGGGTGGGCACGCCCGACCTGGGCCTCGGTGCGCACCGGGCCGCCACCATCCTCAACGCCGTCGCCGACCGCACCGTGCACCGCCTTCCCGGGCGTACCGCCTGGACCACCTTCGGGGTGCCGCGGCCCTCGGCCCCGTCAGCGGAATCAGCGTCCGAAGCCGCGTCCGGGTCCGCGCCCGCCACTGTGTGATGCCCGCATGTCAGTGCCGACCTCTAGGCTGGGCGAGCCATGACTGAACTTCCCACGCCCGGCGAGGGCGCCACCGACGACAACCCATCGGCCTCCCCGGCAGGCGAGGCGGAAACCCCCGCCGGGTCCGGCCGGATCGGGGAACTCCTGCACGCCGCCGTCACCGCCGTCGGCGGCGTGGAGCGCCCCGGGCAGATCGCCATGGCGGAGGCGGTCGCCGCCGCCGTCGACGGCGGCGAGCACCTGCTGGTGCAGGCCGGCACCGGCACCGGAAAGTCGCTCGCCTACCTCGTCCCCGCCCTCGCCCACGGTGACCGGGTGGTGGTGGCCACCGCCACCCTGGCCCTGCAGCGGCAGCTGGTGGAGCGCGACCTGCCGCGCACCGTGGACGCGCTGCAGCCGCTACTGCGCCGCCGTCCCCAGTTCGCGATGCTCAAGGGCCGCTCCAACTACCTCTGCCTGCACCGGGTGCACGAGGGCGCGCCCAGTGACGACGGCGAGGGGCTGTTCGACCCGGCCGAGGTGCTGGGCGGCCCGACCAGCAAGCTCGGCCAGGACATCATGCGGCTCCGGGACTGGGCCGACGAGACCGAGACGGGCGACCGTGACGACATGTCACCCGGCGTCTCCGACCGGGCCTGGGCGCAGATGGCGGTCAGCTCCAAGGAGTGTCTGGGAGCCACCCGTTGTCCCTACGGCGGCGAGTGCTTCGCGGAGTCAGCGCGCGAACGTGCCAAGCTCGCCGACGTGGTGGTCACCAACCACGCGCTGCTCGCCATCGACGCGCTGGAGGGCGCGCCGGTCCTCCCCGAGCACGAGCTGCTGATCGTCGACGAGGCCCATGAACTGGTCTCCCGGGTCACCGGTATCGCCACCGCCGAGCTGACCACCGGCGCGGTCAACCGTGCGGTGAAGCGGGCGGCCAAACTCGCCAACGAGAAGGCGGTGGACCAGCTCCAGGCCGCCGCGGAGAACTTCCACGGGCTGATGGAGATCGCCCAGCCGGGCCGGGTCGAGGAGTTGCCGGAGAACATCGGCTACGCCGTCGCCGCCATCCGCGAGGCGTCCCGCGCCGTCATCACCTCCATCGGCGAAGTGCGTGACAAGGGCGTCAGCGACGAGGACGCGGTCCGCAAGCAGGCGCTGGCCTCGGTGGAGACCATCCACGACACCACCGACCGGATGCTGGAGGGCTCCGAGTACGACGTGCTGTGGATCGAGAACAACGACCGCTTCGGCGCCGGCACCTCCTCGCTGCGGGTCGCCCCGCTGAGCGTCTCCGGACTGCTGCGGGAGAACCTCTACAAGGAGCGCTCGGTCGTCCTCACCTCGGCCACGCTGAAGCTGGGCGGCGACTTCAACGGAGTCGGGCTCTCACTTGGCCTCGGCCCGGAGGGCAGGCTCGGCGAGGACGGGAAGGCCCCGGCCGGCGGAGCGGGCCGTGACGACGTCGGCGAGCCGCTGGCGGAGTCCACCCCCGCCTGGCGGGCCATGGACGTCGGCTCGCCCTTCGACTACCCCAAGCAGGGCATCCTCTACGTCGCGCGGCATCTGCCGCCGCCGGGCCGCGAGCCCGACCGTCCGGCGATGCTGGACGAGCTCGCCGAGCTGATCGAGGCCGCCGGTGGCCGCACCCTGGGCCTGTTCTCCTCGATGCGGGCCGCCAAGGCGGCGGCCGAGGCGCTGCGGGAGCGGGTGCCCGGCGAGATCCTGCTCCAGGGCGAGGACACCCTGGGCGAACTGATCCGCACTTTCTCGGCCTCCACCGAGAGCTGCCTCTTCGGCACCCTCTCGCTCTGGCAGGGGGTCGACGTCCCCGGCTCCGCCTGCCAGTTGGTGGTGATGGACCGCATTCCCTTCCCGCGGCCCGATGATCCGCTGATGAGCGCCCGGCAGAAGGCGGTCGAGGAGCACGGCGGCAACGGCTTCATGGCGGTGGCGGCCACCCATGCCGCGCTGCTGATGGCCCAGGGCGCCGGCCGGCTGATCCGGGCGGCGGAGGACCGCGGCGTGGTCGCGGTGCTCGACTCACGTCTGGCGACGGCCCGTTACGGGGGCTTCTTCCGCTCCTCGATGCCGGACTTCTGGTACACCACGGACCGCAACCAGGTCCGCCGCTCGCTGGCCGCCATCAACGCCGCCGCCGCGCCGCCCCGGCCGGTGAAGGCCCGGTAGCGCGAAAGGACTTGCGGCGGTCACCCTCCTCCGGGGACCGCCGCAAGACCGTGTGTGCCGCCGGGTCAGAGCCGGCGGAGCACCGCCACCACCTTGCCGAGGATGGTCGCGCTGTCGCCGGGGATCGGCTCGTAGGCGGCGTTGTGGGGCATCAGCCAGATGTGGCCGTCCTCGCGCTTGAGGCGCTTCACCGTGGCCTCGCCGTCGATCATCGCCGCGACGATGTCGCCGTTCTCCGCCACCGGCTGGCGTCGTACGGTGACCCAGTCGCCGTCCATGATCGCGGCCTCGACCATCGAGTCGCCGCTCACCTTGAGCACGAACAGCTCGCCGTCGCCGACCAGTTGCCGGGGCAGCGGGAAGACGTCCTCCACCGACTGCTCGGCGAGGATCGGCCCACCGGCGGCGATCCGGCCGATCAGCGGGACGTACGAGGTCGCCGGGCGTCCGGTGGTGCTTTCCGGGACCGGACGGACCACATCCATGCCGCGTACTTCGTAGGCGCGCGGACGGTGCGGGTCGCGCCGCAGGAATCCCTTGCGCTCCAGCGCCATCAGCTGGTGGGCGACCGAGGAGGTGCTGGAGAGGCCCACGGACTGGCCGATCTCCCGCATGCTCGGCGGATATCCGCGCCGCTGCACGGAATCCCTGATGACCTCGATGACGCGGCGCTGCCTTTCGGTCAGCCCGGCCTCGTCGGTGCGGATTCCGGGCGGGCGGCCGGGAAGGGAGCGCGCGGGGCTTTCACCCGCGAGGGTCTCGTCGGCGGCGCTGTCGGCCGCGGCATTCTCAAGAGCGTCCAAGGAGTGTCCCGAGGAGTGGGGTGCGGAAGGACCGGATGCCTGGTTCGGAAGGAGTCCCGAGACGGTATTCCCGATGTCTTCCCGGCTACGGGTCTGGGTCTGGCTGGTGGGCGCGGTGCTGGAGTGCTGGGAGCTTTCCTGCACCGGGACGGTGCTACTTTTTGCGGTGGTCACGGCGGCCCCTCTCGACGGACGTTCTCCCTTTGAATAGGCCAACGGTATGACCGATCGAAAGGTTGCGCCAAACACACGTTCGAGTGAATTATTCCTGGGTCGCCTGACGTGATCAAGGTTGGCGGTGTACAAGGCGCTGGCACGGCTGATGATGCGATCGTTTGTTCGAGCAGCAGGATCTCATGAATCCCGGCGCAGCGGTCCCTTCCCGCACTTTTCGTCCCTCGCGGGCCAACCGGGTGAGAGTTCCCCAGGCGCTCCACCAGCCCCTCCGTTCTGACCTGCGGTGATCGCTGGGCGTGAGCTCCGGGCTACGACACGCGGTGCGCGAAGGCTTGGCGCGAGCACCAGATCTAGTGGTTACATAGGTCCTCGACGGCCACAGGTAGTGGTTCCCCCCGTGGAGCCCCGCCTGGGCCATCGCCTAGAATCAGCCTGGAACCCGCCCGGCCGCACGGTCGGGACGGCTGTTCCGGCACGCCGACGACAGAAGGGACACCAGCACCGTGCACTGCCCCTTCTGCCGGCACCCGGACAGCCGGGTGGTCGACTCGCGCACCACCGACGACGGCACCTCGATCCGCCGCCGCCGCCAGTGCCCGGACTGCAACCGCCGTTTCACCACGGTGGAGACCGCGGCGCTGATGGTGGTCAAGCGCAGCGGGGTCACCGAGCCGTTCAGCCGCGAGAAGGTGGTCAGCGGCGTGCGCAAGGCCTGCCAGGGGCGCCCCGTCAGCGAGGACGCGCTCGCCCTGCTCGGCCAGCGGGTGGAGGAGTGCGTCCGGGCGACCGGCAGCGCCGAGCTCTCCACCCATGACGTCGGCCTGGCCATACTCGGCCCGCTCAAGGAGCTGGACGTGGTGGCGTACCTGAGGTTCGCCTCGGTGTACCGGGCCTACGAATCACTCGAGGACTTCGAGGCCGCCATCGCGGAGCTCCGCGTGGACCGGCCTCCAGCGGCGGAGGAGGGCACTGCCGTGCCCGCTCCCGCCACCGCGTCGCAGTAGGCACCGTTCCAGCAGCCTGAGCACGCACGACAACGGCACGCACCACACGCCAACGCACCAGGGACGCCCGAGGGGGCGCTTCTGCCTGCGCGGAATTGATTTGCGGATTTTGCGGATACGACGGGTCCCCGGGAAGCAGCGGGGCGCCCAGGGCGTTTTGCCCAGGAGGAGGCGGCAATGACGGACACCACCAGCGGTACCCGGGCAGGCAAGGGCGGTGCGGCCAAGGGCGGCAAGGCCACCGGCCCGAAGGCCGGCGCGGGTCTCCGCATCGAGCGCATCTACACGACCCCCGGCGTGCACCCCTACGACGAGGTCGAGTGGGAGCGGCGCGACGTCGTCATGACCAACTGGCGCGACGGCTCGGTCAACTTCGAGCAGCGCGGCGTGGAGTTCCCCGACTTCTGGTCGGTCAACGCCACCAACATCGTCACCAGCAAGTACTTCCGCGGCGCGCTCGGCACCGAGCAGCGCGAGTGGAGCCTCAAGCAGATCATCGACCGGGTGGTGCTGACCTACCGCGCCGCCGGTGAGAAGAACGGCTACTTCGCCTCCCCGGCCGACGCCGAGATCTTTGAGCACGAGCTGACCCACGCCCTCCTCCACCAGGTGTTCAGCTTCAACTCGCCGGTCTGGTTCAATGTCGGCACCCAGCAGCCGCAGCAGGTCAGCGCCTGCTTCATCCTCTCCGTCGACGACTCCATGGACTCGATCCTGGACTGGTACAAGGAAGAGGGGATGATCTTCAAGGGCGGCTCCGGAGCCGGCCTGAACCTCTCCCGGATCCGCTCCTCCAAGGAACTGCTGACCTCCGGCGGCAACGCCTCAGGACCGGTCTCCTTCATGCGCGGCGCCGACGCCTCCGCCGGCACGATCAAGTCCGGCGGTGCGACCCGCCGTGCGGCCAAGATGGTCGTGCTGGACGTGGACCACCCCGACGTCGAGGCCTTCATCGAGACCAAGGTCAAGGAGGAGGAGAAGATCCGCGCCCTCCGCGACGCGGGCTTCGACATGGACCTGGGCGGGGACGACATCACCTCGGTCCAGTACCAGAACGCCAACAACTCGATCCGGGTCAACGACGAGTTCATGACCGCGGTGGAGAACGGCTCCGAGTACGGCCTGCGGGCCCGGCTCACCGGCGAGGTCATCGAGACCGTCGACGCCAAGGGCCTGTTCCGCAAGATGGCCGAGGCCGCCTGGGCCTGCGCCGACCCCGGCATCCAGTACGACAGCACCATCAACCACTGGCACACCTGCCCGGAGTCCGGCCGGATCAACGCGTCCAACCCCTGCTCCGAGTACATGCACCTGGACAACTCCAGCTGCAACCTGGCCTCGTTGAACCTGATGAAGTTCCTCCGCGACGACGACAGCTTCGACGCGGTCACCTTCGCCAAGGTGGTCGAGCTGGTCATCACCGCGATGGACATCTCCATCTGCTTCGCGGACTTCCCGACCCAGAAGATCGGCGAGACCACCCGCGCCTACCGCCAGCTCGGCATCGGCTACGCCAACCTCGGCGCGCTGCTGATGGCGACCGGCCACGCCTACGACTCCGACGGCGGCCGCGCCCTGGCCGGCTCCATCACCTCGCTGATGACCGGCACCGCCTACAAGCGCGGCGCCGAGCTGGCCGGCATCGTCGGCCCCTACGACGGCTACGCCCGCAACGCCGAGCCGCACCAGCGGGTGATGCGCCAGCACGCCGACGCCAACGCCGCCGCCCCGCGCGGTGACGAGCTGGACGGTCCGATCTGGGCCGCGGCCACGGAGACCTGGCAGGACGTGCTGCGTCTCGGTGCGAAGAACGGTTTCCGCAACGCCCAGGCGAGCGTGCTGGCGCCCACCGGCACCATCGGCCTGATGATGGACTGCGACACCACCGGCGTCGAGCCCGACCTCGCCCTGGTCAAGTTCAAGAAGCTGGTCGGCGGCGGCTCCATGCAGATCGTCAACAACACCGTGCCGCGCGCCCTCAAGCGCCTCGGCTACCAGCCGGAGCAGGTCGAGGCCGTCGTCGCGCACATCGCCGACCACGGCAACATCGTCGGGGCGCCCGGACTGAGGTCCGAGCACTACTCGATCTTCGACTGCGCCATGGGCGAGCGGGTCATCTCGGCGATGGGCCACGTCCGGATGATGTCCGCGATCCAGCCCTGGATCTCCGGCGCCATCTCCAAGACGGTCAACATGCCCGAGAGCGCCACCGTCGAAGAGGTCGAGGAGATCTACTTCGAGGCGTGGAAGCTGGGCGTCAAGGCGCTGGCGATCTACCGCGACAACTGCAAGGTCGGCCAGCCGCTGTCGGCCAAGTCCAAGAACGACGGCAAGGCCGAGGCGAAGCCCTCCGCCCCCGCCGCCGTGGAGAAGGTGGTCGAGTACCGCCCGGTCCGCAAGCGCCTGCCCAAGGGCCGTCCCGGCATCACCACCTCCTTCACGGTCGGCGGCGCCGAGGGCTACATGACGGCCAACTCCTACCCGGACGACGGCCTGGGCGAGGTCTTCCTGAAGATGTCCAAGCAGGGCTCGACCCTCGCGGGCATGATGGACGCCTTCTCCATCGCGGTCTCGGTCGGCATGCAGTACGGCGTCCCGCTGGAGACCTACGTCTCCAAGTTCACCAACATGCGGTTCGAGCCGGCCGGCCTGACCGACGACCCGGACGTGCGGATGGCCCAGTCGATCGTCGACTACATCTTCCGCCGCCTGGCGCTGGACTTCCTGCCCTTCGAGACCCGCTCCGCGCTCGGCATCCACTCGGTCGAGGAGCGCACCCGCCACCTGGAGACCGGCTCCTACGAGCCGGCCGACGAGGACGTGGATGTCGAGGGCCTGTCCCAGTCCGCCCCGCGGGCCGTCACCAGGCCGCAGGCGGTCCCGTCCGCCCCCGCCGCCCCGGCGGCTCCGGCGGCCGCGGCCCAGCCGCTGCCGACCCCGGTGGTGCACAACTCCACCGAGCTGCTGGAGCTCCAGCAGGGCATCAACTCCGACGCCCCGCTCTGCTTCTCCTGCGGCACCAAGATGCGCCGCGCCGGCAGCTGCTACCTCTGCGAGGGCTGCGGCTCCACCAGCGGCTGCAGCTGACAACGGGGCAACAGCCCGAGACAGTGCGTCCCCCGAAGCGGTTCGCTTCGGGGGACGCACTGTCTCGGGAGCCGGCCGCAGCCTGATTCGGTGTCAGACGGAGACGGTCGTGGCGGCGGGCCGGGTCGGCTGCGGCTGGTCGGCGGGGCGGCGGAGCAGCGCGGCGGCCACCGCGAAGGCGGCGACCAGCAGCCCCGCTCCGACGGCGAAGGCCAGGTGGTAGCCGCCGGTCAGGGCGGCGGCCGGAGCGCTGCCGTGGGCCAGCAGCCGGCCGGTGCGTCCGGCGGCGAGGGTGCTGAGGACGGCGACGCCTAGGGCCATGCCGATCTGCTGGGTGGTGTTGAACAGCCCCGAGGCGAGCCCGGCGTCGTCGCTCTTCGCGCCGGACATGCCCAGCGTGGTGAGCGCGGGGAGGGCGAGTCCGAAGCCGGCGGCGAGCAGCATCACCGGCAGCAGATCGGTCGCGTAGTGGGCGTGGACCGGGATCCGGGCGAGCAGTCCGAGCACGCCGACCAGCAGCAGCAACCCGGTGAGCAGCACCCGGCGCTCGCCGAAGCGTGCGTTGAGCCGGGCGGAGACGCCCAGTGACACCGCGCCGATGACGGCGGCGGCCGGGAGCATGGCCAGGCCGGTCCGGGTGGCGCTGTAGCCCAGCACATGCTGCAGGTAGAGGGCGACCAGGACCTGGAACGAGAACAGCGCGGCGACCATCAGCATCTGGACCAGGTTGGCACCGGTGACCGTACGGGAGCGGAACAGCCGCAGCGGGACCAGCGGATTGCGGGCCGTCGCCTGCCGGACGGCGAACGCCGCGAGCAGGGCGGCGGCCAGCGCGCCGAGACCCAGCGTGCGGGCCGAGGTCCAGCCGTACTCCTCGACCTTGACGACGGTGTAGATCCCGAGCATCAGCCCGGCGGTGACCAGCACCGCGCCGACGGCGTCGGCTCCGGCCCGCAGGCCGAGACCGCGGTCGGCGGGCAGGACCACCGCGGCGACGGCCAGGGTCGCCAGACCTATCGGCAGGTTGATGAAGAAGATCCAGTGCCAGTCCAGGGCGTCGGTGAGGACGCCGCCGAGGACCTGGCCGATCGAGGCACCGGCCGCGCCGGTGAAGCTGAACACGGCGATGGCCCTGGCGCGCTCCCCGGGCTCGGTGAACAGGGTCACCAGGATGCCCAGGCCGACGGCGGAGGCCATGGCGCTGCCGACGCCCTGGAGGAACCGGGCCGCGATCAGCAGCGCCGGGGTGGTGGCGGTTCCGGCCAGTACCGAGGCCGCGGTGAACAGGGCGGTTCCGGCGAGGAACATCCGCTTGCGGCCGATCAGGTCACCGAGCCGTCCGGCGAGCAGCAGCAGGCTGCCGAAGGCGATCAGGTAGGCGTTGACGACCCAGCTGAGTCCGGTGGCGGAGAAGCCGAGGTCGTTCTGGATGGCCGGCATGGCCACGGTCACGATGGATCCGTCGAGCACGACCATGAGCAGGCCGGTGGCGATGACGGCAAGAGCGAGGGGACGGGCGAGGGGACGGGTGCGGGATGCGGCGGTACGGGCTGTGGCAGGCATGCGGACTCTCCTGTCCGAAGGGGCGACAGAAGAGACGCTAGCAGATTGTTTTGTTATAGACGATCTGTTTCAGCCCTACTTCTCGCGCTGCCGTGCCCGGCGAGCCGACCGCGGGGCTGCGGCCGCCGTTGCCAGATGGTCGCCGACCAGCAGGTTCAGTGCGTTCAGCAGGGCCGCGCGGGCATCGGGCGGCAGCGAGCCGAGGGCCCGCTGGTGGACGTCGTCGACGATCCGCTGGCTCTCCTCGGCGACCTGGGCGCCCCTCGCGGTCACCGCGATGATCCGCGCCCGGCGGTCCTGGCTCGACGGTCGGCGCTCGGCCAGGCCGGCCTCCTCCAGGGCGTCCACGGTGACCACCATGGTGGTCTTGTCCATGTCGCCGATCTCCGCGAGCTGGGCCTGGGTGCGCTCCTCCTCCAGGGCGTGGATCAGCACGCAGTGCATCCGGGCGGTCAGACCGATCTCGGCGAGCGCCGCCGACATCTGCGTCCGCAGCACATGGCTGCTGTGGTCGAGCAGGAACGACAGGTCCGGCTCGGTGCGTGTGGGCGTCATGGAGGTCATGCCCACCAGGGTAGCAATTCGATCTGTGGCGGATTATCCAGAAGAGAACTTTTGTCAAGGGCGCCGCGCCCGCCCCGAAAGGGCCGGTTAGGGTGGTCGTATGGCACGTCCACAGCGCATTGTGCTGGTCAGGCACGGGGAGTCGCAGGGGAACGTCGATGAGACGATCTACGAGCGGGTACCCGACCATGCGCTGGAACTGACCGCGAAAGGGCGGGAGCAGTCGCGGGCGGTGGGGGCGGAGTTGCGGGGGCAGTTCGGCATCGATCCGGTGCAGGCCTATGTCTCCCCCTATCTGCGCAATCGGCAGACCTATGCACTGCTGGGGATGAATCCCTCGCGGACCCGGGTGATGGAGGAGCCGAGACTGCGGGAGCAGGACTGGGGCAATCTCCAGGACGCCGAGGACATCCGCCGGCAGCGCAAGGCGCGGGACGCCTACGGGCATTTCTTCTACCGCTTCACCCAGGGCGAGTCGGGCGCCGATGTCTACGACCGGGTCGGCGCCTTCTTCGAGACCCTGCACCGCAATTTCGAGCGCCCCGACTATCCGCCGAATGTGCTGCTGGTGACGCACGGCCTGATGATGCGGCTGTTCTGCATGCGCTGGTTCCACTGGTCGGTGGAGGAGTTCGAGGCGCTCTCCAATCCGGACAACGGGGAGTACCGGACCCTGCTGCTGGGCCCGGACGGCCGCTACACCCTGGACCGGCCCTTCGACCGCTGGATCTGATCAGGGTCGGTCCCGTCGTCCAGGGCACCGGTCAGCGCCTCCAGCAGGACGGCGGTCAGGGCCGGTTCGGCGTCCAGCAGCGGAAGGCGGACCGGGCCGGCGGGCAGGCCCAGGTGGTTGAGCAGGGCCTTGGTGGTGACGGTGCCGGGGGCCAGGTTCATCACCGCCTCCACCAGTGGACGGAGCCGGCGGTCCAGTCGGAGCGCGGCGGCCGGGTCGCCGTCGCGATGGGCCCGGAGCACCGCCCGGGTCTCGCCCGGGGCGAGGTTCGCGACGGTGCTCACGGCGCCGACGGCGCCCAGGGCGTAGAGCGGGAGGTTGAGTTCGTCGATCCCGGAGTAGTAGTGCAGGTCGGTGCGGGCCATCATGTGGGCGCAGGCGGCCAGGTCGGCGGTGGAGTCCTTCACCGCGGTGATGCGCGGGTGCTCGGCCAGCCGCAGCAGGGTCTCCCGGTCCAGCCGGCTGCCGGTGCGTCCGGGGTGGTCGTAGAGCATGACGGGCAGTGCGGTGGCGTCCGCGACGGCGGCCAGGTGACGGCGGATGCCCTCCTGGCCCGGACGGTTGTAGTAGGGGGTGACCGTCAGCAGGCCGTGCGCTCCGGCGCGTTCGGCAGCCTGGGCCAGCTCGATGCTGTGGCGGGTGTCGCTGCTGCCGACGCCGGCGGTGATCCGGGCGCGGTCGCCGACCGCCTCCAGGACCGCCCGCAGCAGGGCGTCCTTCTCGGCGTCGCTGGTGGTGGGGGACTCCCCGGTGGTGCCGCTGAGGACCAGTGCGTCGCAGCCCCGGTCGACCAGGTGGACGGCGAGGGCCTGGGCGCCGTCGGCGTCCAGGCTTCCGTCGGGGTGGAACGGAGTGATCATCGCGGCGGCGGTACTGCCGAAGGGGAGGGTCACGGCTCAGCTCCTGGGGGAGGGGGTGGTCCCAGGGTGCCGGTCCATGATTCGGTTCCACCAGCAAATTGTTCTACCGCCGACCGTTGAGCAAGCGTTAACAGTCGGTGCTGGGAGCAGGGCAACCGGTGGTTGACGGCGGCTCAGGCCGCCTCCTCGTCCGCCTCCTTCGCCGGTTCGCCGGCCGGTGCCGCGTCGTGCAGCCCGGGGTCGCCCGGAGTCGCCGGCGCCGGTGGCTTCTTGATGACGAACACCGAGATCACGGCGGCCAGCAGGGCGAAGACCAGGCCCATCTCGAAGGCGGTGGAGATGCCGTGGGTGAGCACCAGGTCGGAGTAGTGCTTGGGCAACTGCCCGCTCTGCTTGAAGGCGGCGAGCTGCTGCGGAGTGGCGTGCGCCAGGAACTGCGCGGCCTGGTGCTTGCCCTCGTTCCGGCTGGCCGTTCCGAACACGGTCACCAGGATGGACAGCCCCAGTGAGCCGCCCACCTGCTGGGTGGCGTTGAGCATTCCGGTCGCGGCCCCGGTCTCCGCGGGTGCCACGCCTGCGACGGCCGTCAGCATGATGGGGACGAAGATGCACCCCATGCCCAGGCCGAACAGCAGGGTGGGGCCGAGGATCCCGCTGACGTAGCTGGTGCCGACGTCGATCTGGGTGAGCCAGGAGATGCCCGCGGTGACCAGCAGCGAGCCCAGGATGAAGAAGGGTTTGGGACCGAGCTTGATCTGCAGCCGGGCCGAGATCTGCGCCGCGGTGACGATGGCGAAGCTGATCGGCAGGAAGGCCAGGCCCGCCCGCAGCGGGCTGTAGAGGAGGACGTCCTGCACGAACAGGGTGACGAAGAAGAAGATGCTGAACATCGCCGCGGCCAGGCAGAGCATGATGCCGTAGCTGCCGGAGCGGTTGCGGTTGCGGAACATCCGCAGCGGGGTGATCGGCTGCGCGGTGCGGGACTCGATCAGCAGGAACGCCGCGAGCAGCACCACGGCCAGGCCGAAGGCGCCCAGGGTCCAGGGGTCGGACCAGCCGTCCTGGGACGCCCGGATGAAGCCGTAGACCAGCGAGACCATGCCGACGGTGGAGCTCAGCGCACCGGGCAGGTCGAAGCGGCCGGGGCGGCGTTCGGAGTCGTTGATGTAGAGCGGGGCGAGCAGGGCGATCGCGATGCCGATCGGCACGTTCACGAAGAGCACCCAGCGCCAGGAGAGCCAGGTGGTGAGCATACCGCCGGCCAGCAGGCCGATGGCGCCGCCGGCCCCGGCCACCGCCGAGAAGACCCCGAAGGCACGGTTGCGCTCGGGCCCCTCCTTGAAGTTGGTGGTGATCAGGGCCAGTGCGGTGGGCGAGGCGATGGCGCCGCCCATGCCCTGGAGCGCCCGTGCGGCCAGCAGCATCCACGGAGCGGTGGCCAGGCCGCCGAGCAGCGAGGCGAAGCTGAACAGCAGCACGCCGGCCATCAGGGTGCGCCGGCGCCCCATGATGTCGCCGATGCGGCCGCCGAGCAGCAGCAGCCCGCCGAAGGTGAGGGTGTAGGCGTTGATGACCCAGGAAAGATTGGTGGTCGAGAGCTTCAGCGCGGTCGCGATGTGGGGCAGCGCGATGTTCACGATGGTGGCGTCGAGGATGACCATCAACTGGGTGGTGGCGATGACGGCGAGGGCGATGCCCGGGTGCTGGCCGCGGCGTGCCCGGGGTGGTGACGAGCGGGTGATCGTGCTGGGAATGGCCACGGTTTCCCCCTGTGGACCTGGAGTGAACGCAGTCGTTCACTAGAATCGACGGTAGTGGTGTCGGCGTTGCGTACGCAACAGTTGTGAACGCAACCGTTCACTAATGATTTTCTGGAGGCGGCTTCCTTGGTGACGGCAGGGGCGACCGGGGGCGTCGGTCCTCGCTCTTCGCGCAGGCGCGGCAGAGTGCTCGAACAGGCGATCTTCCAGGCGACCCTGGACGAACTGGTGGCCTCCGGCTATGCCCGCCTGAGCATGGAGGCCGTGGCCGCCGGGGCGCAGACCGGCAAGGCCGCCGTCTACCGCCGCTGGGCGTCCAAGGAGGAACTGGTGCTCAGCGCGATGCGGGCGATGCTGCCCCCGGTCGGCCCGGTGCCGGACACCGGGAGCCTGCGCGGCGATCTGCTGGAGCTGATGCGGAACGCCAGGGCGGCGATGCTGTCGCTCCCCGGCAGCGCGGTCCGGGTGATCATGGGCGAACTCGACCAGGAGCGGGCACGGCCGTTCCTGGGCCTGATGCACGAATGCGTGATGGATCCGGGCAAGGCGGCGGTGCTGGAGGTGCTGCGGCGCGGAACCGGGCGCGGGGAGGTCCGCCCCGAGGCGGTGACCCCGCTGGTGGCGGACGTCGCCCCGGCGCTGATGCTGTACCGGGCCAAGATGCAGGGCCCGCCGACCGACGCGGACGTGGTCGCCCTGGTCGACGAGGTGCTGCTGCCCCTGGTCCGGGCCTGAGTCGGCTCGCACGGTGCGCTCCTTTCCGGCCGGGCGGAGCACTCCGCCGCGACTGGGACACTGGAACGGTGCACCTACCACTGTGCACCAGGCCACTGACAGGCCGCCGCCGCACCGCCCGGATCCGGAAGAACTCGGAGTGACCGCAGATGCCCGTGGAGCCACCGGACCACCGTGTCGAACGCACCCTTCGCAGGGCGGGGGCGGAGGTGGTGGCCGGGGTGGACGAGGTCGGCCGCGGCGCCTGGGCCGGTCCGGTCACCGTGTGCGCCGCCGTCACCGGGCTGCGCCGGCCGCCGCAGGGGCTGACCGACTCCAAGCTGCTGACCGTCCGGCGCCGGAACGAACTGGCTCCGGTGCTGGCCGAGTGGGTCACCGCCCATGCGCTGGGTCACGCCTCGCCGCTGGAGTGCGACGAACTGGGCATGACCGCCGCGCTGCGGCTGGCCGCGATCCGCGCGCTGGAGGCCCTGCCGGTGCGGCCCGACGCGGTGATCCTGGACGGGAAGCACGACTATCTGGGCGGCCCGTGGCGGGTGCGCACGGTGATCAAGGGCGACCAGTCCTGTGTCGCGGTCGCCGCCGCCTCGGTGCTGGCCAAGGTCCAACGGGACGGCCTGATGGCCGAGCTCGGCGCCCACTTCCCCGCGTTCGCCTTCGGGGACAACGCCGGCTACCCCTCCCCGGTGCACCGGGCGGCGCTGGCCGAGCACGGCCCCACCCCGCACCACCGGCTCTCCTGGTCGTACCTGGACGACCTCCCGGCCTGGCGGCACCTGCGGACCTCGCGCCTCCAGGACGACTCGGAGCAGCTGTCGCTGGGCTTCTGACGGCGGGCTTCTGACGGTAGGTCACCGGGCTTTCCTGACGGCGGATCGACAAGTTCTTGTGCGGTTCCCGGGGCGTCCTCACGGAGTTCACAGACTGTCCCCGAGGGACGGGCGGGCCCCCTACCGGCTGTTCGACGGCACCGAGTAAGCTCTGGGGCGCTGTGCGACGCCATCCGGAGTGCCGCCAGATTCTGCCGAGGAGCTGGAGATCCACAAGACCGCCCCGGGCCCTCGTGTTCCATCCAACGACGAGACGGACGCGACAGCCCGCACCATGCCTTCTGTGACACCGCCTGCGAACCCAGCCGTACACAGTCCTGCCGCTGCCGCGCGTCCGGTCCCGCGACCCGGGCCGCCGCGTGTGCCCAAGCCGGGTCCTGTCCCACGCCGCCCGGCTGCCCCGCTGCACCCGCACTCCGCCGCTCCGGCTGCGCCGGTCGCGCCGGCGTCGCCCACCGTGGAGATCCAGTCCGTTCCGGCCGGTTCGGAGGGTGCGCTGTCGCGTGCCGACGACTCGGTCGACCTGCTGCTGGACTCCGGCCGACGGCCCGGTGAGGTACTGGTGCTGACGACGGGTGAGCCGCACCCGTGGCAGCAGCACGAGCAGTCCTTCGGTGCCGAGCGCTACTGGGCGCAGCTGGAGGAGGGCAATGACGTCTTCTACGCCGATGCGGCGCAGTGCCGTCCGGTCCGCCGCGAGGTCGTCGTACTCGCGGTGAACGGGGGCTCGCCCGCTGTCGCCAGGCAGGCGCTGGCCGCGGCCCTGGACCGGGCGACCCGACTGGTGGTGCTCTGCGGCGACCCGGGTCTGATCCCGGCGCAGCAGCAGGGCTGACGCCTTCGGGCCCGCAGCCGTCCGCCTGTCAGTGGACGGCGGCTCTGGCCTGCTCGGGCGCTGCCTCCAGGACCCGCAGCGGCTGGATCGCGCCGTGGTGCGGCGGCAGCGCGCTGATGGCGCGGACCGGCGGCACCGCCTCCTCGGCCCAGGAGCCCGCGTGCGGATGGCGGCCGCCGCGGTCGTCCCCGATCACCTGCCAGCCGGCGTCGGTGAGGGTGACGTAGGCGCCGCAGCGGAGACCGTGCAGCCCGCTGGCGTCCCGCAGCGCCCACATCCAGGCGCCGTCCGTCTCGGTCCACTCGGGGGTGCCGCGCCGGCAGAGCATCAGCACCGCGGTGCGGACCGGGCGGGGCAGTCGCAGGTCGTGCGGCACGATGCCGCGCAGCTGCGCCAGGATGCTGTTGCGGTACTGCCAGCCGTCCCCGTACCCGACCCGGGCCGAGAACGAGGCCCCGGCGACCATCCGGCCGTCCTGCGCCAGCACCCCGAGCACGGCCGTGCCCGGCTGCGGACGGTGCACCCGGTGCAGGTCGTTGACGAGCTCGCGCGGGGCGCGCAGCAGCGGGGGAGTGGTCTGGACCCAGCTCTCCTGGTCGATGACCCGGGTCGAGGCGCCGGGCAGGGACACCGCGTGCAGGGTGATGCGGGCCGGGCTTCTGCCGGAGGGCCTGCGATTGCCGGAGTCCATACTCAAGGCCCTCCCTCCCCGTGCCCCATGTGCCGGTCGGTCCAATTCTCACGTCCCGGGGTCGGATGCGGCAACGGGCACTGTGTCGGAAGTGTCCGTGTTCAGCCGATCCTGCGGCAATCTTCTGTCAGTTCTTTTCATTATCCGCACCGTTGCGATGATGTGCTGGTAGGCACGACCGCGTCCGGAGGCTCACGCCTGCTGCGCCAGCACCAGCGGGAGCACCCCCGGAGCACCGGCCCGGCGCAGCATTCCGGCGGCCACGGCCAGGGTCCAGCCGCTGTCCGTGAAGTCGTCCACCAGCAGGACCGGACCCTCCAGGGCCGCCAGGGCGGTACTGAGCTGTTCGGGTAGTTCGAAGGAGCCGTGCAGGGTCCTGAGCCGCTGCGCGCTGTTGCTGCGCGAGCCGCGCGGGTGTTCGCCGGGGGTGTACTCGACCCGGCCCAGCAGCGGCAGCCTGCCGACCCGGGCGATGCCCGCGCCCAGGCTCTCCACCAGCTGCGGACGGCTGCGGGAGGCCAGCGTCACCACTCCGGAGGGACGGGCCGCGGCCGCGTCGGGACCGGCCCAGCCGCCGGGGCCACGGGCCCAGTCGGCCAGGACGGTGACCACCGCGTCCAGTACGTCGGCCGGGACCGGGGCGTCCGGTGCTCCCGGGGCCAGCAGGCCGCGGAGCCGGGTGCCCCAGCCGATGTCCGACAGCCGGCCCAGGGCGCGCCCGGGCGCGGCCTGCTCGCCGGGGGCGATCCTGCCCTTGAGGCCGATCCCGGCGGCTGCCAGCCCGGTCGGCCACTGCCGCCTGGGCTCCAGCTCGATGCCCGGCCGTCCGAGCGAGGCCCGGGCCGCGTCCAGGGCCTCGGCGGAGGACTCCAGCGGGAAGCGGGCTCCGGCGCAGTTGTCGCAGCGGCCGCAGGGCTCGGACTCCCCGTCGTCGAGCTGGCGGCGCAGGAAGTCCATCCGGCAGCCGGTGGTCGACGCGTAGTCCAGCATCGACTGCTGCTCGGCCCGGCGGGTCTCGGCGACCCTGGCGTAGCGCTCGCTGTCGTAGGACCAGGGGCGGCCGGTGGAGATCCAGCCGCCGCGCACCCGCTTCACGGCGCCGTCCACGTCCAGGACCTTGAGCATGGTCTCCAGCCGGTTGCGGCGCAGGTCGACCCTGGCCTCCAGGGCCGGGGTGGACAGCGGGAGCGGCTCGCCGTCCGGGCCGGTGTGGCCGGCCAGGGCCGCCAGGGTGGCCCGGACCTGCTCCTCGGGCGGGAAGGCCAGGCCGGCGAAGTAGCGCCAGATCGCCTGGTCCTCGGGGCCCGGCAGCAGCAGGGCCTCGGCGCGCTTGATACCGCGCCCGGCCCGGCCGACCTGCTGGTAGTAGGCGATGGGGGACTGCGGGGAGCCCAGGTGCACCACGAAGCCGAGGTCCGGCTTGTCGAAGCCCATGCCCAGGGCGGAGGTGGCGACCAGCGCCTTCACCCGGTTGGCCAGCAGGTCCGCCTCGGCGCTGCGGCGGTCGACGTCCTCGGTGCGCCCGGAGTAGGAGGCGACCGGGAAACCGCGCTGCCGCAGGAAGGCGGTGACCTCCTCGGCGGCGGCCACGGTCAGGGTGTAGACGATGCCGGAGCCCGGCAGCTCGGGGAGGTGGTCCGCGAGCCAGGCGAGCCGGTGCGCCGGGTCGCCGAGCGGCAGCACCGACAGGGCCAGGCTCTCCCGGTCCAGGGGGCCCCTGAGCACCAGCGCCTCGCCACCGCCGGTGCCGAGCTGCTCGGCCACGTCGGCGGAGACCCGGGCGTTCGCGGTCGCGGTGGTGGCCAGCACCGGGACGCCGGGGGAGAGCTCGGCGAGCATGGTGCGCAGCCGCCGGTAGTCGGGGCGGAAGTCGTGCCCCCAGTCCGAGATGCAGTGCGCCTCGTCGACCACCAGCAGCCCGGTGGAGGCGGCGAGGCGGGGCAGCACCTGGTCCCGGAAGTCGGGGTTGTTCAGCCGTTCGGGGCTGACCAGGAGGACGTCCACGGCGCCCGCGGCGACCTCGGCCTGGACCGTCTCCCACTCGTCGGCGTTGGCGGAGTTGATGGTGCGTGCGGTGATCCCGGCCCGGGCGGCCGAGTCGATCTGATTGCGCATCAGCGCCAGCAGCGGGGAGACGATCACGGTCGGGCCGGCGCCGGCCGCCCGGAGCAGGGCGGTGGCCACGAAGTAGACGGCGGACTTCCCCCAGCCGGTGCGCTGCACCACCAGGGCCCTGCGGTGGTCCACCACCAGCGCCTCGATGGCACGCCACTGGTCCTCGCGCAGCCGGGCGTCGCCGCCGGCCAGCTCGCGGAGCACGGCGTCGGCCCGCTCGCGGACCGCCGCACGGTCGGTGAGAGGTTGGGTGTCCGGGGTCTGGTCCATGGCTCATTGATAGCCGCTGGGTCCGACAAACCGCGAACGGCGTGGGGAGTCCGGGTGCTCGCGGAGCACAGGGACGTTTCTGCTTCACACCTGCGGGTGGCCGGGTTCTCCACATCCCCCGGGTTGTCCACAGCGAGCGCCGGACCTCCCGGGCCGGGGCCGCGGACCGGACATGCTCGACCCATGAACGAGCACGCGCAGCCCCCGACGACTCCCCTCGACCATCCCGTGGTGACCATGCGGACCCCCGCCGACATGGTCGACGTCCTGCCCTTCCTGCTCGGCTTCTTCCCCAGCGACAGCGTGGTCGCGCTGGGGCTGCAGGGCCCGCGGCGCAGGCAGGGCGGCACGGTGCGGATCGACCTGCCCCCGCCGCCGTCCTGGCCCGGCGCCGCGGCGGAGGTGGCCCGCTACCTGGTGGCGCTCTCCGAGCACCGCGACCGGCGTCCCGACGCGGTGATCCTCTACCTCTGCCGCGATCCCGAACCAGGGCAGGACGGCCGAGCCGTCCGCGACGCGCTGGCGCCGCTGGCGACCGAACTCGCCGAGGCGTTCCGCGCGGTGGGCATCCCGCTGCACGAGTCCCTCTGTGTCTCGGCGGGGCGCTGGTGGTCCTACGCCTGCGGCAACCCGGTCTGCTGCCCCGAGGAGGGCACGCCGGTCGAACGGCCGGGCAGGACGCCGGCGGTGGCCGCGGCGGCCGCCTACGCCGGTATCAGCGTGCGCGGCAGCCTCAAGGAGTTGGAGCAGGAGCTCGCCCCGGTGGGTGCCTCCGGGGCGGAGGAGCAGTTGCGGGCCTTCGAGCGGGTGGTTCCGGCCCTGGTGGCCGAACTGTCGGAGGACGGCGGCCGGGAGGCGGTCAGGGCGCGCACCGCGGAACTGGTGGACGCCGCGGTGCTGCGGTTCGGCGGTGGCGCCGTCGACCTCCCGCCGGAGGAGGCCGCCCGGCTGATCCTCGGCCTGCAGGACCGGCTGGCCAGGGACCGGGCCGCGGAGTGGCTCGACCCGCCCGAGGTGGAGCACGCCCAACGGCTGTGGCGGTTCCTGGCCCGCCGCTGCACCGGGCCCTTCGACGACCACGCGGCCGCCCCGCTCTCGCTGCTGGCCTGGACCGCCTGGGTCACCGGGGACCAGGTCACCGCGAGGATCGCACTGCGACGGGCGTTGGAGACCGACGAGGACTACACCTTCGCCCGGCTGCTCTACGAGGCGGTCAACACCGGGGCCCAGCCGCAGTCGCTCTGCGCCACCCTCCGCGCGGAGCGCCGCGCCCGGCAGCGGCGCGGGGCCGGACGCCGTCCCGGACGGGCCCCCGGCGAGCGCAGACGGGTCAGGACCGGCCGGGGGACGGGTTGCGCGGCTCCACCGTCCGGGGGTGTTTATCGTCAGTGAGACGACTATGATCGCGCCCATGTCGCGTTACGATCCGTCGGCCTTCCCCCCGTTCGCGGTCACTGTTGACCTGGTCGTATTGACCGTTCGCGATCATGCACTGTGCGCCCTGATGGTGCGCCGCGGCGAGCCGCCGTTCCAGGGCTTCTGGGCACTGCCCGGTGGCTTCGTGCGCCCCGACGAGGGGCTGATCGAGGCGGCCGCCCGCGAACTGGCCGAGGAGACCGGGCTGCGCACCCATGGCGCGGTGGGCCAGGAGCCCGGGGAGGGGGCCCATCTGGAGCAGCTGGCGACCTACGGCGACCCGCAGCGCGACCCGCGGATGCGTGTGGTCAGCGTCGCCCATCTGGCCCTCGCCCCCGACCTGCCCACCCCGCGCCCCGGCGGGGACGTCCGCAGCGCCCGCTGGGCACCGGTCGAGGAGCTCCTGGGGCGCGGCAAGGACGACGGCCTGCTGCTGGCCTTCGACCACACCCGGATCCTGGCCGACGGCGTCGAGCGGGCCCGCTCGAAGATCGAGTACTCCGCGCTGGCCACGGCCTTCTGTCCGGCCGAGTTCACCGTCGGGGAGCTGCGGCAGGTCTACGAGTCGGTCTGGGGGGTCTCGCTCGATCCGC
This sequence comes from Streptacidiphilus jeojiensis, assembly GCF_042510965.1. NCBI lineage: Bacteria > Bacillati > Actinomycetota > Actinomycetes > Kitasatosporales > Streptomycetaceae > Streptacidiphilus > Streptacidiphilus jeojiensis. The sequence goes on from NZ_JBEUKS010000011.1 coordinate 87,212, forward strand.
GCAACTTCCACCGGAAGGTCACCGGGACGCCCGGGTTCCTGGTGCCGGCCGGCGGTACCACCACCCGTCAGGGCGGCCGCCCGGCCCAGCTGTTCCGGGCCGGGGACGCGACGGTGCTGAACCCGCCCATGCTGAGGCCCGACGCCTGAGGCCTGACACCCGGGGGCTGACGCCTACATGCCGTAGCGCCAATACCACGCAAAGTAACTAAGTCGGTCTATCGTGCTGGCAACGGGCGGAGGAAGGCTGCGCACCGGCATCGCGAGGTGAGGCCCTGTGTTCCAGGCGATCGGACTGACCAAGAGCTGGCGCAGGGGGCGTCCCCCGGCCCTGCTCGACCTCTCCTTCGACGCGCGCGAGGGGCAGGTCACCGTCCTGCTCGGAGCAGAGGGCTCGGGTCGCACCACGGCGCTGCGGCTGGCCCTCGGACTGGACCGCGGCCAGGGCGTCGCGCTCTTCGACGGCCGTCCCTACCGGCGGATCCGGCGTCCGGAGCGGGAGGTCGGTGCGGTCCTCGGTGATCCGGGGCGGCACACCGGGCATCCGGGCCGGGAGGCCCGCGGGCACCTGCGCATGGTCGCCGCCGCCGTCGGGGTCCCGGCCCGCCGCGCCGACCAGCTGCTGGAGCAGACCAGGCTCGCCCCGGCGGCCGGACACCGGCTGCGCACCTTCTCGCCGGGTATGAGCCGTCGGCTCGCCCTGGCCGAAGCGCTGCTCGGCGATCCCGGCACGCTGCTGCTGGACGAGCCCACCCACGGGCTCTCACCCAAGAACACCGAATGGTTCCACGCCTTCCTGCGGGCCTTCGCCGCAGGCGGTGGCACGGTCCTGGCCACGGTGCGGGATCCGCGCGAGGCCGCGGCGCTGGCGGACCGGGTGGTCACCCTGGACGGCGGCAGGCTCATGGCGGACCAGGCCAAGGCCGACTTCGTCGGCAGCCGGCTGCGTGACGAGGTGTCAGTACGCGGTCCCCAGGTGGGCCGGCTCGCCGACCTGCTGACCGAGTCCGGCGCCCAGGTGCGCAGGGAGGGCGGTGCGGGCATCGCCGTGGTCGGCGCCTCCCGTACCCAGATCGGTGAACTCGCCTACCGGCACGGCATCCTGCTGCACGAGCTCGCCGATCGCGCAGCCGGCTCCAGTTCCGGGCCCGGGATCGCGCCCGCGCCCGCACCGGTGGCCGTCCCGCAGTCCACGTCGGCGGGCGCGAGCGCCCTGCCCCCGCCCTCGGCCGCGCCGGCGCAGCCCGGCGAGACCGTCGTCGTGCTGACCCCGGGGAGCGCGGTCTCCGCCTCGGTGCCGGTACCGACGGCGGACACCGCGACCCGCTCCCGGGTCCCGGCCGGTCTCGCCTCGGTCAGCGGTCCGCTGTACCGGGACGAGCCCCCCGCGTCCGACCAGCGAAGCGAGTGAGCACGTGCACGCACTGACCTATGAGCGCCGACGGCTCACCGGGATCCGGTCCACCTGGCTGGTCCTGGCGGCCGTACTGCTCGCCGACGCCGCCGTGGCCGCGCTGACGGTCCGCCAGCCCTCGCTGGCGGACCCGGTGCGGGTGCTCACCGCCGGGGTCCCGCTGCTGCCGCTGCCGATCGCCGCCCTGGGCGCCGGTGTGGTCGGCGCACTGTCGTACGGGCACGAGGTGCGCTACCCGGTGCTGCAGCCCCTGCTGCTGCCCGTCCGTCGCCGCCTCGGCCTGCTGCTGGCCAAGCTGCTGGTCTCCGCCGTCTACTCGGTGCTGCTGGTCGCGGCGACCCTGGCGGTCGACGCCGGGGTGTACGCCGTCGTACTGCACCGGCCGCCGACGCCGGCGCCGGCCCTGGTCGGCTTCGCCGCGCTCGCGGTGGCGGCGGGCTGGATCGGGCTGCTCGCGGCCGCCCTGCTACGCAGCGCCGCCGCGGGGGTGCTGGTGCTGCTGACCCTGCCGGTCCTGGTGGAGCCGGCGGTGCGGCTGCTGCGCGACGGCAGTCTGACCGGGGACCGGCTGCGGGCCGCGCACTGGCACCGGCTGTTCCCGGTGGACACCGGCCACGCCTGGCTCTACGGGCCGCTCAGCGGGCTGCACAGCACCGCCTCGCTGTCGCCGCGGGGTCTGCTGCTGCTGGCCGCCGGTCCGGTCCTGCTGCTCCTGCTCGGCTACCTCGCCGTGCTGCCCCGCCGCCGCGGGGTCTAGGGACGGCGGCGGCCAGGGACGGCGGCGGCCAGGGACGGCGGGGGTCCAGGGACGGCGGGGAACGGGGGGATCCGCGCGACCGCTCGACCAGGTGTGCTGACGCTGAGTGATCGTCAGGGCCCCATCCTCGCCAGACTCTGCCTGTTTTGCGCAGAAGATGCAGATAAAGCGTCAATTGTCTGGTGACAGGCGATCACCCTTTCGTGTGCTTTTCACGAAAGTCCTCAAGGCGCGGGCCGCCATCGCCGACAAAGGAGACGTGAGTACCGTTGCGCATCCCCCCATGACCACCACCCGCCTGTCCGAGCCGTCCCGCTCCGGCGTCGGCGAGCTGGACCGCTTCCCCGTCGGCGAACGCACCGCCGAGCGGGCCTTTCCCGAGCGCGGGGCTCCTGGCCCCTCACTGCACTGGGACAGCGCCGAGTCCGACCTCGGCCGGCCCGGCCGCCGGGTCGCCGGCGGCCGGGGCCGGGGACTGCACGGGCAGCTGGTCCAGCAGCTCGGGCAGATGATCGTCTCCGGTGACCTGGGCGCGGACCGCCCCCTGGTCCCCGAGGAGATCGGCCAGCGTTTCGAGGTCTCCCGCACCGTCGTCCGCGAGTCGCTGCGGGTGCTGGAGGCCAAGGGCCTGGTCAGTGCCCGTCCGAATGTCGGCACCCGGGTCCGCCCGGTCGCCGACTGGAACCTGCTCGACCCCGACATCATCGAGTGGCGCGCCTACGGTCCGCAGCGCGACGACCAGCGCCGCGAACTGTTCGAACTGCGCTGGGCGATCGAGCCGCTGGCCGCCAGGCTCGCGGCGGGGCACGGCCGGGACGAGGTCCACCAGCGGATGGTGGACATGACCGAGATCATGGGCCACGCCGTCGCCCAGGGCGACCAGGTCACCTTCAGCCGTGCCGACAGCGAGTTCCACGCCCTGCTGCTGGAGCTGGCCGGGAACCGGATGCTGGAGCACCTGGCCGGGATCGTCGGCTCCGCGCTCACCGTGTCCGGAAGCCCGGTCACCGCGTGCGAGCGCCCGTCCGAGCCGTCGGTCGGGCTGCACACCCGTCTGGTCGAGGCGCTCGGCACGGGTGACGGCACGGCGGCGGAAGCGGCCATGCGTGCGCTTCTGACGGTCCATCCGGAGGTCGACCACGTGGTTCCGGCGCCCCGCGAGCACTGAGCCCGCCGTCCCCGCCAGCAGGCCGCCGCCCGGATCCGGGCGGCGGCCTGCTGCGTCCCGCGGCCGAGTTCCGCGTAACCTTCACCGGATCGGGCGACCACAGGAATGATCCCGCCATCTCCCCGGGTTGTCCTGGGTAGGTTCCGGGCAGCAGCGTCCTCGGGCGACTGTGACCTGCACCACCAAAGCGAGGCGTAACACTTCTCCGCGGGCAGCGATGTCTACGGAGGCGGCGGCACTTCGTGTGCCGGGCGCCGAACCCGGTTCAGCTCCAGATTTCACGTCCAGCAGTTACCAGAATCCGCCCTCACGGGTCGGTTTCTGTTCACTCACGTCCGAGAGGTTGTTCGTGTCGGCCAGCACATCCCGTTCGCTCCCCCCCGAAATCGCCGAGTCCACCGCGCTGATGGCACTCATCGAGCGGGGTAAGGCACAGGGGCAGATCGCCGGCGATGACGTGCGCCACGCCTTCGAGGTGGACCAGATCCCGGTCACCAAGTGGAAGAACGTCATGCGCAGCCTCAACCAGGTCCTCGATGAGGAGGGTGTGACGCTGATGGTGAGCGCGGCGGAGTCGTCCGCCCCCAAGCGCCCCCGCAAGAGCGTCGCGGCGAAGAGCACAGCGACGAAGGCGACCGCGACCAGGGCCGTGCCGACGCGTACGGCGCCTGCGGCTCCCGCTCCCACGACCCGGGCGGCGGCACCGCGTGCCGCCGCCGTGACCGCGCCCCAGCCCGCAGCCGTGGTGGTCCCGGCGGGCCCGGCCGACGACCTCGACGAGGCGGCGCCGGTGCTGGAGACCGCCGCTCCGGCCAAGAAGGCGGCCCCGGCGAAGAAGGCCGTCGCCAAGAAGGCCGCCCCGGCGAAGAAGACCGCGGCCAAGAAGACCGCCGCGGGCAAGGCCAAGTCCGACGAGGACCTCGGCGCCGAGGACGAGGCCGCCGAGGACGCGGCACCGGCCAAGGCCGAGGGCGAACCGGTCGAGGGCGAGGAGGAGTCGCAGGGCTTCACGCTCTCCGACGACGACGAGGACGATGCCCCGGCCCAGCAGGTCGCCGTGGCCGGCGCCACCGCCGACCCGGTCAAGGACTACCTCAAGCAGATCGGCAAGGTCCCGCTGCTCAACGCCGAGCAGGAGGTCGAGCTGGCCAAGCGGATCGAGGCCGGCCTCTTCGCCGAGGACAAGCTGGCCGCCGCCGACAAGCTGGCCCCCAAGCTCAAGCGCGAGCTGGAGATCATCGCCGAGGACGGCCGCCGCGCCAAGAACCACCTGCTGGAGGCCAACCTCCGGCTGGTGGTCTCGCTGGCCAAGCGCTACACCGGCCGCGGCATGCTGTTCCTGGACCTGATCCAGGAGGGCAACCTGGGTCTGATCCGCGCGGTCGAGAAGTTCGACTACACCAAGGGCTACAAGTTCTCCACCTACGCGACCTGGTGGATCCGGCAGGCGATCACCCGTGCCATGGCCGACCAGGCCCGCACCATCCGTATCCCGGTGCACATGGTCGAGGTCATCAACAAGCTGGCCCGCGTCCAGCGCCAGATGCTCCAGGACCTGGGCCGCGAGCCCACCCCGGAGGAGCTGGCCAAGGAACTCGACATGACCCCCGAGAAGGTCGTCGAGGTGCAGAAGTACGGCCGCGAGCCGATCTCCCTGCACACCCCCCTCGGTGAGGACGGCGACAGCGAGTTCGGCGACCTGATCGAGGACTCCGAGGCGGTCGTCCCGGCCGACGCGGTCAGCTTCACCCTGCTCCAGGAGCAGCTGCACTCGGTGCTGGACACCCTCAGCGAGCGCGAGGCCGGCGTGGTCTCGATGCGCTTCGGCCTGACCGACGGCCAGCCGAAGACCCTGGACGAGATCGGCAAGGTCTACGGCGTGACCCGCGAGCGGATCCGCCAGATCGAGTCCAAGACCATGTCCAAGCTGCGCCACCCCTCCCGCTCCCAGGTCCTGCGCGACTACCTGGACTAGCGGAGCCGCACCCGGCAGGAAGCAGGCACCGGCGGCGGGCGTCATCCCTCGAAGGGATGTGCCCGCCGCCTTTGTGCGCGCCGACCGGATGCCGAGCGTGACCGGGCGCATACGCTGGGTCGCAGCCATGCGCATGTGCGCAGGGGTGCGGAAGCGGCGAAGGGCGACGGGTGGCGGGCAAGAGGCGTACGGCGGAGGCGGCCGGGGCGGCGGGGGCAGTGGCGCGGCGGAGGGGGCGCAGGGTCCTGCTGGTCCTGCTGGCCGCGCTGCCGGTACCGGTGGCGACCAGTACCCCGGCCCTGGCGCAGGGGCAGTTGCGGATCATCGGCGGCACCGGGGCCAGCACCCAGCAGGAGCCCTGGATGGTGGCGCTGGGCAGCAGGTCGGTCTACGGCGACTACCGCTCCGGGCAGTTCTGCGGAGGGACGCTGGTCTCCCCGACCAAGGTGGTCACCGCGGCGCACTGCCTGTACGACGAGTCGACCATGCGTCCGGCGAACCGGCCCGACCTCAGGGTCATCGTCGGCCGCAGCGACCTGTCCACCTCGGCCGGCTCCGAGGTGCCGGTCTCGCAGGTGTGGATCGACCCCGACTACTCGATGCGCAGCAACATGTGGGACGTGGCCGTACTCACCCTCGCGGTGCCCCAGCCGGGCCGCGCGGTGCTCCCGTTGGTGGATCAGGGCGCCACGGCGCCCTACCAGCCGGGGACGGCGGCCACCGTCTACGGCTGGGGCGACACCAGGGGCAACGGGCAGTACCCGATGACGCTGCACTCGGTCCAGGTGCCGATGATCGCCGACTCCACCTGCGCCCGGGACTACCCCGGCGGGCCCGACGGCGCCTTCCGGGCGAGCAGCATGGTGTGCGCGGGGGACCAGGCCCGGGGCGGCCGTGACGCCTGCCAGGGCGACAGCGGGGGCCCGCTGGTGGTCGCCGGGCGGCTGGTGGGCCTGGTGTCCTGGGGGACGGGCTGCGCCGAGGCGGGCCACCCGGGGGTGTACACCAGGGTCGCCGCGATGGCCGACGCGGTGCGGGGCCAGCTGTGACCTGACGCACTGTGAGCTGACAGGGTGTGATATGCGTCACCCTTGCGTGCCGGCAGCGCGGCGGACGCAGAGAGCCGGGCCCCGACCTCTCGGTCGGAGCCCGGCTCTTCGTCGCTGTTCAGCTCGTCGTCGGGGCTGCCTTCAGCGCAGCCCGGTGGAGCGCCTCAGTGATCCTCTTCACCCGAGGACGACGGTGCGGCCGTCAGCCGGCCGGTCTCGTCCTGTATCTCGGCTGCGATCTTCTTCAACTCCGGCTCGAACTTGCGGCCGTGGTGAGCGCAGAAGAGCAGCTCGCCGCCGGATGCCAGCAAGACGCGCAGGTAGGCCTGGGCACCGCACCGGTCGCAACGGTCAGCTGCGGTCAGCGGGCTCGCGGGGGTCAGAACTGTAGTCACGTCGCCTCTTCTCTAGCTCGACGAGCTGTCGTACCAGGGTCAACATCCAACCAGGCCGAAAACGTTCCCGCTTGCGGCTTTTCTTTTGTGACGCTCGGGTGCGGGTCGGCCCGGCCGTTGAGCCGGGAAGGGGATCCCCCGCCTGAAGGAGCGGAGGAGGGGAGACGGCGGTGACCGCTGTGTCGCTGCCGCTTCTCCCCTTGGAGCCTCGGGGATTTTCTCTTGTTGGAGAGGACGTGCCCCGCGCTCCCTTGGTTCATGCCTGCTGCCGACTATGGCATGCACGTCACTCGTGCGGGATATCGAACGCTTGTCCGACTTACCCTACGGGGTGCGCGTAGCATAAGCGGCGAGCAGGTCGGAGCAGAAGCCCCAGCCCACACACCGGTAGCCTGCATCCCGGCAGCATTGACGCCATGGTGCACCGGCCTCCCGCAGGGGGGCCAGGAAAAGGGCCCGTGTTCGCGCTCCGCGTAGCGCCGGACCGGCCATTGACCGGACCGACCATTGAGGAGTCCAACGACTCGGGGGCTCGCCCCCGAGGCTGTGAAGCCCGCAGGTGGCCGCGACGAGCGAAGCGCCACCGCATCGAGAGACCGGAGTAGTAGCGCGTGACCGCCGAAACAACCGTGCCGACCGCCGCCCTCAGCGCCGGCGGGAGCTCCGCCAGCGACGGTTCCTACACCGCGCGGCACCTCCTCGTCCTCGAAGGCCTGGAGGCGGTCCGCAAGCGGCCCGGCATGTACATCGGGTCCACCGACAGCCGCGGCCTGATGCACTGCCTCTGGGAGATCATCGACAACGCGGTCGACGAGGCGCTGGCCGGCCACTGCGACCGGATCGAGGTGTTCCTGCACGCCGACAACTCGGTCGAGGTGCGCGACAACGGCCGCGGCATCCCGGTCGACGTCGAGCCGAAGACCGGCCTCTCCGGGGTCGAGGTGGTGATGACCAAGCTGCACGCCGGCGGGAAGTTCGGCGGCGGCTCCTACGCGGCCTCCGGCGGTCTGCACGGGGTCGGCGCCTCGGTGGTGAACGCGCTCTCCGCGCGCCTGGACGTGGAGGTGGACCGCAGCGGCCACACCCACGCCATCAGCTTCCGCCGCGGCACCCCCGGGACCTTCGCGGGCGAGGGTCCCGACGCCGGGTTCACCGCCGCCTCAGGGGCGAACGGCGCCCTGGCCAAGGCCAGGAAGGCGCCGCGCGGCCGCACCGGCACCCGGGTCCGCTACTGGGCCGACCGGCAGATCTTCCTCAAGGACGCCAGGCTCTCGCTGGACAACCTGCACGCCCGGGCCCGGCAGACCGCGTTCCTGGTCCCCGGGCTGACCATCGTGGTGCGCGACGACCGGGCCCTGGACGGGGCGCCCACCGACGAGCAGACCTTCCGCTTCGACGGCGGCATCGCCGAGTTCTGCGACTTCCTGGCTCCGGACAAGGCCGTCTGCGACACCCTGCGGCTGCAGGGCACCGGCAGCTTCAAGGAGACCGTGCCGGTCCTGGACGACCTCGGCCACATGACCCCGACCGAGGTCACCCGGGAGCTGGGGGTGGACATCGCGCTGCGCTGGGGCACCGGCTACGACACCACCCAGCGCTCCTTCGTCAACATCATCGCCACCCCCAAGGGCGGCACCCATGTCGCCGGATTCGAACGCTCGCTCACCAAGACCCTCGGCGAGGCGCTGCGCGCCGCCAAGCTGTTGCGGGTCGCCGAGGACGACATCACCAAGGACGACGCGACCGAGGGCCTGACCGCGGTCATCACCGTCCGGCTGGCCGAGCCGCAGTTCGAGGGCCAGACCAAGGAGGTGCTCGGCACCTCCGCCGCGACCAGGATCGTGGCCGCGGTGGTGGCCAAGGAGCTCAAGGCGTTCCTCACCTCCACCAGGCGCGACGACAAGGCCCAGGCCCGTGCCGTGATGGACAAGGTGGTCGCGGCCGCCCGCACCCGGGTCGCCGCCCGGCAGCACAAGGAGGCCCAGCGCCGCAAGACCGCTCTGGAGACCAGCTCGCTGCCGGCCAAGCTGGCCGACTGCCGCAGCGACGACGTCGACCGCAGCGAGCTGTTCATCGTCGAGGGGGACTCCGCGCTCGGCACCGCCAAGCTGGCCCGCAACTCCGAGTTCCAGGCGCTGCTGCCGATCCGCGGCAAGATCCTCAACGTCCAGAAGGCGTCCGTCTCGGACATGCTGAAGAACGCCGAGTGCGCGGCGATCATCCAGGTGATAGGAGCGGGCTCGGGCCGGACCTTCGACATCGACCAGGCCCGCTACGGCAAGATCGTGCTGCTCGCCGACGCCGACGTCGACGGCGCCCACATCCGGATCCTGCTGCTCACGCTGTTCCAGCGGTACATGCGGCCGATGGTCGAGGCCGGGCGGGTGTTCTCGGCCGTGCCGCCGCTGCACCGGATCGAGCTGACCAACCCCCGCAAGGGACAGGAGAAGTACCTCTACACCTACTCCGACAGCGAGCTGCGGAACACCCTGCTGGAGCTCCAGCGCAAGGGGCAGCGCTGGAAGGAGCCGGTGCAGCGCTACAAGGGCCTCGGCGAGATGGACGCCGACCAGCTGGCGGAGACCACGCTGGATCCGCGGCACCGCACCCTGCGGCGGATCAACGTCGGCGACCTGGACGCCGCGGAGAAGGTCTTCGACCTGCTGATGGGCAATGACGTGGCCCCCCGCAAGCAGTTCATCGTGGACTCGGCGGCACTGCTGGACCGCTCCCGCATCGACGTCTGACCCCGGTCCGGGCAGGTCCCGGGCAGGCCCTCCACCCTGGGGTGGAGGGCCTTCTCCATCCCCGCTTCCACCCCTGCTCCGAGGCTCTGAACTGCGCCGATCCGTACCTTCGAGAGTGTCTTCAGTACCCCTCGAACCCCTCGAAACCGGAGCAGATCATGGGAAGCACCGCGAACGTCGCCCTGACCGTCGTGGTCGTGATCTATGTCGTCGTCCGTCAGTTCCGGGCCCGGCGGATCACCAGCGACAGCCGGAGGATGCTGGTCGTCCCCGCGGTCCTCGCCGTCCTGGCCCTCAGGGACCACAGCCTGATCGACCACGCCCACCGCACCGCCTCGGTGGCGCTGCTGGTGGTCAGCATCCTGCTGGAGGTGGCGATGGGCTTCGCCTGGGGCTTCACCACCCGGGTCTGGCGGGACGCCTCCGGTACGGTCTGGGCCAAGGGCACCGTCGCCACCGGGTTCGCCTGGGTCGGCATGATCGTCGCCAGGATCGCGCTCTACGCGGTCGGCAGCGCGATGGGCGTGGCCGAGGGACAGGGCGTGCTGCTGCTCTCGCTGGCCGCCGTGCTGCTGGTGCGCACCGCCGTGGTCAGCTGGAGGGCACGCGAGACGGGCCCGTCGTACGGTGTCCCTGCGGTGGGCTGACGGCCCGACGGATGACGGACGGACACGGCGTGGACAACTGGACCGAATGGCCCTCCCGGGAGGCGGTCGACCGGGAGGGCCGGACCCGTGCCCGGCTCTGGTTCGCCTACGGGGGCCGGTGCGTGGGGCTCGGCGCGGTGCTGTGGGTGACCTTCGCCCAGGAGCACCGCGACGCGGCGCACACCTGGGCGGTGGCCGCGATCGCCGCCGTGGGGGTGCTGGCCTTCTGGCGCTTCCTGCGCCGCAGCCGGGAGCAGCGGCTGACCCCGGCACTGCTCTGGGTGGCGGTGGTCTTCGTCCAGGCACTGTTCGCGGTGACCAACGGGGGCGAGGCCCTCGGCGTCCTGCTGATGTGCGTGATCGCCCTCGGTTCGCTGCAGCGGCTCCCGCTGATCGTGGCGGTCCCGGCGGTGTCCCTGGGCACCCTGCTGTTCATGCTGCTGGCGTCCGCCTCGGTGCAGGGCTACGGCAATGCCGCCGTCATCACCGGTCTGGGCGTGCTCGGTTACGTCACCAGGATGGACTGGGAGGCCAGGGCCAACACCCAGCGGCTGCTGGCGCAGGAGCGGGCGGCGCGGGTCGCCGAGGCGGAGTCGGCGGCACTGGCCGAGCGGGCCAGGATCGCCAGGGAGATCCACGACGTGCTGGCGCACAGCCTGTCGGCGCAGCTGGTCCACCTGGAGGCGGCCCGGGTGATGCTGGACGCCGGCGCCGACCGGGCGCAGCTGCGCGAACGGATCGTCGCCGCGCGGCGGATGGCACAGGACGGGCTGGCCGAGACCAAGCAGGCGCTGTCGGCGCTGCGCGGGGAGTTCGCGCCGGTGTCGGAGTTCCTGAAGACGCTGGCGGAGGCCGACGGGGCGACCGTGGAGATCAAGGGACTGGCCCGTCCGCTCGGCGCCGAGGCCGGTGTGGCGGTGCGGCGCACCGCGCAGGAGGCGCTCACCAACATCCGCAAGCACGCTCCGGGGGCTCCCTGCGCGATCCGGCTGTCGTACCTGGAGGGCAGCGTCGAGCTGGAGGTGCGCAACGGGGCGGCGGCCCGCCGGGAGGACGGCCCGGACGGCGCCGAACTGACCCGCAGCGGAAGCGGGCTGGGGCTGCTGGGGATGCGCGAGCGGGCCGAGCTGCTCGGCGGATCCCTGCAGGCCGGACCGGACGGCGAGGGGTTCAAGGTCCTGCTGAGGGTGCCCGCCGCCTAGGGTGGAGCGATGAGCGACGCTGTGGTGCGGGTACTGGTGGCGGACGATCAGAAGGTCGTGCGCGAGGGGATCGTGATGCTGCTCGGGCTGCTCCCCGGGATCGAGGTGGTGGGAGCGGCGGGTGACGGCGAGGAGGCGGTGGCGCTGGCCGCCGCGCAACTGCCCGACGTGGTGCTGATGGACCTGCGGATGCCCCGGTGCGACGGGGTCGAGGCGACCCGCCGGATCCGGGCCGCGCATCCCGCCACCGAGGTGGTCGTGCTGACCACCTACGCGAACGACGACTCGCTGTTCCCAGCCCTGCAGGCGGGCGCCCGCGGCTATCTGACCAAGGACGCCGGGGCCGAGGAGATCGCCCGAGCGATCAACGACGTACGGGCCGGGGCGGCCGGGCTCTCGCCGCAGATCCAGCGCCGACTGCTGGAGCGCTTCGCCGCCCCGTCCGCCCCGCCCGCCCCGCCCGCCTCGCCCGCTCCGTCCGGCGCGGCTGCTGCGGATCCGGATCCGGCGCCCCCCGCCGCCGTCGCGCCGACGCTGCCGGACGGGCTGACCGCGCGTGAGGCGGAGGTGCTGGGCCTGATCGCCGACGGGCTCTCCAACGCCGAGATCGCCGCCCGACTGTTCGTCAGCATGGCCACCGTCAAGACCCACATCAACAACCTCTTCGCCAAGACCGGGGTCAGGGACCGGGCCCAGGCGGTCGGCTACGCCTACCGGCACGGTCTCTCGCACGGTTAGCGGTCGCATCACCTGATGGGGTGAACGTCCGCACACCGGACCACGGCGGCGCCCGGCGCTCAGCATGCTGGGGGAGACGGGAGGGGAATCCGGGGGACCCGTCACTCCATCGACGCGGGAGCACAGTTGTTGAGACACCGGGAACCGGAAACGCCGCCGGAGGCGCAGGCCGCCGAGGCGCCGGCTGGAGACCAGGACGGTCGGCGGGGCGGTGCCGCCGGTTTCGACTGGTGGGCGGCGCCGACGTCGCGGCCCCGGGCCGTGGCGGCCCGGACAGAGGCAGTCCAGCCGGAGCAGGCCCAGACACAGGAGGCCGAGCCCCAGGAGGCCGAGGTGGTACCGGGGCAGCCCGGGCCCGGGCGGGCGGGCCCGGAGCGGGTTGCGCGGACGGCCCCGGAGCCGGGCGTGGCGGGGCCGGCGGCCCCGGTCGACACGGAGGTGGCCAGGGGGGTGGCTGAGGGGGTGGCTGAACCCGCGCCCCGGGCTGCCGAGGTCTACCGGCACGTCCAGGCGGGTGAGGAGTTCCGGGAGGTCCGCCGTGAGTACCGCCGCTTCGTGTTCCCGGCCTGCGCGGCCTTCCTGGCCTGGTACCTGGCCTACATCGTCGCCGCGGTGACCCTGCCCGGAGTGATGGACCGTCAGATCGCAGGCCCGTTCACGGTCGCCTGGGCGCTCGGACTGCTGCAGTTCGCTTCGACCTTCCTGATCACCTGGCTCTATGCCCGGCACGCCCGCGACCGGCGGGACCGATTGGCGCTCGGCCTGCGCTGGGAGACCCAGGACCGGCTCCGATGAGGTCCTCAGGAGGGGAGCAGTCCATGGACACCGCCGCTGCGGCGACCGCCGGGGGCAGTCACCACACGCTGGCCATCGGCCTGTTCGTCGGTGTCGTCGTGGTCACCCTGGGCATCACCGCCTGGGCCGGCCGGCGCAGTCGGGCGGCCGAGGACTTCTACGCGGGGGGCCGCGACTTCAGTCCTCTGCAGAACGGTTTCGCCATCTCCGGCGACTACATGTCGGCCGCCTCGTTCCTGGGCGTCACCGGTCTGATCGCGCTCTACGGCTACGACGGGCTGCTGTACACCATCGGGTTCCTGGTGGCCTGGCTGGTCGTGCTGATGCTGGTCGCCGAGCTGGTCCGCAACTGCGGCCGCTACACCATCGGTGACGTGCTGGCGATGCGGATGCGGCAGCGGCCGGTGCGTGCGGCGTCCGGGATCTCCTCGATCGTGGTGACGCTGTTCTACCTGCTGGCGCAGATGGTGGGGGCCGGCAGCCTGGTGTCGCTGCTGCTGGGGCTGGACTCGGGCCAGGCCAGGGGCTGGACCATCGTCGGAGTCGGAGCGCTGATGGTGGTGTACGTGACGGTCGGCGGGATGAAGGCGACCACCTGGATCCAGATCGTCAAGTGCGTGCTGCTGCTCTCGGGCACGCTGCTGCTCTGCGTGCTGGTGGTGGTCCGCTTCCACGGCGACCTGGGCTCGCTGGCCAGGTCCGCGGCCTCGGGCAGCGGCTTCGGCGACGCCTACCTCTCGCCGGGGCTGAAGTACGGCGGGAGCGCCACCAACCGGCTCGACTTCGTCAGCCTGGGCATCGCCCTGGTCCTCGGCACCGGCGGTCTGCCGCACATCCTGGCCAGGTTCTACACCGTTCCGACGGCGCGGGCCGCGCGGCGTTCGGCGATGTGGGCGATCGGCCTGGTGGGCTCGTTCTACCTGATGACCATCGTGCTCGGCCTCGGCGCCTCGGCCCTGGTCGGGGCCTCGACGATCCGGTCGTCCAACGAGGCGGGCAACACGGCGGTGCCGCTGCTGTCCGAGGTGCTGGGCGGCGGGAGCGGCAGCAACGGCGGTGCGGTGCTCTTCGCGCTGACCTCGGCGGTGGCCTTCGCCACCATCCTGGCCGTGGTGGCCGGCCTCACCCTGGCCTCGTCCGCCTCCTTCGCCCATGACCTGTGGGCCAGGGCCTTCCGGCACCAGGACGAGGAGCAGCCGACGGAGCACCAGGAGGTGGTCGTGGCCAGGATCGCCGCGGTGGTGATCGGTGTGGTGGCCATCGTGCTGAGTCTGTTCGCGCAGAAGCTGAACGTGGCCTTCCTGGTGGGCATCGCCTTCGCGGTGGCGGCCTCGGCCAACCTCCCGGCGCTGCTCTTCAACCTCTTCTGGCGGCGCTTCACCACCCGCGGCGCGACCTGGGCCATCTACGGCGGGCTGGTACCGGCCCTGGTGCTGGTGGTCTTCTCACCGGTGGTCTCCGGCAGCCCGGCGGCGATCTTCCCCGGGGTCGACTTCCACTGGTTCCCGCTGCAGAACCCCGGGATCGTCTCGATCCCGTGCGGATTCCTCTTCGGCTGGCTGGGCACGGTCACCTCGGGCAGCAGCGCCGATCCGGACGGCTACGCGGAGCTGGAGGTACGGGCGCTGACCGGCGCCGGCGCGGTCTGAGCGGTCCGGACGGGCCGGGACGACGGGCCCGGACGGGGTTCGCGCGGGGGACAGCAAGACCCCCGGGTGCGACGGGGGAGGCGCACCCGGGGGCGTTTTCCAGCGTAGCCCCTAGCGGGCTGGTCCGGTGGCCGGTTCGGATCGGTCGTGACCGGGAACCGACTGGGGGATCGCGGTGATGAGCACCGCCTCGAAGCGGTCGGGACGGGTCGGGAACGCCAGGCAGCTCTCCGCGCGGGCGGGCCCGGCCTCGGTCCGGCGGACCTCGACGTGCCAGCGCCATCCGTTCGCATGGGCCACCGAAACGGACCAGAGGTCCTCGGCCAACTGGTGCTGAGTGACCGTCAGCGCTTCGGCTGCGTCCTCGCCGATCGCCTCGCGGACCGCCAGTTCGGCGGCCTGGCCGGGACGGTCCCAGAAGGAGCGGCCGCGGCACCACTCCGGCACCATCCGGCCGTCCTTGGTGGCCTCCAGGATCTCCTTCGTCTGGTGGGCGGACATCCGGCCGTAGAGGTACCCGTAGGGCAGCACCAGCACGGTGGGCGAGAAGCGGTGGCCGCCGAGGTGGGTGACCTCCCATACCTGGGCGTGGCCGCCGGCGGCGAGTTCGGCGGCGAGCGGACGGCCGAGCAGGGCGCAGCAGCGGTCCCGCCGTCCGTTGGTGCACACCAGGGCGAGCGGCTCGCCCTGGTAGGCGCTGCCGATGCCGCCGTGGTCGCCCGCGGCGAGGGCGGCGAAGTCCAGCGCGAGCAGTTCGGCCGGGTCCTCGATGTCCAGGGAGCGGATCCAGGAGTGGCCCGGACGGGTGTGTGCCAGGAACACCTGGCGGGACGGTGTCGGCGGGGCGTCGGCGTGCCGGCCGGGGCGACGGATCAGCGCGATCCGCAGTCCGGTTCCCTCGGCCCGCGCCTCCAGCGCCTGCCCGAGTCCGGGGGGCAGATGGCTTTCCGTCAGCGCCCGCGCACCCCAGGGACCCGGCTGCTCGAGCAGCAGCCAGGTGGTCCCGATGGCGGCCGTGCCGCTCAGGGGCTCAGTCAGTTCCCTGGAGAGGGAGGTGCAGGTGCTCACATTGGCAAGGGTAGCCTTACCAACGTCGGATTCTCGCCTTAAGAACTCTTACGGCGCAGATTGCCGCCCGATTGCCGCCGGTCGTACCACCAGGGGGTTGGGCAGTGCGGTCCACTGGTCGCCGGTGGGGCCGCAGGTCAGGCGCATCCGGCAGAGGGCCTTCACCTGGAGCGGCTGCTCCAGGAGCGCGCGCCGGTCCTCCGGGGACAGGACGTCGGCAGCCCGCTCGGCCTCCTCGGCCACCGCGGACCACAGCGCCGCCTCCGAACTGCGGTCGCCGCCGCCGAAGGCCGACACCAGGGCGCTGAGGCTGCCGCCGAGCACGGAGCCGTAGAGCTTGCGGCGCAGCGCCGGCGGATCGTCGTCCAGGATGCGGGTCCCCAGGCCGTCGGTGCCCACCCCGATGCCGGCCAGCCGTCGCGGACTGAGGCGGATGTCCGCGAGGTCCCGGTAGACCAGGCGCAGCGGGCGGTCCTCGGGGTCCAGGACCACCAGCAGGTTCTGCCCGTGCGCCTCCAGCGCGACCCCCCAGGAGAGCAGCCGCAGCAGCGGCGGCCAGAGCAGCCGGGCGAGCGAGCGCAGCCAGTCCGCCGGCCGGTGCGCCGGTGGGGTCAGCGCGGCCAGCGGCACCACCCGCTCGCCGGGCCCGGCCGCCAGTTCGGGCGACTCCCGCAGGAGTGCGGCCAGGGCCGGGCTCAGCGCTCCGTCGACCAGGACGCCCGCCGCGGCCAGGTTGCGGGAGATCACCAACTGTCCGTCCAGGCGTCCGGTCACGTCCTCCAGCAGGGCGGACAGCCGGGCGCTGTCGAGCACCGAGCCGCCGGAGATGTCCCGGACCGACGAGGTCATCCGCAGCGACAGGGCGGTCTTGATGTGCGGGCCGCCGTCCGCCGGGGCGAGGGTCCGCAGTGACAGCAGCGGGTGGGCCGGGAGCCCGGCGCCGGGTTCGACCTCCAGGCCCAGGCCCGGCAGCAGTTCCCGGGCCTGCCAGGGGTGGACCGGCAGCAGCAGCCGCCCCCCGGCGTCCCGCAGCCGGTCCGGCCAGTCCCCGACGACGGTGCAGTCCGCGGCGGGGAGCGCGAGCAGCCGCAGGCCGACCACGGGGTGGTGCTCCGGCGCGAACGCCAGCTGGTCGGCGACGGTGAGACCCGGGCGGCTGCGGCAGCAGGGGTGGTACGGATGACCGTCGACGACGCTCTGCTCCGCGGCGAGCAGCAGCGCACCGGCGCTGCGGTCGGACGGTTCGGCGGGGCCGGACGCGGCCGCGCCCGCCCGGGACAGGGCGAGCGAGGCCGTGCTGTGCTCCAGTTCGGCGACCAGCCCGGCGCTGCCCGGGACGCCCAGCGCCGCGAGCAGCGCTGCCGGACGGGAGTACTCCGTGCCGTCGGCCCAGACCGTCAGCTCGTCCTTGGGCGCTCCGCTGTCGTAGGGCCGCACCTCGGGTCCGCGCAGCCGGCGCCGGTCCAGGCAGGGCAGTTCCTCGAAGCACAGCGAGCGCCACAACCGCGCCAGTACCGCGGCCCGCGCACCGGGCAGCGCCTCCCGGTACGGTGCGACAAGCCCGGGGCGGACCGCGCGCAGCTCGGCGGCGAAGGAGGTTTCCAACGAACCTGGTTCGGAATGCATGAGACTAGGTCATACCCCAGCTCAGGACGGGGGCGCAGCTCTTGAAGGGGTGAACGTATGGGGACGGCTGATCTGGTGGCCCGGACCGGGTTGTTGAACTGCCTGGTCAGGGAGTTGGCCCGGAGCGTCGACGGCGGGGCGCTGCTGCTGCCGGCGAGCGGCGCGGTGATGCGGGTCGCACCCGGCCGGTGGCCCTCCGACCCCGAACTGCGGACCCCCGGGGGCTGGCAGCCACTGGACCTCGCCGGTCTGATCGCGGTGGCCGAGCGGGAACTGGAGGCGCGGACCGGGGTACGGAACACCGCGCTCGGCGCGGAGATCCGCGACAGCAGGGAGGTGGTGGCCGCGCTGCTGGCCGCCCGCGCGGTGGCGCGGCCCGCCGACGACCTGTACCTGTGCTCCGAGCAGGCGCTGGTCGCCGGCCACCGCTACCACCCGGCAGCCAAGACCCGGGGCGGCGGGCCGCCGGAGGCCTGGCTGCCGTATGCGCCGGAGGCCTGTGCGGAGTTCCCGCTGAGGCTGCTCGGGGTGCGCGAGGACCTGCTGGCGGGCGAGGGCGACACCGGCGTCCTGGACGTGCTCTGGGGCGACCGGGCACCGAAGGGCTACCGGGTGCTGCCGGCCCACCCCTGGCAGCTGCGGCTGATCGGTGATCACATGGCTGTGGGAGACGGCCGGTTGATCGACCTCGGCGTGACCGGGGAGCGAGCCTGGGCGACTTCGTCGGTGCGCACGGTGTACCTGCCGGAGGCCGACCTGTCACTGAAGTTCAGCCTGGACGTGCGGATCACCAATGACATCCGCCGGCTGTGGCTGCGCGATCTGCGCTGGCTGGTGGCGGTGGACGAGGCGGTCGCCAAAGCCTTCGCCGACGCCCCGGCCGGGGCGTCCATGCTGGCCGACAGCGGGTACCGCACCGCGGGGGTCGGCGGCGAGGACGCCTACGAGGCCTACGCGGTACTGGTCCGGGAGGGGTTCGGCGCGGGGGCGCGGCCGCTGCTCTCCGCGGGGCTCAGCGAGGGGTTCGACGGCAGTCCGCTGCCCGCGGCGATGCCTCGGGCTGTCGAGTGGTGGCGGCGGTACGTGGAGCGGGTGGTCCCGCCGGTGCTGCACGCGTTCTTCCAGCACGGGGTGGTGCTGGAGTGCCATCTGCAGAACGTGCTGGTGGCGATGGACGCGGACGGGATGCCGAGCCGTGCGGTCTTCCGGGACCACGAGGGGGTGAAGCTGCTGCGGGAGCGGCATGCCGAACCGCTGGCGAGCATGGGGACTGACGTCCCCACACCCGGCGTGGACGGGGGGTACGGCTGGGAGCGGCTGGTCTACTGCCTGGTGACGAACCATCTGCTGGAGATCGCCGGTGCGGTGGCGGAGCAGTGCCCTGCGGCCGCCGACGAGCTGTGGCCGCAGGCCCGCGAGGTCTTCCAACGCTTCACCGACCACCCCGAAGTCCGCACCCTGCTCGCCGCCCCGTCCGTCCCGGCCAAAACCAACCTGCTCCTACGCTGGACCGGAGCGGACGGAGGCGACTCGACCTACACCCCGCTAGCGAACCCCCTGCGGGTTGGTTGACATGTCACTAGAGATCAGGAATGTCCGCCTTTGCTCGAAGGAGTGTGTCCCGACTGATGACAACGATCTTCTCGTAATCGGCGCGTGAGGCGTCGAGGGGCAGATGCGCATCGAGTTCCGCGGTCATCTCAGTACCAATGACGGCAAATCGGCCGTCAGATAGTTCGAAGATGTCCGGACAGTTCCCTCCTTGCATACTGCCGCGCTCGCGGGGGCTGGCGCCGACCCTTCGTAGGATGAGAGGAATGACCTCTGTTGGGGTATGGCTCGGGCGGTGGGTCGCACGGGGCCCGTAGGCGTTAAGAGGCAGCACGACTACAGTAACTACAAGTGGGGCAATAGGTTACGTGCCTGTATGGCAACATTTTGGCTGATTCGTTGTGATTCTTTTGCCATTTGTGCTCAAAGTCGATGATCTGCAGGCGGAATGCGATCAGTCGACTCCATTCGGTGACCGCTCCGCGATTGCTTGATCGACGAGTCGGCCGAAGATCCGCTCAGCAGATCCTTCGGCCAACGGAGCTCTGCTGCCTGAGGCTTCCTTCCAGTACTCCCGGAAGATCTCGTTCTTCGTGATGACTCGGAGGTGTCCCAGCATTTCCGCGTCGTCGGCGATCTGCAGCTTATGGTTCAGGTAGAGGTGCGAGAAGATCAGGTTGGCGTACAAGTACTGGCGTCTCCGTTCCATCGGGATCTCAGTGCGGTAGGCACCCCAAACGTCGGCCAGCGCCGGGTCGTCGATAGCCATCTTGATCAATTCCATGTGGAGCCGGCGCAGATCGGCCTCGGCTGAGCGCCGGAGTTCCCAGTGCGACTTGCTGAGCGCGTCTCGCTGCATCGCAAGCTCCTTGCGCTGCATGACCGTAGTGCCGATCACCAGTAGCAGCGCCAGTCCGGAGAACACAGCACTGCCTGCGTCGAAGTACTGGCCCACGGTGCCGAGTTGCGCTGCACGGCTGCGGCTGCCCCAGAATGTCTCCACGGAGTGGTTCATCCAGCCGCTGAGCGCCACGCAGGCCACTACCACGACCGCGAGCATGACTAGACCGACAAAGGTCCCCCGGACGTAGCGCCAGACTGTTCCTCGCTTTACCTCGTTGTCGTCCACGGAGAACCCCCGATCCGTGCCAAGGCGCGACGGAGTCACGTTCGGCGAACAGGGACTCGCGACAGCGCCTGGTGGATGTACGCATGACTGCCGAGCAACGCTGGCCGGTCGGCCATGGGCGTTCGGGTGGTGGGTACGACCCGGCTGCCTTCATAGGTTGGGATGCCCGTGGGGGAGCGCCGGAAACTGCGGTTACCGCGCAGTTCGGCGGCGCTCGGGCCCGGCCAGGTACCCCCGGTGACGGTGCGTCGGAGGGGTGCCTCAGGGACGGTGAAATCCCTGACGCACCCCTCGTTCGTGCCTCTGTACGCCCTCCGGTGCGCCCCTGCGCGGCCTACGCCGGGCCGGCGACCGCGGAGATCTCCTTGGCCAGCGGGACGCCCGAGCCGTCGCGGCGGGGGTCGCGGCCGGGGAGTTCGGCGGGGGAGCCGTTGGCGGTGGCGGCGCGGGCCGGGGTCGCGCCGGCCCAGGCGAGCACCAGCTTGTCCTCGCCCTTCAGGAACCGCTGGCAACGCACCCCGCCGGTGGCCCGCCCCTTGCGCGGGTACTGGTCGAAGGGCGTCGCCTTGGCGGTGCCCAGGCCGCCCAGCCCCTCCAGGGTGTCCGAGGAGGAACCCGCGACCGTCACCACCACGCCCTCCCCGGACGGGTCCACCGCCGTGAACGAGAGCACCGTCGCGCCGTCGGCGAGCTTGATCCCGGCCATGCCGCCGGCCGGCCGCCCCTGCGGCCGGACCTGCGAGGCCTGGAACCGCAGCAGCTGCGCGTCGGAGCTGATGAACACCAGGTCCTCCTCGCCGGTGCGCAGCTCCACCGCGCCGACCAGCCGGTCGCCGTCCTTGAGGCCGATCACCTCGAACTCGTCCTTGTTCTCCGGCCAGTCCGGAACCACCCGCTTGACCACGCCCTGCTCGGTGCCGAGCGCCAGGCCGGGCGAGGACTCGTCCAACGTGGTCAGCGCCAGCACCCGCTCGCCCGCGTCCAGCTTGAGGAACTCCGACACCGGGGCGCCGCCGGACAGCGTCGGCGTGGTGGAGCTGGGCGGCAGCGACGGCAGGTCGATCACCGGCAGCCGCAGCACCCGTCCCGCCGTGGTGACCGCGCCGATGTCGGCCCGTGCGGTGGCGGCCACCGCCGAGACGATCACATCGTGCCTGGCCCGGCCGCTCTCGGAGTCGACCGCCTGCACCGCGTCGGCGGTCCGGGCCAGCAGCCCGGTCGAGGACAGCAGCACCCGGCACGGGTCGTCGGCGACCTCCAGCGGCACCGCCGCCGTCGGCACGGCGCCCGCTTCCAGCAGTACGGTGCGCCGCTCGGTGCCGAACTTCTTCGCCACCGCCGCCAGCTCGTCGGAGACGACCTTGCGCAGCACCGTGTCCGACTCCAGGATCTCGGTCAGCGCCTGGATCTCGTTGTGCAGCTTGTCCTGCTCGGCCTCCAGCTCGACCTGGTCGAAGCGGGTGAGCCGGCGCAGCGGGGTGTCGAGGATGTAGACGGTCTGCGTCTCGGACAGCGAGAAGCGCTCCATCAGGCGCTCCTTGGCCATCGCGGTGTTGTCGCTGGCCCGGATGATCGCGATGACCTCGTCGATGTCCAGCAGCGCCACCAGCAGGCCCTCGACCAGGTGCAGCCGCTCCTGGCGCTTGCGGCGGCGGAAGTCGGAGCGCCGCCGGACCACCTCGAAGCGGTGGTCGACGTAGACCTCCAGCAACTCCTTCAGGCCCAGCGTCAGCGGCTGCCCGTCCACCAGCGCCACGTTGTTGATGCCGAAGGACTCCTCCATCGGCGTGAGCCGGTAGAGCTGCTCCAGCAGCGCCTCGGGGACGAAGCCGTTCTTGACCTCGATGACCAGCCGCAGGCCGTGCGAGCGGTCCGTCAGGTCCTTGATGTCGGAGACGCCCTGGAGCTTCTTGGCGTTGACCAGGTCCTTGATCTTGGCGATGACCTTCTCGGGCCCCACGTTGTACGGGAGCTCGGTCACCACCAGGCCCTTGCGGCGCGGGGTGACGTCCTCGACGGTGACCTTGGCCCGGATCTTGAAGGTGCCGCGGCCGCTCTCGTAGGCGTCCCTGATGCCGCTCAGCCCGACGATCCGGCCGCCGGTGGGCAGGTCGGGGCCGGGGATGAAGCGCATCAGCGCGTCCAGGTCGGCGTTCGGATACCGGATCAGATGCCTGGCTGCGGCCACCACCTCGCCGAGGTTGTGCGGCGGCATGTTGGTCGCCATGCCGACCGCGATCCCGGTCGCACCGTTCACCAGCAGGTTGGGGAAGGCCGACGGGAGGACGCCGGGCTCCTGCTCGCTGCCGTCGTAGTTGGGGCTGAAGTCGACGGTGTCCTCGTCGATCGACTCCACCATCGCCATCGAGGCGGCGGTCAGCCGGGACTCGGTGTAACGCATGGCGGCCGGCGGGTCGTCGTTGCCGAGCGAGCCGAAGTTGCCGTGACCGTCGATCAGCGGCAGCCGCATGGAGAACGGCTGGGCCATCCGCACCAGGGTGTCGTAGATGGAGGCGTCGCCGTGCGGGTGCAGCCGGCCCATCACCTCGCCGACCACGCGGGCGCTCTTCACATGGGAGCGGTCCGGGCGCAGGCCCATCTCGTTGGCCTGGTAGAGCACCCGGCGGTGCACGGGCTTGAGTCCGTCCCGCGCGTCGGGAAGGGCGCGCGAGTAGATCACGGAGTAGGCGTACTCCAGGAAGGAGCCCTGCATCTCGTCCACGACATCGATGTCGAGGATCCGCTCCTCGAAATCCTCGGGCGGTGGGGTCTGCGAACTGCGGCGGGCCATCGCGGCGGGGCTCCCTTGCCAATTGCTAGTTCTGTTCCGGTACGGGCAGACCCCATTGTGGACCCTGGTGCCGACAGCGCCGCGCAGAGGCCACGCTCGCAGCGGCTCCGATCGTTCGGGGGCCGGCGTCGTGCTCCGCACCCGCCACGCTCGCAGCGAACACGAGCACACTTCGGAGCCCGCCCGCGTTGGACCACAATGGACCCCCCGAGCAAGACAGCGACCGGAAGGACGAGGAGCGGATGGCCAACACGGCCCCCAGCACCACCGACGGATTCGTCATCATGGAACACACCCTGGCCAACGGGCTACGGGTGGTGCTCTCCGAGGACCATCTCACCCCGGTCGCCGCCGTGTGCCTCTGGTACGACGTCGGCTCCAGGCACGAGGTCGCCGGCCGCACCGGACTTGCGCACCTGTTCGAGCACCTGATGTTCCAGGGCTCCGCGTCCGTCCCCGGCAACGGCCACTTCGAGCTGGTCCAGGGCGCCGGCGGCTCCCTCAACGGCACCACCAGCTTCGAGCGCACCAACTACTTCGAGACCATGCCCGCGCACCAGGTGGAGCTGGCCCTGTGGCTGGAGGCCGACCGGATGGGCTCGCTGCTCTCCGCGCTGGACCTGACCGGTCTGGACAACCAGCGCGCGGTGGTCAAGAACGAGCGCCGCCAGCGCTACGACAACGTGCCCTACGGAACCGCCTTCGAACGCCTGGTCGGCATGGCCTTCCCGGACGGCCACCCCTACCACCACACCCCCATCGGCTCGATGGCGGATCTGGACGCGGCCACGCTGACCGACGCCCAGGACTTCTTCAGGACGTACTACGCGCCGAACAACGCGGTGCTGTCCGTGGTGGGCGACATCGACCCGGAGCAGACCCTCGCCTGGATCGAGAAGTACTTCGGCAGCATCCCCGCGCACGACGGCAAGCGCCCGCCGCGCGACGGACGCACCGTCAGCCGGGAGCCCGGAGCGGTGCTGCGCCAGCACCTGGTCGAGGAGGTGCCCTCGCAGGCGCTGATGGCCGCCTACCTGCTGCCGCTGGATGGCACCCGTGAGGCCGACGCCGCCGACCTCGCGCTGACCGTGCTCGGCTCCGGCGAGTCCAGCCGGCTGTACAACCGGCTGGTCCGCCGCGACCGCACCGCCGTCACCGCCGGCTTCGGACTGCTGCGGCTGTCCGGCGCCCCCTCGCTGGGCTGGCTGGACGCCAAGACCTCCGGCGAGGCCTGCATCGCGGACGTCGAGGCGGCCGTGGACGAGGAGCTCGCCCGCTTCGCGGCCGAGGGCCCGACGCCGCAGGAACTGGAGCGGGCCCAGGCACAGGTCGAGCGCGAGTGGCTGGACAGCCTGGACACGGTCCACGGACGCGCCGACGAACTCTGCCGCTACGCGGTGCTGTTCGGCGACCCCAAGCTGCTGAACACCGCGCTGGCCAAGGTCCTGGACATCACCGCCGAGGAGGTCCGGGCCGTCGCCGCCCGGTATCTGACGCCGGAGAACCGGGCCGTGCTGACCTACGAACCGGCCGAGGACGAGCCTGCCGAGGACGAACTCGCCGACGACGCCGCCGCCGACAACGACTCCACCGAGAACGACGCCGCCGAGGACGTGACCGCATGACCATCGCGCCCACCATGACGTTCCACCCGCGCCCCGAGCCGGGCGAGGCCACCCCCTGGGCGTTCCCCGCGCCGACCCGCAGCACCCTGCCCAACGGCCTGACCGTGCTGCGCTGCGACCGGCCGGGACAGCAGCTGGTCGCCGTCGACCTGCTGCTGGACGCCCCGCTGTCGGCGGAGCCGGCCGGCCTCGACGGCGTCGCCACCATCCTCGCCCGCTCGTTCTCCGAGGGCACCGAGAGCCTCAGCGCCGAGGAGTTCGCCGGTGAGCTGGAGCGCGCCGGGGCCACCCTGGACGCCCACGCCGACCACACCAGCCTGCGGCTCTCGCTGGAGGTCCCGGCCTCCCGCCTGGAGCGCGGCCTCACCCTGCTCGCCGAGGCGGTCCGTGCCCCCGCGCTGCCGGCCGACGAGATCGAGCGGGTGGTCGCCAACCGCCTGGACGAGATCGTGCACGAGCTGGCCAACCCCGGCCGCCGGGCCGCCTTCGCGCTGTACGGAAGCCTGTTCGACGCGGCGGACCGGATCTCCCGGCCGCGCGCCGGCACCGCGGACACCGTCAAGGGCATCGATCGGGACGCCGTCGCGGCCTTCTACGCCGCGCACGTCCGCCCGGCCACCGCGACCGCCGTCATCGTCGGCGACTTCGCGGCCGTCGACTTCGACGCGGTCCTCGCCGAGACCCTCGGCGCCTGGACCGGCGACGCGGGCACCCCCTCGGTCCCGCAGCCGGTCACCGCGGACGACAGCGGCCGGGTGATCATCGTGGACCGGCCCGGATCGGTGCAGACCCAGCTGCTGATCGGCCGGATCGGCCCGGACCGGCACGACCCCTCCTGGGCGGCGCAGACCATCGGCACCTACTGCCTCGGCGGCACCCTCACCTCGCGGCTGGACCGGGTCCTGCGCGAGGAGAAGGGCTACACCTACGGGGTGCGGTCCTTCGCCCAGCCGCTGCGCTCGGCGGCGGACGGCACCGGCCGGGCCATGCTGGCGATCTCGGGCTCGGTGGACACCGACTCCACGGTCCCCGCGCTCGCCGACACCTGGACCATCCTGCGCACCCTCGCCGCCGAGGGGCTCACCGACGAGGAGCGCGACGTCGCCGTGCAGAACCTGGTCGGCGTCGCCCCGCTGCGCTACGAGACCGCCTCGGCGGTCTGCTCCACCCTGGCCGACCAGGTGGAGCAGGGCCTGCCCGACGACTACCAGGCGCAGGTCTACCGCCGTCTCGCGGAGACCACCACGGCCGAGGCCACCGCCGCCGTGGTGGCGGCCTTCCCGCCGGACCGGCTGGTCACCGTGCTCGTGGGTGACGCGGCGTCAATCGCCGGGCCGCTCAAGGACCTCGGCCTGGGTGAGGTCACCGTCGTGCACAGCTGACCCGCAGCCGGCGGGCTCGCGAGGCCGGTCGGTCCGCGAGCCGGGCCGGATCCGCCGCCGCCGAACCGCGGCGGCGGGTCCGGCTCAGCCGCGGTCGGCGAGGGCGCGCCAGCCGAGCAGGGCGGAGAGCAGCAGAGCAACGCCCGAGCAGGAGAAGCCGGCCCGGGCGCCGAGGCTCTCGCCGATGCCGGAGATCAGGAAGCCGGTCAGGGTGGTGGTTCCCGGCAGCGCCATGCTCCACAGGCCCATCACCCGGCCCAGCATCCCCGGTTCGGTGCGCAGCTGCACCAGGGTGTTGGCGGTGGCGATGAACCAGATCGAGGCGAAGCCGGTCAGCGCCATCGCGGCGAAGGTCAGCACCAGGGTGGGGGACCAGGCGACCAGCAGCACGCACACCCCGGTGGCCACGCAGAGCGTCCGCACCCGGGCGCCGCTGGGGGTGCTGGTGCCTGCCGCCAGCAGGGCTCCGGGCAGCGCGCCGACCCCGAACATGGCCATCAGCGCCCCGTATCCGCCGCCGCCCAGGTGCAGTGACCTGGTGGCCAGCGGGGTGAGCGCGATGCCCATGGTGAACAGCATGCCGCTGGCGGCGGCCATCGGCAGGCAGGCCCGGACCACCGGGGTGCGCCAGGCGTAGCGCAGGCCGGAGCGGATCGCCCGGGGCTGCTTCGGCGGTCGCACCAGCTTCTCGTGGGACTGGGGCTGCAGCCGCCACAGCACGAAGAGCGGGCCGAGGAAGGTCAGGGCGTTGGCCAGGAAGCAGCCGGCCGCACCGCTGGTGGCCAGCAGCAGGCCGCCGAAGGCCGGTCCCAGCACCCGGGAGGAGTTGATCACGACCTCCCACAGCCCGATCGCGCTGGCGACCCCTTCCCGGCCGACCAGGTCCACGATGTAGACCTGCCGGGCCGGGCCGTCCACCGCGCCGACCGATCCGGCCAGCAGCGACATGCCCAGCATCAGCCACAGCGGCAGCCGGGTGGTGGCGGCCAGCACGCCCAGGGTCAGGCTGCTGACCAGCAGCAGTGACTGGGTCACCAGCAGGACCTGGCGGCGGTCGTGGCGGTCGACCAGGGCGCCGGCCCAGGGGCTGAGCGCCAGCATCGGTCCCCAGGTGCACACGGTCACCACACTGAGCCAGAAGGCGTTGCCGGTGTTCTGCAGCACCACCCAGGAGAGGGCGACGGCCTGGGTCGCCGCTCCCGAGGCGCCGAGCACCTGGCTGCCGAACCACCAGCGGAAGTCACGGCGCCGCAGCACCCGTCCGATCCGGGTCAGCGCGCCGCCAACCCCTTCGGGCGTCCCCGCCTGCGCTGTGGCCTCTTCCGTCGCCGCTGCCGCCGCCTCTGCCGTCACTGGTCTGGACCTCCCGAGTCGGCTGCACCCTACCGTCCGACTGGCGGACCCAGCGATCGATATATGAGACAGCTGTGAATGTGACTCAGGTCACACCCGATAGCGGGATTTCCGGGGAGCTCCTCCCCGTTTAGCTGATTGACTGAATGAAGCGGGGAGGAAATCCCCGGTTGTTGACCGTCGTCCGCCAGGACCCGGAGCAGGTAGAGGAGCGCCACCATGGTCAGCCAGACCGCCGTCAAGCCCGGCACCCCGCGCCTGCGTGCGGACGCCACCCGCAACCGCGAGCGCATCGTCGCCGCGGCGCAGGAGGCGTTCGTCGAGTTCGGGGCGGACGTACCGCTGGACGAGATCGCCCGCAGGGCAGGCATCGGCAATGCCACGCTCTACCGGCACTTCCCCGACCGGCGCGAACTCGCCCGCAGTGTCGTCCTGTCCGTCTTCGGCACCATGGCCAAGGAGGCGGAGACGATCGCCGCCGAGGCCCCCGACGCCTTCGCGGCGCTCGAGGCGATCGTCCACGGTGCGGTGGAATGGAAGGTCGGCGCCCTCTGCCCGATGTTCTCGGAGTGGATGGACGTCGACGACCCCGAGCTGCTGGCCGCCCGCAACCGCCTCGACAACGTGGTCGAACGGCTCTTCGACGAAGCCCAGGCGGACGGCACACTGCGTACCGACGTCGCCCCCGGCGACGTCATGATCCTGGCCTCGCAGATCGCCCGGCCGCTCCCGGGGACGACACCCCTCCTGCACGTCCAATTCGTCCACCGGTACATCCAGCTGGTCCTGGACGGACTGCGCGCACCGCAGCGCTCCGTCCTCCCGGGACAGCCCGCCACCCTGCAGGACCTCCGCGGCCAGTGCGCCGTGCCGACGGGCCCGCAGCAATGACCACTCGCTGAGCCGAATCGCACCAACAACCGCCGGCACCTCGGCGGCGGATCTCGGGCACGCGACCACCGCGTGCCGGCCCTAGTTCACACATGCCTACACAGCCATGGGAAAAGTCATGTCCAAGACAGACCAGACGGCTCAGCCCGTCGCGCTCGAACCCGATCCACAGCGCTGGAAGGCGCTCGCCTTCATAGCCATCGCCCAGCTGATGGTGGTGCTCGACGCCACCGTCGTGAACATCGCCCTGCCGCACGCCCAGGCCTCCCTGCACATCTCGGACGCCAACCGCCAGTGGGTGATCACCGCCTACAGTCTCGCCTTCGGTGGCCTGCTGCTCTTCGGCGGACGCATCTCGGACCTCTGGGGCCGCAAGCGCGCCTTCATCCTCGGCCTGATCGGCTTCGCCGCCGCCTCGGCCCTGGGCGGCGCCGCCGTCAACGAGGGCATGCTGCTCGGCGCCCGCGCCCTGCAGGGCGTCTTCGGCGCACTGCTGGCCCCCGCGGCCCTGTCGCTGCTGGCCGTCACCTTCACCGAGGCCAAGGAGCGCGCACAGGCGTTCGGCATCTTCGGTGCCATCGCCGGCGCCGGTGGCGCCGTCGGTCTGATCCTCGGCGGTGTGCTCACCCAGTACGTCAACTGGCGCTGGGCCCTGTTCGTGAACATCGCCTTCGCGATCGTCGCGGCAGTCGGCGCGGCCCTGTACATCCACGAGCGCGAGGAGGGCCGCAACCGCGACCGCCTCGACATCCCCGGCGTGCTGCTCGCCACCACCGGTCTGGTCGCCCTGGTGTACGGCTTCACCAAGGCCTCCACCCCCGGCGACGGCTGGGGCGCCCCGATCACCATCGGCATGTTCATCGCCTCCGCCGTGCTGCTCGCCGCCTTTGTCGTGGTCGAGGGCAAGGTCAAGGCACCGCTGCTGCCGCTCCGGGTCATCACCGACCGCAACCGCGGTGGCGTCTACCTCTCGCTGGGCCTGGCCGTGATCGGCATGTTCGGCCTGTTCCTCTTCCTCACGTACTACCTGCAGCTGGTCAAGAACTACTCGCCGGTCATGACCGGCGTGGCGTTCCTGCCGATGATCGCGGGCATGATCATCGGGTCGACCCAGATCGGCGCCCGCCTGATGAACCGGGTCCCGGCCCGGCTGCTGATGGGCCCCGGCTTCGTGGTCGCGGCGATCGGCATGCTGATCCTGACCCAGCTCTCGGTCAACAGCTCCTACGCCGGGACGCTGCTCCCCGGCTTCCTGCTGCTGGGTCTGGGCATGGGTACCGCGTTCATGCCCGCCATGAGCCTGGCCACCTACCGGATCGCCCCGCGCGACGCCGGCGTCGCCTCGGCGATGATCAACACCTCGCAGCAGATCGGCGGCTCCATCGGTACGGCGCTGCTGAGCACCATCGCCGTCAACGCCACCACCAGCTGGGGGAAGTCGCACCACGCGACCACCCCGGGGCTGATCGCCCAGGCGCAGGTGCACGGCTACGTGATGGCGATCTGGTTCGCCGTCGGCATCCTGCTCGTCTCGGCCGCCATCGTCGCCACCCTGGTGACCGCCGGGCGCGACGCCGTCGCCCCGCCGGCCGGTGGCGCGGGCGAGGAGATCGGCGAGGCCTCCATCCCGGTGATCGCGCACTGACGCACACTCAGTAACCACGCAGCGGCCCCCGCCTCGTTCCTTCGAGGCGGGGGCCGCTGCGTTCCCGCCTGCCCCGATATCCCTTTGCGCCGCCGCGGTCGGCCATGGCTAGATGGTGCATGCGACCGGCACCACCGCCGGTCCGTGGGCAGTGGAGAGGAGGCGGTCACCATGTGGGTCGAGTCGATCCGCGGGCGTTTCAGCGCCTGCTCCTCCCCCGGGCGACGCCCCTCCACTGCCTGTACCAGGCGCTAGCCGGTACATCTCTGCGTCCGTGTCAGGACGCACTTCTGACGTAGTCTCAACTCTCCCCGACCGCGGAGGTCGATCAAGCATGTCGTACACCGAAGTACCCGGCGTCCGGGTCCCGATCCGGATGTGGACGGACCCGGCCACCGTCGAGGGCCAGGCCATGCAGCAGCTGCGGAACATCTCCTCGCTGCCCTGGATCGCCGGCCTCGCCGTGATGCCGGACGTGCACCTCGGCAAGGGCGCCACCGTGGGCTCCGTCATCGCCATGAAGGGCGCGGTCTGCCCGGCCGCGGTCGGCGTCGACATCGGCTGCGGGATGAGCGCGGTCAAGACCTCGCTCACCGCCCGCGACCTGCCCGACAACCTCGGCCGGCTGCGTTCGGCCATCGAGCGGACCATCCCGGTCGGCCGCGGCCTGCACTCCGACCCGGTCGACCCGCGCAAGCTGCACGCCTTCCCGACCAGCGGCTGGGACGACTTCTGGACCCGCTTCGACGGCGTCGCGGACGCGGTCAAGTGGCGTCGCGAGCGGGCGATGCAGCAGATGGGCACGCTCGGGTCGGGCAACCACTTCATCGAGGTCTGCACGGACAAGTCCGGCGCGGTCTGGCTGATGCTGCACTCCGGCTCGCGCAACATCGGCAAGGAACTGGCGGAGCACCACATGGGCATCGCCCACGGCCTGGCCCACAACCAGGGCCTGGTCGACCGCGACCTCGCGGTCTTCATCGCGGACACACCGCAGATGCGGGCCTACCGCGAGGACCTGTTCTGGGCGCAGGAGTACGCCAAGCACAACCGTGCGGTGATGATGGCGCTGTTCCAGGACGTCGTCCGCAAGGAGTTCCCCAAGGCGAAGGTCGCCTTCGACCAGGTGATCAGCTGCCACCACAACTACGTCAGCGAGGAGCGGTACGACGGCCAGGACCTGCTGGTCACCCGTAAGGGAGCGATCCGGGCCGGCTCGGGGGACTTCGGCATCATCCCGGGCTCGATGGGAACGGGGTCCTACATCGTCAAGGGCCTGGGCAACGACAGCGCCTTCAACTCGGCCTCGCACGGCGCAGGCCGGAAGATGAGCCGGTCGGCGGCCAAGCGGAAGTTCGGCGTGCGGGACCTGGAGGAGCAGACCCGGGGCGTGGAGTGCCGCAAGGACTCCGGCGTCGTGGACGAGATCCCGGGCGCTTACAAGCCGATCGAGAAGGTGATGGCCCAGCAGACCGACCTGGTCGAGGTGGTCGCCCAGCTCAAGCAGGTCGTCTGCGTCAAGGGCTGACAATGCGTGGCCGAGCTGGGCACCGCTCCAGGAGAGAGGTGCCCAGCGCGACGGCTCTGCACTTACGAGACCATGTGGGTTGAGCAAAGAGCAATGCAGCACAGCAGCCAACCTCTGTGATACAAGGGGGAGTTGAGTGCACTTATACTCCCGCTGGGGGCCGGGCTGCGGTGATGGGACATGGACCCCCGCTGACCCTCTCGTGAGCCCAGGAGTCCATCGCATGGCGTATACAGCCGAGATCAGCCGCACCAACCCCACATGCATCATCTTTCTGGTGGACCAGTCCGCCTCGATGTCCGACTCGATCGGTGGCGAGGTGCCGCAAAGCAAGGCTGATGTGGTCGCCGACGCGATCAATCGCCTGCTGACCGAGCTGTCCATCAAGTGCGCGAAAGAAGAAGGGGTGCGGGACTACTTCCACGTGGCGGTGATCGGTTATGGGCACACCACCGTGGGTTCCGCCTTCAGCGGCGAACTTTCCGGGCGGGACCTGGTGCCGCTCTCGCAGGTCGCGGACAATCCGGCGCGGGTGGACCAGCGGACCAAGAAGGTCCCGGACGGGGCGGGCGGGCTCGTGGAGACCACGGTCAGTTTCCCACTCTGGATGGAACCGGTGGCCAACGGCGGTACGCCCATGAACCGGGCTCTGCGGTACGCCGAGAACCTGGTCGCCGGATGGGTTCAGCAGTACCCGGGCGGCTTTCCGCCTATCGTGCTCAACCTTACTGACGGAGAGTCCACTGACGGCGACCCGGTCGCCGCTGCCTCGGGGATCGGTGCCCAGGCGACCGCCGATGGTGCGGCACTGCTGTTCAATCTGCATGTCTCGGGCGCGGGTGGCCAGGCCGTCACTTTCCCTGAGTCTGATGCCGCGCTGCCGGACACTTACTCACGGTTGTTGTTCGCCATGTCGAGCGTGCTCCCCAGCCACATGCGCTCATACGCGGCCTCTCAGGGGCATCGAGTTGGTGAGACCACCCGCGGGTTCGTCTACAACGCCGACATCAGCTCAGTCGTGCAGTTCCTCGACATCGGCACACGTGCCACCGAGTTGCGGTGAAGCCGGTTCGCGCGAGCGTGACCACCATGCTGCTGCCCAAGCAGGGCAGCAGCAGCGCCGAGTGTGAAGACGCCCAGGCCGTCATGCCGCCCACAGACCCACAGGCGATCGTGTCCGGTATCCCATTGGTGGCAGCGGTCTCTGACGGTGCCTCGGAGAGCATGCTCGCCAAGGACTGGTCTCGGATGCTGGCAGACCGAGTCGCACAAGAAGCCTTCGCCGACCGCGACCTCCTCGGCGGTCCGACCGGAAGCTACAGCCGGTTCGTCACTGAACTGGTCGACTCATGGGAACCATGGCTCGCGGAATACACCAAGCAGCGTGCCGAGGCAGGCCGGCCGCTGCGGTGGTACGAGCAGGCCAAACTGGAATCCGGGGCGTTCGCCACACTGCTGGCCTTTCGTATCGACTTGCCTCCTCAGGGCGACCATGCATCGGCCGATGAAATGCCGGACACATATGGGCCACCGCGGGCCCCGTGGGGTTGGCGCGCTGCGGCCCTGGGAGACTCCTGCCTGTTCCAGGTACGCGATCACGAGGTTGTGACGCGTTTCCCGGTTGAGTCGGCGCAGGCTTTCGGGACCACCCCCGACCTGCTGGGCAGTAGGAACCGCGACACTGCCCTGGTCGCCGAGCGCACGCGATTCACCAGCGGCGACTTCCGGCGCGACGATGACTTCTTCCTGATGACCGATGCCCTGGCAGCGTGGTTCCTCGCTCTCGCCGACGGCCCGAAGCATGAACTCCAAAGCGCACTGTGGACCCTGATCGAGCTCAGCAGGACCAACAACCAGGACGGCTTCCGGGACTGGGTCTCACGGATGCGTGCGGACGGCACCCTGCACAACGACGACGTCACCTTCGTGCACATCGACATTCTGGAGTAGCGCGGGGATGGCGACCAAGCCCATGCAGCAGCAGCCCGTGCCCACTGCGCCACGGGCTTTCCCCAACGGGAGCCAGTACTCGGCCGCGCTGCAGAACACCGCGCTGTGCTTCCGGCATCCCGATCTCAAGGGGGCCGCCCCGACACTGGACAGGATTGGTCTGCCCAGGCCCATCTCGGGAAACTTCGCCTCCGTCTTCTCCGTCACCAGCACCTCCGGTCGGCGCTACGCGGTGAAGTGCTTCACCCGACAGGTCAAGGACCAGGAAACCCGTTACCACGAGATCAGCAAGCACCTGTCCACCATGCCCGTCGCCTCGCTCTCCCAGCCCTGGAAGATGGGATTCGACTACCTGCCCGAGGGCATCCTGGTCGAGGGCCAGTGGTATCCGCTGCTCAAGATGGAGTGGGTCGAGGGCATCAGCCTCTCCAGGTGGCTGGAGGCCAACCACCGGAGCCGCGGAACCGTCGCGGGGCTCGCCGACCACTTCGCCGCGCTCACAGTAGACCTGCACCGCGCGGGCATGGCCCACGGGGACCTGCAGCACGGCAACCTCCTGGTAGCACCCGACAGCACCCTGCGCCTGGTCGATTACGACGGGCTCTACGTGCCCTCACTGGCGGGCCTGCCGGGTACCGAGATGGGTCACCGCAACTACCAGTCCCCCATGCGCGGCGCCGACGACTTCGGTCCGGCCATGGACCGTTTCTCCTCCTGGGTGATCTATCTGTCCCTGGTCGCGCTCGCGGCCGACCCCGGACTGTGGGCCCAACTCCACGAACCCGACAGCGAGTACCTCATTCTGGCCGAGGACGACTTCAAGGACCCGGCCGGGTCATCACGCTTTCCCGCCCTGCTACGCCACACCGACCCCTCCGTACGCAACCTCGCCGACCTGGTTCGCACTCTGGCCGCCCAGCCCCTGCACGTTCTGCCCGATCTGGACACGCTCCTCGCCCGGACCAGCAGTGCACAGCAGCCGACCACGGCACATACCGGAACCCGGCCGGGCACCAGTTCAGCACCCTCGGCTCGGCCCCGGTGGATGGACGGACACCTACCGGCCGAGTCCACAACATCAACGGCCCAGGAAGCCTTCGCCGGGGACGGATACCGCTGCCGCCGGTCGGCCGATGTCCTGCTGGCGATGTTGATGCCTCTGGGTCTTCTACTGCCCTGGATACTCGCTGCGGTCGGCCTACTGGGGCTCGGGCCGGAAATCGATCTGCTGGCGGGGACGGCCGGCCTCGCCGCTGCGGGTGCAGTGACCGGGCGCCGGACACGACGTGAGAGCCGCGCGCTGCGCAACGAACAGCGCAGCCTGAACCAACTGCTGGCTCTCGCCGAGAACCCCGCCGCCTCCTACGCCCGCCTTGACCACGAGCGGACACGACACGAGCAGGCCGAGAACACCCGGCTGCAGAGACTCACGGATCAGCAGCGCGAGTTGACCCATCAGCTGAACACGAGCCATGCCAGGATCGAGTCCGACAAGAACGCGGCCGTGGCGAAGCTCGACCGGGAGCTCGCCGGTTTGGCCCTTCAGCGACAGCAGGCGATCGAGCGCGCGCTGGTGCCTCTCCAACTGTCCTACATCGAACAACAACTCCGCCGGTGCGCCATCAGCAGTGCTCAACTGCCTGGCATCGGGCCGAAGACCATCCGCGATCTCGCAACCCGCGGAATTCGCACCGCTGCGGACTTCACCGGCATCCGAATCGTGAGTAGCAACGCCTTCGCAAATTCCTCCAACGCCCTGCTCCTCACCGCAAACGGCAGCGCGCTCAAGATCACCGGGGTCGGGCCGCAGAAGGCGAGCACCCTCGATGGCTGGCGCAGGCACTGTGAGGCGTCTGCGAAGGCCTCATGCCGCATCGTTCTGCCGTTCGACCAGCAGAACCGGATCAACGGTGACTTCGCGTTCAAGGAGCAGGTTCTGAAATCCCGGCGCCAGGTACTCGAAGCCGAAGCGCAGAAGAAGCGACAGGGTGAGGCCGAGCGGGTGGCGAGCGACCGTACGCGACTGGCCGATGAGAGCCAGCAGGCGCTCGGTGCTGCTCGTGCCCAACAACTCGAGTTCGACCGTAGGGTTGCGGAGATCCGCTCAGCCGCTGCGGACCTCGGTTTGCTCACTGCTGCACGCGACACGCTCCGGCTACGAGGCAAGGCCCTGTCCTCGGGGCGCTACCTGCGCTTCCTCTACCTCGGCCGGTAGACCACGACCGGCATTCCAGGTAGTGGGCGGGGCGGGGCCTGTCCTCCCCCAGGCCGCGGACAGTTGTCATCAGCCATTCGGGAACCATCGTTCGATTCCTTGCCAGGTTGGTCGGAGGTGGCTAGGATTTGATACATGAAAGCTGTAGCTGGCTTGGGGCCTACCTTCACCACCGCGCAGGCCAAGGCCGCCGGGATCGCGCCCCGGGATCTCTACGCCTGGCGGGACTCCGGTGCGGTCATGGAGCTGTCCCGGGGCGTCTATCGCGACGCCGATGCGCCGGAGTCGGTTCATCTGGACCTCTTGGCGGTGTCGTTGCGTGCTCCCGCCGCTGTGATCTGCACTGAGTCGGCTTTGGCGCTGCATGAGTTGATCGACGACGTTCCGTTGGCGGTGACGCTGGCGGTGCCCCGTGGGACCCATACGCCGTCCATACTGTTCCCTCCCACGGTTGTTGCCCGCTTCGATCCGGCTACGTTCGCGCTGGGTATGGAGCAATTCGAGGCCGCCCCAGGCGAGTTCGTTCCCGTATACAGCGCGGCGCGATCGGTGGTGGACGTGATGCGGTTGCGGCATCAGTTCGGTGAGTCCCTGGCCCTGCATGCCCTTGGCCGATATGTCCGCAGGTCAGAGCGGCGGGAGATCCCCGCGCTCCTGGATCTCGCTCGCGCGCTCGGCGTTGAGACTGCCGTGCGCTCCGCTGCCGAGGCGGTGCTTGCCTGATGCCGAACCCGACCCGAGACAGCACGGCCGGCCGGGTGTTCAACGACCTGCGCAACCTCGCGCGCCGAGACGGACGCTCCACGCAGAGCCTGATGCTCGCCTACACCCTGGAACGCTTCCTGTTCCGCCTCAGCCAATCTTCCGAGGGCGGTGAACACTTCGTCCTCAAGGGTGGCCTGCTGCTGGCCCAGTTCGGTGCGCGCCGTGCCACCCAGGACATCGATCTGCTTGGTCGATGCTTCGACAGTGACGAGGTCGAGGTGATCCGGCGCATCAATGCGGTGGCCGGACTTCACTTTGACGATGGAGTGCTCTTCGACCCAGCCGGCACCAAAACCGCTGCGATCCGGACGGACGAGGAGTACGCCGGACTACGACTGACGATGCCCGCTGCGATCGGTCGGGCGCAGTTGAAGCTCCAGCTCGACATCAGCTTCGGGGACCCGATCACGCCGCGGGCCCAACGCATCGACTACCCACAGCAGTTCGACGCGGAGCCGTTCCAGATTCTTGGCTACCCCCTGGAGACGGTGATTGCCGAGAAGCTCACCACTGCCATTGATCTCGGTGCGACCAACACCCGGGACCGCGACTACGCGGACCTGTACCGGCTGGTCTGCCTGCACGACTTCGAGCGTGCCACGGTCCGCGACGCGGTCGAGCGCACCGCGGCGCACCGGGGCATCGAACTGAGGCCCCTGTCCGGAGTCATCCGTGATCTGGCGGCGCGCCGTCAGATCTCGTACGCGGCCTGGCGGCGCAAGCAGGAGGCCGATCGGGACGCCTATCCACTGCTGTTCAACGATGTCTGTACGACCGTGGTCTCCTTCGCCGATCCGCTTCTGGACAGTGCTGCTGACCTGAGCCGGTGGGATGCCGTAGCTCGGCGTTGGCGCCCATAGAGCGAGCTCAAGCAGGTCGTCTGCGTCAAGGGCTGACCTGCTGGTCGAGACGGAGGAGCCGGCGGAGGGGTGTGGTGTCCCGGGCTCCGGGATCGAGGGCGGTGTCCAGGGCGGGGCCGAGGGTTGCGTCGAGGCCGGGGTCGAGGTCGAGGTGGTGGCCCTGGTCCCAGTTGAGCAGCCAGCGGCCCCGGTCCTGGTCGACCAGTGTGGTCAGGGCCCAGGAGTAGAGAGCGTCGGCTGCGGCGGACTCGGTCATCGAGCGGCCGGCGTCGGAGCTGACGGTGCGGGACATGCCCTCGCGGGGCATCCAGTCGGCGATCTCCTTCCAGCGTCCCTCGTCGACGGCGTCGAGGAGCGCCGGCAGCTGGTCCGGTCGGCGTCGCAGGATGGCTCTGGCGGCGTCGCGGAGGCCCGCGGTCTCCCGGTCCAGCTCGGCGCGGCCGGCGGCGGCCGCCAGGGTGTCCCAGTCCACCTCGCGCTGGTCGGCCGCGCCGGGACGGGAGGCGACGACCATGGCGCAGGTCTCGGTGGGGCGGTCCAGCAGGGTGTGGGCGGGGGTGGGGTCCGCAGCGGACGCATCGCGCGCGGGCAGCTGCCGCAGCCGCTCGATGCGTTCGGCCATGGGCGGGTGGGAGTCGTAGGGCGACTGCCGTTCCCGGGGCGGATCGTCCGTCAGCCGGTCCCGCTCCTGCCGCCAGGAGTCGGTCTGCAGAAAGGCCTGGAATCCCGGGTAGACCTGGTCCGCCTGCGGAGCCAGTCCCAGCTCCCTGCCGATGTCCCGGAATCCGATCAGGTAGCCGTGGTGCGCCCGGGGCATGGTCACCGTCGCCCGCAGCGCGCCGATCAGGGCGTCCGGGCCCGCGAACCGTGCGGCCGCGGCGTCGGCGGCGAGTTCCTGCCGGCGGGCGGTGGCCTGGCTGCTGCGCAGGCAGAAGCGGGCGTAGCCGGCGAAGACCCCGTTGAGCCACTGGCCCGGGCCGCCGTCCTCGCTGCTGTATCGGCTGAGCACCTGCTGCAGGCCCGCGCGGTTGCGGGTGGTCAGCGCGCTCAGCCGGGTGTCGCCGTGGGCGAAGTGGCCCAGCTCGTGGGCGACCACCGCGTCGAGTTCGGAGGCGGTCAGACCGTGCAGCAGGGGCAGGCCGAGGACCATCCGCCGCCGTCCCGGGACGAGGCCCAGCAGCCGGGAGTCCTGTGACACCGCGGCCTGGGGGTGGTCGACCAGCCAGATCTCGGCGGGCGGTCGGACGCCCATCGCCTGCGCCGTCCGTTCGACCCGCTGCCAGAGCCGTGGCTGGTCCCCGGGTCGGACCCGTACTCCGGACCGGCGCGTGCGACT
Organism: Streptacidiphilus jeojiensis; assembly: GCF_042510965.1. Classification (NCBI taxonomy): domain Bacteria; kingdom Bacillati; phylum Actinomycetota; class Actinomycetes; order Kitasatosporales; family Streptomycetaceae; genus Streptacidiphilus; species Streptacidiphilus jeojiensis. The sequence goes on from NZ_JBEUKS010000011.1 coordinate 125,462, forward strand.
GCCGGAGAGTCCCACGAGCAGGCCGCGGACCAGCGGATACGCCAGTACCAGGCTGACTCCCCAGGTCTCCACCAGGGCCGGGCCGCCCTGGTGGTTCGACGCGGCGGTCAGTCCGATGTCCAGGCCCACGATCGCGGCCAGTGCGCCGACGGTGATCAGGTAGAAGCCGAGGAGCAGCGCGAGCGCCCTGACGGCGGGTAGCGATGCGCGCACGCTGCGGCCCCTTTCGGTCGGGCGCCGTCACCAGGAACGGCGCGGGGCATTGTAACGAGCCGCAGCGATGGTGCGTTGACTGGTGTATCGGGCAGGGTGGGGGTGCGGCCGGGAGGACCCATCCTGGCGGGTTCTTCCGGCCGCACCCTGCAGCGGTACTGCCGAAGACGACAGAGGGAGTCAGCACCATGCCCCAGCGTGTACGCGGAGTGATCGCCCCGGGCAAGGGCGCGCCGGTCCGGATCGAGACCGTGGTCGTGCCCGACCCCGGGCCGGGCGAGGCCGTGGTGCGGGTGCAGGCCTGCGGTGTGTGCCACACCGATCTGCACTACCGCGAGGGGGGCATCAACGACGACTTCCCGTTCCTGCTGGGGCACGAGGCCGCCGGGATCGTGGAGACCGTGGGCGCGGGCGTCACCGAGGTGGCGCCCGGGGATTTCGTGATCCTCAACTGGCGTGCGGTCTGCGGCCAGTGCCGTGCCTGTCGGCGCGGGCGGCCGCAGTACTGCTTCAACACGCACAACGCCGGGCAGAGGATGACGCTGGAGGACGGCACGGAGCTGTCCCCGGCCCTGGGGATCGGGGCCTTCGTGGAGAAGACCCTGGTCGCGGCCGGCCAGTGCACCAAGGTGGATCCGGCCGCCTCGCCGGCCGCGGCCGGGCTGCTGGGCTGCGGGGTGATGGCGGGTCTGGGCGCGGCGATGAACACCGGGAACGTGTCGCGCGGGGACACCGTCGCGGTCATCGGCTGCGGCGGGGTCGGCAACGCGGCGGTGATGGGCGCCCGGCTGGCGGGGGCGGCGCGGATCATCGCGGTGGACATCGACGACAACAAGCTGGCCACGGCGCTGCGTCTGGGCGCCACCCACTCCGTCAACTCCCGCAGCACGGACCCGGTGGAGGCGGTCCGCGAGCTGACCGGCGGCAACGGCGCCGATGTGGTCATCGAGGCGGTCGGCCGTCCGGAGACCTACAAGCAGGCCTTCTACGCCCGCGACCTGGCCGGCACGGTGGTCCTGGTCGGTGTGCCCACCCCGGAGATGACGCTGGAGCTGCCGCTGCTGGACGTCTTCGGCCGCGGCGGCTCGCTGAAATCCTCCTGGTACGGCGACTGCCTTCCCAGCCGGGACTTCCCGATGCTGATCGACCTGTATCTGCAGGGACGGCTGGACCTGGACGCCTTCGTCTCCGAGACGATCCCGCTGGACGGCGTGGAGGAGGCGTTCGCCCGGATGCAGAAGGGCGAGGTGCTGCGCTCGGTGGTGGTCTTCTGATGGCCGGCACCTCCGCCCGGATCGAACACCTGGTCACCTCCGGCACCTTCGACCTCGACGGCGGCAGCTGGGAGGTCGACAACAACGTCTGGATCGTCGGCGACGACCGCGAGGCGGTGGTGATCGACGCGGCGCACGACGCCGAGGCCATCGCCGCGGCACTGGGGCAGCGGCGGCTGCTGGCGATCGTCTGCAGCCATGCCCACAACGACCACGTCGACGCCGCTCCGGCCCTGGCGGCGCGTACCGGTGCGCCGATCCTGCTGCACCCGGACGACCTCCCGCTGTGGAAGCAGACGCATCCGGACCGTGCTCCGGACGGCACCCTGACGGACGGACAGCGGATCGAGGTGGCCGGCACCGCCCTCACCGTGCTGCACACCCCCGGCCACAGTCCCGGCGCGGTCTGCCTGTACGGCGAGGAGCTGGGCGCGCTGTTCTCCGGGGACACCCTGTTCCACGGCGGCCCGGGGGCCACCGGACGCTCCTACTCGCACTTCCCGACCATCATCGACTCGATCCGCGACCGGCTGCTGACGCTGCCGCCGCAGACGGTGGTCCGCACCGGCCACGGTGACAGCACCACCATCGGCGCCGAGGCCCCGTCGCTGGGGGAGTGGATCGCCCGAGGACACTGACGGCGCCGCAACGCCGGAGAACGTGCCGCTGGACGCGGTGTCAGCCCGAGGATTCGGCGACCGCGTCCAGCGCCTTCTTCAGCAGCCCGGCCAGGCCGGTGCGGTGTTCGGCCGCCATCGGCCCGCGGGTCGGTATCTCCACGTTCATCACCAGGTAGAGCCAGGCCCGGTAGAGCCGGACCCGGGCCACGGCCCCCGGCTCCCAGGTCCAGTCGCCCTGTTCCGAGGCGACCGAGGCGTAGCCGCGCAGCAGCGGGTGGCCGTCCTCCTCCTCGATGGCGCCGAAGAGCACCGGTGAGACGAAGTCCACCAGCGGGTCGCCGTAGAGCCAGCGCTCCCCGTCCACCAGCCCGGAAAGCCGCAGGCCGGCGCCGTCCAGGCGTGGTTCGGCGAGCACATTGCCGTCCCAGAGGTCGAAGTGGACCGGGGTGGGCCGCTTCACCTCGTCCAGGACGCCGGAGGCAGCGCTGATGGTCCGTCGGATCTCGGCCGCCGGCACCGGGAGTTCGGAGCCCAGCCGGTCCGCGTCGTCGAGCAGGTCGTCGATGATCCCGAGGAACGCGGCTCGCCAGGTCGGTGCGGAGCGGCGGCCCTCGCCGGGGTAGCCGAAGAAGGGGCCGTCCAGAGTGTGCAACCGGGCCAGGACCCGGCCCAGTTCGTAGCGGACGGCGCCGTCGGCGACCGGTCCGTCGCGGAGCACGCTGAGCGGTGTGCCCGGCAGCAGCGACATCACCAGCCAGTCGCCGTCGCAGTGGTCCCGGTCGGTGCCCAGGTGCAGCACCTCCGGGACCGGGGCACCGGCCAGTTGGTGCCGCACCAGCCGGAAGTACTCCGCCTCCGCGGCCAGCAGCCCCTGTTCGTAGCGGAGCAGCACCGCACCGGTCGGCGGTGCGGTCTTGAGCACCACGGCGCTGCCGTCGTCCAGGTCGACCCGCCAGACCGCGGCGAAGCCGCCGCCGCTCAGCGGGGACGCCCCGGTCACCCGGCGGTCCGGACCGAGCGAGCGCCGCACCAGGTCCGCCGCCTGCTCCGGTGTCAGCCGGCGTTGGGTGGGGCTGCTCACACCGATTCCGCGATGATCCCGGTGACCTGGGTGACCGGGCCCTGGGCCGGCCGCGGTCCCTGACCGGTGGCCTCCTCGGCGTAGGGGAGCCGCGGGGCCGGGATCGGCAGCTGCCGGGCCAGCGCCGGGTAGGGCGTCGATATCAGGGTGTAGTCCTCGCCCAGCGAGGACGGCCCGATGGCGATGTTGGTCGGCTCCTGGCCCAGCGCCAGCTGCATCGCCGCCCAGGGGAAGTTCACCCCGCACCGGGACAGCTGGTGCAGGCCGCCGGAGGGCCGGGTGTTGATGTCCAGCAGCATTGGGACGCCGTTGTGGTGCCGGAACTGAACATTGGTCAGATAGGCCAGCCCGAAGGTCTCCACCAGCAGTTCGGTGGGTTCCAGGTACGCCGGGTCCAGGGTGAACCCGCGCCGGCGGCCCTCCTTGCTGCGGCCGACCGCGCTGCGCAGCCGGCCGTCCCGGTCGGCCAGGCAGTCCACCGACACCTCGGGTCCGGCCAGGTGCGGCATCACCAGCCAGTCCACCGGGCGTTCCTGCGGCGCGTCGTCCAGCGCCTTGACCACCAGCTCCAGCGGCACGTACCAGCTGGGCGCGCCGGCGAGCCGGTCCAGCGAGAAGGGGTTGCGCGACAGCACCCGGAAGCCCTCGCCGCCGGCGCCGCTCACCGGCTTGAGGCAGGGCTTTCCGCCGTCGGCCTCGATCTCCTCCACGGCCGCCATCAGCTCGTCCGCGTCGTGCACCCGCCACCAGGGCGGCACCGGCAGACCGGCCGCCGCCAGCTTGCCGTACGCCGTCGCCTTGTCGTCGAACAGCTCGATGGCCTCGCTCGGCGGGCTCAGCACGGTGGTGCCCACGGCGGCGAAGTCCTCGCGCCGGGTCGCGACGGCGTGCTGGTGCAGCCGGGGCAGGAACAGCTGGATGCCGTGCCGGGTGCAGTAGTCCAGGGCGAACTCCACGTACGCCGCGGGTGACAGCCGTTCCGGTTCCAGTGAGGAGATGTCGGCGGCCCTCAGCACCGGCGAGTCCGCGTCGACGTGGCTGGCATGGATCTCCAGCTCGACGTCGTCGCGGTTCTCTCTCAACAGGCCGATGAAGAAAGCGTTCTCGGCGTAGGTCCGGTTCAGCCAGATGCGCAGCGGGTGGTTCAAATCGGTGTCTCCAGGACGAAGGCCGGCAGGACGTGGAAGGGCTTCGTGGTGACACAGGTTCACAGCGCCCGTGAGGGCGGGGGCCATGGCCGTGGTCGGGTGCGACCGAACGTGCATCAGGGGCATGGAATGTCTGTGCCGCGTGGGTCGTGGGCGTATCAGACCATGCCGGGGGGTGGTTGCGCGAGTGGCAGATTCGTCATCGTCCGCTGTGTCACCGGTTGTTAACACAACAGGGCGGAGGTCAGGGCTGTTCCCGGGGGAAATCCTCCTCCCAGAACTCGGTCGTGCCGCGGCCGGGACCGCGCGCCGGGGCCTCCGGACCGCCGTGCAGATCGTGCTCGCGCCCGCGCAGTTCGACCCTGCGGATCTTGCCGGAGACCGTCTTCGGCAGCGCCGCGAACTCCAGCCGTCGGACCCGCTTGTAGGGAGCCAGCCGGGCCCTGGCGAACTCCAGGACGGAGCGCGCGGTCTCCGCGTCCGGTTCGTGGCCGGGGGCGGTCACCAGGTAGGCCTTGGGCACCGACAGCCGCACCGGGTCGGGCGAGGGGACCACGGCGGCCTCGGCCACCGCGGGGTGCTCGATCAGCACGCTCTCCAGCTCGAACGGCGAGATCCGGTAATCGCTCGACTTGAACACGTCATCAGTTCGACCGACGTAGGTGACGTAGCCGTCGGCTTCGCGGAAGGCCACGTCCCCGGTGTGGTAGAAACCGCCGGCGGTGGCCTCGGCCTGCCGCTCCGGGTCGTCCTGGTAGCCCGTCATCAGGCCGAGCGGCTCGCTCGCCAGCGGCAGGCAGATCTCGCCCTCGGCGCCGGGTTCGGTGACGACCGCGCCGGTCAGCGGGTCGACCAGGGCGATCTCGTAGCCGGGCAGCGGCAGTCCCATCGAGCCGGGGCGGACCTCGATCCCGGGCGGGTTGCCCACCTGTGCGGTGGTCTCGGTCTGGCCGAAGCCGTCCCGCAGCAGCACGCCCCAGGCGTCCCGGACCCGTTCGATGATCTCCGGGTTCAGCGGCTCGCCGGCCCCGACCAGCTCGCGCAGCGGCACCTTCCACCGCGTCAGGTCCTCCAGCACCAGCATCCGCCACACCGTGGGCGGCGCGCAGAAGGAGGTGACCCCGAGCCGTGCCATGGCGTCCAGCAGGGGGCGCGCGGCGAAGCGCGGCTGATTGACGATCAGGATCTCGGCCCCGGCGTTCCACGGCGCGAAGAAGTTGCTCCAGGCGTGCTTGGCCCAGCCGGGGGAGGAGACATTGAGGTGGACGTCGCCGGGGCGCAGCCCGATCCAGTACATCGTGGAGAGGTGACCCACCGGATACGAGCGGTGGGTGTGCTGCACCAGCTTGGGACTGCTGGTGGTGCCGGAGGTGAAGTAGAGCAGCAGCGGGTCGTCCGCCCGGGTGGTCCCGGACGGCCGGAACTCGCCCTCGTGGGCGTAGGCGTCCTCGTAGCGGAGCCAGTGCTCGGCCGGTCCGTCGACCGTGATCCCGGTCCAGTCGGTGCCCAGGCCGTCGACCGCGGCGAATCCGCCGACCAGCGCCGCCTCGGCGACGACGAAGCGCACCGCGCCGCGGGCCACCCGGTCGGCGAGGTCCTCGGGGGAGAGCAGGGTGCTCGCCGGGATGACCACGGCGCCGAGTTTGATCGCGGCGAGCATGGTCTCCCACAGCGCGACCCGGTTGCCGAGCAGCAGCAGGACCCGGTCGCCGCGGCCGACGCCCTGGGCGGCGAGCCAGCCGGCCACCTGGTCCGAACGGCGGCTCAGCTCGGCGAAGCCCAGCGCGGTCTCGCGCAGCACGCCGCCGTCGGCGTCCAGGTCGACCACCCGGAGGGCGACGGCGTCGTTCCCGGCAGCCTCGCGGTCGAACCAGTCCAGGGCCCAGTTGAAGTGCTCCGCGCGGGGACGGGGGAAGTCCCGGGCTCCGTCGAGGTCGCCGCGGTGCCGCAGCAGATGGTCCCGCGCGGCCTTGAACTCCTGGTACGCGAACTCCTGGTAGGCGAACTCCTGGTCGGCGCTGTCCGCCACGGTGCACTCCCTCCCCGGGGCCCGCCGCACTGCGGTCCCTCGGCGGCACGTTCGCAGCAGCGCACCCCGGGGGTCAAGGGCACCACGCGGGAAAGCCGCCCCCGGGCGAGGGGAGGCGGCTTTCCGGTCGCCGGCCCCGGTCGTAGCGGGCGCTGGCGCGTGACCGGCCGGGGCGGGAGCGGTTCAGGCGGGGGGCAGCTCGTCCAGGCCCTCGCTGACGAGCTTGGCCATCCGGTCCAGCGCGGCGTCGGCGCCCTCGGCGTCCGAGGCGAGCACGACCTCCTCGCCGCCCTGCGCGCCCAGGCCCAGCAGGGCCAGCATCGAGGCGGCGTTGACGGGGGTGCCGCCGACCTTGGAGATGGTGACCGGAACGCCGACGGCACCGGCCGCACGGACGAAGACGGAGGCGGGACGGGCGTGCAGGCCCTCGGCCCAGCCAATGGTGACGTGGCGCTCAGCCATGATGCGCTGCCTTTCGGGTGGCAAGTCTCGGGTCGAACCGGATCTCGTGGTCCAAGTTGTCTAGACCATTCTCGCATGAACCCGGCAGGTCCCGGCCCTGCCGAAGGTCCTGCGCCGGTCGGGCGGGACGGCCCCGCTGCTCCCCACCCTGCCGCCTGGTCCGCCGTCGCGCATCCCGCCGCGCATCCTGCGGCCGGCGGCCCGGGGAGCCCGTAACCTGACCCCGTGACCAGTACGCAGGACCCGCCCGCCGGGGACGCGCCGCCCTCCTACCCCGCCCACTGGGAGGCGGACATCGTGCTGCGCGACGGCGGGACCGCCCGGATCCGCCCGCTCACCCCGGACGACGCGGGCCGGCTGGTCGCCTTCTACACCGAGGTCTCGGACCGCTCCAAGTACTTCCGCTTCTTCGCGCCCTACCCCCGGCTCTCCGACCGCGACGTGCGCCGATTCACCCACCACGACTACGTCAACCGGGTCGGCCTGGCGGTGCTGGTCCGCGACGAGATCATCGCCACGGTCCGCTTCGACCGCATCGACGGGACCGGCCGCCCGGCCGAGAACGGAACCGACGCCGAGGTAGCCTTCCTGGTCCAGGACGCCCACCAGGGCCGCGGCGTCGCCTCCGCGCTGCTGGAGCACATCGCCGCGGTCGCCAGGGAGCGCGGCATCCGCCGCTTCATCGCCGAGGTGCTGCCGGACAACCGCAAGATGGGCAAGGTCTTCACCGACGCCGGCTACACCCAGCACCGCAGCTTCGCCGACGGGGTGATGCACTTCGAACTGGACCTGGAGCCCACCGAGCAGTCCCTCGCGGTGATGCGCTCCCGCGAGCACCGCGCCGAGGCCCAGTCCGTCCAGCGGCTGCTGGCCCCCGGCTCGGTCGCGGTCATCGGCGCGGGCCGGGGCCCGGGCGGCGTCGGCCGCAGCGTCCTGCGCAACCTGCTCGGCAGTGGTTTCACCGGACGGGTCCAGGCCGTCAACCGCAACGCCGACTCCGACGAGCTGGACGGCGTCCCGCTCCGCCGCAGCCTCGCCGAACTGCCGGACCCGGTGGACCTCGCGGTGATCGCGGTCCCCGCCGACCAGGTCCCGGCCGTGGTCGCCGAGTGCGGGGCGCACGGGGTGCTGGGCCTGGTCGTGGTGACCGCTGGCTACGCCGAGACCGGCGTCACCGGACGGGCCCGGCAGCGCGACCTGGTCCGCCAGGCCCGGGCCGCCGGGATGCGGGTGATCGGCCCCAACGCCTTCGGGCTGCTCAACACCGACCCCGCGGTCCGGCTCAACGCCTCCCTCTCGCCGCAGCTCCCGGCCCGGGGCCCGCTCGGCGTCTTCAGCCAGTCCGGCGCCATCGGCGCCGCCCTGCTGGAGGCCGCGCAACGGCGCGGCCTCGGCCTGTCCTCTTTCGCCTCCGCAGGCAACCGCGCCGACGTCTCCGGCAACGACCTGCTGCAGTACTGGGAGGAGGACGAGGCCACCCGGGTCGTCCTGCTCTACCTGGAGTCCTTCGGCAACCCCCGCAAGTTCAGCCGGATCGCCCGCCGGATCGCCGCCGACAAGCCGATCGTGGTGATCAAGGGCGGCCGCCACACCGGAAGCGTCCCGGCCGGCCATGCGGCCGCCGTCACCCGGATCGACGACAGCACCGTGGACACCCTGTTCCAGCAGGCCGGGGTGGTCCGGGTGGACACCATCACCGAGCTCTACGACACCGCCGACCTGCTGGCCCACCAGCCGCTGCCGGCCGGCGACCGGATCGCGATCGTCGGCAACTCCGACTCGCTCGGACTGCTCACGCATGACGCGGCGCTCAGCGCCGGGCTGCGACCGCTGCCGCCGGTCGACCTCACCACCAGCGCCACCCCCGAGGACTTCACCGCGGGGCTGACCGCCGCCGTTGACCGGACCGACAGCGACGTCGTGGTCGCCGTGGTCATCCCGCCGATCGGCGTTGCCGAGTTGCCCCGGTTCCCCGGCTCGGGCCTGCTGGAGGCGGACCGGCCAGGAGCGGGCGGGCCAGGCCTGGACCGCGTCGCCGAGGCCCTCGCCACCGCCGCGACCAGGGCCGCCGCCGCCGGCAAGCCGATGCTGCTGATCCACCTGGCGCTGCCCGAGCTGGGGCGGCCCGGCCTTCCCGCCTACCCCCGCCCCGAACGCGCGGTCCGCGCGCTGGCCCACGCCGTCCGGCACTCCGCCTGGCGCCGGGCCAACACCGACACCGGCCGCATCCCCGAACTGGACGGAGTCGCCGAGGCGCCGGCCCGACGCCAGGTCGCCACCGCGTTGAGCAGCGCCTCCGAGGTGCGGCTGGACGAGACGGCCTCGGCCGAGCTGCTGGCGCACTACGGCATCCGGGTGCTCTGCGCCCGCCCGGCCGCCGACGAGCAGTCAGCTGTGACGGCAGCCGCCGAACTCGGCTACCCGGTCGCCCTCAAGGCCACCGCCCCCGGTCTGCGGCACCGCCCCGACCTGGGCAGCGTCCGGCTGGACCTGGCCAACGAGACCGAGCTGCGCCGGGCCCACCGGGAGACCACCGCGCTGCTGGGCCCGGACGCCCGGCTGGTGGTGCAGCCGATGGCCGCGCGCGGGGTGGACACCACCGTCTCCGCCACCGTGGACCCCGCCGTCGGCGCCATCCTCTCCTTCGGCCTGGCCGGGGCCGCCTCCGAACTCCTCGGCGACCTGGCGCACCGGCTCGTCCCCGCCACCGACCGCGATGTCGCCGGGCTGGTCCGGGAGATCAAGGCGGCACCGCTGCTGTTCGGCTGGCGCGGTGCCGAACCTGTCGACACCGACGCCCTGGAGGAGTTGCTGCTGCGGGTGTCCCAGCTGGTCGACGACCTGCCCGAGGTCGCCGCGCTGACCCTGGAGCCGGTGGTGGTCGCCCCGCACGGTCTCGCCGTCCTCGGCGCCTCGGTCCGGCTGGCCCACCTCCCGGCCCGCACCGACCTCGGCCCGCGGGCCCTCGGCCAGTAGCGGCCCGCTCGTACGGCGGGCACCGACAGACCGGGCGCGGTGGCGCACAGTGTCAGCAGTACGTGCCAGGATGGAGGCATGGCGAAGACCGGTATGACCACCACCCAGGGGCTGCGCTCCGCGATCGAGCGCAGCGGCTACTACCCGACCCTCGTCATCGAGGCCGTCGAGTCCGCGGTCGGAGCCGAGCCCGTCACCGCCTTCCTGGTGCACCAGGAGACGACCTTCGACGCCAACGAGGTCCGTCGCCACGTCACCGTGCTGGTCCTCACCGACAGCCGATTCATCGTCAGCCACACCGACGAGCAGGGCGCCGACGACAGCTCGCCGGTGCCGTACGCGACCACCTCCACCGAGAGCGTCCGGATCGACCGGATCTCCTCCGTGGTGGTCAGCCGCGTGGTCGCCAACCCGGAGACCTACACCCGGGGCCAGCTGCCCCGCGAGGTGGTGCTGACGATCGGTTGGGGCGCCGTCTCCCGGATCGACCTGGAGCCCGCCGCCTGCGGCGACCCCAACTGCGAGGCCGACCACGGCTACACCGGCTCCTCGACCGCCGACGACCTGTCACTGCGGGTCAGCGAGGCGGGCGACGGTCCGGAGACGGTCTCCCAGGCGCTCACCTTCGCGCACGCCCTTTCCGAGGCCACGGTGGCCGCCGGCGGCTGACCCGCCGTTCCGGCGCCCGCCCCGCGGGCCCCGCCCTGAGACCCCGCCTTGCGCACCACCGTCCAGCCGCCGCCTCCCAGCAAAGACCCGATGACCTCCACCGCGATACTCGATCCCGCCGACGCGCCCGTCCCCGCCTACGGCAGCGGCGCCCTCAGCGACCTGCTGCCCGCCCTGGCCAAGGGCCTCGGCATCCCGGACGCCCCGGACACCGGCCTGGTGCTGGCCCCGGCCGACCGGGTCTGCGTGTTCCTGGTGGACGGACTCGGCTGGGAGCAGCTGCGGGCCCACCCCGCCGAGGCCCCGTTCCTCAACTCGCTGCTCGGCAGCTCCCTGGGCGGCAGCGGCCGTCCGATGACCACCGGCTTCCCGGCCACCACCGCCACCAGCCTGGCCTCGGTCGGCACCGGGCTGCCCCCGGGCCGCCACGGCCTGGCCGGATACATGGTGCGCATCCCCGGCGAGCGCCGGCTGATGAACCAACTGCGCTGGCAGCCGCACGTCAGCCCGCGCACCTGGCAGCCGCACCCCCCGGTGTTCCGGCTGGCCGAGCGGGCCGGTGTGGCGACCTTCCAGGTGTCCTCGCCGAAGTTCGAGTTCACCCCGCTCACCGAGGTCGCCCTGTCCGGTGGCGCCTTCCACGGCATGCTCCCCGGCGAGGAGCGGATGGACCTGGCCGCCCAGTGCCTGGGCAGCGCCGACCGGACCCTGGTCTACACGTACTACAGCGAGCTCGACGCCATGGGCCACCGCTACGGCGTGGACTCCGACGCCTGGCGCGGCCAGCTGATGGCCGTGGACCGGCTGGCCCAGCGGCTCGCCGAACAGCTGCCGCCGCGCTCGGCGCTCTACGTCACCGCGGACCACGGCATGCTCGACGTCGCCCCGGCCGACCGCGTCGACGTGGACGAGGAGCCCGACCTGCGCTCGGGCCTGCTGCTGCTCGGCGGCGAGGGCCGGGCCCGGCACCTCTACGCGCACCCCGGCGCCGAGGCCGACCTGCTCGCCGTGTGGCGCGAGCGCCTCGGCGACCGGATGTGGATCGCCGGACGCGACCAGGCCATCGCCGCCGGTTGGTTCGGCCCGGTGGTCGACGAGCGGGTGTACGGGCGGATCGGCGACGTGGTCGCCGCCGCCAGTGCCGACATCGCGGTGATCGCCACCCGCCGCGAGCCGGGGGAGTCCGCGATGGTCGGTCTGCACGGCTCGATGACCCCGGCCGAACAGCTGGTCCCACTGCTCGAAGTCCGGCGCTGAACCGCCCCCTCCCCGTACCGAATCACTGAAAGGTTTCTCCCACCCCATGGCTGAGCTGGTCTTCTTCTCCGGAACGATGGACTGCGGGAAGTCGACCCTCGCTCTGCAGATGGACCACAACCACGGTGCGCGCGGCCGTCAGGGCCTGATCTTCACCCGCAACGACCGCGCGGGCGCAGCGACGTTGTCGAGCCGGCTCGGGCTGGCCACCCAGGCGGTGGAGGTCGGCGACGGCCTGGACTTCCACGCCCATGTGGTCGCCGAACTGTCGGCGGGCGGCCGCTGCGACTACCTGATCTGCGACGAGGCACAGTTCTTCACCACCGATCAGGTGGACCAGCTGGCCCGGGTCGTCGACGACCTGGGCGTGGACGTCTTCACCTTCGGCATCACCACCGACTTCCGCACCAGGCTCTTCCCCGGCTCGCAGCGCCTCATCGAACTCGCCGACCGGGTCGAGGTGCTCCAAGTCGAGGCCCTCTGCTGGTGCGGCTCCCGGGCCACCCACAACGCCCGCACGGTGGGCGGGGTGATGGTGATAGAGGGTGCCCAGGTGGTGGTCGGGGACGTCACCACCAATGACGACGAGGTCGGGTACGAGGTGCTGTGTCGACGGCACCACATCCGCCGGGTGACCGCGGCGACCTCGGGCGCCGGAACGCTGTCGCCGGACGTCCTGCCCTTCGGCAACACCGACACAGTCTGTTCGAATGCGGGGGCGTGAATGCGCCACCCCCGGACCGTCCTTACGGTGTCCTGAACACTGCGGACCTTTGGCCGACTCCAGCCCCTCCCACGGGACACAATGATCCCCATGGAGTCCACCACACTGATCACCGCCGACGAACTCTCCGCCGCGCTCGCCGGTGAGCACCCGCCCGCGCTGCTCGACGTCCGCTGGCAGCTCGGCCGCTGGGAGCCCGGCACCCCGCCGCCCGGCGCCGAGGACTACGCCGCCGGCCACATTCCAGGGGCGCACTTCATCGCACTGGACTCGGAGCTGGCCGCCCCGGCCGGCCCGGGCGGACGCCACCCGCTGCCGGACCCCGGGGTGCTGGGTGCGGCCATGCGGTCGGCCGGAGTGAGCGCCGACCGCGAGGTGGTCGTCTACGACGCCGCGACCTCGGCCTCGGCGGCCCGGGCCTGGTGGCTGCTGCGCTGGGCCGGGCACAGCAGGGTCCGGGTACTGGACGGCGGCCTGGCCGCGTGGACGGCCGCGGGCCTGCCGCTGCAGCAGGAGGCTCCGCCCGCCGAGAAGGGTGACTTCATCCCCGCGCCGGGCACGCTGCCCACCGTGGACGCGGACGCGGCGGCGGTGCTGGCCGGGACCGGACGGCTGCTCGACGCCCGCGCGGGCGAGCGCTACCGGGGCGAGACCGAGCCGATCGACCCGCGGGCGGGCCACATCCCCGGCGCGATCAGCGCACCGACCACGGACAACCTCCTTGCGGACGGCCGCTTCCGGCCTGCGGCCGAGCTCACCGAGCGCTTCGCCGCGCTGGGGGTCGAGCCCGGCGCCGGGATCGCCGTCTACTGCGGCTCCGGCGTCACCGCGGCCCACGAAATCCTGGCCCTCAGCCTCGCCGGAATCGACGCGGCGCTCTACCCGGGCTCCTGGAGCGAATGGTCCTCAGACCCCAACCGTCCCGTCGAGACCAGCAACTGACTACCTGAAGGGGCGCGGGGAACTGCGCTGCCAGCCCTCTACGGAGGTGCATGGTTGGCAGCGCAGTTCCCCGCGCCCCTATCTAGTGCCTGGTTGACGCCTGATCAGTCCTGCTTCTTGCGGCGGGTGCCGAAGACGATCTCGTCCCAGCTCGGCACAGCCGCCCTGCGGCCCGGGCGGACGCCGTCCGCCTCGGCCTGACGGTCCGTGCTGCCGATCAGCCGATCACGGTGCGGCGCCGCCGCACGGGGCATCAGGATGTCCGCGTACGCGGCCCCCGCGCCCGCAGCCGCGGCGGGTTCCGCCGCCTCCGCCGCAGGCTCGACCGGTTCGGCCGCCAGCGGCGCCGGCTGCGGTGCGGCCACGTCCAGCAGGCTGGTCAGCGAGTCCCGGGCCTCCGCCACGGCCGGTGCCGGGGCCTGCGGTGCCTCCACCGGAGGCCGCTCCGGACGTTCCGGCGCCCGCATCGGCGGGCGCTCGGGTGCCATCGGGCGCATGCCCATACCGCGGTCGGCTCCGGGGAGCCGGGCGATCCTGGGCTTGAACGGGAAGGTCGGCTCCTCCTCGACCCGCTGCGGGCTCTCGCCGATCAGCGAGCGCGCCTCGTCGTCCAGCGGCTGCACCAGCCGCCGCGGCGGGTCGTAGGTCCAGCGGGCCTGCTGCGGCTGGCCGCCGACCCGGAAGACCAGGGCGATCTCCCAGGTGTTGTCCTCGCGGCGCCAGGAGTCCCAGCTGTCGCTGTCCTTCTCGGCGCCGCGCAGCAGCAGCCGCTCGGCGACCGCGTCACCGAGCTGGGGACCGGTGCTCTCGCCCTGGCGGCGCACCGAGGTCTTGCGGGCGCGCTCGGCCATGAAGGCGCGCTCGGCCAGCACCGGACCCTCGAAGCGACGGACCCGCTCCACCGAGATCCCGGCGAGCTGGGCGACCTCCTCGGCACTGGCCCCGGCCCTTATCCGGGCCTGGATGTCGCGCGGACGGAGGTGGCTCTCGACGTCGATCTGGCCCAGCCGCGGGCGGTCGCCGCGCACGGCGGCGCGCAGCCGTTCGTCAATCGGAAGGAAGTATTCCGTCGAGTCGGCGGCCTTGAGCACCAGTCGTGAGCCGTCATTGCTGACGGCTACGACACGCAGTTCGGGCACGGTTACCTCCCGGGTGGTGCCTGCCGACGTCACCTGCGTCGCTGCTCCCGTAACGAGTGTGACCTGCCGACGGGCGGCCGACCACAACATTGCAGAGTTACCCGGTGCGTCGGCCCCTATCCGCGACTCACCGGTATGGCACGGTAATCTTTCTCAGCCTCTGGCTCCTGAATGTCTCCGGAAGCCGCCTCCGCCCCCGGAGTTGATCCCGAGGGGATCGATTCCAAGAACGGCACGCCGAGGTGACCCGCAGTCGGGTGTCACGAACACTACTCCATTCGTGAGTCCCGGGTGTCGCGGCTCGCTGCCCAAGTCTCCCCTGAATCACGGGATTCTCAAGGGTCGCCACTCCGATGGCGGTCGACCGACCGGCGGACGGTGATCATCTTCACACCTTCGCACTGGCTGGAACCTGTTCGTGCCTTCGAACGGTCGTACCTTGTACAAGTTGGAGAAAGGCGCATAAAAGGGGCGTAATGCAGGAGCAGGACCAAAGGCAGGCAAGCAAGGGACGAAAGTCCCTCGATCTGAGTCTCATACAGGTGGCGGCCAGTGCGCTGGCCGCCGTGGGCGCCGCGATCCTTGCGTCCAGCCTGGGCGTGGCCGGGACGATCATCGGCGCTGCCGTGGTCAGCATCGGCGCCACCTGCGGCAGCGCGGTCTTCCAGCACGTCTTCCGCCGGACCGGCGAGGAGATCCGCAGCCGGGTGCCGGCCGTGGTCGAGGCGGCGCAGACGCCGGAGGAGTGGGCGGCGGCCCGCAGGGCGGATGCCGTGGTGGCGTTCGACAAGGACGGGCCCGCCGCGACCGCGCAGTTCGATCCGTTCGACCCCGGCGGCGAGCACACCCGGATGATGGCGCAGGTCGCCCCGCCGGCGGAGAACGAGTCGGTCACCGTCTACAAGGGCGGGAAGCCCGCGAGGAAGCGGACCTGGAAGTTCTACGCCCTGGTCAGCGGCCTGGTGTTCGTACTGGCGATGACCCCGATCGCGATCACCGAGTTCGCCACCGGGCAGACCGTGGGCACCACCGTGTGGGGCGGCACCGGCGGTTCCGGGTCGTCCGACGGCGTCGGCGCGAGCCCCTCACAGACCCCCGGCCAGGGCGGCTCGGCAGCGGCGACGCCGTCCGGCGGCAGCACCGGTACCGGCTCCGGCACCGATCCGTCCGCCACTCCCAGCAGTTCGGCCGCCGCGAGTACGCCGACCCCGTCCGCCTCGGCGAGCGCCAGCACCGCCCCCTCCGCCTCGGCCTCGGCTTCGTCCACGCCGTCGACCGCTGCCAGTGGCACCGCCGACCCGGCTGCCGGCGCCGGCGCCACGGCGTCCTCGGCCGCGACGCCGTAGCCCCGGACTCCGGGCCCCGGCGTCAGGCGCCGAGCACCCTGCGCAGGTAGTCGTTGCCGAAGCGGCGCTCCGGGTCGACCTTGTCGCGCAGCGCGGTGAACTCGGCGAAGTGCGGGTACAGCCCGGCCAGGTACTCGGCGTCCCGGGTGTGCAGCTTGCCCCAGTGCGGGCGGCCCTGGTGCGCCGTCATGATCTTCTCCACCTCGGTGAAGTAGCCGGGGTCGGTCGTCCCCCGGTAGAGGTGCACCGCGATGTACGCGGTGTCGCGCTCGCTCGCGGTCGACATCCACAGGTCGTCGGCGGGGGCGACGCGGACCTCGACCGGGAAGCTGATCCTCCAGCCGGAGCGGTCCACCAGTGCCTTCAGCTCGCGCAGCACGGTCGTCGCGGCCTCGCGCGGCACCGCGTACTCCATCTCCACGAAGCGCACCCGGCGCGGGCTGGTGAACACCTTGTAGGAGACGTCCGTGTAGGTGCGCTCGGACCAGGCCTTGCTGGCGATCTTCGCGATGCCCGGGATGGTGCCGGGGAAGCGGCGGCCGACCCGGCAGGCGCCCTCCCAGACGGTGTTGGAGATGAACTCGTCGTCCAGCCACTTCCGGAACGGGGTCAGCGGAGCCGCGGGGCCCTCGCTGCGGTTGTTGCGCTTGGTGGAGCAGCCCTCGGTGTGCGGGAACCAGTAGAACTCGAAGTGCTCGTTGTCGGTCACCAGCTCGTCGAAGCGGCCGGTCACCTCGCTGAAGGACATCGGCTGCTCGAAGGCGGTGAGCCGGAAGGCCGGCTCCACCCCGAAGGTGATCGCGCTGACCACGCCCAGCGCGCCCAGACCGAGCCGGGCTCCGGCGAACAGATCCGCGTTCTCGGTCGGGGAGCAGCGGGTCACCGTGCCGTCGGCCAGGACTATCTCCAGGGCCTTGATCTGGGCCGCCAGCGAGCCCGAGGCGCGTCCGGTGCCGTGGGTGCCGGTGCTGGTCGCGCCGGCGACGGTCTGCACCATGATGTCGCCCATGTTGGTCAGGGCCAGGCCGGCGTGCTCCAGCAGCACGTTGAGCTTCTCCAGCGGCAGGCCCGACTCGACGGTGACGGTGCCGCCCTTGTGGTCGATCTCCCTGACCTTGGTCAGCCGCTCCGGGCTCACCAGGACGCCGTCGGTGGCGGCGATGGCGGTGAAGGAGTGTCCGCTGCCGACGGCCTTGACCGGCAGCCCGTCCTCGGCCGCGGCGCGCACGGCGGCGGCCAGTTCCTCGACGGAGGCGGGGGAGACCGTGCGGCGGGGCCGGGCGGTCTGGTTGCCGGCCCAGTTGCTCCAGGCGCCCGGGGCAGCGCTGCTGGCGGCCCGGCTAGCCGGGTTGGGGCTGCCGCTGGTCGTCGTCGACATGTGCACGCTCCTGCTGTTCCGGTGCCGACCTGAGTCGGCGTGACCCGAGGAACGCCGTGGCTGCGGCGAAGCCGCCGGCCGTCACGGTCACCCAGTAACCGGCTGCCGCGCCCGCCCCGTCCACCACCCAACCGGCCGCCGAGGAGCCGAGGGCGACGCCGACGGCGAGGCCCGTGGTGGTCCAGGTCATCCCCTCGGTGAGCTTGGAGGCGGGGACGATCCGTTCCACCAGCCCCATGGTGGTGACCATGGTGGGGGAGATGGACAGCCCGGCGACGAACAGTGCCGCTGCCAGGGCCACGAGGTTCTTCACGAATAGGAGGGGCAGCATACTCACCGCCATGGTGAGGATCCCCAGCAGGAACCTCCTGGACAAGGGGCCGTGCAGTTTCAGCGCGCCGAAGACGATGCCGGCGACGCAGGAGCCGAGCGCGTAGACCGCCAGCACGACGCTGGAGAGCGCCTTGTGGTGCAGGTGGTCGGCGAAGGCCACGGTGACCACGTCCACCGAGCCGAAGATGGTCCCCACACCGACGAAGGTCAGCACCAGCACCCACATCCCGGGGGTGCGCAGCGCCGATCCGGAGCGCTGCACCGAGACCGGGTGCAGCGGCGGCTCGGTGCCGCGCTGGGCCGCGAACAGCAGTACCCCGGTCAGCAGCAGCACCGTCGCGACCAGCGGCCCGGCCTCGGGGAAGACCGCGGTGCACAGCCCGACCGAGAGGATCGGGCCGATGATGAAGACGATCTCGTCCACCACCGACTCGAAGGCGTAGGCGGTGTGCAGGTTCGGCGAACCCCGGTAGATCAGCGCCCAGCGGGCCCGGACCAGCGACCCCATGCTGGGCATGCAGCCGGCCGGGACGGCCGCCGCGAACAGGGTCCAGGCCGGCGCGTCGAACCGGGCGCAGAGCAGCAGCACGCCCATGGCGGCCACGGTGATCCCGGTGGCCGGGAGGATCACCCGGGCCTGCCCGTACCGGTCCACCTGGCGCGAGACCTGCGGCCCCAGGGCGGCGGCGGACAGCGCCAGCGTCGCCGAGACCGCCCCGGCCAGGCCGTAGTCGCCGCGCAGGGTCGAGAGCATGGTGACGACGCCGATGCCGGTCATCGACAACGGCATGCGGGAGACGAAGCCGGCGGCGGAGAAGGCCAGGCTCCCGGGGGCGTCGAAGATCCGGCGGTAGGTGGACAGCACGGTGCTCCAACTGACTGTGCGAAAGACCCGTAAGGGTTATGAGGAACTTACACAGCTTACGGGGGTGGTCAATCGAATAACCACCGGGCCGCTAGTGGCAGGATCGGACCCATGTCCGATGCACGTACCAGTCCCTATGACGCCCTGCTGCTGCTCTCCTTCGGCGGTCCGGAGGGACCGGAGGACGTGGTGCCGTTCCTGGAGAACGTGACCCGGGGCCGCGGCATCCCGCGCGAACGGCTGGCCGAGGTCGGGCAGCACTACTTCCTCTTCGGCGGGGTCAGCCCGATCAACGCGCAGAACCGCGAACTGCTGGCGGCGCTCCGCGCCGACCTGGCCGGCCAGGGGCTCGACCTGCCGGTCTACTGGGGCAACCGGAACTGGGCCCCCTACCTGGTGGACACCCTGCGCGAGCTGGCGGCCGACGGTCGGCGCCGGGTGCTGGTGCTGGCCACCAGCGCCTACGCCAACTACTCGGGATGCCGCCAGTACCGGGAGAACCTGGCTGCGGCGCTGACCCGGCTGCGGGAGGAGGGCGCGCCGGGCGCGGCCGAGCTGCGGCTGGACAAGCTGCGCAACTTCTACAACCACCCGGGCTTCGTCGAACCGATGATCGACAACACCCTGGCCGCACTGACGGAGCTCCCGGAGGGCGTGCGCGACGGCGCGCGGCTGGCCTTCACCACCCACTCCATCCCCAATGCGCTGGCGGACACCTCGGGCGCCCCCGACGATCCGGCGCGGGGGATGCCGGGCGGAGCCTACGTGGCGCAGCACCTGGAGACGGCGCGGCTGGTCGCCGAGGCGGTGGCCAAGGAGACCGGGGTGGCCGGGCGGGAGTGGGAGCTGGTCTACCAGAGCCGCAGCGGCTCCCCGCAGACGCCCTGGCTGGAGCCCGACATCTGCGACCACCTGGAGTCACTGGCAGCCGCGGGCGCCCCGGCGGTGGTGATGGTGCCGATCGGCTTCGTCTCGGACCACATGGAGGTCGTCTACGACCTCGACACCCAGGCCGCAGAGAAGGCCGCCGAGCTCGGACTGCCGGTCTCCCGGGCCCGCACCGTCGGCGCGGACCCGCGCTTCGCCGCGGCCGTGCGCGACCTCGTACTGGAACGCGCCGCGAGCGCACGCGGTGAGCGCCCGGCGCGCTGTGCGCTGGGCGCGCTGGGCCCGAGCCACGACGTATGCCCTGCGGACTGCTGCCCGGCGTTCCGCAATCCCCTTCCGGCCGCGGCCGGTGCCGACTGGAAGGACTGACCTGACCATGGACGACCTGATGGACGAGCTGAAGGCCGAACTCCTCGACCTGGCCCTGGAGGCCGCGAGCCGGGCCGGGGCGCTGCTGCGCGACGGCCGCCCGGACGACCTGGGCGTCGCCGCGACCAAGTCCAGCTCGGTCGACGTGGTCACCGAGATGGACCTCGCCGCCGAGAAGCTGATCACCGAGCTGATCATGGACCGCCGCCCCGAGGACGGCCTGCTCGGCGAGGAGGGCGCCTCCCGCGCCGGCAGCACCGGCGTCCGCTGGGTGATCGACCCGCTGGACGGGACGGTGAACTACCTCTACGGCCTCCCCGCCTGGTCGGTCAGCATCGCCGCCGAACTGGACGGGCGGACCCTGGTCGGCGTGGTCGAGGTGCCGCCGCGCGGTGAGACCGTGCAGGCGGTGCGGGGCGGCGGGGCCTTCCTGAACGGCCGTCAACTGCGCTGCGGGGAAGCCCCGGAGATGGGTCAGGCACTGGTCGGCACCGGCTTCGGGTACCTGCGCGAGCGCCGGGTCCGGCAGGCCGAGGTGGTCCGCGAGCTGGTGCCCAGGCTGCGGGACATCCGGCGGGCCGGCTCGGCCGCGATCGACCTGTGCGACGTCGCCGCGGGGCGGCTCGACGGCTACTTCGAGCGCGGGCTCAACCCGTGGGACCACGCGGCCGGGGTCCTGATCGCCACCGAGGCGGGGGCGCTGACCGGGGGGCGTCCGGGGGACCCCGCCTCCACCGAACTCACCGTGGCGGCCCCGTCCGGCCTCTTCGAGCCGTTGCAGCAACTTCTGGAGGAACTCGGCGCCTGGCACGACTAGGGCTGGCCGCGCAGTTCCCCGCGCCCCTGGGTAGGTGCAGCTTGCTCGCAGTGGGCCAAGCCATGCACACGCCGCAGCCGGACACCAAAACGCCCCGGACGGGTCCTGCTGTCCGGGGCATCGCTGAGGTCTGTGGGCGAGGGTGGGTGGTGGGTGGGGTGTGAGGGGAAAGCGCAGCGTCAGGCGGCGTGCGCTTCGGGCTGGGCCACCGAGATGCCGTGTTCCGCGGCGAGCCGGTGCAGGTCGTCGAGCTCGGACTGCTCGACCTCGGCCAGGAAGTCGTCCCCCGACTCCTGGGCACGGTGCAGGTCCATCTCGGCGTTCCTTATGCGCTGAAGGATGCCGGCGGTGAAGGCGTCCATGAGGCAAGACCCCCTTGCTCTTGTTCGGGCGACCCCGGGCGGAGCCCGGTGCGGAAGGTCGCACGGACGGGCGGGTGCGAGCTCGCGTTGCGGCGCAAGCGTGATCGCGGGTGTACAGACCGTCCTCCCCACGCCCGAACTCCCGGAAACCTCGCCGATCCTGGGAATTACGGGCCGTTTTCCGTGATCTTTCCGGCCCGTCTGCCACCCCTGGAGCGGGTGGCTCCGATTCCGGTGGATTCCTCCACGAGAGGGTCGGCCGACCCGTTCGGGGCCCGCTTACTGCTGCTTTACCGCCGTACCAGGCAGGATGGAACGGTGTGAGCGGTGTCCCGGCTGGGGCGTCGCACGGTTGTGCTCTTTGAAGGGACCACTGCGTTGCGGGTTCTTGTGGTCGAGGACGAGCAGTTGCTCGCCGATGCCGTCGCCACCGGCCTCCGGCGGGAAGCCATGGCCGTGGACGTGGTCTACGACGGCCAGGCGGCCCTGGACCGGGTGGCGGTGAACGACTACGACGTGGTCGTGCTGGACCGCGACCTGCCGCTGGTGCACGGCGACGACGTGCTCAGGAAGATCGTCGAGGAGGGCCAGCCGACCCGAGTGCTGATGCTGACCGCGGCCGGCGACATCAGCGACCGGGTCGAGGGCCTGGAACTGGGCGCGGACGACTACCTCCCCAAGCCGTTCGCCTTCAGCGAACTGGTGGCCCGGGTGCGCGCCCTCGGCCGGCGCGCCACCACGCCGCTGCCGCCGGTCCTGGAGCGGGAGGGGATCTCGCTGGACCCGGGCCGCCGCGAGGTGCTCAGGGACGGCAAGCCGGTGGCCCTGGCGCCCAAGGAGTTCGCGGTGCTGGAGGTGCTGATGCGGGCCAACGGAGCCGTCGTCTCGGCCGAGCAGCTGCTGGAGAAGGCCTGGGACGAGCACACCGACCCGTTCACCAACGTGGTCCGGGTGACCGTGATGACGCTGCGTCGCAAGCTCGGCGAGCCCGCGGTGATCATCACCGTGCCCGGCTCCGGCTACCGGGTCTGAGCGATGAACGAGCCCGCCCCCGACCCGGCCACCACCTCCGCGTCCGCCTCGGCGTCCACCTCCGCCCCCGCGTCCCCCAAGCCGGCCCCGCAGCCGCCGAAGGCCCCCGCCGGCTGGCCCGTCCTGGAGCCGGAGCCCTCGCTGCTGCCGTTCCGCCCCACCCTGCGGATCCGGCTGACCATGTTCTACGGCGGGATGTTCCTGCTGGCCGGGCTGATCCTGGTGCTGGTGATGTACCTGTTCGTGGACCAGGCGTTCAATCTGGCCACCCAGGTGCCGACCATCAAGACCAGCGGCGACGTCACGGTGACGCTGAACGGCAACCCGATAAGCGGGTCCGACCTGAGCGGCTACATAGCCTCGCTCCAGCACCAGCACACCAGCACCGCCCTGCACACGCTGATCCTCAAGTCGATAAGCGCCCTGATCGCGCTGCTGATCCTGGCCGTCGTGTTCGGCTACGCCATGGCCGGACGGGTGCTGCGCCCGCTGGGCCGGATCACCCGGACCGCCCGCCAGGTCGCCAGTTCGGACATGCACCGCAGGATCGAGCTGGACGGCCCGGACGACGAGCTCAAGGAGCTCGCGGACACCTTCGACGAGATGCTGGAGCGGCTCGACCGCTCGTTCGAGTCCCAGCGGAAGTTCGTCGCCAACGCCTCGCACGAGCTGCGCACCCCGCTGGCGATCAACCGCACCCTGCTGGAGGTGCAGCTCTCCGACCCGCAGGCCTCACCGGACCTGCAGCAGCTCGGCAAGACCCTGCTGGCCACCAACGAGCGCAGCGAGCAGCTGGTGGAGGGTCTGCTGCTGCTGGCCCGCAGCGACAACGAGCTGATCGAGCGCCGCCCGGTGGACCTGGCCGAGGTGGCCCGGCAGGCGCTGGAGCAGACCAGGGCCGAGGCCAACACCCGCGGCGTGCGGCTGACCAGCATCGTCGAACCGGTGGTGGTGCCGGGCAACGGGGTGCTGCTGGAGCGGATCGTGCTGAACCTGATCCAGAACGCGGTGCGCTACAACCGGCCGGAGAACGGCTGGGTCGAGGTGTCGGTCGGCACCGCCGACGGGGCCGGCGAGATCGTGGTCGCCAACACCGGTCCGGTCGTCCCCGGATATGAGCTGGAGCACATCTTCGAACCGTTCCGGCGGGTGAAGAGCAAGGAGCGGACCCGCAGCGACAAGGGCGTGGGTCTGGGGCTCAGCATCGTCCGCTCGGTGGTCCGGGCGCACGGAGGCACCATCGAGGCGTCTCCGCGCCCCGACGGCGGCCTGCTGATGCGGGTCCGCATCCCCGGGAGCTGACCGCGCCGCCAGGGCCGCAGCGGGCCGTACACCCGGTCCCGCCGATCTTTCTCCAGGTCGGCGGGGCTTTTCCTTATGCAGTTCACACCTCGCCGACCCCCCTTGCCATCGGATGGCGACTCAACCTACGGTGGCGTAACCTACGGAGGCGTAGGTGTACGCCGTACCGAGAGTTGGAATCCGTGACCATCGCCCCCTCCCGCCCTGCCGGTTCCGCCACGTGGAGCGACGCCCAGCTGCTCCACGCCCTGGAGGAGGTGGTCGAGCGCGAGCTCAACCGCCACCTCGGCGTCGCCAAGGAGTGGATGCCGCACGAGTACGTGCCGTGGAGCCTGGGGCGCGACTTTGACGGGATCATGGGCGGCGAGGCCTGGGCCGTGGACCAGTCCCCGGTCACCGAGATCGGCCGGATCTCGCTGGTGGTCAACCTGCTCACCGAGGACAACCTGCCCAGCTACCACCACGAGATCGCCACCATGTTCGGGCGCGACGGCGCCTGGGGCACCTGGGTGCACCAGTGGACGGCCGAGGAGGGCCGGCACGCCATCGTGATGCGCGACTACCTGCTCACCACCCGCGCGGTCGACCCGGTGGCGCTGGAGCGGGCCCGGATGACGCACATGGCCGAGGGCTTCGAGTCCGACAACAACCACTCGATGCTGCACTCGGTGGCCTACGTCGCCTTCCAGGAGCTGGCCACCCGGATCTCGCACCGCAACACCGGGCACAACTCCGGCGACCCGGTCTGCGACCGGATGCTGGCCCGGATCGCCACCGACGAGAACCTGCACATGGTCTTCTACCGCAACCTGCTCAAGGCCGCCCTGGAGATCGCCCCGGACCAGGCCATGCGGGCCGTCGCCGACGTGGTGACCGGCTTCCGGATGCCCGGCCACGGGATGCCCGGCTTCGAGCGGGCGGCGGCGCAGATGGCCATCGGCGGGATCTACAACCTGCGGATCCACCACGACGACGTGCTGCAGCCGGTGCTGCGCCACCTCAAGGTCATGGAGGTCTCCGGACTGGGCCCGGAGGGCCTGGCGGCCCAGCAGGAGCTCGGCATCTACCTGGACGGCCTGGACGGCATGGCCAGCCGCTTCGACGAGCGCCGTGCGGCCCTGCTGGCCCGCCGTGCGGCCGCTGCCGAGAAGCGCGGCTGAGCGGCGCCGAGGGGGCCGGAAAAGGTCCCCCGGGGCGGTGAGGTTGTACGGGTAAGTCCGGACTTTTCAGAACTGTGATGAACATCACAATTCAAGCCATTCGGCGGCGGGTTCCGGACGATCGCTCTCCGTCACGATTTCCGCACCGGTGACGCAGCGTGCCCGGAGGTCCACAGCTCCGGCAAGGTTTCCGCTGGTCATGATCACGGTAAGTGCTCAAGGGGACGGTATTCCGGCCCGGCCGTCCCAGGTGCTCGAACAGCCCTCGGATCACCTCTTTGGGGGGCGAGTCGGGTGTCGATTGAGTAACGGGCCTTGAAGTAAGGCAAAATCTCGCCCTCGGGTCGGGCACAAGTCCGGCTTCCCGCGCGTTACCTGCGCTGGAGATACCCGCAGACACCCAAAGGGGGCCCGCGACACCATGGCAACTGACTACGACACCCCACGCAAGACCGATGACGACCTCAACGAGGACAGCATCGAGGAACTGAAGGCCCGCAGGAACGAGAAGTCGACCAGCTCGGTCGACGTCGACGAGTTCGAAGCGGCCGAAGGTCTCGAGCTGCCCGGCGCGGACCTCAGCAACGAGGAGCTCTCCGTCCGGGTGCTGCCCCGTCAGGCCGACGAGTTCACCTGCATGAGCTGCTTCCTGGTGCACCACCGCAGCCAGCTGGCGAGCGAGAAGAACGGCAACCCCATCTGCCGGGACTGCGCGGCCTGACGCGTTTTGGGGTAGGGAGGTCTTCATGAGGCCGTTCCGACAGCGAAACAGCAGCAAGCCGAGCAGTGACGGCAGCAGTACCGATCGAACCGCCGGGGATGCGGTAGCCCCGGCGGTCGGCGGTGGCGACGACGGGAGCGAGGACGAGCTCGCCCGGATCGCCGCCGAGCTGGAGATGTGGGACGGATCCGCTCCGGCGGAGGCCGTCCCCCAGGGCGAGCGGGGCCGACGCATGGCCTCGCTCGCGGACTCCCTCAAGGGCACCCTGACGGCCGGTTGGACCAGGGGCAGCTCACTGGTGGGTTCCGGGACCAAGAGCGGTGCGCTGCACCTGGTGGACCGGCTGGTGGACGCCGCGCCCCGCATTCCCGTGCGTGACCTCGCCACGCTGCGCGCCCAGCACCCGGGCGCGCGGAACGCCGAGGACCTCGCCGACAGCATCACCTCCGGAGCCGTGAAGGCGTCCGCCTCCGTGGGTGCCGGCGTCGGCGCCGTGGCCATGCTCCCGGTGCCGCCCGCGATGGCGGTGGAGATCGCCACCGAGCTGCTGGCCGTGGCCGCCGTCGAGGTCAAGATGATCGCCGAGCTCTACCAGGTCTACGGGCAGCCGCCGGGCGGCAACGCCTCCCAGCGCGCCGGCGCCTATCTGGCCGTCTGGTCGCAGCGGCGCGGACTCGACCTGTCCAAGCCGGGCAGTCTGGTGGTCCTGGGCACCGGCGCCGAGCTGCGCCGGCAGCTGCGCAAGCGGCTCACCCGCACCGGGCTGCGCAAGCTGCCGTCGGTGGCGCCGCTGATGGTGGGCGCGCTGGCGGGGGCGACGCTGAACCGCAGGGACACCGCCAAGCTCGCCCTGGAGATCCGCAAGGACCTGCGCGGGCGGCCGCCGGCCGAGAGCGGCTACTGGGAGGCGGCGCTCTCCCGGCCGCGGCTGTCGAAGGACTGAACCTCCGTCAGGCCGCCTTCAGGACCTCCTGCTTGGCCGCGTCCAGAGCGGCGGCCAGCCCTTCCGGGTCGCGGGTCGACAGGTAGAGGTAGGGGGTCGGGTCGTTCGGGTCGGTGACCTCGACCCGCAGCGCCGTCGGGATGTAGGAGCGCAGCAGCATGAACGCGCGGGCGTTGGCCTTGCGGGTGCGCCAGGCCAGCGCCTCGTCGCGGTCCAGCGGATGGGCCGTGCCCAGGGCCTCCACCGGGATCCGCGCGTCGCCGGCCACCAGCAGGCCCTGCACCACCCGGATCCGGGCCGAGCCGTAGGAGCTCAGCAGCACCGCGGCCGCGGCCGTCCCGGCGACCAGGCCGAGCAGTCCGGGCACGATGCCGAAGAGGTAGAAGACCAGCCCGAAGGAGATGCCGCTGCCCGCGGGGAACAACCACATGGAGAGCGGAGCCGTGAGGCGTTCGTCGTACATGGCTCCATTGTGGGCCGCGACCGCAGGCGATCTTGCAGAGGGCCTCGGTTCCCGTTCCGCCGGGGTTGTTCTGTAGGGTCGCGGGCGTGAGCCAGCACACCTCCCGTCCCTCCCTGACGCCGCCGCCCGGTGCCGCGCCGCCGGTCAGGCACCCCGAGGCGCCCGCGCCCGGCGTCCTGATCGACCCGCACTACGAGCACTGCTTCGGCTGCGGCCCGCAGCAGCCGTCCGGGCTGCGCCTGGCCGCCAGGGCCGGGGAGGGGGTCGAGGTGCTGGCCGAGTTCACCGTTGCCCCGGCGCACCAGGGCGGCCCCGGGCTGGCCCACGGCGGGGTGCTGGTGACCGCGATGGACGAGGCGCTGGGCACGCTGAACTGGCTGCTGCACACCGCCTCGGTGACCGCCAGGCTGGAGACCGACTTCGTCCGCCCGGTACCGGTGGGCGCCACCCTGTCCATCCACGTCTGGGTCGACGCGGTGGTCGGGCGCAAGATCTACTGCCGGGGTGAGGGACGGCTGGACGGCCCCGACGGGCCGCTCGCGATATCCGCGCGGGCCCTGTTCGTCCAGGTCCAGCTGGACCACTTCGTCACCCATGGCCGTCCTGAGGACATCAAGGCGGTCATGGACAACCCCGATGTCTTCAAGCGCGCCCGTGCCTTCGAGGTGAATCCGTAGTCATGACCCACCCCCCTGTAGACGTCCTGCTGCGCCTGCTGGACCCCGAGCTGCCCGCTCCCGCGTACGCCCATCCGGGCGACGCCGGGGCCGATCTGCGGACCACGGTCGACGCCGAGCTGGCCCCCGGGGAACGGGCGGTGCTGCCCACCGGGGTGGCCATCGCGCTGCCGGACGGATATGCGGCCTTCGTGCATCCGCGTTCGGGCCTGGCGGCCCGCTGCGGTCTGGCGCTGGTGAATGCCCCGGGAACAGTCGATGCCGGGTACCGTGGTGAGATCAAGGTGATCGTCGTCAATCTCGACCCGCGCGAGCGGGTGGTCTTCCGCCGCGGGGACCGGATCGCCCAGCTGGTCGTCCAGCGGGTCGAGAAGGTCCGTTTCCACGAGGTGGAGGAACTGCCGGGATCGGCACGTGCCATCGGTGGCTTCGGGTCGACGGGCGGCCATGCCGCGGTTAGCATTCCCGCGGCCGGGCAGGAAATCTCTTCGGTACCCGACCGGGAAGGACAGTGACCGTGTTCCGTCGTCGCGCCAAGAGCGAGGACGCTGTCGACCAGATCGAGGGCGAAGAGGCCCTCGGGGACAGCGAGGACGTCGCAGGTGTGGACTCCGTGGAGGAGGACGACGCCGAGGATGCCCGGGTGGGCCTGCCGCCCGCGCCGCGCCCCGACGGCCCCTGGGACTCCACCGAGGTGGAGGACGCGGCCGAGGGCCGTGTCGATCTGGGCGGCCTGCTGGTGCCCGGGGTCGATGGCATGGAGCTGAGGGTGGAGGTGGCCGGCGACTCCATCGTCGCGGCGACCCTGGTCCTCGGCAGCAGCGCCATCCAGTTGCAGGCCTTCGCCGCGCCGAGGTCCGAGGGGATCTGGGGCGAGGTCCGCCAGGAGATCGCGTCCGGCATCACCCAGCAGGGCGGCGTCGTGGACGAGGAGGAGGGCCCGCTGGGCTGGGGCCTGCGGGCCCAGGTCCCGGTGCAGCTCCCGGACGGCACCCAGGGGGTGCAGGTGGTCCGCTTCGTCGGCTGCGACGGCCCGCGCTGGTTCCTGCGCGGTGTGATCTCGGGCCAGGCGGCGGTCCAGCCGGAGTCGGCCGGGGTGCTGGAGCAGGTGTTCCGGGAGACCGTGGTGGTCCGCGGGGAGACCCCGATGGCCCCGCGCGACCCGATCGTGCTCAAACTCCCCGAGGACGCCCAGATGGTGGCGGACGGGATGCCGCAGCAGCAGTCGGCCCCGGCCAACCGCTTCAGCGGCGACCCGATGAACCCCTTCGAGCGCGGCCCGGAGATCACCGAGGTCCGCTGACCCGAGGTCCGCTGAGCACGGCACGCCGACAGGCCCCCTTTGCGGGGGCCTGTCGGCTTTCTGCTGCCCGCAAGCGGAAGGATCCCTGCGGGTTCCCAGTGATCCCTTGATCTCCGCACGGGGGGCGCTGCATGCTGTGCAGATCCTTCTGGTCTAGACCAAGCCGGGCCGGGGGTGTGCGGGGCCTGCCGTCCGGCCGTCCCGAGACGACGTGCGCCGTCGGGGGCTCAGCGTGTCCGTTGCTGTCAGAACCGTGGGACCGAGGCACAGGATGCCTGCGCCGGTACGCCGGTCGACCCGGCACGGCCTGGTGCTGGTCGCGGCCGCGCTGACGGTCCTGCTCGCGGGGACGGTACTGGCGGCGCTGGCGTCCCTGGCCGGCTTCGCGGTGGAGTCCGGGGTGGCGGTCAGGCTGGCCGCGCAGCCCAACGCGCAGGTGCAGGTCGACGCGGACTTCTCGGCGGCCGGCATGGCGGCCGGAGACCGGGCGGTGCGTGCCGCCGTGGACCGCGCCTACGCCGGGGTGCCGCACACGACCAGCCTGTCCCTGGCCGCGGTCCAGCCGCTCGCGCCCAGCGGCGGCGCGGCGACCCCGGTGGGGCTGCGCTTCGTCGCCACCGAGGGCGCGGCGGCGCACGCCCGGCTGGTGCAGGGGAGTTGGCCGCAGGGCGCGGGCGACGCCGCGACGGCCGACTTCACCGGCCTGCCGGCGGTGACTCCCGGCCGCACCGCCCCGGGCGTCCCGGCGACGGTGCCGGCCGCGGTGAACCAGGCGATGGCCTCGGCCATGCACCTGCGCGTCGGTACGACGCTGGCCCTGCAGAGCTCCCAGCTGGTCCGGGTGAACATCCTGATCACCGGCGTCTACCAGGCCCTGCCGTCCAGCCCCGGCTTCTGGCCCGCCATCGCCGGGGACCCCACCGACAGCAACGGCCTGTCCCAGAGCCTGGTGCTGGTCCCGCCGGCCGCGATCGTCGAGCAGGGCGCGTTCAACCTGGCGGTCACCGCGCACTGGGACTCGGTCCCGGCCATCGGCCCCAGGATCGGGGTCTCCATGGACGCCCTCTCCGGCCTCGCCGAGCGGATGGACACCTTCAGCGGCAGCGACGCCGCCCTGTCGGTCTACCACGGGGCGACGCCGGCGCTGCAGCGCACCACGGTCAGCACCGACCTGCCGACCGTCATCCGCAACCTGGCCGGGCCCGCCGTGGTCGCCCGCTCGGCGCTCTACCTGCCCACCGCGCTGCTGGCGGTGCTGGCGGTCACCACCATGGCGCTGACGGCCCGCCAGCTGGCCGCGCACCGCACCGCGGAGCTGGTGCTGCAGCAGACCCGCGGCGCCGGTACCGGGCGGCTGCTCGGCGGCGCCGCGGCCGAATGGGCCGCCCTGGTGCTGCCCGCCGCGGTGGCCGCGCCGTTCCTGGCCGGCGCGCTGCTCTCCGGGATGCACCGGGCGGGTCTGGTCGACGGGGCGGTACCGCTGAGCACCGTCGGCGCGGCGGCCTGGGGCGCCGTGGCGCTCACCGTGCTGGTGCACGCGGCGGCGGCGCTGCTGCCGGTGCTGCGCACGGTCTCCGGGCGCGGCATCGCCCTCCGGGCCCGGGCCCGCAGCGACCGGGCCGCGGCGGCGCAGCGGATCGGGGCCGACCTGGCGCTGCTGGCGGTCGCGGTGCTGGGCTACCTGCAACTGGTGCACTACCACTCCACGGTGACCGTCGCCGGGACGGTGGACCCGGTGCTGGTGCTGGTCCCGGTGGTCGCCGTGGTCGCCGCCTCGGTACTGCTGCTCCGGCTGCTGCCGCTGACCTCGCGTGCGCTGGACCGGTTCGGGCGGCTGCGGAGGGGGCTGGTGCTGCCGCTGGCCGGCTGGCAGTTGAGCCGGCGCTCCAACCGCAACGCGGGTCCGGTGGTGCTGATGAGCATGGCGGTGACCGTGGGCGCGCTCGCCACCACCGCGCTGGCCTGCCTGAGCGGTCTGGCGCTGGACCAGGCCCGGTTCGCGGTGGGGGCCGACGTCTCGGTCGGCACCACCAACGGTCTGGTCGGGTACCCGGCCGGTCAGCTGCACAGCCGCTACCGGCAGCTCCCCGGGGTCACCGGGGTTAACCCGGTGACCGTCACCTCCACCGGCTTCGTCGGCGACTCGTCCGCGCTGAGCCTGGTCGGCATCGACGCCGCGGCCCTGCCCGGGCAGGGCGCCGCGCCGCTGCCGACACTCCGTCAGGATCTGGCCGGAGCCGACTACGCCGCCCGGATCGCCGCACTGGCCAAGGGCGTTCCGCACTACGGACTGCTGCTGTCCGGCCGCGGCGACCACCTGGACCTGGACGTCCAGGTCCAGGTCGGCGGTGCGCGGCCCGCCGTCTGGACGCCGCCCACGCTCGGGGTGCTGCTGGTGGACGCGGACGGACAGCCGGTCCGCACCTCCGCCGCGCTGACCGGGACCGACGGGAGCAGGCACACCCTGGCCCTGGCGCTCCCCGCCGGCAGCCGCACCGCCTTCCCGCTGCGTCTCGTCGGCCTGTCGGTCCGGCCGGCCGGTCAGCAGCGGGCCGCGTCGGTCACGCTCACCGTCGACCGGCTGGGGCTCGGCGGCACCTGGGTCG
Source organism: Streptacidiphilus jeojiensis (assembly GCF_042510965.1). NCBI lineage: Bacteria > Bacillati > Actinomycetota > Actinomycetes > Kitasatosporales > Streptomycetaceae > Streptacidiphilus > Streptacidiphilus jeojiensis. The sequence goes on from NZ_JBEUKS010000011.1 coordinate 156,561, forward strand.
ACTCGCTGCCGGCCGCCGGCAGCTGGCAGGACGAGACCGAGGCCGGGGCCGGCCGCAGCGCCGGGAACTGCGGATCGCAGCCGCCCGCGGCGCCCGGCGGCAGCGTCAGCCCGGATCCGTTCAGCCCCGCGGTGTGCTCGCTCTCGGCGCCGAGCGCCGGCGGTCCGCTGCTGCGCACCGTCATCAGCACCGCGGCCCCGGGCGAGCTGACCGCGTCGACCTCGCCGGCGGTGCTGGAGGTGGACCCGATCGACCCGAAGCGGATCGAGCCGATCCCGGTGCTGGCCGACGACGCCGTGGTCGCGGGCCGGGGACTCGCGGTCGGGCAGCAGCTGACCCTCGACCTGGGCGGGGAACTGGAGAACCCGCCGACCCTGAAAGCGGTGGTCGTCGGCAGGATCCCGGCGATCCCGGGACAGGACCACCTGCAGCCGGCCCTGCTGGCCGACAACCGCGCGGTGACGGCCGTCGAACTCGCCATCGGGGTGGACCCCGAGCCGCCCGACAGCTGGCTGCTGTCCAGCACCGACAGCACGGCCACGGCCGCTGCGGTGGCCGCCGACCCGCGGCTCGGCACCGCGCGGACCACCGTCCAGGAGGCGGCGCTGCAGCGCGCCGACCCGTTCCGCTCGGGCATGCGCGCGGTGCTGGAACTGTGCCGGCTGCTGGCACCGGCCTTCGCGGTGATCGGTTTCACCGTCCATGTGGTGATCACCACCCGGGAGCGGAGGCGGGAGTTCGCGCTGCTGCGGGCCATGGGCATCCGCAGCCGCCGGCTGGCCGTGCTGCTGTGGGCCGAGCAGATCAGCGTCACCCTGTTCGCGGTCGTGCCCGGAGCACTGCTGGGGGTGGGCCTGGCCGCCGTGATCATGCCGCTGGTGACCCTGGACGACTACGGGGACGCACCGTTCCCGGCGCTGCGGCTGGCCGTCCCCTGGGGAGCGGTGCTGCTGACCGCGCTGGCGACGGCCGTGGTGATCTGCCTGGTGGTGATGGGTCTGTCCCGGCTGCTCGCCCGGGTCGACCTGGTCCGTACGCTGCGAGCCGGGGAGGACTCATGAGAGCCGTGCGCCTGCGCCGCGAGGGGCCCGGGGACGGCACGCCCCGGCGCGGTCCGGCCCGCCCCGCCTCGCTGCGGCTGCTGCGCCGCGAGGCGCGCGGGGACGCCCCGCTGCTGGCCTGCCTGGCCGTGCTGGTCGCGGTGTTCACCGGGCTGTGCGCGCTCGGCCCGGTGGAGCTGGGCGGCAAGGAGGACCAGGCGCTGCGCCAGCGGCTGGCCGCCGCTGCCGACGCCGGCGCGGTGCTCACCGTGTCCGCACCGGTGGAGCTGCCCCAGCCGGGCCTGGGAGCACCGAACCCCCCGGCGCTGCGCACCCAGCTGGAGTCGGGCGGACAGTCGGTGGTCTCCACCGCGGGCCGCACCCTGGGGGCGGCGCTGCGTCCGGTGCGGACCACGGTGGACTACCAGCTGCTGGGGATCGACTCGCCGCTGCCGGTGGACCCCCGGGTCACCCAGGAGTCCGTGACGCTGCATCACATCAGCGACGCCCCGGCCTATCTGCACTACGTCCAGGGCGCGGCCCCGGCCGACAGCACCCCAGCCGGGGAGCTGCCGGGGATCGCGCTGTCGACCGGCGAGGCGAAGCTGCTCGGACTGGGGCTGGGGCAGCAGGTCGAGCTCTGGTTCCAGGCCACCCGGTCCAGCCCCAGGTACGAGGTGCTGGTCCGGCTGGTCGGGATCTACCGGCCGGAGCAGGAGCAGAGCGAGTTCTGGCGGCAGTTGCCCGGGCTCGACAAGCCGCTCGAGTACCCGGGGCAGCTGGCCGGGACGCTGAACATCGCCGTCCAGGGCCTGGTCGGCGCCGACGCGCCGGAGCTGCTGGCGAAGCAGGGGATACCGCTGCCCACGGTCGGCTGGGAGTACCGCGTCGCGCTCGGCGACGCCGCCGTGAAGCAGCTCCCCGCCCTCGCCGCCGACACCAGGAACCTGGCGATCGACCTCAACGACCTGCTGTGCACCGACTCGCCGGCCGCGGGTGACAGCCCCTGCTCGATCGGCGCCCATCCCTCCGGGTCGTACGTCGTCGACGACGGGCTCACCCCGGTGCTCACCGCCTTCACCGGCGCGGACGCCCAGACCAGGGCGCTGGCCGGGTTCGCGGTGGCCTCACTGGCGGCGGTCGGACTGGCCACCGTGCTGGTGTCGGTCCGGCTGCTGCTGCGTCGGCGCGCCGTGCACCTGCGGCTGCAGCGCTCGCGCGGCGCCTCCGCGACCGGGCTGGTGCTGCAGCGCAGCCTGGTCACCGCCCCGGTGCTGCTGCTGGCCGGCGAGCTGGGCTGGCGGCTCGGCCTGCTGCCGGCCCCGACCGGCACCTCGGGATCCCCGCAGCCGGTCGCGGCGCTGCTGGGGACGGCGGCGGCGCTGCTGCTGGTGCCGCTGCTGACCTGGTACGCGGTCAGGGAGCCGGGACGGGCCAGGGAGGTCCGCCGGCGTGCCTCGCGGCGGACCCGGCGGCTGGTGCTGGAGGCCACCGCGCTGGTGCTCTGCGTCGGCGGCGTGGTCGCTCTGCGGGTGCGCGGCAGCGGCGGCGGGGCCGGGATCGACGTGCAGCTCAGCCTGGTGCCGGTGCTGGTGGCGCTGGTCGCCGTGCTGCTTCTGGTGCGGCTGTACCCGCTGGTGCTGGGCCTGCTGGCGGGCCGTTCCCGGCGCGGCGGCGGCGTGGTGGCCTTCCTCGGACTGCGCGGAGCGGCCCGTGACGCCGGCGGCACCAGCCTGGCGCTGTTCGTCCTGGTGATCACCCTGGGCACCGCGGTCTTCGGCGGCATGGTCTCCCGCTCGGTGTACGACGGAGCCGCGGTCGGCGCCGCCTGGACCGCCGGGGCCGACGTCTCGCTGGTCCAGCAGGGCGACGTCGCCCCGACCCCGGTGGCCGCCGGCGGCTCCTCGCCGGTCCGCGCCACGGTGGCCGAGTACCTGCGCACGGTGCTGCTCACCGGGGACGAGGACGGCGCCAACCTGCCGCAGACGGCCCTGATCACCGTCGACCCGGCGCAGCTGGCCGCCGCCGACCCGGACGGACCGCTGGCCCGCGCCCTGGGCGTGCTGCACGGCGGGAAGCCGGTCGCCACCGGCACCGCGAGCGCCACCGCGCCGGTGCTGGCCGATCCGGGGCTGATCGTCGCGGAGAACGGCGAGAGCCTCCGCGCCGTGGTGGACTCGGCGCTGGGCAGCAGCAGGACCGCGCTGCACCTGAAGCCGGTCGGCGCGCTGACCCCGGCGCTGCGGCAGGACCCGGTCCTCGGCCCGCTGGTCGCCGGGCTCCCGGCGGACACACCGGTCATTGTCGGCACCACCGCCCTGGAGCCGCTGCTGCCGGCCCAGCAGACCGGCGGCACCGCGCTGCTGCTGTTCGCCCGCCCCGGTGCGGCACCGGCCGCCGTGGTGGCCGCGGCCGCCGACGCGCTCGGACCGCAGGCGCAGGTCCGGGTCCGGGCGGAGGTGCTGGACACCCTGCGCGGGGACGGCCTGGTGCGCATCGTCGACGACGTCTACACCGTCTGCTCCCTGCTGGCCGTGGTGTTCGGGCTGCTCGCGGTGGCGCTGGAACTTGTCCTCACCGCCCGCGAACGCGGCCGCACCAGCTCCTACCTGCGCACGCTGGGGCTGGCCGGACGGCAGGCCGCGGTGCTGCAGGTGCTGCAGCTGGTGCCGCTGGCGGTGGCCGCCGCGGCCGGGGGCGTCCTCGTCGGGGTGCTCGAACCGCGGCTGCTGGGACCGGCTCTGAGTATCAGTCAGTTCACCGGGGGGCCGGCGGCGCCGGCCCTGCACACCGACTACCTGCTCACCGCGCTGCTCGGGGCCGGCCTCGCGGCTCTGGTCGTCTGCGCCGCCGTGGTCGAGAGTACGGTGTTGCGCATGCGGCGCCTGGGCGGGGTGCTGAGGCTCGGGGAGGCCTGATCATGACCGTAATCATGACCGTACGCCGATCGACAGGGGGAGCAGAGTGAGCGTCAACCATGCGGCCGACCGGGCCGGGGCCCCGGACCTCGGGGAACTGCGCCGCCGCGCGGCCGAGGCCGCCCGCCCGGAGCGGGAGGAGGGCCTGATCGTCTGCGAGAACCTGGTCCGGATCTACCAGACCGAGGGTGTCGAGGTGCAGGCGCTGCAGGGTTTGGACCTGGCCGTGGCGCGCGGCGAGATGGTCGCGGTGATCGGCGCCTCCGGCTCCGGCAAGTCCACCCTGCTGGGCATCCTCTCCGGCCAGGACGTCCCCACCGCGGGATCGGCCGAGGTCGCCGGGCACGATCTGCTCACCATGAAGCGCCGGGACCGGCTCGCCTACCGGCGCGGCACGGTCGGCTTCGTCTGGCAGCAGACCTCCCGCAATCTGCTGCCCTACCTGACCGCGGCCGAGAACGTCATGCTGCCGATGACCTACGCCGGGGTGAAGCGGTCCGAGCGCCGCAACCGGGCCGGCGAGCTGCTGGACCTGATGGGGGTCGGCTACTGCGCCGACCGCGGCCCCGGCGAACTGTCCGGCGGCGAGCAGCAGCGGGTCGCCATCGCGGTCGCCAACGCCAACCGGCCCCGGGTGCTGTTCGCCGACGAGCCCACCGGCGAACTGGACACCGCGACCAGCGAGGAGATCTTCGCCGCGCTCCGGCAGGCCAACGAGGAGCTGGGCGTGACGGTGGTCGTGGTCACCCATGACGCCCTGGTGTCCGAGCAGGTCCAGCGCACCGTGCGGATCCGCAACGGCCGCACCTCCACCGAGGTGCTGCGCCGGATCACCACCGACGACGACGGCGCGCAGGAGCTGACCGCCGAGGAGTACGCGGTCCTGGACCGCAACGGGCGGCTGCAGCTGCCGAGCGAGTTCACCGAGCGCCTGCACATGCGCAAGCGGGTGAGACTGGCGCTGGAGACCGATCACATCGGAGTATGGCCCGACGCGGCCGCGCAGCGGGCGAAGGCCGACGCCGACGAGGTCCAGGCCGAGACAGAGGGGGACGACGCATGACCAGCAGCACCGAGCCCGAGGGCGCCACCGCCGTGGCGGAGCCCGGAGCGCCGATGGTGGAGGTCCATGACCTGCACAAGTCCTTCGGCAGCGGCGCCACCGCGGTCCACGCCCTGCGCGGGGTCTCCTTCACCGCGCGGCGCGGCGAGCTGACCGCCCTCAAGGGGCGCTCGGGCTCCGGCAAGACCACCCTGCTGAACCTGGTCGGCGGCCTGGACCGGCCCAGCTCGGGCCGGATCCTGGTGGACGGCCACGACCTGGCCGAGCTGGGCGAGGACGGGCTGCTGACCCTGCGGCGGGACCGGATCGGCTTCGTCTTCCAGTCCTTCGGCCTGATCCCCATCCTGACCGCGTCGGAGAACGTCGGCGTTCCCATGCGGCTGCGGCGCACCCCGCCCCGGGAGCGCGAGGAGCGGGTGCAGGAGCTGCTGGCCCTGGTCGGCCTCGGCGACCACGTCAACCAGCGCCCGGGAGAGCTCTCCGGCGGGCAGCAGCAGCGCGTCGCCATCGCCCGCGCCCTGGCCAACCAGCCGGCCCTGATCATCGCCGACGAGCCCACCGGCCAACTGGACTCCGACACCGGCCGCGCCATCATGCAACTCCTCCGCGCCGTGGTCCGCAGCGAGGGCGTCACCGCCCTGGTGGCCACCCACGACCCCCAACTGATGGAACTCGCCGACCGAGTACTGGACCTGAGAGACGGTCAGATAACCAACGACGAGTAGGCCCAACAGGGGCGCGGGGAACTGCGCGCCCAGCCACGCAGCCCCCGCACCCTTTCATCCGGCCTCCACCACCCCCAACTCCTTGAGCAGCACCCCTCGCAGCTCCCCAACCCCCACCTTGTGCGAAGGACCGAGCCGCCCGTCGGTGAGCACGATCACCCGATCCGCCAGCGCAATCGCCTCGTCCACGTCATGGGTGACGAGCAGCACCGCGGGCCGGTGCTTCCGGCACAGCTCCCGCAGCAGCGCGTGCATCTTCAGCCGGGTCAGCGCGTCCAACGCCCCGAACGGCTCGTCCAGCAGCAGCAGAGCCGGGTCCCGGACCAGGGCCCGTGCCAGCGCCGCCCGCTGGGCCTCCCCGCCGGAGAGCGTGATCGGCCAGTCCCGGGCCCGCTCGGTCAGGCCGACCTCGGCCAGTGCATTGAGGCCGGCCTCCCTCGCGCCGGTCCGCGGCAGTCCGAGCACGACATTGTCGAGCACCCGCTTCCACGGCTGCAGCCGGTGGTCCTGGAAGACCACCGACCTCCGCTCGGGCACCAGCAGCTCGCCGGTGAAGTCCGGGTCGAGCCCGGCCATCGCCCGGAGCAGCGTGCTCTTGCCCGAGCCGCTGCGGCCCAGCAGTGCCAGGAACTCGCCCTGGTGCAGCGTCAGGTCGATCCCGGACAGTACCTCGCGTCCGTCGAAGGAGCGGTGCACCCCGGTCGCCCGGACGGCCAGTGCGGCCTCGGTGGTGGTTGCTGTCGTCATGGTGGTCAGGCTCCGTTGAATCCGCGGCGCCAGACCAGCAGGCGGCGCTCCAGCAGGCGGACGAGCGAGTCGGCGAGCAGGCCGAGCACGCCGTAGATCAGCAGTCCGAGGACGATGATGTCGGTGCGGTACCAGGCCTGGGCCTGGTTCATCAGGTAGCCGATGCCGCTGGTCGCGTTGAGCTGCTCGGCGACGATGATCACCAGCCAGGCGCTGGTGAGCGCGAACCGCAGGCCGACCAGGAAGCCGGGCACCGCCCCGGGCAGGATGACGTGCCGGATCAGCCCCAGCCGGTTGAGGCCGACCACCCGCCCGGACTCCACCAGCCGGTTGTCCACACCCCGGATGCCGGCGTAGGTGTTGATGTAGACCGGGCAGGCCGCGGCGAAGGCCACCAGGGCGATCTTGGGCTCCTCGCCGACGCCGAACCAGATGATCACCAGCGGCAGCAGCCCCAGCACCGGCAGCGCCCGGACCACCTGCATGGTGGAGTCGATCAGCTCCTCGCCCAGCCGGAACAGCCCGGCCAGCACCGCCAGCAGCACCCCCAGGCCGACCCCGATCAGCAGCCCGCTGCCGACCCGTTGCAGCGAGGCCAGCAGATTGCTCGCCAGCTCGCCGTCCTTGGCCAGCTCCCAGGCCGCCTGGGCGACCTGGGCCGGCGTCGCCAGCACCCTCGGGTTGATGTTGCCGGTCGCCCCCAGCAACTGCCAGACGGCGACCACCAGGGCGGGACCGGCCAGCCGCCGCAGCCAGCGCGGCAGCGGCACCCAGGTGCGGTTCGGACGGCTCAGCGTCGCGGCGTCGATCAGCACCGGCGAGTCCGGCGGGCTCTCCGGTACGGGTGGTGCGGTGACGGTGGTCGCCATGGTCTGGTCCCTCTCCTAGGACTTCGGGCGGCGTTTCTCGTGGGGCGGCAGGAACGGGTGGTGCTCGGTCAGGCGGCGGTGACCACGCGGTGGTCGGCGGTGAACGGCCGCCCGGAGACCAGCTCGGAGCTGCGCCCGTCCGGGCCGACCGGGACGTCGCCGATCAGCGTCACCCGGTGCAGCCGCCGCTCCACCTCCAGGTGCTCCAGGTCGCGCGGTGCGAGGTGCGCGGTGGCCCGGTTGTCCCAGAAGGCGACGTGGCCGGGCTCCCAGCGGAAGCGGACGGTGTACTCGGGCCGGGTGATCTCGCCGTAGAGCAGGTCCAGGATCTGCTTGCTCTCGCCGGGGGTGACGTCCACGATGTGGCTGGTGAAGCCGGGGTTGACGAACAGCGCCCGCTCCCCGGTCTCCGGGTGCACCCGGACCACCGGGTGCACCGCGACCAGCAGGTTCTCGTTGATCCGCTTGGCGTACTCGCTGTCCCCGGCGACCTTGCTGCTGCCGCCGTAGCGGTGCTCGGCGCGCAGGGTGTCGACGAAGGCGCGCAGCGGGGCGGACAGCCCCTGGTAGGCGGCGACCAGGTTGGTCCAGGTGGTGTCGCCGCCGAACTCCGGGACCCGCTCGGCCCGCAGGATCGACCCGGCCGGCGGGTTCACCGCGGCGGTGACGTCGGTGTGCCAGCCGTCGAAGTAGCTGTACTGGCGCTTGCGGTACTCCTCGCGGAAGCCCTTGCCGTAGCGCTCCTCGAACCGGGTCGGGTCGATGGTGAAGATCTCCGGGTGGTCCTCGGGCGGGGTGTCGTCGTGCGGGTGGGCGTAGGTCAGCTCGCCGAACTGCCGGGCGAAGGCGATCTGCGCGGCGTGGTCCAGCTCCTGGCCGCGGAAGAACACCACCTTGTGGCGCTGCAGCGCCACCCTGACCTGCTGCACCTCCTCCTCGGAGAGCGGCAGGGCCAGGTCGACGCCGTCGATGTCGGCGCCGATGTGCCCCGCGACGGGGCGGACGGTGAGCGTGCGGACGGACACGGTCATGGTGGTTCCCTCCAGGTGAAAGGCGTGGCTGCTACTGCTGGTTGGGGGCGACGACGGTGCTGAACTCCTGCTCCACGTCCGCCGGGAACTCGCTGGTCACGTCGACCTTCCCGGGGACCTGCTGGTTGGCCAGGAAGAGGTCCGCCTGCCGCTGCTGGGCGCTGATGACGGTCTGGTCCAGCACGGCGAACTTCGTCTCGCCCGAGTTCTGCCAGACCAGCTTCCCGATCGCCGGGGTTTGCTTGTTGACCTTGACGTAGTAGGCGTCGATCCACTGGTCGGGGTGGGTCCTGGCCCAGCTGTAGGCCTTGATGATCCGGCCCACCAGGTCCTTGACCGCGGCGCGCTCGGCCGGGTCGGCCAGGGCCTTCTGGGTGGCCAGGTAGAAGGCGTAGCCGGAGGACACCTGCTGACCGTTGATCAGCTTCACCGCGTCCGGATGGGTGCTGGTGTAGTTGACCAGGTCCTGGGCGGCGACGGTGGCGGCGTCGACGGTGCCCGACTGCAGCAGATTGCCGACGTTCTGCAGCGGCACGTCGACCGCGGTGATGTCCTGCTGCTTGAGGTTCACCGTGGCCAGCGCCTGGATCAGGAAGCCCTGGTTGGCGGTGCCCTTGGAGTAGGCGACCTTGCGGCCCTTGAGGTCGGCCAGGGTCTTGATACCGGAACCGGCCCGGGCGAGCAGGGTGTAGCCGGGGCCGACGGTGTGGCTGGCGGCCACCACGTCCACCGGCAGCTTGGCCGCCGCGGCGAAGATCGCCGGGGTGTCGCCCATGATGCCGACGTCGACGACACCGGCCGACAGCGCCTGGTTGACCAGCGGTCCGCTGTTGAACTGGTCGAACTGCACCTTGTAGCCGGGCAGTCCGTTCAGCTCGCCGGAGGTCTGCAGCAGGGTGAGCAGGGTCTTGCCCTGGTCGCCGAAGCGCAGGGTGACCTGGCCGGAGCCGGACTTGCCCGCGGTGTCGGTGCTGGCCGAGGCCGCCCCGCCGCACGCGGTGGCCAGCGGGAGCAGCAGAGCCGCGAGGGCGGGCAGGACGAGGGCGGTTCTCTTGCGCATGGGAGGTCCTTGGGGTGAGGGTCAGACGGCGACGGAGGTGTACTGGTTGGCGGGCCTCGGCAGCCCGTAGTGCTCGCGCAGGGTCCGGCCGGTGTACTCGGTGCGGAACAGCCCGCGCTCGCGCAGCAGCGGTACGACGTGCTCGGCGAAGAGGTCCAGGCCGTCGGGCAGGATCGGCGGCATGATGTTGAAGCCGTCCGCCGCGCCCTGCCCGAACCACAGCTCGATGTGGTCGGCGACCTGCTCCGGCGTGCCCGCCAGCACCTGGTGCCCGCGTCCGCCGCCCAGCCGGCCCACGAGTTGACGCAGGGTCAGCCCGTCCCGCTCGGCCAGGTCGCGGACCAGTTCGAAGCGGCTCTTGGCGCCGTTGATGGCGGCGACCGGGGGCAGCGGCGGCAGCGGGGCGTCCAGCGGGTGGTCGCTCAGGTCCACCCCGAGCAGGGTGGACAGCGTGCCGATGGCCCGGGTCGGATCGATCAGGTCGTCCAGTTCCTGGTCCAGCGCCTTGGCCTCGGCCTCGGTGGAGCCGAGCACCGGCACGATGCCGGGCAGCACCACGATGCCGGCCGGATCACGGCCCAGGGCGGCGGCGCGGGCCTTGAGGTCGGCGTAGAAGCCCTGGCCCTCGGCGAGGGTCTGCTGCGCGGTGAACACCGCTTCGGCGTGCCGGGCCGCGAAGCCGCGTCCGTCCTCCGAACTGCCCGCCTGGACCAGCAGCGGATGACCCTGCGGTCCGCGCGGGATGTTCAGCGGCCCCAGCACCTGGAAGTGCTCTCCGCTGTGGTTGATCTCGTGCAGCTTGGCCGAGTCGGTGACCAGCCCGTTCTCCCGGTCCAGCAGCAGGGCGTCGTCCTCCCAGCTGTCCCAGAGCGCCCGCACCACCTCCAGGTACTCGTCCGCCCGCTGGTAGCGGACCGCGTGCTCCTGGTTGGCGGTGCGGTTGAAGTTGCGGGCGGCCCGGTCCCCGGCCGAGGTGACGATGTTCCAGCCGGCCCGGCCCTGGCTGAGGTGGTCCAGGCTGGCGAACTGCCGGGCCAGGTTGTAGGGCTCGGTGAAGCCGGTGGAGACCGTGCCGATCAGGCCGATCCGCTCGGTGCTCACCGCGAGCGCGGAGAGCAGCGTGAACGGCTCGAAGTGGCTGATCCAGGCGTTGGCCCGGGCCGGGTCCGGCCCTTCGACCCCGTCGGCCAGGAAGACCGAGTCGAAGGCGGCGGCCTCGGCGGTGGCCGCGAGCCGCTGGTAGTGCGCCAGCGAGGACAGCCCGGCCGGGTCGGTGCGGGGATGGCGCCAGGCGGCCTCGTGGTGGCCGACGCCCATCAGGAAGAGGTTGAGGTGCAGTTGCCTGCGGTCGGAAGGCATGCTGAAGCACTCCGGGACGTAGGGCAGCGCGCAGCGGTGTGCACGGTGCTCGGTTCGGATGGGTGTGCGAAGGTGACGTGCCGTCAGACCCCGGAACGGTCACGGGGAGGACGGGACGGTGAGCGGCGGAGCGCTGTACTAACAGCCGAGTCCGGCGAAGTGGTGCAGGCGGAAGGCGTTCACCGGGTGCCGGCCTGCGGCCTCCCGGATCGTCGCCCTGCGCTGTGCGTCCATGCCCCGAGTCTGCGGCCTGGCCGGTGCGGCGGCAACGGTTTCTGACGCGCTGGAAATAACCCGGGGCCTCATGCCGACCTGGCCGTTCGCAGTGCCATCGGGTCCTGGTGCACGGCGGCCAGCACCGGTGTCCCGGCGGCCACCGCGAGCGCGCCGGGACCGAAGGAGCTGGGGCGGACCAACTGCTCCACCGGCTGCCGGGTCCGCGCCGCCACCTCCTGGTGCAGCACGCCGAGCAGTTCCGGCAGGTAGAGGGTGACCGCTTCGGTGAGCACCAGCAGGTCCGGGCTGATCATGTCCAGCAGCAGCGCCACCGCCGGGGCGATCTGCCGCAGCCTGGCCCGGCACAGGTCCAGGGCGCGGGCGTCCCCGGCCTCCGCCGCGGCCAGCAGCAGGGTCAGTTCGGGCCGCGGCACGATCCCCTCGGCGACCGCGCGTTCGGCCATGGTCCGGTCGGAGACGGTGGCCTGCAGGCATCCGGTCCCGCCGCAGGGGCAGGGCGTCGAGGAGCCGGGTACCGGCAGATGGGCGATCCCGCCCGCGCCGTTGCGCCGCCCCCGCAGCAGCACCCCGCCGGCGGCGATGGCCGCGTCCACCACATTGCCGACGAACAGGTGCACCAGGTCTCCCTGCTGTCCCGCGCCGAAGAGCAGTTCGGCCTGGGCCAGCGCGCGGGCGTGGCTCTCCACGTGGATCGGCAGCCGGGTGGCGGACAGCAGGGTCTGCCGCAGCGGTACGTCCCGCCAGCCCAGCGCGGAGTTCTCGACCAGGACCCCGGACTCCGGGTCCACCCAGCCGCCGGTGACCACGCCGAGCCCCAGCACCGAGCGTCCGCCGGCGTGCCGGCGCAGGAAGCCGGGCAGCAGCGCGGCGATGTCCTGCAGCACCGCGGCCGGGGTGGCCCGGCGCGGGGCGCGCTCCTGGGCGACGACCCGGCCGCGCAGATCGGTGAGCGAGAAGGTCAGCTGCGGGATCGCGATGTGCACCCCGGCGGCGAGATGGCGCCCGGTGTCGACGTCCAGCGGGATCCGGGGCCGCCCCGGGCGCGGCGCCGAGGGCGGCTCCCGGGGCTCGTAGACCAGGCCGAGCGCCATCAGTTCGGCGGCGTGCCGGGAGACGGCCGCCGGGCTCAGTCCGGTCTCCCTGCTGATCGTGGTGCGGGCCAGCGGCCCGCGGCGCAGGGCGGCGCGGAGCACGGCGGCCGCTCCGTCGGGTCGGTCGGGCACGGGCGGCGGCGCGGGTGTGGCGATCAGCGCGAGCGGCATCGGCGGAGTCCTCGGTCGGCGGGGTACGGATCGGCTAGCGGCCGCCGGGACAGGTCGAGGAGGTCATAGGCGCATCGTCGCAACGCCGTTCGGGAGGGTCAATGGACGCATGTTGCAGCCGTGTGGCATTTCTGCGACACCGGCCCGCCCGGGCCGATCCGGCGGGCGGGCCTACCAGAGTGCCGGCTTGCGGTGGGCCCACGGGCGCATCCGCTCCAGCTGCGCGGAGAGCGAGATCAGGGTCGCCTCGTCGCCGTAGCGGCCGCCGAGCATGACGCCGATCGGGAGGCCGGCCTCGTTCCAGTGCAGCGGGAGGCTGACCGACGGCTGGCCGGTGGCGTTGTAGAGAGGGGTGAAGGGGGTGAACGCGGAGAGGTTGTCGAACTCCTGCGACGGGTCCTCGTCGTCGCGCAGGGCGCCGATCAGGGCCGGGGGCTGGGCCAGCGTCGGCGTGAGGATGACGTCGTACTCCTCCTGCAGGCCGGCGACCAGCGCGCCGACGGCGCGGAAGGTGTAGAGCGCGGTGGCGAAGTCCGGGCCGGAGACCTGGCGGCCCTCCTCGCGCAGGTAGCGGGTCAGCGGCATCAGCAGCGACTCGTCCGCGACCGGCTGCTGGGTCGCCATCACCGCCCAGACCTGCTCGAACACCCGGCGCAGGGTGTCGTCGGCGGGCAGTTCCAGCGGTTCGGTGCGGTGGCCCAGCGAGGCCAGCAGTTCCGCGGCGCTCTCGGTGGCGTCGATGCAGTCCTGATGGACGGTCAGCCCCGGGACCGGCGGGGCGGTGAGCACGGCCACCCGCAGGCTCGCGGGCTCGCGTTGGGCAAAGGAGGCGAAGGTCTCGCCGGGGCCGAGGGCCGGGGCGGTGTAGCAGTCGCCGGGCATCGGTCCGGCGAGGACGTCCAGCAGTGCGGCGGCGTCCGCGACGGTCCGGGCGATCGGGCCGTTGGTGCTGAGGCCGCTGATGTCGTAGAGGGTCGGGCCGCTGCTGACCCGGCCCCGGCTGGGCTTGATCCCGAAGAGGCCGCAGACCGAGGCCGGGATGCGTATCGAGCCGCCGCCGTCGCTGCCCTGGGCCAGCGGGGCGAGACCGGCCGCCACCGCCGCCGCGGCGCCGCCGCTGGAGCCGCCGGCCGAGTACTCCAGGTCCCAGGGGGTGCGCGCGGGCGGGGCGACCTGGTTCTCGGTGTAGCAGGGCAGTCCGAACTCGGGGGTGTTGGTCTTGCCGAGCAGCACCGTGCCGGCCCGGCGCAGCTTGGTGACGATGTGGTCGTCGACCACCGCGATCTGCTCCGCGCTGGCGGCGGAGCCCTGGGTGGCCCGGACCCCGGCGACGAAGTTGAGGTCCTTCACCGGGACCGGGACCCCGTGCAGCGGGGAGAGCGGTGCGCCGTCCCGGTCCCGGACCGCCGCCTCGGCCTCGGCCGCCTGGCCGCGGGCCAGCTCCGGGGTGACCGTGATGTAGGCGCCGAGGGAAGCGTTCAGCCGGTCGATCCGCTCCAGGTAGTGGTCGGTGAGCTCGACCGGGGAGAGCTTCCCGGTCGCGATCAACTCGCCCTGTTCCAGCGCTGTCAGGTCGTGGAGCTGCGTCATTGCGGTTCCCCTCGGACGGGTGCCTCGGACGGGTGCCGCGTCCGGTCGTGGCGCGGCCTCTGCCTGCCGATCCTCGCACCGGCGGGTGACCCCGAACAGCCCCCGGTGGACTCGTCAAGATGTCGCTAAAGCAGCTTTCGGACGGCGCTGAGCAGGGGAACAGCCTCGCGACTCGCGTACGCTCAACGGGGAAGCACGACGTCAGAGGACAGGTATGCGCGGCAGGCTGCGGATCTATCTGGGGGCTGCCCCCGGAGTGGGCAAGACCTGCGCCATGCTGGGTGAGGCGCACCGGCGCCGGGACCGCGGCACCGACGTGGTGGTCGGCTTCGTCGAGGACCACGGCCGCGCCCACACCGCCGAGCTGGTCGCCGGTCTGGAGGTGGTGCCGCGCCGCTCCATGGAGTACCGGGGGGCGTCCTTCTCCGAGATGGACGTGGACGCGGTGCTGGCCCGCCGTCCCGCCGTCGCCCTGGTGGACGAGCTGGCCCACACCAACGTCCCCGGCTGCCGCAACGCCAAGCGCTGGCAGGACGTCCAGGAGCTGCTGGCCGCCGGCATCGACGTCATCTCCACCGTCAACATCCAGCACCTGGAGTCGCTCGCGGACGTCGTCGCGGGCATCACCGGCGTGCGCCAGCAGGAGACGGTGCCGGACGAGGTGGTGCGCCGGGCCGAGCAGATCGAGCTGGTCGACATGGCCCCCGAGGCGCTGCGGCGCCGGCTGGCGCACGGCAACGTCTACGCCCCGGAGAAGGTCGACGCGGCGCTCTCCAACTACTTCAGACCGGGCAATCTGACGGCGCTTCGGGAACTGGCACTGCTGTGGACCGCCGACCGGGTCGACGAGTACCTGCAGCGCTACCGGGCCGAGAACCGGATCAGCGACACCTGGCAGGCCCGGGAGCGGATCGTGGTCGGCCTCACCGGCGGCCCCGAGGGGCGGACCCTGATCCGCCGGGCCGCCCGGATCGCGGCCAAGGGCTCAGGCAGCGAGATCCTGGCCGTGTACGTCGCCAAGAGCGACGGGCTGACCGGTGCCTCGCCGCAGGAGCTGACGGTGCAGCGGGCCCTGGTCGAGGACCTCGGCGGCAGCTTCCACTCGGTACTGGGTGACAACGCCGCCGAGGCGCTGCTGGACTTCGCCCGGGGCGTCAACGCCACCCAGATCGTGCTGGGCAGCAGCCGGCGCAAGACCTGGCAGTGGGTGCTGGGGCCGGGGGTCGGCGCCACCGTCGCCCGCGAGGCCGGCGACGTGGACGTGCACATCGTCACTCACGAGCACGTGGCCCGCGGCCGAGTGCGCCCGATCCGCCGGATCGCCCGGCTGGGCCCGGCCCGCACCGCGGTGGGCTGGGTGCTGGGCGTCGGCGGGCCGCTGCTGCTCACCTGGATCCTCGGCGGCACCCGCTCCGGCAGCACCGACATGCTGCTGTACCTGGGCCTCACCGTGGCCGCCGCACTCACCGGCGGACTGTTCCCGGCGCTGGCCTCGGCGGTGGTCGGCTCGCTGCTGATCAACTGGTACTTCACTCCGCCGCTGCACACCCTGACTGTGGCCGACCCGCAGAACATCGTCGCCATCGCGGTCTTCCTGGCGGTGGCCCTGTCGGTGGCCTATGTGGTGGACCTGGCCGCCTCCCGCACCGCCGAGGCGGCCCGCAGCCGGGCCGAGGCGGAGACCCTGAGCTTCCTCGCCGGCAGCGTGCTCAGCGGCGAGAAGGCGCTGCCGGCGCTGCTGGAGCGGGTCAAGGAGACCTTCCAGATGGAGTCGGTGGCGCTGCTGGAACGCGCGGACGACTTCGGCCCGTGGACCTGCGCCGGCTCGGTCGGGCCCGCGCCGGTGAACCGCCCCGAGGACGCCGACGTGGACGTCCCGGTCGGCGAGCGGCTGGCGCTGGCGCTGTCCGGACGGGTGCTCCCGGCCGGGGACCGCCGGGTGCTGGGCGCCTTCGCCGCCCAGGCGGCCGAGGTGCTGGAGCGCCGCCGGCTGAGCGAGCAGGCCGCCGAAGCCCGCCGGCTGGCCGAGGGCAACCGGATCCGCACCGCGCTGCTGGCCGCCGTCTCGCACGACCTGCGCACGCCGCTGGCCGGCATCAAGGCCTCGGTCTCCTCACTGCGCACCGAGGACCTGCAGTGGAGCGCCGAGGACGAGGCGGAGCTGCTGGCCGGCATCGAGGAGGGCGCCGACCGGCTGGACCACCTGATCGGCAACCTGCTGGACATGAGCCGGCTGCAGACCGGCAGCGTGGTCCCGCTGGTCCGCGAGTTCGACCTGGACGAGGTGGTGCCGATGGCGCTGCGCGGCGTCCCGGACGGCACGGTGCGGCTGGACGTCCCCGAGGACCTGCCGATGGTGGAGGGCGACCCCGGACTGCTGGAGCGGGCGCTGGCGAACGTGGTCGAGAACGCCGTGAAGTACCAGGGCGAGGGCCGGGTCCTCGTCTCCGGCAGCGTGCTGCGGCTGGCCGGGGAGCCCGACCGGCTGGAGGTGCGGGTCGCCGACCACGGTCCCGGCATCCCCGACGAGGCCAAGGACAAGGTCTTCGAGCCCTTCCAGCGCTACGGTGACGCCCCCAGGGGCGCCGGGGTCGGCCTGGGGCTCGCCGTGGCCCGGGGCTTCGTCGAGTCCATGGGCGGCAGCCTCACCGCCGAGGACACCCCGGGCGGCGGCCTCACCATGGTGTTCACCCTCCGTACCGAACAGTCCGACCACACCGCTCAGCAGTACTCGACGCAGCAGCAGGGGAAAGGCAGCCCGGAATGACAGGTGCGACCAGGGTCCTGGTGGTCGACGACGAGCCGCAGATCGTCCGCGCGCTGGTGATCAACCTCAGGGCGCGCGGCTACGAGGTCGACGCCGCCCACGACGGAGCCTCAGCGCTGGAGCTGGCGGCGGCCCGCCACCCCGACGTGGTGCTGCTCGACCTCGGGCTGCCGGACATGGACGGCACCACGGTCATCCGCGGGCTGCGCGGCTGGACCAAGATCCCGGTGATCGTCCTCTCGGCCCGGCACGCCTCCGACGAGAAGGTCGAGGCCCTGGACGCCGGCGCCGACGACTACGTCACCAAGCCCTTCGGCATGGACGAACTGCTGGCCCGGCTGCGCGCCGCGGTCCGCCGGGCCGCCCCGGTCGGCACCGACCCCGACGAGGCGGTGGTCAGCACCGAGTCCTTCACGGTCGACCTGATCGCCAAGCGGGTCCAGCGCGAGGGCGCCGACGTCCGGCTCACCCCGACCGAATGGCACCTGCTGGAGGTGCTGGTGCGCAACGCAGGCCGGCTGGTCAGCCAGAAGCAGCTGCTGCAGGAGGTCTGGGGACCGGCGTACGGCACCGAGACCAACTACCTCCGCGTCTACATGGCGCAGCTCCGCCGCAAGCTGGAGGTCGATCCGGCGCACCCGCGGCACTTCATCACCGAGCCGGGCATGGGCTACCGCTTCGAGCAGTAGGCCTGCGCGGTGGTACGGAGCGGTACTCTTCGGCTATGAGTGGTGACATCCGAACCGACCGGCAGCAGGGGCGTCTGCGCCGGATGCTCAACCGGCTGGCCGCGAGCAGCGAGGAGCTCCAGGCCGAGGAGCTGCGCCAGGACGCCGAGGAGGCCGGCTGCATGCCCATCGCCTCCTGCCAGGACCGCCAGCAGGTCACGGTGACGGGCACGCTGCGCGCGGTGACCCTGCGCCCCAGGGCCGGCGTCCCCGCCCTGGAGGCGGAGCTCTTCGACGGCACCGACGCGCTGGACGTGGTCTGGCTGGGCCGCCGCTCCATCGCGGGGATAGAGCCCGGCCGCCGCCTGGTGGCCCACGGCCGGATCAGTCATGCGCGAGGCCGCCGGGTGCTCTTCAACCCGCGGTACGAGCTGCGCCCTGTCGGATCGGAGTAGCACCGCGTGAGCCCCAGTCACAAGCTGGCCAGCAAGGATTCCACCGAGGTCGACACCTCGCTGATCGACGCCTTCGGCGGGGTCCGCGGCATGGTCGACATGACCGTCCCCGGCTTCGTCTTCGTGCTGCTGTACACGATCACCAAGCAGCTGGGCGTCTCCGCCTGGTCGGCGGTCGGCGTGACGGTACTGCTCGCCGTGGTCCGGCTGGTCCGCAGGGAGACCCTGAAGCACGCCTTCGGCGGGGTGCTGGGCGTGGCCATCGGCGCGTTCATCGCCATGAAGTCCGGCAAGGCCCAGGACTTCTACCTGCCGTCCATGATCTACGGCGTGCTGCTGGGCGTGCTCTACGCCGTCTCGGCCCTGGTGCGCTGGCCGCTGCTCGGAGTGATGCTCGGCCCGATCCTGGGCGAGAACATGACCTGGCGCACCCAGAACCCGGGCCGCCTCGCCGCCTACACCAAGGCCACCTGGGTCTGGGTCGCGCTCTTCGCTATCCGCGCGGCGATCCTGTTCCCGCTCTACTGGGCCGGCAACGTCACCTGGCTCGGCGTCGCCAAGATCGGCCTGGGCGTCCCGCCCTGGCTGGTCGCCATCTACCTCTCCTGGCTGATCCTCTCCAAGGCCCCGCCCCCCATCAAGGTCGCCTCCGAAGAGGAAGAAAAAGAAGAAGAACCCGACCACGAACGCGTGTAACCGCCAGGGGCGCGAGGAACTGCGCGGCCGACCACGCACACACGTGCACGCCGACCTCGCAGCAACCTCGCGCCCCAGTGGTGGACTCAGCTCTCCTTGGAGAGCAGCTCTTCCAACTCCCGCTCCCGCTCCGCCGTAGCCACGAACAGCAGCTCGTCCCCACCCTCAAGACTGTCGCTGCCGCTGGGAACCAGAACCCGGCCCTCGCGGATGATGGTGACCAGCGCAGTGTCCTGCGGCCACTCCACATCACTGACCCGCAGTCCGACCGCGGTGGCCGTCCCCGAGAGCGTGATCTCCACCAGGTTGGCGTCGCCCTGGCTGAACCGCATCAGCCGGACCAGGTCGCCGACGCTCACCGCCTCCTCGACCAGCGCCGACATCAGTCGCGGGGTCGAGACGGCCACGTCCACCCCCCAGGCCTCGTTGAACAGCCACTCGTTCTTGGGGTTGTTCACCCGCGCGACCACCCGCGGCACGCCGTACTCGGTCTTCGCCAGCAGCGAGACGACCAGGTTGACCTTGTCGTCCCCGGTCGCGGCGATGACCACGTTGCAGCGCTGCAGCGCCGCCTCGTCCAGCGCGGTGATCTCGCAGGCGTCCGCGAGCAGCCACTCGGCCTGCGGTACCCGCTCCACCGAGATGGACTTGGGGTTCTTGTCCACGAGGAGGACCTCGTGGCCGTTCTCCAGCAGCTCGCCCGCGATGGATCGTCCCACCGCAC
This sequence comes from Streptacidiphilus jeojiensis, assembly GCF_042510965.1. Classification (NCBI taxonomy): domain Bacteria; kingdom Bacillati; phylum Actinomycetota; class Actinomycetes; order Kitasatosporales; family Streptomycetaceae; genus Streptacidiphilus; species Streptacidiphilus jeojiensis. The sequence continues at coordinate 175,772 of NZ_JBEUKS010000011.1, forward strand.
CGGCCCCGGCAATGGCTACCCGCATCAGTGCTCCTCCGGGCCCTTCGCGAACACGGCCTCGACGGCCTCGAGATCTGCGATGCGCATCATCATGTGCACGAGGTCGCCCTCCTGCAGCACCATCTCGGGCGTCGGCAGCGTGCCCACGCCCAGTCGGCTGACGAACGCCACCCGCACCGCCGCGGCCTGCTCCAGCTTGCTGAGGCGGTGGCCGATCCAGCCGGACGCCACCGGGACCTCGGCGAGCTGCACGGCGCCGCTGGGGTCCTGCCAGTTGGGCTCGGAGCCGCTGGGCAGCAGCCGGCGCAGCATCTGGTCGGCGGTCCAGCGGACCGTGGCCACGGTGGAGATGCCGAGGCGCTGGTAGACCTCGGCGCGGCGCGGGTCGTAGATCCGGGCCGCGACGTTCTCCACGCCGAAGTTCTCCCGGGCCACCCGCGCGGCGATGATGTTGGAGTTGTCGCCGCTGCTGACCGCCGCGAAGGCACCGGCCTGCTCGATCCCGGCTTCCCGGAGCGTGTCCTGGTCGAAGCCGACCCCGGTCACCCGCTGGCCGGTGAACCCGGAACCGAGACGGCGGAACGCCGTGGGGTCCTGGTCGACGACAGCGACCGAGTGCCCCTGCTTCTCGAGGGTGCGCGCGAGGGCAGAACCCACGCGACCGCAGCCCATGATGACGATGTGCACGCCCGTCCTTCCGGAGTGATGTCCCGGCTCGATCCTGGCACCTTCTTAACCGGTGCCCGCACCAGGGTCGCACCCTCGCGCGCCGATGACACAACCGCAGTACCCGCGCAACCCGGGTCGTTACACCCCGGAAGGGGTCCGGATCTAGGAGTCCGCTGGGAAGCGGCTGGCGGGCAGGTGTCGACGCCGGGCAAGGGGGGCGAGGGAACTCACACCTTCCCGATACCGATCCGCAACATTCCGGTGAGCGGCGAGTGACGCTCTGCTGATTTCCGGAGGGGCGTTAAGGGCGCGTCAAGGACAGGCTCTACGATCCTCGTCGTGTCCAAACTCACCGACGTACCCAAGCGGATCCTGATCGGCCGCGCCCTCCAGAGCGACAAGCTGGGTGAGACGCTGTTGCCGAAGCGGATCGCGCTGCCGGTCTTCGCGTCCGACGCACTGTCCTCGGTGGCCTACGCCCCCGAGCAGATCTTCCTCGCGCTGGCCGTCGCCGGTATCACCACCATCCACTTCTCCTGGTGGGTGGGCGGCGTGGTGGCGCTGGTGATGCTGGTCGTCGTCGCCTCGTACCGGCAGAACGTGCACGCCTACCCCAGCGGCGGCGGCGACTACGAGGTCGCCACGGTGAACCTGGGCGCCAACGCGGGGCTGACCGTGGCCGCGGCGCTGATGGTGGACTACGTGCTCACCGTCGCGGTGTCGACCACCTCCGGCGTCGCCAACGTGGTCTCCGCGGTGCCCTCGCTGCACGGCCACGAGGTGGCGATCTCGGTCACCCTGGTCGTGGTGCTGATGGGGATGAACCTGCGCGGGGTGCGCGAGTCGGGGACGGCCTTCGCCATCCCGACCTACGGGTTCATGGTCGGCATCCTGGGCCTGATGGCCTACGCGGCCGTCCGGCACTTCTTCCTCAGCGACTCGATGCACGCCGCCAGCTACAAGTTCGACCTGGTTCCGGCCCATGGACACGAGAACGTGGCCGGACTCGCGATGGTCTTCCTGCTGCTGAAGACCTTCTCCTCCGGCTGCGCCGCGCTGACCGGTGTGGAGGCCATCAGCAACGGCGTGCCGGCCTTCCAGAAGCCCAAGAGCAAGAACGCCGCGACCACCCTGCTGATGATGGCGGTCATCGCCGTGGTGATGCTGATCGGCATCATCTGGATGGGCAACCTGACCGGCCTGAAGATGTCCGAGAACACCGCCCAGTTGATCGGCGCCCCGTCCGACTACCACCAGAAGACCGCGCTGGCGCAGATCAGCCAGGCCGTGTTCAGCAACTTCTCGCCGGGCTTCTACTACATCGCCGCCGTCACCGGGCTGATCCTGGTGCTGGCCGCCAACACCGCGTTCAACGGCTTCCCGGTGCTCGGCTCGATCCTGGCCCAGGACCGGTACCTGCCGCGCCAGTTGCACACCCGCGGGGACCGGCTGGCGTTCTCCAACGGCATCATCATGCTGGCCGGCGTCGCGATCGTCTTCATCATCGGCTACGGCGCCGACCCCAACCGGCTGATCCAGCTCTACATCATCGGTGTCTTCGTCTCCTTCAACATGAGCCAGACCGGCATGATCCGGCACTGGACCAGGCTGCTGAAGACCGAGACGGACCCGGCCGTGCGCCGCCGGATGATGCGCAGCCGGGTGATCAACAGCATCGGCCTGGCCTGCACCGCCTGCGTGCTGGTGGTCGTCCTGGGCACCAAGTTCCTGTCCGGCGCCTGGATGTCCTGCCTGCTGATGGTGGTCTTCTTCGTGATGATGAAGGCGATCAGGAAGCACTACGACCGGGTCTCCGCCGAGCTGGTCGCGGCCGAGGAGCGCCCGGACGAGACGGTGCTGCCGTCCAAGGTGCACTCGGTGGTGCTGGTGTCCAAGCTGCACAAGCCCACCCTGCGGGCGCTGGCGTACGCGCAGCTGTCGCGCTCGGCGCACACCTCCACGCTGGAGGCGGTGACCGTGGACGTGGACCCGGCGGACACCGCGGCGCTGAAGGCGGACTGGGAGCGGCGCGGAATCGAGATCCCGCTGAAGGTGCTGCACTCGCCGTACCGCGAGGTCACCCGTCCGGTCGTGGACTACGTCCGGCAGCTGCGCAAGGACAGCCCGCGCGCCGTGGTCACCGTCTACATCCCGGAGTACGTGGTCGGCCACTGGTACGAGCAGCTGCTGCACAACCAGAGCGCGCTGCGGCTCAAGGGCCGGCTGCTGTTCACGCCGGGTGTCATGGTGACCTCGGTACCCTGGCAGCTGGAGTCCTCCGAGCGCCGTCGCAAGCCGGTGGAGTGGAACGCCCCCGGGCAGATCCGTCGTGGAGACCTCCTCCGCGTGCAGAAGCGCGCGGGCGCCGCCGCGGACACCGAGCCGGGCCCGGGCGGCGCTGGGACGACCGACAGCAAGGACAGCAGCGCGTGACACCCCCTGGCAGGACCCGATCCGAGACCGCCGCCGCCGAAGCCGAGGCGCCGTCCCTGGTCGGTCAGCGGTACGAGGTCGAGGTGGGCCCGGTCGCCCACGGCGGCCACTGCGTGGCCCGGCACGAGGGCCGGGTGCTGTTCGTCCGGCACGCGCTGCCGGGCGAGCGGGTGGTGGCCGAGGTCACCGACGGCACGGAGTCCTCGCGCTTCCTGCGCGCCGACGCGGTCGAGGTGCTGCAGGCCTCCAAGGACCGGGTCGAGCCGCCCTGCCCGTTCGCCGGTCCCGGGAAGTGCGGCGGCTGCGACTGGCAGCACGCGACCCCGGGCGCGCAGCGCAAGCTCAAGGTGCAGGTGCTCACCGAGCAGCTGCGCCAGCTGGCCAAGCTCGACCCGGCCGGGGCCGGCTGGGACGGCAGCATCGAGCCGGTCGGCGGCAAGCTCCCGGCCGGCACGGTGCCGCAGTGGCGCACCCGGGTCCAGTACGCGGTCGACCCGGACACCGGCGAGGCCGGTCTGCGGCGGCACCGCTCGCACCGGGTGCAGCCGGTCGACCGCTGCCTGATCGCCGCCGCCGGGGTGACCGAGCTGGGCGTGGAGGCGCGCGACTGGGAGGGCATGGCCACGGTCGAGGCGATCGCCGCGACCGGGTCGTCCGACCGCCAGGTGATCCTGACCCCGCGGGCCGGGGCCCGGCTGCCGATCGTGGAGCTGGACCGGCCGGTGTCGGTGATGCGGATCGACGACCACGGCGGGCTGCACCGGGTGCACGGGCGGTCGTTCGTGCGGGAGCGGGCGGCGGGCCGGACCTGGCGGGTCAGCGAGGGCGGCTTCTGGCAGATCCACCCGGAGGCCCCGGACCTGCTGGTCTCGGCCGTGCTGGAGGGCCTGGACCCGCAGGAGGGCGAGAACGCCCTGGACCTGTACTGCGGCGTGGGCCTGTTCGCCGGTGCCCTGGCCGACCAGCTGGGGGAGACCGGCGCGGTGCTCGGCATCGAGTCGTCCAAGCAGTCCGTGATCGACGCCCGGCACAACCTCGGCGACCTGATCGGTGAGGGCCGGGTGCGGATCGAGTGCGACAAGGTGGAGCGGCTGCTGCCGCGCACCGGCATCACCGAGACGGACCTGGTGGTGCTCGACCCGCCGCGCTCCGGCGCGGGCCGCGACACCGTGCGCCACCTGGCCGGGCTCACGCCCCGCCGGATCGCCTATGTCGCCTGCGACCCGGCCGCCCTCGCCCGTGACCTGGGCTTCTTCGCCGCCGTCGGCTACCGTCCGGTCAGCCTGCGGGCCTTCGACCTGTTCCCGATGACCCAGCACTTCGAGTGCGTGGCGATCCTGGAGCCCGTTTCGGGTTGATTTCCCGTGACCTGTTCCGCTCTTGGCAGGTTCGTCCTGTGGGTAGTGCTCTTCTTATGACCCTTGCGTGCTAGCGGAATCGCGCTAGCTTGGAAGTATGACAAAGAAGCAGCTCAATGTCCGGGTGGACGCCACCACGGCCGAGATCGCCCGCTCCAGGGCGGAACAGGAGGGGATCAGCATGAACCAGTACATCGAGAAGCTGGTCCAGCAGGACATGGGAGAGACCGGCAGGTCCTTCGTGGACGCCGCCGCGCAGTTCATGAAGGAGTACGAGGCCGCCTTCCTCGCCGAGTTCGGCGAGCACGAAGGGACGGGTCAGCGCCGTTGAACGTCGAGATCGACCTGTCCTGGCTGCTCATGGTCGCCGAGCAGTACACCCCGGGCGACCCCCGGGTCACCGACTACGGCTCGCTCGTCGCCGCGGTGACCCGGCACCAGGCGGAGATCTTCGACGTACTGGTCTACCCCGAGCCCGAGGACCGGGCCGCGGCGCTGATGCACCAGCTCATCCGGGTGCCCGCGCTGGAACGCAACAACGAGCTCTTCGGCACCGCCGTGGCCTTCGCCTATCTGGTCTCCGGTGGCGCCAACGTGGCCACCACGACCCGGGAGATGCGCAGCCTGGCCCGCGGTGTGCGGGAGGGCCGGATCGGCGTCGACGGGGCGTCCCAGCGGCTGGCGGGCTGGGTCGTCGACCAGTTGCCGGATGCCGAGGGGGAGTCCGACGGGGAGCCCGAGGGCGACCAGAACGACTAGTCTGACCTGCGGCTTCAGTTGACATTGCAGGAAGAACACGGCAGGAACCGCAGGGAGACGGACGCGTGCTGCAGGACGTTGTGGAGTACCTGGTCTGCCCGCACTGCGGGCAGGGTCTCGCGGCCGGTCCCGGCGGCGGCGCGCTGCGCTGCCCGCAGCGGCACACCTTCGACGTCGCCAGGCAGGGCTATGTCAGCCTGCTGCCCGGCGACGCGCACACCGGCACCGGTGACACCGCCGCCATGGTCGCCGCCCGCGACGCCTTCCTCAGTGCCGGGCACTACGCCCCGGTCGCCGAAGCGCTGGCAGCGGCCGCACCCGCTGACGCCCGCTGCGTGGTCGACCTGGGCGCGGGCACCGGCCACTACCTCGCCGCCGTGCTCGACGCGCTGCCCGAGGCGCACGGGATCGCCCTGGACATCTCCAAGTTCGCGCTGCGCCGGGCCGCCCGCTCGCACCCCCGGGCCGGCGCCGTGGTCTGCGACGCCTGGCGTCCGCTGCCGATCCGGGACGACGCCGCCGACCTGGTGATCAATGTCTTCGCCCCGCGCAACGGACCGGAGCTGCGCCGGGTGCTCCGGCTCGGCGGAACGCTGCTGACGATCACTCCGACGCCTCGTCACCTGGCGGAACTGGTGCGCGAGTTGGGCCTGCTCGGAGTGGACGGGCGGAAGGAGGAGCGGCTGGCGGCGACGCTGGGACCGTACCTGGAGTCCGCCGGCAGCAGCGAGCACGACTTCACCCTGCTGCTGGACCACGAGGCGGTGCGCACCGTGGTCGGCATGGGCCCGAGTGCCTGGCACACCGACCCGGCCGCGCTGGCCGAACGGATCGCGGCGCTGCCCGAACCGGTGCCGGTGACGGCGTCGGTCACCCTGAGCAGGTTCACCAAAGTGCCGCTCGCTCGTTGACCCCGGTGTGAGCGAGCCTTCCCCGCGCCGGGCCACCATCGGCGAACTGCGCCTGGTGGCGTTCAAGTCCCATGTCGGCACCGTGCTGCCGCTGGCCCCGGTCACCCTGGTGCAGGGTGCTTCGGGCAGCGGGAAGTCCAACCTGCTGGACGGGTTGGCGGCCCTGTCCGGACTGGCCGGCGGCGCGGATCTGGCCGAGGCGCTGGCGCCGGTCCGGGGCGGGCTGCGCGGCTGCGTGCCGCACGGTCGGCAGGGGTTCCGGCTCGGCTGCAGCGTGGAGACCGCGCGGAGCGGCACCGTCTCGCTGGAGGTGGCGGTGCGCACCGACGGCGAGCCCAGGATCGTCGCCGAGCGGATCACCGGGGCGCTGCCGGGGACACCGGCCCGGGTGCTGCTGGCCACCGGGGAGGAGGACCGCGCGCGGGGCCGGATCAACGCGATCTGGCACAGCGACGGGCGGCAGGGCGACATCCGCGCCCCGCTGGCGGCGGGCAGCCTGCTGGCGGCCCAGCTGCCGCTGCGGATCGCCGGGGCCACCCCGGGCGAGCAGCGGGTGCTCACGGCGGTGGAGGACCTGCTCACGGCGCTGCGTGAGGTCTTCCCGGTGGACCCGGTGCCCGCGCTGATGCGGGGCTGGGTCCCGGCCGGGGACGACGCCAGGCTGCGGAGCACGGCGGCGAACCTGTCCGCGGTGCTGGCGCGGATCCAGTCCGAGTGCCGGATCAGGTACGGCAAGCTGCTGCGCAGCGTCCGGACCGGCAGCCCCTACCCGGTCCGCGAGCTGGGGGTGCTGCGCAGCGACGACGCACGGGTGCGGGCGGCGCTGTGGGAGGGGGAGACCGCGGTCACCGGGGCCGAGTCGATGAGCAGCGGCCTGCTGCGCTACCTGGCCTTCGCGACGGTGCTGCTGACCGGCCCCGGGGTGCTGCAGATGAGCTCGGCCGACGTCCCCCAGGTGGACCGGCTGCTCACGGTGCTCGCCGAGGACCTGGACGCCGGGCTGGCCGAGGGGCAGGTGGCGGAGCTGCTGCGGCTCGCCGGGGAGGTGGTCCGGCACGGCCACGCCCGGCTGCTGGCGACGCTGCGGGACGGGGCGGCGGGCGCGGCCCCGGAGGCGCTGGTGCTGCACTGCCGCCGCGATCCGCAGACCGGCTACAGCGTGCTGGAGCCGTCGCCCGCCCCGGCCCCGGCCCCGGCGCGGGTGGGGGTGCCGGCGGCGGCGCAGGCGGGCGTGCGGGCAGGGGCGCAGGCGGGGGCCGGCGGGCGGGGAGAATGGGCGCATGACTGATCGACACCCGGACGTCCCCCTGCTCCAGCAGCGGCTGCGCGAGTTCGCCGCGGCGCGCGACTGGGGGCCGTACCACACGCCGAAGAACCTGGTGGCCGCGCTCAGCGTGGAGGCGTCCGAACTGCTGGAGATCTTCCAGTGGCTGACCCCGGAGCAGGCCGCCGCGGTGATGGAGGACCCGGTACGGGCGCACAGGGTCGAGGACGAGGTGGCCGATGTGCTGGCCTACCTGCTGCAGTTCTGCTCGGCGCTGGGAGTCGATCCGCTGGCGGCGCTGGCGGCGAAGATCGAGCGCAACGAGCAGCGCTTCCCGGCCGGGGCCACCCCGCCGCTGGACGGTTCCTGACCCACCCTCGGGGGTGACGGAGTTCTGCACACCCCCCGAGTTGTCCACAGCCGGTGATCGTCGGCGTCGGGTCGTCCCCCTTCTGCTCCAGGCTGGTGCCCTGACGGAGAGTCCGTCGGAGCAGTCAGGAGCAACAGGGGGTCGCGGCCATGGACGCGCTGAGGCTGATCAAGTCCACCAGGCACGGTCTGACCGAGGCCCGCAGTGTGCCGCAGGTGCTGGCGGAGTGCTGGCAGGCCTGCGCCCTGGTCGAGGCCGTGACCCGGGTGCTGGCGCTCGAACTGATGGAGCGTGAGCTGCTGGACGGCGCCGGTTGCGGGGGCGGTGGTGCGTCCGGGATCGCCCGGGCCGTGGCCGAGGCGGCGGGCCATGCGGCCACCTGCGTGGGGCGGCCCCCGGACGACGGGGGCGGCCCCGGCAGGGCGGAGCGGCTGACCGTGCTCACCGATACCGCAGTGGCCCTCCGCGAGCTGTGCCGGCTGGTCCAGGAGACCGCCGAGGCACTGATCGTGCTCGCCTGCGGGGCCGGCGAGCAGGAGCTGTACTGGCGCTGCATCGACTCGGTGGACGCCGTCGCGGAATGCCAGGACCTGGCCGCGCAGTTGCTGCGCGCCGTCGACCCGGCCTGCCGGGAGCTGCTGCCGGTGGGCGACTGGCAGTCGGGGGAGGGCGGCGCGTCATGACGGCGGCGGTGGGGGCGTCGGCCCTGCTAGGGCTCGTAGCTGTGTGCGTCGTGCGGGGGTGGCGACTGGAGGTCGGCGTCCAGGCGGACCAGGTCGGCGTTGAGCGCGGCGAGCAGCTGCTCCATCTGCGCGAGCAGGCTCTGCGGAGCGGCGGGGGCAGCGGTGGGGGAGGAGGCGCTCTGGCCCTCCGGTACGACGGATGCCTCGGACATGGTGCTCCAATCCTTCGGGGAGCGACCCCCCGAACCCCCACGCAACCCGCAGGTGGTCAACGTCGCCGAGACGGAACCCGCCGGTTGAGGCCGAGTGGACGTGCCCCTCCTGGGTGCGGCGGACAGGACGGCGGGCAGTTGCCGTTCCCGAGCGGGCAAACGAGCCGCGCGGTGGCCCGGTCACTGACCGTCACACCCACGGGGGATGCGGGGCCAGCGCCGGGCCGGACCTGACCGACCCCGTCGAGCAGGGGTTCGAGGGGTCGTCGTCCCCCTCGGCGCGTCCGTCAGAGCGTCAGTTGTGCGCGTGCAGCTCGGCGTTGAGGCCGCCCCAGGAGCCGGAGCGGGCGATGACCTCGACCGTGCCGCTCTGCGAGTTGCGGCGGAACAGCAGGTTGTCCTGCCCGGACAGCTCCACCGCCTTGGCGACCTTGCCGTCCGGCAGGGTGACCCTGGTCCCCGCGGTGACATACAGGCCGGCCTCGACCACGCAGTCGTTGCCCAGCGAGATCCCGATCCCGGCGTTGGCGCCCAGCAGGCAGCGCTCGCCGACCGACACGACCTGCTTGCCGCCGCCGGAGAGGGTGCCCATGATCGACGAGCCGCCGCCGATGTCGCTGTGGTCGCCGACCACCACGCCGGCCGAGATCCGTCCCTCCACCATGGAGGTGCCCAGGGTGCCGGCGTTGAAGTTGACGAAGCCCTCGTGCATCACGGTGGTGCCGACCGCGAGGTGGGCGCCCAGTCGGACCCGGTCGGCGTGGGCGATACGCACCCCGCTGGGTGCCACATAGTCCGTCATCCTGGGGAACTTGTCGATGCCGTAGACGGCGAGCTGGCCGCCCTCGGCGCGGACCGCGAGCCGGGTGGACTCGACCCGGTCCACCGGCACCGGGCCGATGCTGGTCCAGGCGACGTTGGGGAGCAGGGCGAACAGCCCGTCCAGGCTCTGCCCGTGCGGCCGCACCAGGCGGTGGCTGAGCAGGTGCAGGCGCAGGTAGGCGTCGTGGGTGTCCAGCGGCTTCTCGTCCAGGGAGGCGATCACGGTGCGAACCGCGACGACCTCCACGCCGCGGCGCGGGTCCTTGCGCAGGGCGCCGGCCACGCCCGCACCGAGTTCGGCGGTGGCCTCGGCGGCGGACAGCAGCACGGTGCCGGCCGGCCCGGGGTCCGCGGTCAGCGAGGGGGCGGGGAACCAGGTGTCCAGGACCGTGCCGTCGTCGGCGACGGTGGCCAGGCCTGCGGCCACGGCACCACGGGGGGAGGGGGAAGCGGATTCGTTCGTCACCCCGTCACGGTAACGAATCGCCCCCCTGGCCGCCCAACCGTACCGCTGTGCGGACAGCGCCTCCGGCATGACCGGATCGGTCCGCCCCGGGACCCGATCGGGTCTGGTCGCACCCGTCTGACCAGGACAGACTGGAGTCCATGAGCCGAGCACTGCTTGTCATCGACGTCCAGGAATCCTTCCGCGCCCGGGCCGAGGAGTGGGCCGCGAGCCACAACCCGAAGATCGCCGAGCCGGTCAACCGGCTGGTCTCGCTGGCCAGGTCCGCCGGGGACACCGTGGTCTGGGTGCTGCACTCCGAACCCGGCACGGACACCGTGTTCGACCCGGCCCTCGGCCAGGTCCGGCTGCTGGAGGAGCTGGACCACCGGGACGGCGACCTGACGGTCACCAAGACCTCCCACAATGCGTTCACCACCACCAACCTGCAGCAGCAGCTGATGGAGCGCGGTGTCACCGAGCTGGTGACCTGCGGCATCCGGACCGAGCAGTGCGTGGAGACCACCACCAGGGTCGCCAGTGACCTGGGCTACCGGGTCACCTTCGTCCCGGACGCCACCTCCACCAGCCCGATCACCCGCGACGGGGTCACCCTCAGCACCGAGGAACTGGTCCAGCGCACCGTGTTCGTCCTGGCGGACCGCTTCGCCGACATCGCCACTGTCGACGAGCTGGAGGCCCGGGCCGCCGACCTGGGATGATGCGGTATGAGCCGCATCGTCTTCCTGCTGGTGCCCGGCGTGCACCTGCTCGATCTCGCCGGGCCCGCCCAGGTCTTCTCCACCGCCGCCGACTTCGGCCACGACTACACCCTCGGGTACGTCGCCGAGCAGCCGGTGGTGACCAGCGCCCAGGGCGTCCCGCTGCAGGCCGACACCGACTGGCCGGAGCTGGGACCGGAGGACCTGCTGCTGGTCCCGGGCTGGCGGTCGCCCTCCCTGGGGCCGGACTCCCCGCTCGGCCCGGACACACTGCGACGGCTGCGCGAGCACCATGCCGCCGGCGGCACCGTAGCCAGCGTCTGCGCCGGGGCGGACGCCCTGGGCCGGGCCGGACTGCTGGACGGCCGCCGCTGCACCACCCACCACGACCTCCAGGAGCAGCTGGCCGCCCGCTACCGCCGGGCGACGGTGGTCCGCGACGTCCTGTTCACCGTGGACGACCGGGTGGTGACCTCGGCCGGCATCGCCAGCGGTATCGACCTGGCGCTCCATCTGGTCGCTCAGCGCCACGGCCCGGCCGCGGCAGGCCAGATCGCCAGGGACATGGTCGTCTACGCCCGCCGCAACGGCCATGAGCAGCAGGACAGCGCGATGCTGCGGCACCGCTCGCACCTGGACGACACGGTGCACCGCGCCCAGGACGTCATCGACAGCCGCTACGACTCCCGGCTCCCGCTGGCGGACCTGGCGGCCGCGGTCGGTGTCAGCGACCGCACCCTCACCCGTCTCTTCACCCGGGCCACCGGCCTCACCCCGCTGCGCTACCAGCAGACGCTGCGCCTGGAGCGGGCCGAGCACCTCATCTCGCACGGCTCCACCGTGGACCACGCCGCCCGCACCGTCGGCTTCGAGGACCCCAGGATGCTCCGTCGCCTCCGCGCCAGGCCCTGAACGACCGGCCCGAACGATCGGCCCCGACGACCCGTGCTCAGCCGGTGACCGGACGGTTGCGGTAGCGGCCGACCAGTTCGCGCGCTGCGGCCTGCATCCGGACCGGCGGCAGGCCGCGGGCGATCAGGTCGAGGTCGTCCAGCACCATGTCGCCGATGCTGAGGAAGGCGGCCGGGATACCGCCCGCGCGGTGCGCGGAGAGCACCGTGCCCTCCAGCGCACGGACGCTGTGGTCCGCCGGAACCGGCTCCTCCGGCCAAACGTCGATCCCGGCCAGGAACCGCCCGGCGGCGACGCCGGCCAGCAGCGCGTCGTAGTCCACCACGGGCGCCCGGCTGACCAGCACCAACCGGGCACCCTGCGGGACGGTCGCCAGCAGCTCGGCGTCCAGCAGATGCCGGCTTTCCTCGGTCACGGTGGCGAGGACGAACAGGAAGGTGCTCCTGGCGACGGTCTCCGCCAGCCCGGTCGGCAGCACCCCGTGCTCGCGCAGCACCGCGGCCGGCAGCCAGGGGTCGTACACCCTGATGGTGGGCGCGAATCCGGTCAGCACGGTGCGCAGCGCCCGGCCCAGGTTGCCGAAGCCGAGGAAGCCCACATCGGCGTTGCGCAGCAGCACGGCGTCGGCGTTGCCGGTGGCGACGTAGTTCTCGCGTCCCTCGCGGAAGGCCCGGTCCTCCCGGCTGATGCCCCGGGCCAGGTCGAGGGCGAGGCCCAGCGCGTGCTCGGCGACGGCCTGCGCGTAGGCCGGACCGCAGCCCAGGACGTGGATGCCCCGGTCGAAGCAGGCCTGGTAGTCGACATTGGGGTAGAAGTTGCCCTCGATGTTCAGCACCGCCCGCAACTTCGGTGCGCGGGCCAGGCGTTCAGCGGGCAGGTCGGGCTGGCCGACGACCGCGAAGGCCTCCGGCAGGGCCTGGTCCAGGACCTCGTCGGCGGTTCCGGGCCCGGCGCCCTCCAGGTCGACCACGGTGTAGCGCTCGTGCAGGGCGTGCAGCGCCTCCGGGGTGAAGATCCGTGAGACCGGGTGCGGGGATGCCTGGAGGATGACGACGGGCTTGGCGGCGTCGCTGCTGGGCATGGTGGTGATCCTGACTCGTCGGGGGCCGGGCAGGCTGTGCGCGGCTCATTCTGCTGGACCCGCGCACCGAAAACCCAGTGGGGCGATCATGGGGTTACGGCGATACTCGATCGTGTGTTCCTGACGATCAGTACCACCGGCACCCCCGAACGACCCGCCTCCGACCTGGGATTCCTGCTGCACAAGCACCCGGACAAGGCCCAGTCGTTCCCCACCTCGCACGGCCTCGCGCAGATCGCAGGAAATAGGGTCCTTGGTCAAGATGCTGGCAGCGTGGGTGAACTATTTGTCCAGGCTAGATCGAACTGCTGCAGGGCAATGGAGTACAGGATCCCTGGAGCCCGGACATACATGCACGGAGAATTCCTGCCGTGAGTGGAGCTGCTGTAGAAGGTGAGATAGGCAACCTGATCCGTTGCAATCACACGGCAGATGTTGGGTAGATTGAATTCGTGAAGCTCAAAATTGCTTCGAGTGCGGGTCGCATGGGTGAGATAGTCTATGTTCGCCCGGACCTGGTCCCTGAGCAGTTCCGGACTGTAGCCGGGATCGAATCGATGGAGGTCGTTCGAGCGCTGGTCGAGCCAGGAGTCACCCTGAGGGTGCGGAGCGGGCAGCAGGACCTGGATGGAATCCACTGACGACGCCCCTGACCACAGAGGGGAAAAGACCTCGCGGGTGAGTACGTTTCCGCGTCCTGCCAGAACCTTGATCCAGCGGGCTCGGCTGAGATCGCGTGCGATGTCCTGTTCGGCGAACGATTGGTGACGGTACACGCGCCTGAGGCCGGTGCCAGTGCACCAGGAGCACACGGTTACCAGCCACCACAGTGGGCGCGAGCCGCGCAGGAGGCCTAGGGTTAGTGCAATCACACTGGCTGCTAGAGAACTGAGTATCCCAAACAGAAAAGCTGTCATGTAAGCCATTTCCCTGTGCTGGGCCTAACTCGATTGTTTGGCTCGCGGTCAGCAGAGATAAGGGAGGAGTCGGCGCAGGATTGTTGCAGCATTTTGGGCAGCGAGTTCGTGGTGCCCGTGGCCCTTTTCCTCGTCGGCGTTGTCGGAAACGCCCCGGATGACGATCCAGCCCGGGTTGACTTCGCCGTGGACGGAGTTCTCCTGCCAATACTGGCTCAGCCCTCCGGCCTCCATGTCCACCGCCAAGACCTTTTCGTGATAGTTCGTGAGGTAGCTTCGTATTTCGCTATCGCGATCGGCGATGACGGCTTCGCCTGAACCAATCACCCCTGGGTAGACCTCGAACCTCGTTGACGCATGGTCGGATGGCTGGCCTTTTATGCGTGCTGGAGTTCCGTGATCTGCGAAAAATGCATTCACCGCATGGACGATCGGTGCTGGAGCCTGACGATGTTCTCCGCGGCGACGAACATCCCCGAGAGGGTTAATTTTTCGATTCTCGTAGTAAACGATGTCTGTGGAGACGATGACGTTGCCGATGCGGGCGTGTTCGTCGTGGATTCCGCCGCCTACGCCGACCAGGGCCCACAGTTGCGGCGCGTAGTGGCGCCTTAGGTTTTCCAGAGCAGCCATCGTGGACCGTTGTCCCTGGGACTGGCTCTGGGTGGCCACGATCCGGATGGTTGATTCCGGCGTGGTGTAGCTGCCCCGGTAGAAGTAGAGCCCGCCAGGTTCCTTGTGGCGTTCCAGGTTCAACTCGCGGATGACGGCACGCAGTTCCTCGCTGAGGATGGTGACCACCCCGATGTCCCACGCAGTCCCCCGTTGGTTGCCGGCCTCGCTGTCGGCAGGGGTGCCCGCCCGGGAGAGGGTGGTCATGGAGACTTGGGCATGGTCTCCGATGGCGTTGCCGCTGAAGTTGTTGTTGTCACCACGGTTGCTGATGCCTCGGTTGGTGGTCACTTGCTTCCTCCGCTACTGGAATTGCTGGAGCTTGTTGGCTGGGTTGCAGGGGCGGAAACCTGAGCTGCGTCGCCCACCGCGTTGTGGCTGAAGTTGTTGTTGTCACCGAAGTTGAAGATGCCGCTGTTGATAATGTTGAGCGCGCGGTCAGTGAACTCAGATATATCCACATCCCTGGAGTAAAGGAAGTCGCTGGCAGCTAGAAGCAGCCTCCGTTCGATCGTCTTCATCTGACCCAAGATGTCACTCTTCTGCAATTGGATTTTTGACCAGTCCTGGCTTGATTCCTCCCGTATGCTGACTTGACTACCGATCAGGATGTTGCGGATCGGCGTGGCGGTGAGGTCATGGGGGAAGACGGTGGCCTTGCCCAGGGCATAGAGGTAGCGGGTGGCCCGCCATGATTTCTGAATCTCCATAGGCAATGCGGCCAGCTCACGGAAGGCCGCCCAAACGACTGCTGTGGCCCCGTGGTGACCAAATTCCTCGGTCCGCTGGAAGGACCGCGGCGTGTGGGCGAGGGCGCATGCCGCCGTGGACAGACTCAGCGTCCGTCCCTGCAAGCTGACGTGTAAGAGGACCGTCGCCATATACTCCGACCCCTCTGTCGGCGCAGTGAATTCGAGGAAGTGGTGCTGCTTAGAGCCTGGCGTGTTAATGAGGGCACGCAGGTCGGCTTCGTCGAATGCTTGGGGGATGAGGGAGTGGTCCGCCGCTACATCTGTTTCGGCCACGTAGACGCGGTCGCGGACCTGCACCGGGAGCCGGACATCCCGGCTGTCGGTGTCAAGCAGTTGAACTGCCTCGCGCAGGTAGTCGACCAGTTCGTGTGCCTGAAAGGGTGGTACGAGGTGCTCGCGCTCATGTAATGGCGCGTCGTCGTCGCCAGGCCGCAGCAATTGGATACTCATCGGCGGGTTCCATTGGTAGACGAGTTCACCTGCCCCGATGAAGGGTGACTCTTCCCCGAAGAGCGTGAAAACGGTGAGATCGTCCTGATCCTCCTCCTCGTCGTCTCTGTGACGGGGGCGACGGTATACGGCGCAGGTATGTCGCTGCTGTATGTCAGCCACCCGTTGGCGGCCGGACAGGTGTGCGGGGCGAAGCGTCGGCGCGCGGAGGATTCGGTTGAGTATCAACTGACGTGCGGCTCCGACGACAAGGCACATCAGCGTCATTCCAACTGCTACGTCGGCGGCAGTCACGGCGTTACCCGGCTCTGTCAACGCGACGGTCAGGCCAGTCAGTACCAGGGACAGTGCGGCGACGCGGATACGTTTGAAGGCGGGAGCCATCGCGGAGTACCTGCGGGGGAGGAGCAGCCTGAAGAGGTAGCCCTGGCTTTGTATCGGCCCCAAACCGCGTCGTTTGAATTCTCGTTTCGATCTCGACCCCCGGTCGACGTCCCGTAACAGAATGGCGAAGCGGAGCAGCCTGAAGAGAGCTATAGCGCAGGTGATGAGGACAGTCGTGGGCAGGGCACCAACGAAGGCCGGCGTGACCATTGCCCCCACCAAGGTCACGCGGAGGATTGCCGTCAGCGCCGCAGCCCGCCACGCATGGTGCATGACAGGGACGATGTCGAACCCGTAGGACGGGGCGACCCTTCGGTGCGGGGCGGTGCACACCTTGTCGATCACAAGGTCGCGGAAACGCTCATCCACGTACACGCCGGCGCATAAGTGGCGGGTGGCGTCAGTAGGTTCGTCGGTTGATTCCATGGCTGGTGGCGCCTGGGGAGTGATCATGCCCCGCCCCTGCCTAGTCGAGTTAAGGTCTATGGGACCATAAGTGCGTCACGCGTTTAAGTCAATACGACCTTTAGGGGATCCGGTGGATGACTGGCTGAAAGACTCCGATGAGGTAAAGCCATCGTGGATCACTGTGGACCTGGCGATCTTCACCGTCAGAGCAGATCAGTTGATGGTGCTCCTCGTCGAGCGCGGGCTGGAGCCCTTCCTCGGCCGGTCTGCCCTGCCTGGCGGCTATGTCCAAAAGGACGAAACCTTGCGGGAAGGGGCATTGCGTGAGCTCTGGGAGGAGGCCGGGATCAACGGCCGACAACTGCACCTGGAGCAGCTCGGTGCCTACGGAGATCCGGACCGTGACCCGAGGGGCAGGGTGGTCACCATTGCCTATCTCGCACTTGGGCCGGACCTCCCAGTCCCTGTCGGCGGTACCGACGCTGCGCGTGCCTTCTGGACCCCTGTGGCGGAACTGACGGAGGTGGCAGAGGGGCTGGCTTTTGACCACGCGGTCATCCTTGCGGATGCTCTGGAGGAGATCCGCAGGAAGTTTGAGTACACCGCTGTCGCCACGGCCTTCTGCGGGGAGTCGTTCACCTTGAGCGAGCTGCGAAAGGTCTACGAAGCGATCTGGGGGCAACGGCTGGATCCGAGCAACTTTCGGCGAAAGGTGCTCAGCACCTCGGGGTTCGTGCAGTCCACGGGGGAGCAGCGGCTGCCTCCTACCGGGCGTCCGGCCGCCCTCTATCGGCGAGGGAGCACATGGTTGCTCAGCCCGCCCTTGTTGCGCGGTGTTGGGTAGGCCGCGCGGTCCGCGATGGAGTCACCCGACAGCTCGGCCGTCAGCAGAAAACCTGGTGGGCCGCGCCGCCCCGTGCGGCGATACTCGACCGTGTGTTCCTGACGATCAGCACCACCGGTGCCCCCGAGCGCCCCGCGACAGACCTGGGCTTCCTGCTGTACAAGCATCCTGGCAGGTCCCAGAGTTTCAACTTGTCGAACTACGGGCTCGCGCATGTCGTGCAGCATGGCGATCACGGCGGTGTCGACCACGGCGCGGGCGACGTCGGCAACTGCTAACGGCTGCGGCAACGTTGAGGCAGGCGGATGATGTCCGCGTGGGCGATCCTGGACATGATTTCGTCGGGGACTCATCTTGTCATCGGAGTCAACGGCGGCAGCAGACGCCATCTGTTGGCAGCCGCCCGTGCTGCTAAGGGCCTGATCTACGGCCGCGTCTGATCTTCCGTCATACCAGCGACCGGCGCGAAGACGACCGCAAGGGCTTCTCCTGGAATCACCTGTGCCCTGCTCGCCGCCGCCTCATGCGGACTCTCCGCCACCGTTTCGCCTGCATCCAGTGCAGGTCCACCTGTTCGACGACTGCCTCGCCGAGGCCGGATTCGCGATCACCAAGCACGCCCCGGCATAACCGAAAGGTCAGTAGCCGTGCATCTCCGACACGCAGATCGAGGAACGGAGAGGAACGGCGCATGCACAGGTGCGACCGGAGCCTCGCTCGTTCGTTAAACATCGTTTCGCTCGAACGTGTCAATGAGAGGTCGATCCAAAGAGCTGGCCGTCCATGTGCGCAAGCCTTAGTGCCAGGGCAGGAAATCTGGAGGAGGCAGACATGTCTAACATCTTCGAGCACATCGAACGGCACGTCCAAGCGGTGTGGGGCAGTGAACCTGTGTGTGCTCATGTAGGCGATATCCAGGAGTGCACCGTCAAATACCATCCGACCTATCCGGAGTTGCGGGACAAGGCGCAGCCCGCCTCCTACGGGTCGACAGTGAACCAGCGCCTCTGGGAGTCCATGGTTGCGCTCGCACGTGAAGACGATCAGGCCGATGGCGAGGCATGGCGGATGATCGTCCTGGCATGCCTGCTCCCACGCATGAGGAATTGGTCGCGCAGGCTGTCACGAGAGTGGCACATCGATGTGGATGACGTCCGCTCCGCCATGGTCGAGGGCCTGCTCACCGCCTGGCATGCGACGCAGACCGGGTTGCGGCCCACAGCAGTACGTGGCGCACTGCTCAAAGGGGCATTCGACAACGCTCGCAGACTGGTAGAGATCGGCTCGAAGGAAAGCTCCAAACAGCACGTGGAAGACTTCGCCCCCGCACGAGGCTCCGACGAGTACGCCCAGGAAGGGCCCCTGCGGATCGTGGATGCAGGTAAGATCCGCGATCCGGGAACCGCAGAGAAGATTCAAGGAGAGCTCTTCGGCGCGCTCTTGCAGCGCTTGGGCCTCATGGATTATGCAAGGCAGCTTCACGCACAGATCCGCGCAGGCGACCGGAGGTGTCCCGCACCGACTCCCGACCAGCATCGAGCGACGCGTATCTGGATAGACGGAGGAAACCACTACTACTGGATCTCCGACCTGCTGCCGAAGCACGTTAATATTGAGGCGGCAGCCAAGGCCTTGGGCATCTCACAGGCGCAGGCCACGAAAGCGTCCCGGGATGGGGAGTTGAGGACGCTGTGGATGGGCCGCAGTCGCGTGGTATCCGTCAGATCTCTTATGCAGGCATTGGGGATCGCGGACATGATCATTCATCCCGACGACGTCGAGAACGGATCAGCGAACACCGGTGCCGCATAGTCGGGCAGGGCACCACTTCGGCGGTCCCGACAGCTACTGCGGGCCCGGACCACTGTCAGGACTCGACGGTGGAACTCGGTGAGGTTCGCAGCGCGGATGGCTTTTGCGGACTGCTGTCCAGGTCGGTTAGACGGGTCGGTCGGGTCCCTGCGGCCGGCGGCCGTGATGAAGTGGATGACCTGAAGAATTTGGTGCTGGCTGGCTCCTCCGGTTATGCGCTGCGGCCGTTCCCTGGTCGGCGGGCGTGGGGCAAGGGATCGGAGTGCCCCCCGGTCGCGGCACGGGCATGACGAAAGTCAGTGGGCCGCGCCGCCCCGTCCGGCGATACTCGATCGTGTGTTCCTGACGATCAGTACCACCGGCACCCCCGAACGACCCGCCTCCGACCTGGGCTTCCTGCTGCACAAGCACCCGGACAAGGCCCAGTCGTTCCCCACCTCGCACGGCCTCGCGCACGTCTTCTACCCCGAGGCCGGGGCCGAGCGCTGCACCGCCGCGCTGCTGCTGGAGGTCGACCCGGTGGGTCTGGTCCGGCGCGGCCGCGGCAAGGGGCGGGGCGGTTCCCCCGATTTCGCGCTGGCGCAGTACGTCAACGACCGGCCCTACGCGGCCTCGTCGCTGCTCGCGGTGGCACTCGGCACGGTGTTCAAGAGCGCTCGGCAGGGCCGCTGCGACCAGCGCCCGGAGCTGGCGGCCGCCGAGCTGCCGCTGACCGTCACCGTGCCGGTGCTGCCCGCCAAAGCCGGCAAGGACGGCGGACCCGAGCTGGTGCGCCGGCTGTTCGAGCCGCTGGGCTGGCAGGTGCAGGCCGAGCCGATTCCGCTCGACCCGGCCTTCCCCGACTGGGGCGACTCCCACTACGTGAGCCTGGAGCTGACCGGCACCCGGCGGCTCGCCGACGCCCTCAACCAGCTCTACGTGCTGCTGCCGGTGCTGGACGACTCCAAGCACTACTGGGTCTCCCCGGACGAGGTCGACAAGCTGCTCCGGGTCGGGGAGGGCTGGCTGGGGACCCACCCCGAGCTGTCCCTGATCACCCGTCGGTACTTCTCCCGCCGCTGGTCGCTGGCGCGCAGCGCGATGGAGCGGCTGGAGCTGGCCCGTCTCGCCGAGGCGGACGACCGCGAGCTGGAGGAGATCGACAACGCCGTCCCCGAGCAGGAGGCCGAGGACCAGCAGACCGAGGAGAAGCCGACCCCGCTCGCGGTCCAGCGCCGCGCCGCCATCCTCGAGGCGCTGCGCACCGCCGGGGCTACCCGGGTGGTGGACCTGGGCTGCGGCGAGGGAAGCCTGGTCGGCGCTCTGCTCAAGGAGCCACGGATCACCGAGGTACTGGGCGTGGACGTGTCCTCGCGCGCCCTCGGCATCGCCGCGCGCCGGCTGCATCTGGACCAGATGTCCGAGCGCCAGGCCGCCCGGGTCCGCCTGGTCCAGGGCGCTCTGACCTACACCGACGCCAGGCTGACCGGCTATGACGCCGCCGTCCTGTCCGAGGTGGTCGAGCACGTCGATCCGCCGCGGCTGCCCGCGCTGGCGTACGCGGTGTTCGGCGCCGCACGTCCCGGCACGGTCGTGGTGACCACTCCGAACGCCGAGTACAACGTCCGCTGGGAGTCGCTCCCGGCCGGTCACGTCCGCCACCCGGACCACCGCTTCGAGTGGGACCGGGCCCAGTTCCGGGCCTGGGCCCGGCAGGTCGCCGACAGCTACGGCTACGGCGTCGCCTTCGCGCCGGTGGGCCCCGACGACCCCGAGGTCGGTCCGCCGACCCAGCTCGCCACCTTCACCCGCACCCCCGCCGACCACCCGCAGGAAGCAGCGAACCGATGAGCGACAAGCGTCAGCTCCCCGTCCCCGACCTCTCCCTGGTGGTCCTGGTCGGCAGCACCGGTTCCGGCAAGTCCAGCTTCGCCGCCCGGCACTTCCGGCCCACCGAGGTGCTTTCCTCGGACAGCTGCCGCGGACTGGTCTCCGACGACGACAACGACCAGTCGGCCACCAAGGACGCCTTCGACGTGCTGCACTACATCGCCGGGAAGCGGCTGGCCGCAGGCCGGCTCACGGTGGTGGACGCCACCAGCGTGCAGCCCGAGTCCCGGCGCCACCTGGTGAACCTGGCCCGCGAGTACGACGTGCTGCCGGTCGCCATCGTGCTGGACGTCCCCGAGAGCGTCTGCGCCGAGCGCAACGCGCTGCGCCCGGACCGCGCCGCCTTCAGCCAGCATGTGATCCCCCGTCAGCAGCGGGAGCTGCGGCGCTCGCTGAAGTTCCTGGAGCGCGAGGGCTTCCGCAAGGTCCACCTGCTGCGCGGGGTGGCCGAGGTGGAGGCCGCCGAGATCGTCCTGGAGAAGCGCTACAACGACCTGCGGCACCTCAGCGGGCCGTTCGACATCGTCGGCGACATCCACGGCTGCCGTTCCGAGCTGGTCACCCTGCTCGGCCGGCTGGGCTACCAGGTCGCCCGTGACGCCGAGGGCCGCGCCGTGGACGCCGTGCATCCGCAGGGCCGTACCGCGGTGTTCGTCGGCGACCTGGTCGACCGCGGCCCGGACACCCCCGGGGTGCTGCGCCTGGTGATGGGCATGGCCGCGGCCGGCCACGCGCTGTGCGTGCCGGGGAACCACGAGAACAAGCTCGGCCGGGCGCTGGCCGGACGCAAGGTGAGGGTCAGTCACGGCCTGAAGGAGTCGCTGGAGCAGTTGGCCGCCGAGCCGGCCGGGTTCGTCGCCGAGGTCCGCTCCTTCATCGACGGTCTGGTCAGCCACTACCTGCTGGACGACGGCAGGCTGGTGGTCTGCCACGCTGGGCTGCCGGAGCGGTACCACGGCCGCACCTCGGGCCGGGTGCGCTCGCACGCCCTCTACGGGGACACCACCGGCGAGACCGACGAGTACGGACTGCCGGTGCGCTACCCCTGGGCCGAGGAGTACCGGGGCCGCGCCCTGGTCGTCTACGGTCACACCCCCACCCCCACCGCGAGCTTCGTCAACAACACCATCTGCCTGGACACCGGCGCCGTCTTCGGCGGCAGCATGACCGCGCTGCGCTACCCCGAGCGCGAGCTGGTCGAGGTCGAGGCCGAGCAGGTCTGGTACGAGCCGGTCCGCCCGCTGACCACCGACGCCCCCGGCAGCAGGGAGGGCCGTCCGCTGGCGCTCACCGACGTCCAGGGCCGCCGGATCGTGGAGACGGCGCACCACGGCCGGGTCGCCGTCAAGGAGGAGAACGCCGCCGCGGCGCTGGAGGTGATGAGCCGCTTCGCGCTGGACCCCAGGCTGCTCGCCTACCTGCCGCCGACCATGGCCCCGGTCGCGACCTCCCGCCGCGACGGCTACCTGGAGCACCCCGAGGACGCCTTCGCCGGCTTCCTCGCCGACGGGGTGCGCCAGGTGGTCTGCGAGGAGAAGCACATGGGCTCGCGGGCCGTGGTGCTGCTGGGCCGCGACGCGGAGGGCACCGCGCTGGAGAAGCGCTTCGGCGTCGCCACCGGCGGGGCGGTCTGGACCCGCACCGGGCGGGCCTTCCTCGACGATGAGGCGCTGACCTCGGCAGTCCTGGACCGACTGCGCTCGGCCGCGGTCAGGTCCGGACTGTTCGAACAGCTCGACAGCGACTGGCTGCTGCTGGACGCCGAGCTGATGCCCTGGTCGCTCAAGGCGCTCGGCCTGCTCAAGCGCCAGTACGCGGCGGTGGGCGCGGCGGCCGGGGCGGCCCTGCCGGCGGCCCTCGCCGCACTGGAGGCCGCCCGGACCCGCGGCGTCGGGGGCGTGGCCACCGACGAGCTGACGGCCCGCCAGTCGGCCCGCCGGGCCGCCGCGGCCGCCTTCACCGACGCGTACCGGCAGTACTGCTGGCCGGTGCAGGGCCTGGACGGGATCAAGCTGGCCCCGTTCCAGATCCTCGCCGCCGAGGGCGCCAACCTGGCGACCCGTCCGCATGACCAGCACCTCGCCTGGATCGACGCCCTGGTCGACGCCGACGACTCCGGTCTGCTCAGGCGCACCGGTCGGCTGGCGGTCGACACCGCCGACGAGCAGTCGGTGGCCGAAGCCGTGCGCTGGTGGGAGGAGCTGACCGCGGCCGGGGGAGAGGGCATGGTGGTCAAGCCGCTGGCCTCGCTGGTGCGCCCCGAGGGCGGACGGCTGGCGCAGCCGGGGGTCAAGGTCAGGGGCCGCGAGTACCTGCGGATCATCTACGGTCCCGACTACACGCTGCCGGCCCATCTGGACCGGCTGCGCTCACGCGCCCTCGGCCACAAGCGCTCGCTCGCCCTGCGCGAGTACGCGCTCGGCCTGGAGGCGCTGGACCGCCTCGCCGCGAGCGAGCCGCTGTGGCGGGTCCACGAGGCCGTCTTCGCCGTCCTGGCCCTGGAGTCGGAGCCGGTCGACCCCCGGCTCTGAGCCCATCCGCAAGAAGCACAAGAAGCACAAGGAGCGCCATGTCCGAGTACCGCATCCACCTGGTCCGGCCCGAGGACGCCGACCGGGTCCGGACCATGCGGCTGGCCATGCTCCAGGACGCCCCGATGGCGTACCTGGAGACCTACGAGCAGGCGCTGGACCGCACGCCCGAGGAGTGGGTCCAGCGCGCCGGCCGCGGCACCCGCCCCGGCAGCACCTCCTACGCCGCCGTGGATCAGGCCTCCGGCGACTGGGTCGGCGGGATGAACGCCTACGTCCCCGAGGACACCCCGGACACCGCCTGGCTGGTCGGTGTCTGGGTGCACCCGGAGCACCGCGGCGGCAAGCTGGGCGTGACCGACGCCCTGCTGGACACCGTGATCGCCTGGGCCCGCGGGCAGGTCCGCCGGCAGGCCGGGGTGCCGCGCCTGCTGCTGGAGGTGCACGAGGACAACGCCCGCGCGATCGCCTACTACGAGCGCCGCGGCTTTGTCCGCACCGGAGTGACTGTCCCCTATCCGCTGGACCCCTCGACCCGGGAGCTGGAGATGGAACTGCTCCTCGACTGACACTCCTGGACTGAACCGGGGTCGATCGCATATTCATGCCTACTTGCGTATAGAATTGCTGAATCGATCCCCGCCCCCGTCACCCAGGAGCCTGCGATGGCCTTCAATCTCCGGCACCGGCACTTCCTCAAGGAGCTGGACTTCACCCCCCAGGAGTTCCGCTTCCTGCTCGATCTGTCGGCCCAGCTGAAGGCGGCCAAGTACGCGGGCACCGAGCAGCCCCGGCTGCGCGGCAGGAACATCGCGCTGGTCTTTGAGAAGGGCTCCACCCGGACCCGCTGCGCCTTCGAGGTCGCCGCCGCCGACCAGGGCGCGCACACCACCTACCTCGACCCCAGCGGCTCCCACCTGGGGAGCAAGGAGTCGGTCAAGGACACCGCCAGGGTCCTCGGCCGGATGTTCGACGGGATCCAGTACCGGGGCCACGGCCAGCAGGTCGTCGAGGAGCTGGCCGCCCACGCCGGTGTCCCGGTCTGGAACGGGCTGACCGACGAGTGGCACCCCACCCAGATGCTCGCCGACGTCCTGACCGTGCAGGAGCACAGCACCAAGCCGCTGCCCGAGGTCGCGCTGGCCTACCTGGGTGACGCCCGCAACAACATGGGCAACTCGCTGCTGGTCACCGGGGCGCTGCTCGGCATGGACATCCGCATCGTCGCCCCCGAGCAGCTCTGGCCGACTGCCGAGGTCCGGGCCGAGGCGGCGGCGCTGGCCGAGCGGACCGGCGCGCGGATCACCCTCACCGCGGACGTGGCCGAGGGGGTCCGCGGCGTGGACTTCCTCTACACCGACGTCTGGGTCTCCATGGGCGAGCCCAAGGAGGTCTGGGCCGAGCGGATCGAACTGCTGACCCCGTACCAGGTCTCCATGGACACCGTCCGGGCCACCGGCAATCCGGCGGTGAAGTTCCTGCACTGCCTGCCGGCCTTCCACGACCTGGAGACCGAGGTCGCCCGGCAGCTGCACGCCAGCACCGGTATGACCGAGCTGGAGGTCACCGACGAGTTGTTCGAGTCCGAGCACTCGGTGGTCTTCGACCAGGCCGAGAACCGGCTGCACACCATCAAGGCCGTCCTGGTCGCCACCCTGGGCGACTGAGCCCGGCCCGTGGTCCGTGGTCCGTGGCCCGGAACGGGGCGCGGAGGTTACTTCCGCGCCGCCGGCCGCAGGCTGCTCAGCACGGCGTAGACCATGTACAGCGGCGCCGCGACCACGAGCAGCCCGAGCACGATCAGGAACCCGGTCAGGGCCACATCACTGGTCACGTTCATGATGGTGCCCAGCGCGTCGCCGATGCCGTTCCACACACTGCTCATGGCTGTCCCTCACGATCTCGTCACGGTGCGTCCGGACCACTCGGTTGTCACGTTACGCCCCGGTCTTCCGCTCAGCTCAGGGGCCCTGGAGTGAGGGTGTCCTTACTTCGCCGCGTCGGTGTGGATGCACTATGGTTATCTCGACATCAAGATATCCTCAGCGTGACCGCGCTGACGCCAGCAGGCAGAGACAGCCAGTACCAGAGACACCAGGGAGACAGTCGTGTCCGCCAACAGCTTCGACGCCCGCAGCTCGCTGCAGGTGGGCGACGAGTCGTACGAGATCTTCAAGCTGGACAAGGTCGAGGGCTCCGAGCGCCTTCCCTACAGCCTGAAGGTGCTCCTGGAGAACCTGCTCCGCACGGAGGACGGCGCGAACATCACCGCCGACCACATCCGCGCGCTGGGCGACTGGGACGCCACCGCGCAGCCCAGCCAGGAGATCCAGTTCACGCCCGCCCGCGTGATCATGCAGGACTTCACCGGCGTGCCCTGCGTCGTCGACCTGGCGACCATGCGTGAGGCCGTCAAGGAGCTCGGCGGCGACCCGGCGAAGATCAACCCGCTGGCCCCGGCCGAGCTGGTCATCGACCACTCCGTGATCGCCGACAAGTTCGGCACCAAGGACTCCTTCGCGCAGAACGTCGAGATCGAGTACGGCCGCAACAAGGAGCGCTACCAGTTCCTGCGCTGGGGCCAGACCGCGTTCGACGAGTTCAAGGTCGTCCCGCCGGGCACCGGCATCGTGCACCAGGTCAACATCGAGCACCTGGCCCGCACCATCATGGTCCGCAACGGCCAGGCCTACCCCGACACCTGCGTCGGCACCGACTCGCACACCACCATGGTCAACGGCCTGGGCGTGCTGGGCTGGGGCGTCGGCGGCATCGAGGCCGAGGCCGCGATGCTGGGCCAGCCGGTCTCCATGCTGATCCCGCGCGTGGTCGGCTTCAAGCTCAACGGCGCGCTCCCGGCCGGTGCCACCGCCACCGACCTGGTGCTCACCATCACCGAGATGCTGCGCAAGCACGGTGTGGTCGGCAAGTTCGTCGAGTTCTACGGCGAGGGCGTCGGCTCCATCCCGCTCGCCAACCGCGCCACCATCGGCAACATGTCGCCGGAGTTCGGCTCCACCTGCGCCATCTTCCCGATCGACGCCGAGACCATCTCCTACCTCAAGCTCACCGGCCGCAGCGAGCAGCAGCTCGCCCTGGTCGAGGCCTACGCCAAGGCCCAGGGCCTGTGGCACGACCCCTCGGTCGAGCCGGTCTACTCCGAGTACCTGGAGCTGGACCTGGCGACCGTGGTCCCCTCCATCGCCGGCCCGAAGCGGCCGCAGGACCGGGTCATCCTCGCCGAGGCGGCCGAGCGGTTCCGCCACGCGGTGCGCGACTACATCGCGGTGGACGACGAGTCGGGCAAGGAGTCCTTCCCGGCCTCCGACTCCCCGGCGGTCACCAACGGCATCCACAAGCCCACCCTGGTCACCGCCCCCGACGGCACCAGCTACGAGATCGACAACGGCGCGGTGGTGATCGCCTCGATCACCTCCTGCACCAACACCTCCAACCCCTCGGTGATGCTGGGCGCCGCCCTGCTCGCCAAGAAGGCCGTGGAGAAGGGCCTGCACGCCAAGCCCTGGGTGAAGACCACGCTGGCCCCCGGGTCCAAGGTCGTCATGGACTACTACGAGAAGGCCGGCCTGCTCCCCTACATGGAGAAGCTGGGCTTCAACCTGGTCGGCTACGGCTGCGTCACCTGCATCGGCAACTCCGGCCCGCTGCCCGACGAGGTCTCGGCCGCCGTCAACGAGCACGACCTGGCCGCCGTCTCGGTTCTCTCCGGCAACCGCAACTTCGAGGGCCGGATCAACCCCGACGTCAAGATGAACTACCTGGCCTCGCCGCCGCTGGTGGTCGCCTACGCCATCGCCGGCAACATGAACGTCGACATCACCCGGGACGCGCTGGGCACCGACGCCGACGGCAAGCCGGTCTACCTCGCCGACATCTGGCCGTCGGAGAAGGAGATCGCCGAGGTCGTGGCCTCGTCGATCGACCAGGCCATGTTCACCAAGGACTACGCGGACGTCTTCGCGGGCGACCAGCGCTGGCAGTCGCTGCCCATCCCGACCGGCAACACCTTCGAGTGGGACAGCGAGTCCACCTACGTCCGCAAGCCCCCCTACTTCGAGGGCATGGCGCACGAGCCCAGCCCGGTCACCGACATCGCCGGCGCCCGGGTGCTGGCCAAGCTGGGCGACTCGGTCACCACCGACCACATCTCCCCGGCCGGCAACATCAAGCCGGGCACCCCGGCCGCGCAGTACCTCACCGAGCACGGCGTGGAGAAGCGCGACTTCAACTCCTACGGTTCGCGCCGCGGCAACCACGAGGTGATGATCCGCGGCACCTTCGCCAACATCCGGCTGCGCAACCAGATCGCGCCCGGCACCGAGGGCGGCTACACCCGCGACTTCACCCAGTCCACTGAAGGTGACGGGGGTGCGCCGGTGTCGTTCATCTACGACGCCGCGCAGAACTACCAGGCCGCCGGCGTCCCGCTGGTGATCCTGGCGGGCAAGGAGTACGGCTCGGGCTCGTCCCGCGACTGGGCCGCCAAGGGCACCGCGCTGCTGGGCGTCAAGGCCGTCGTCGCCGAGTCCTACGAGCGCATCCACCGCTCCAACCTGATCGGCATGGGCGTGCTGCCGCTGCAGTTCCCCGAGGGCGCCAACGCCGACAGCCTGGGCCTGACCGGCGAGGAGACCTTCTCCATCACCGGCGTGACCGCGCTGAACGACGGCGGCATCCCGGAGACCGTCAAGGTCAAGGCCGGCGACGTGGAGTTCGACGCCAAGGTCCGCATCGACACCCCCGGTGAGGCCGACTACTACCGCAACGGCGGCATCCTGCAGTACGTGCTGCGGTCGCTGATCGCCAAGTAGCCGAACCAGCCCGACGGCGCCCCCACCGGACTTCCGGTGGGGGCGTTGCTGTTTCCTCTCACCCCTTGTGCAGAGCCTGTTGATTGGCCTATACCTATTCTTCACTTGGTCCAGACCAATTTTGCGCTGCTCACCCCCTGAGAGGGTCGCTCATGCGTCTGTCCGTCTCCGGCCACAAGGCCACCGGGCTGCTCACCGTTCTCGCGCTGGCCACCGGCACCGTTCTCGCTGCCGGCCCCAGCGCCTCCGCCCATTCCTCGTCACCGGCCCTGGTGGGCCAGCGGGTCGGCTTCTTCACCCAGTGGTCCATCTACAGCGGCTTCTCGGCCAAGAAGGTCGACACCAGCGGCCAGGCCGCGAAGCTCACCACCCTCAACTACGCCTTCGGCAACGTCGGTTCGGACGGCACCTGCTTCGAGGCCAACCAGGCCGGCCAGGGCGACGCCTGGGCCGACTACCAGCGCCCGGTCGGCGCCGACGAGGCGGTCGACGGCGTCGCCGACACCGCCGACCAGCCGCTGAAGGGCAACTTCAACCAGCTCCGCGAGCTCAAGGCCAAGTACCCGCAGCTGCACCCGATGATCACCCTGGGCGGCTGGACCTGGTCGGCCTACTTCTCCAGCGCGGCGGCCACCCCGGAGTCCCGGGCCAAGCTGGTCTCCTCCTGCATCGACCAGTTCATCAAGGGCGACCTGCCGGTGCTGGACGGTGTCAACGGCGGTCAGGGCGCGGCGGCGAACATCTTCGACGGCATCGACATCGACTGGGAGTACCCGGGCGGCGGCGGCAACGACGGCAACCAGGCCAGCCCGCAGGACGGCCACAACTTCACCCTGCTGCTGCAGGAGTTCCGCAAGCAGCTGGACGCGCTGGGCAAGCAGACCGGCAAGCACTACCTGCTGACCGCCGACACCGCGGCCGGCCGTCCCAAGATCGCCCAGCTCGAACTGCCCCAGGCCGCCAAGGCGGTGGACTGGTTCAACCTGATGGCCTACGACTTCCACGGGAGCTGGGAGGCGACCGGGCCGACCAACGACGCCGCCAACCTGCACCAGGCCCCCAATGACCCGGCCAAGGCCGGCGACCTCAACTACAGCATCGACGGCGTGCTGGGCGACTACCTCAGCCACGGCGTCCCGGCGAGGAAGATCGTGCTCGGCACGCCCTTCTACGGCTACGGCTGGAGCGGGGTCGGCGCCAAGAACAACGGCCTGTACCAGCCGGCCACCGGCACCCTCGGCAGCATCCCGTACAACACCCTGGTGAACACCCCGGGCACGCTGCACTACAACTGGGTCACCGGCGCCAGCACCAAGTACGACGCGGCCACCCAGTCCTTCTACAGCTACGACACCCCGCAGGTGCTGGAGTCCAAGGCCGCCTACTCCCGCTGGCTCGGCCTCGGCGGAGTGATGGCCTGGTCGCTGGACAACGACACCGCCACCGGTGACCTGATGTCCGCCCTCAACAAGGGGCTGAACACCGGCTTCTGACGGTTGAACAACTGAAGGGTGCCCGCCGTGCGGAGGTCCGTGCGGCGGGCACCGTCTGTCACCGCGTCAGGAGAGGTAGCCGCGGAGCAGGCGCTTGCACTCGGCGATCAGGGCCGGGTCGCCCTCGGGGTCGGTGCGGAAAGCCAGTCGGAGCACGGCGTCCGCGCATTCCAGCGCGACCCGGAGGGAGAGCCGCGGGTCGGGACGGTCGGCGCCGGTGCCCAGCAGGTCGGCGGCGAAGCTCCAGAGCCGGTCGGCCACGGCCGAGTTGTTGTCGAGCACGTCGTCCAGCAGATGCAGGTTCTGCTCGTCCTCGGTGATGCCGATGGCGCCGAAGTCCACCACGCCGAAGCCGGGTA
Organism: Streptacidiphilus jeojiensis; assembly: GCF_042510965.1. Classification (NCBI taxonomy): domain Bacteria; kingdom Bacillati; phylum Actinomycetota; class Actinomycetes; order Kitasatosporales; family Streptomycetaceae; genus Streptacidiphilus; species Streptacidiphilus jeojiensis. The sequence continues at coordinate 205,736 of NZ_JBEUKS010000011.1, forward strand.
CGGCGCGGTGCATGGCCACGTACTCCTCCACCGCGAGGTCGACCAGCGTGCCCGCGTGCGCGGGCTGCTCGGCCTCCACCCGGCGGGAGAGCCGGTCGGTGAAGTGCTCGAGATTGCGCTCGGCCAGCGCGCCGAGCAGACCCTCGACGCCGGGGAAGAACTGGTACAGGGTGCCGATCGGCACCTGCGCGCGGCGCGCCACCTCCTTGGTGGTCAGGCCGGTGTAGCCGACCTCGTCCAGGAGTTCGGCGCAGGAGTCCAGGATCCGCTCGAAGCGCTCCAGGCTGCGGCGCTGGACGGGGCGGCGGCGTACTGCGGTCTGCATGCCCCCACTCTGCCGGATCGGGTGTAGCGTTGGCGAGCATGAAATGCGAGTGAAGCTCATGTTCGTACCGTCGCCAGCCACCGCCCCCCGCAAGGAGTGGACCGCCCATGCCGCAGCTTCCCGCCTCGTTCACCTGGGGTGCCTCCACCGCCGCCTACCAGATCGAGGGCGCCGCCCATGAGGACGGCAAGGGCGATTCGGTCTGGGACGCCTTCACCCGGCGCCCGGACGCGGTGCGCGACGGCCACACCGGCGACACCGCCTGCGACCACTACCACCGGTTCCCCGAGGACGTGGCGCTGATGAAGGGCCTCGGTCTGGACGCCTACCGCTTCTCGGTCTCCTGGCCGCGGATCCTGCCGACCGGTTCCGGCGCCGTCAACCAGGCCGGCCTCGACTTCTACGACCGGCTGGTGGACGAGCTGCTCGCGGCCGGGATCGCGCCCACCCCCACGCTGTTCCACTGGGACCTGCCGCAGGCGCTGGAGCAGCAGAACGGCTGGCTGAACCGCGACACCGCATACCGGTTCGCCGAGTACGCGGCGGTCGTCGCCGAACGCCTCGCCGACCGGGTCAGGCGCTGGATCACCCTCAATGAGCCCTTTGTGCACATGGTCTACGGCTACGCCTTCGGCATCCACGCCCCGGGCCGCGCGCTGATGCTGGACGCCCTCCCGGTGGCGCACCACCAGTTGCTGGGCCACGGACTGGCCGCCGCCGAGCTGCGCCGGCACGGCGCCGAGGAGGTGCTGATCGCCAACAACTGCACACCGGTCCGGGTGGCCGGCGACACCGAGGCGGACCGCGCCGCCGCCGAGGCCTACGACAACCTGCACAACCGGCTGTTCAACGACCCGCTGCTGCTCGGCCGCTATCCCGACCTGTCCGGCTACGGTCTGACCGACCCTGCTTGGGGCGGCCTGATCAGGGAGGGCGACCTGGAGGCCATCGCCGCACCGATCGACGGCCTGGGCCTCAACTACTACAACCCGACCTGGGTCAAGGCGCCGGAGACCCCGGACGCCCTGCTGCCCTTCGACCTGGCGGAGCCGGTGGAGCCGGCGGCGCCCGCCGGACCGTACCGGCGCACCGCCTTCGGCTGGCCGGTGGTGCCGGACGGGCTGACCGAGCTGCTGGTGGGCACCGCGGAGCGCTACGGCGACGCGCTGCCGCCGCTGTGGATCACCGAGAACGGCTGCTCGCAGCCGGACGAGCTGCTGGACGGCGCGGTCGACGACCGGGCCAGGATCGACTACCTGCGCGACCACATCGACGCGGTGGCCGAGGCCGTCGCCCGGGGCGTGGACGTCCGCGGCTACTTCACCTGGTCGCTGCTGGACAACTTCGAATGGGCCGAGGGCTACCACCAGCGCTTCGGGCTGGTCCACGTGGACTTCGAGACGCTGGTGCGGACGCCCAAGGCGTCCTACGCCTGGTACCGCGACCGCATCGCCGAACACCGCATCTCCCGACACCGCAGCGGCTGAAACCTTCCCAGCGCTCCGGCCCGCCACTACACTCCGCACAAATGTGAGATCGACTCACGTTCCATGCGCGGTGGGTGGGAGTGCAGATGCCCGAGCTCAGTGTGGACGCGCCGCTCGACGGGTCCGGTGCCCCAGGCCCCGCCGGCCTCGGCGAACCCGTCGTCCGGGTCCGGCCGGCCTGGACCGCCGCGCTGAGCCTGTCCACCCTGGCGGTGTTCATGGCCTTCATGACGCCGATCCAGATCCTGCTGCCGCTGCAGCTCGAACACATCGACCCGGCGCACAAGTCGACGGCGCTGGCCTGGGTCACCGGGGCCGGGGCGCTGGTCGCCGTCGTCGCCAACCCGCTCGCCGGTGCCCTGTCGGACCGCACCCTGAGCCGCTGGGGACGGCGCCGCCCCTGGATCGTGGGCGGGGCCCTGGCCGGGGCGGCCGGGCTCGCCGTCACCGCCGCCCAGCACTCGGTACTGGGCGTGGCCCTCGGCTGGTGCCTCGCGCAGGCGGGGCTGAACGGGATGCTGGCCGGGGTCACCACCCCGGTCGCCGACACCGTCCCGGTGGAGCAGCGGGCCGAGGTCTCCGGCTGGACCGGGATCATGCAGTCCTTCGGGCTGGTCCTCGGGGCCCTGCTGACCACACTGCTGTTCACCGGGGTCTGGTCCGGCTACGGCTGCCTGGCGCTGCTCACGGTGGCGCTGGCGCTGCCCTTCGTGCTGCGCTTCCCCGAGCCGGTGCTGCCGCGCGCGCTGCGGCCCGCCCTGGACCTGCGCGGGATCCTGGCCGGGCTGTGGATCAGCCCCCGGGCCCACCCGGACTTCGCCTGGGCCTGGCTGACCCGCTTCCTGATCAACCTCGGGAACGCCCTGGGGACGCTCTACCTGCTCTTCTACCTGACCGACTCGGTGCACTACGGCGACCCCGGCACCGGCGTGCTGATCCTCACCGTGATCTACACGCTGTTCGCCGGACTGACCGCGGTCCCGGTCGGCCGGATCTCCGACCGGCGCGGACGGCGCAAGCCCTTCGTCCTGATCAGCTGCGCGGTGATGGCGGTGGCGGCGGTGCTGCTCGCCTTCGTCCACACCTGGACGGCGGCGATGGCGGCCGCCGCGGTCCTGGGCGCGGGATTCGGCGTCTACCTCGCGGTGGACCAGGCGCTGGTGACCCAGGTGCTGCCGGCCGCCCTGGACCGGGCCAAGGACCTGGGTGTGATCAATGTCGCCAACTCGGGGCCGCAGGTGCTCGCGCCGGCCCTGGCCGCTCCGATCGTGGCCTGGCTCGGCGGCTACACCGCGCTCTATCTGGCCACGGCGGTGGTCACGGTGCTGGGCGGGGTGCTGGTGCGGAACGTCCGCTCGGTCGACTGACCCTGAGCGAGAGCAAAGAATCCGGCTGGGCAAACCATCCCAATCCCACCCCATCGCGGCATAGGTTTCGCAACGATCGGCCTTCAGTCTTGACGTGACATCGCCCCATTGGCTGAGCTTAGGCTTCATAAGTTGTAACTGAGCTTGGCCGCAACGTCGCGGCGGGCCCTGGTGGACGGTCGGGTCGCCAGGTCCTGGGAGGGTGGAACATGTCCGTGGACACGCCAGGATCGCAGTCCTCTCTGCATCGGGCCAATCTGGAACGGGTGCTGAGAGCGGTCCGGATGGCCGGCTCACTGACCCAGGCCGAGATCGCCAGGACCACCGGCCTGTCGGCCGCCACTGTGTCCAACATCGTGCGGGAACTGAAGGATGTCGGCACGGTCGTGGTCACCCCGACCTCCTCCGGCGGCCGACGGGCCCGCAGCGTCTCGCTGAGCGCCGACGCCGGGATCGTGGTGGGCGTCGACTTCGGCCACTCGCACCTCCGGGTGGCGGTGGGCAACCTGGCCCACCGGGTGCTGGCCGAGGAGAGCGAGCCGCTGGACACCGACGCCTCGGCGGACCAGGGTTTCGGCCGGGCCGAGCAACTGGTGGCCCGGCTGCTGGAGCAGACCGGCTTCCGCCCCGACAAGGTGATCGGGGTCGGCCTCGGCGTGCCCGGGCCGATCGACGGCGAGACCGGGGCCCTGGGCTCCACCGCGATCCTCCCGGGCTGGACCGGGATCGCCCCCGGGCGCGAGCTCTCCAGCCGCCTGGGGATGCCCGTCTACGTCGACAACGACGCCAACCTGGGCGCGCTCGGCGAGCTGGTCTGGGGGGCCGGCCGGGGCCTGTCCGACCTGGCCTACATCAAGGTCGCCAGCGGTGTCGGCGCGGGCCTGGTGATCTCGGGTCAGATCTACCGCGGACCGGGCGGCACGGCCGGTGAGATCGGGCACATCACCCTGGACGAGTCCGGCCCGGTGTGCCGCTGCGGCAACCGCGGCTGCCTGGAGACCTTCGTCGGCTCCCGTCATGTCCTGAACCTGCTGAGCAGCAGTCACGGCACCGATCTGACCCTCTCCAAGGTGGTCCAGCTGGCCCAGCGCGGCGACCTGGGCTGCCGCCGGGTGCTGGCCGACGTGGGGCGGCAGATCGGCACCGGTGTCGCCAACCTCTGCAACCTGCTGAACCCGCGTCGGGTGATCCTCGGCGGCGACCTGGCGGAGGCCGGTGACCTGGTGCTGGACCCGATCCGGGAGTCCGTGGCCCGCTACGCCATCCCCAGCGCGGCGCGGCAGCTGTCGGTGGTCCCGGGCACGTTGGGCGGCCGGGCCGAGGTCCTCGGGGCATTGGCGCTGGTCATGTCGGAGATGGGTGACTCTGGGGCATTGCCGGCCACCGACGGTAGGGATTCGGCCCGTTCTGTTGCGGTCGTGCCTTCAGGAAGATAACGAAAAGGTTCGGATTGCAGGTGGTGAGGATTTACTTATTGACGCCAGCCTCACCAGGGAGGTTGACTCCCTCACACCTCGGTCGCAAAGTGGCGACCGCGTCAGGGAGGCACCCCACACGATGAACACTTCTCTTCGCCGCACTGTCGTCGCGACTGCTGCAGTCTCGATGGCGCTCGGTATGGCTGCTTGTGGCAAGGCCGGAAGCAGCTCCAGCTCCTCCACCACTTCGGCTGCCGCGAGCAGCGGCTCTTCCGCCGCCGGCACCGGCACCATCGGTCTGCTTCTCCCGGAGAACCAGACCACCCGCTACGAGAAGTTCGACAAGCCGCTGATCGAGCAGAAGATCAAGGAGCTCGCTCCCAACGCCACGGTGCAGTACGCCAACGCCGCGGGCAGCGCCGCCACCCAGGCGCAGCAGGTCACCACCATGATCAACGCCGGCGTCAAGGTCCTCATCGTCGACGCGCAGGACTCGGCCGCGATCAAGTCCTCGGTCCAGGCGGCCGTGGACAAGGGCATCAAGGTCATCGCGTACGACCGTCTCGCCCAGGGCCCGGTCTCGGCCTACGTCTCCTTCGACAACGTGGCCGTCGGCACCCTCCAGGGCCAGGGCCTGCTGGACGCCCTCGGCTCCAAGGCCACCCCGTCCGCCAAGATCGTCGAGATCGACGGCGACTCGGCCGACCCCAACGCCGCCGACTTCAAGTCCGGCTTCCAGGCCGCGGTCAAGGGCAAGCTCACCATCGCCTACGACGCCTCGGGTCTGTGGAAGGCTGACGTCGCCGCGCAGAAGGCCTCCGCCGCGATCAACCAGGTCGGCGCCAAGAACATCGCCGGCTTCTACTCGGCCAACGACGGCATGGCCGCCGGTATCGTCACCTCGATGAAGAACGCCGGCATCGGCAACCTGCCGATCGGCGGCCAGGACGCGCAGCTCGACGCGATCCAGCGGATCATCTCCGGCACCCAGGCCTACACCGTCTACAAGGCGTACAAGCCCGAGGCCGACGCCGCCGCCACCCTCGCGGTCGACCTGCTGAACGGCACCAGCATCACCTCGGTCGCCACCACCACCAAGACCAGCGGCTCCGGCGACAGCGTCCCCTCGGACCTGCTGACCCCGCAGCTGGTCACCAAGGCCAACGTCGAGTCCACCGTGGTCAAGGACGGCCTGTGGTCCGCCAGCGACATCTGCACCGCGGCCTACAAGGCCGCCTGCACCGCCGCCGGCATCCAGTAAGCAGCAGTAGCCGAGCAGCACCCAGTCCGATCGCCCCGCGCGGGACATCCGACCCCGGCCACCAGCCGGAAGGATTCCCGCGCGGGGCTCGGCGCGGGACCATTGGCAGTTGACGGGCCATCAGCCCGTGCTGCCGGATCCGGTCCGCGGGGGTTTCGGGGTCCCGGGCCCCGGAAAGTTCGTGTTTCGCATACCCGTCTGCGCCCGGGACGGCGCGGCAACCCACCCGAGGCACCGGGTGGTTAAGGAGTTGGTTTACGTGACAAGCGCACCCGTACTGGCGTTGCGCGGGGTCTCCAAGCGCTTCGGCGCCGTCCAGGTTCTGACGGACGTCGAGCTGGAGGTCCACGCCGGTGAGGTGGTCGCCCTGGTCGGTGACAACGGCGCCGGTAAGTCCACCCTGGTGAAGACGATCGCGGGCGTTCACCCGATCGACGACGGCGTCATCGAGTGGGAGGGCAGGTCGGTCCACATCAACCGGCCGCAGGACGCCCAGCACCTCGGCGTCGCCACCGTCTACCAGGACCTGGCGCTCTGCGACAACCTGGACGTCGTCAACAACCTCTACCTGGGCCGCGAGTTGAAGCGCCGCGGGACCCTGGACGAGGTCACCATGGAGCAGAAGGCGCAGGAACTGCTCAGCACCCTGTCCATCCGCATACCCAGCGTGCGCATCCCGGTCGCCAGCCTCTCCGGCGGCCAGCGCCAGGTGGTGGCCATCGCCCGCTCGCTGATCGGCGACCCCAAGGTCGTCATCCTGGACGAGCCCACCGCCGCCCTCGGCGTCGAGCAGACCGCCCAGGTCCTCGACCTGGTCGAGCGGCTGCGTGAGCGCGGCCTCGGCGTCATCCTGATCAGCCACAACATGGTCGACGTCCGCGCGGTCGCGGACCGGGTCGCCGTGCTGCGCCTCGGGAAGAACAACGGGACGTTCCCGGTCCACGGGACCACCCAGGAAACCATCATCGCCGCGATCACCGGTGCCACCGACAACGCGGTGACCCGACGCCAGAGCCGCACGGCGGAGGCCACCAAGTGAGCAACAACATCGACGCCCCGGCCCCCGCGGTGGAGCAGGCCATCGACCCGCGACTGCTCGTCCGCGAGCAGGGCTTCTCCGGCTACATCAACGAGTTCAAGCGCAAGATCCGCGGTGGTGAGCTCGGCTCGCTGCCCGTGATCATCGGCCTGATCGTGATCTGGGCCGCCTTCGCCGCGTCCAACGGCAACTTCCTCTCGGCGTCCAACTTCGAGTACATCGCCTACTACATGGTGGGCATCGGCACGCTCTCCATCGGCCTGGTGTTCGTGCTGCTGCTGGGTGAGATCGACCTGTCGGTCGGCTCGGTGAGCGGTCTGTCCGCGGCCATCTTCGCGGTGCTCTCGGTCACCCACGGGGTCAACCTCTGGCTGGCCACCATCGCGGCGCTGGCCACCGGCGCCGTCATCGGCGCGATCCACGGCTTCGTCTTCGCCAAGATCGGCGTGCCGGCCTTCGTGGTCACCCTGGCCGGCTTCCTGGGCTGGAACGGCCTGATGCTGTGGCTGCTGGGCGACACCGGCACCATCAACCTGCCGGACACCGGTCTGATCCACCTCTTCGGCGGCAACAGCTTCTTCCTCAACGGCGACATCGCCGGCGCCTACATCCTCGCCGGTGTCGGCGTGGCCGCGCTGCTCTTCAGCAGCCTCGGTGAGCAGGGCCGCCGCCGCAGCGCCAAGGTCCCGTTCCGCCCCACCAGTGAGATCGTGCTGCGCACGGTCGTGCTGGCGATCGCCGCCTTCGGCTCCGCCTACGTGCTGAACCTGCACAAGGGTGTCCCGAACAACCTGGTGTTCTTCCTCGCCGCGCTGATCATCTGCGACTTCGTGCTGCGTCGCACCAGCTACGGCCGGAAGATCTTCGCGGTCGGTGGCAACATCGAGGCCAGCCGCCGCGCCGGTATCAACGTCGCCGCGATCCGGATCTCGGTCTACGCCATCTCCGGTTTCTTCGCCGCCCTCGGCGGCCTGGTGATCTCCGCCACCATCAGCTCCGCCAACCAGGGCGGTTCCGACCCCAACAACCTGATGATGGCCATCGCGGCCGCGGTCATCGGCGGCACCAGCCTCTTCGGCGGGCGCGGCAAGGTCTGGTCGGCCCTGCTCGGCATGCTGGTCATCGAGTCCATCAACGCCGGCCTGTTCATGCTCGGCGAGGCGCAGTCGGTGCAGTACATGATCACCGGTGGCGTGCTGCTGGCCGCCGTGGTCGTCGACTCGCTGTCGCGCCGCACCCAGAAGTCCTCCGGCCGCGCCTGAGGCTTCGCCGCTCCAACTGCTCCACCGGCCCCACTGCTCCGGGACGGACCTCTGAGGGGGAGGTCCGCTCCGGACCGGGCCGGTGGCCGCGGGTGCGGGGTCTCTCTCCCCGCGCCACGCTGACTGCCCGGCACCGTACCGCTCCGGTGCCGGGCAGTCGCATGTCCGGGCCCGGGGACCCCGCTACGGCACCCGGCACCTCAGGTGCCCCCGTTCGGAGCAGTCCCTACTAGACTCATGTCTCTCTGCTGTCCAACGACGGCGGAGTCGACGACGCAAGGAGGAACGGGTGGCCCTGCTGACCCGCATTCGGGGACCCCGCGACCTGGACCGACTCACCCCGGGGCAGCTCAGCGTCCTGGCCGAGGAGATCCGGGGCTTCCTGGTCGAGGAGGTGTCCAAGACGGGCGGCCACCTCGGCCCCAACCTCGGCGTGGTCGAGCTGACGCTGGCTCTGCACCGGGTGTTCGACTCCCCGAAGGACCGGGTCCTCTTTGACACCGGTCACCAGAGCTACGTCCACAAGCTGCTCACGGGCCGTCAGGACTTCTCCCGGCTGCGGGTCAAGGGCGGCCTGTCCGGCTACCCGTCCAGGGCCGAGTCCGAGCACGACGTGATCGAGAACTCGCACGCCTCCACCGTGCTCGGCTACGCCGACGGCCTGGCCAAGGCCAACGAGCTGCAGGGGCTGACGGACCGCAGCGTGGTCGCGGTGATCGGCGACGGCGCGCTGACCGGCGGGATGGCCTGGGAGGCGCTGAACAACATCGCCGAGGCGCAGGACCGTCCGCTGATCATCGTGGTCAACGACAACGAGCGCTCCTACTCGCCCACCATCGGCGGCATGGCCAACCACCTGGCCACCCTGCGCACCACCCAGGGTTACGAGCGCTTCCTCACCTGGGGCAAGGACGCGCTGCAGCGCACCCCGGTGGTCGGCCAGCAGATCTTCGAGACCCTGCACGGCGCCAAGAAGGGCCTCAAGGACTTCATCGCGCCGCAGGGCATGTTCGAGGACCTGGGCCTGAAGTACATCGGCCCGATCGACGGCCACGACGAGCAGGCGCTGGAGTCGGCGCTGAAGCGCGCCAAGGGCTTCGGCGGCCCGGTCATCGTGCACTGCCTGACCCAGAAGGGCCGCGGCTACCGCGCCGCCGAGCAGAACGAGGAAGACCGCTTCCACGCCGTGGGGGTGATCCACCCCGACACCGGCCTCCCGGTGAAGACCGCCGGACAGGACTGGACCTCGGTCTTCGGCGAGGAGATGGTGGCGCTCGGCCGCGAGCGCGGCGACCTGGTCGCGATCACCGCGGCGATGCTGCACCCGGTCGGCCTGGCCCCGTTCGCCAAGGAGTTCCCGGAGCGGACCTACGACGTCGGCATCGCCGAGCAGCACGCCGCGGTCAGCGCCGCGGGTCTGGCCACCGGCGGGCTGCACCCGGTCGTCGCGGTCTACGCGACCTTCCTCAACCGGTGCTTCGACCAGGTGCTGATGGACGTGGCGCTGCACCGCTGCGGGGTCACCTTCGTGCTGGACCGGGCCGGGGTCACCGGCACCGACGGCGCCAGCCACAACGGCATGTGGGACATGTCGATCCTCCAGGTCGTCCCCGGCCTGCGGCTGGCCGCTCCGCGCGACGCCGACCAGCTCCGGGCCCAGCTGCGGGAGGCGGTGGCGGTCTCCGACGCGCCCACCGTGGTCCGCTACTCCAAGGGCACCGTCGGCCCGGCGATCCCGGCGGTGGGCCGGATCGGCGGCATGGACGTGCTGCGCGACAGCGGCGAGCCGGTCGGACCGGTCCGCGCCGACGTGCTGCTGGTCTCGGTCGGCGCGATGGCCGCGACCTGCCTGGAGGCCGCCGACCTGCTGGCCGCCCAGGGCATCAGCAGCACCGTGGTCGACCCGCGCTGGGTCAAGCCGGTCGACCCGGCCCTGCCGGGGCTGGCCGCCGAGCACCGCGTGGTGGTCACCGTCGAGGACAACGGCCGGGTCGGCGGTGTCGGCGCGACCATCGCGCAGGCGCTGCGGGACGCCGGGGTGGACGTGCCGCTGCGCGACTTCGGCATTCCGCAGGAGTTCCTGGACCACGCCTCCCGCAACGAGATCCTGGAGCAGATCGGGCTCACCGGGCCCGCGATCGCCGAGCGGGTCGCCGGCGTGGTCGCCAAGGTCACGGCAGCCGTCGAGGTGTGAGCCCCGGCTGCGACCGGTAAACCCGCCTGCGTGAACGTGGAGCGAGCGGGTAGCGTGGCTCCTGTGTCGAATCAGCCGCCGGACCGCCGCCGCTCGTCCGAGCTGAGGATGAACGGCGGCTCAGCCGCTCTGCCGCTGGGCCGCCTCTCGCCGGGCGCCCTGGCCGCGCAGGCGCGCGAAGCGCTCCGCACGGGCTACTGGGCCCGGCTGGTGCCCCTGTACGGGGCCCTGGCCGTGCTCACCCACCTGCCGTCCTTCGCCCGCACGGTCTGGAGCCCGGACGAGGGCTACCTCGCCACCCAGGCCAGGATGCTGGCCGGCGGCGGGGTGCTCTACGACACCGTCGTGGACCGCAAGCCGCCGCTGCTGCCCTGGCTCTACGAGGGCGCCTTCGCCCTCTTCGGCTCGACCTCGCTGTGGCCGCTGCGGGTGCTCGCCATCGGCGCGCACCTGGCCACCGCGGTGCTGCTGGCCGCCATCGCCCGCAAGCGCTGGGGCAACCGGGCCGGCGCCGCGGCCGGGGCGCTCTACCTGCTGGTGTCCATCGGGCTGTCGCCGGAGGACAGCCAGGCGGCGACCTTCGAGGTCTTCATGCTGCCGGCCACCGCCGCGGCCTTCTGGTTCGCCCAGAACCGCCGCTGGGGCCCGGCCGGGGCCGCCGTGGCGGCCGCCTCGCTGACCAAGCAGACCGGCGGGGCCGTGCTGTTCGCCGTGCTGTGGCTGCTGCGCCAGGACAGCCGCAGGCCGGGCGGCTCCCGGCCGCGCACCTCGCTGGCGGCGCTGGCCTTCGGCTTCGGGCTGCCGGTGACGGTGATCGCGCTCTCCACCGGGGTCAAGAACTTCGCCTTCTGGGTGATCACCGGCAGCAGTGAGTACGCCTCCCTGGACGGCGCCTGGCTGAACATGCTCGGCCGGGCCTTCGGCAACGCCGCGATCCTGGCCGTCGCCGCGCTGGGGCTGCTGGTCCCGCTGGCCCGGCGCTGGCGCCGGGTGCGCGAGGACGCCGACCTGTGGATCTGGTTCGGATCCTCGGTGGCCGGCGTGATCACCGGGTTCCACTTCTTCGGCCACTACTACCTGCAGCTGATCCCGCCGCTGGTGCTGCTCGGCGTCGGCGCCGTGGCCCGTGGGGCGGCCCGCTGGAAGCCGGTGCTGGTGTACTCGCTCGCGGCCAGCGCCGCGTTCGTCGCCCTCGGCTTCCTGTGGCCGCACCAGCCGCTGCAGCACGCCGAGTCGGTGGCCGCCGAGGTCACCAAGGACACCAAGCCGCAGGACTCGGTACTGGTCTGGGGCATGCACCCGGAGATGTACTGGCTGGCGGACCGCAAGCCGGCCACCCGCTACCTCACCGCGGGCCTGCTCACCAACTACGCCGGCGGCCGGGACCCGGAGAGCGTGGGTGTGGCCGACGGCATGGCCAACGCCTGGAAGACCTTCGACGCGGAGATGTCCGAACAGCTGCCCGAGGTGGTCGTGGACGACTCCGCCGGCGCGCCGTACGCCCCCAAGTACATCGCCCCGATGCGGGCCCTGCTGGCGGCGCACTACCAGCGGGTGGGCACCGACGGCAGCACGGTGATCTACCGGCTCAAGGATGCCCAGACCTGCCGCGTCCCCGCGTGAAGTACTCCCGTACAACCATGGCATCCTGTCGGGTGCACGGCTGGACGGCGAGGAAAGAGAAATCCGGTGCTGCATTCTTCCGGGGGGCGACCCCCCGCACCCCCACGTGAAACCGTGGCCACTGAGCCTTCGCGCCTGGACACCCCGAGGAGGGGCTGAGTGAAGCGCTCCGCAAGCAAGGGCAAGGTCCCGCCGGTCGACGGGACGAAGCAGGACCAGGTGGGTGCGGTCAGCACCGGCGACACGGTGCGGCGCAGTTCGACCGGTCGCTGGGTGGTGGCCGGGATCGGCGTGGTCGCGGTGTTCGTGGCCGCCGGCTTCGTCGGCGCGCTGGTCCGTGACCACAAGGCCAAGACGCTCAGCCCGCCGACCACGGCCACCGGGACGAAGAACCTCGCGGTGCCGGTCTGGGGCCACGCGGCGGTCACCCTGACCGTCTACGAGGACATGCGCGACCCGGCCTCGCTGGCCTTCGCCCAGCAGTACGACGCCACGCTGGCCCAGCTGGTCGGCTCCGGGGCGGCCAACGTCGAGTACCGGGAGCTCACCGGGGCGGACGCGGCCCACGGCGGCACCGGCTCGCTGCAGGCGGGCAACGCGCTGGGCTGCGCCGTCGACACCTCGGTCGACGACTTCGGCAAGTACCGCAAGGTGCTGCTGGAGAACCAGCCGGCGGATCCGACCGACGACGCCTACGCCTCGAACTCCAAGCTGATCTCGCTGGCCAGGAAGGTCAAGGCGCTGGACACCGACGTGTTCCGCAGCTGCGTGGACAAGGGCAACCACAAGGTGTGGGTGGAGGACTCGCAGAAGGACTTCACCGCCGCCGGGTACAGCGGTGCCCCGGTGCTGACCATGACCACCTCCGGGGAGGCCTCGCCCGCCGTTCCCACGGTGCTGATCGGCAACGGTGCCAAGGCCACCCAGCAGCAGCTGATCGACACGGTGATCAACGCGGCCAAGGCCGCGCCGCTGCCCAGCGGAGCCGCAGTGGTGACCGCCCCGAGCAGTACCGGCTCCGCCGACCCGTCCGCCGGCGCGGCGCCCTCGGTCCCGGCCTCCGCGTCGGCCTCGCCGAGCGCTCCCTGACGGAAGGAATCGGGTAAGTCCGGCCCTTACCGGCCGCGCCGGGCCGCTACCGGCCGGCCGGTGCGGCCGGAACCGGGCCGAAGAAGGCGGAGAGGCGCCGCAGCTCCCCGTCGATCTCCCCGAAGGCGGCGGCCAGCTGCGCGGGCTGCGCCGGGTCGCCCGCCGCGGCGAAGGCGACCAGGGCGCGGGTCGGTGCCACGCATCGGCGTACCGCGTCGACGGCGTCCGCCTGGTAGGGCGCCGGGAGCAGGCGCCGCTCCAGGAACCGCTTGGCCTCCAGCGCCGGTGCGAGCTGGTCCAGCTGGGCCACGCTGTGCTCGAACCCCGCCTGCCGGCGGGCCAGCAGACCCGGCTGCGGCGGCCCCTCGGCGGCCAGCGTCCGCAGCAGTTCCGACAGCGCGGCCAGCGCGTCCGCGGTGCGCCGGCGCAGCACCTGGGAGGTGCGCACCGGCAGCACCAGCCAGGAGGCCGCGATCCCGAGGGCGGCGCCGATCAGGATCTCCAGCAGCCGGGTCCGCAGCAGCGCCGGGGCGCTCTCCCCGAAGTAGCCGTAGAGCAGCGACAGCACCGAGGTGACCCCGGCCGCCCAGAACGCGTAACTGGTCTTCCGCAGCCAGGTCGCCAGTGCCAGGACGACGAAGATCAGCACCACCGGGGTGCGGTCGCCGGGCCCGAAGTCCCCGGCGATCCAGGTCGCCACCAGGGTGCCCAGGGCGGCGCCGGCACCGCGCAGCACGCCCTTGTGCACCACGTCGGCGCGCCCCCGGGCGCCGCTGCAGACGATGAACGCGGTGAGCACCACCCAGGTCCAGTGCGCGGTGTAGGCGTACCGGCCCACCACGAAGGCCGCGCCGAGCGCGGTGGCCATCTGCAGCGCCATCCGGGTGCTGGGCCGCAGCCGGCGCGCTCCGGCAGTCCCGGGCGCCGGTTGCGGGGCGGTCTGCGGGGCGCTCTGCCTGGCCGGCTCGGGCCGCCGAGCCGGCCAGGCCCGCTCGCCCAGGCCGATCCGCCACGCCCCGACCTGCACCACCAGCACCCAGCCCGCCACGATCAGGGCCACCAGGGCGACCCAGCCCGCATGCGCGACCCCGGTGGGCGCGCCCACCGGCCCCTGGAGCACCAGGATCGAGACCAACGGCAGCACCGCCACGGTGCCGATCCTGGCCGCATGCGGCCCGAAGCGCCGGATCCAGACGGTGGCGCAGACGCAGAGCACGAACAGGGCGTCCCCGGCGTCGGGATGCCGGGCGACCAGGGTGCCGACCCCCTCGGCGGCGAAGGCCGCGACCGGAAGCAGCACCAGGCCCAGCAGCCGGTCGGCGGCGGGCGCCCCGCGCTGCGTCCTGCTCAGGGTCAGCGACAGCACCACCGACAGCACCACGACGTCGATCCGCAGCTCCGCGAGGCGCTCCAGCAGCAGCGTGCTGCCGTAGCTCGCGAGCACGGCGGCCATCGCCACCGCGGTCGCCCGGAGCTCATGACGCGCGGATTTACTCAGCATGACGTAGGACCTCTTGCCGGTAGTTGCGCTCGATTGAGCCGATCCAGGGAGTAGATGGTAGTCAGTTAGTAAGTGATAGCGTAGCAATATGGCAACGGGAGAACCAGCGGAGCTGGCCGCCGCAGCGGCGGAGATCCGGCAGGCGGTGACCGGGCTGGCCCGGCAGATGCGGGCCGGCCGCTCGCCCGAGGCGCTGAGCGTCAACAAGCTCAGCGTCCTGGCGCGGCTGCGTCGCAGCGGCCCCGCCACGCCCGGCGAGCTCGCCGCGGCGGAGCACCAGCAGCCCCAGTCGCTGACCCGGGTCTTCGCGGAACTGGAGCAGACGGGGCTGATCACCCGTTCGCGTGACGAACGCGACCGCCGCCAGTTCGTGCTGGCCCTCACCGGGGCGGGCCGCGAGGCGCTGGCGCGCGACATGGCCGAGCGGGACCGCTGGCTGGCCGCCGCGCTCGGCGGGCTCACGCCTACCGAGCGTGAAGTGCTTCGACTGGCAGCATCACTGATGGACCGTCTGGCCGAGGACGGTCCCGGCTCCACCGAGGCCGCCCACCGAACCACGACCCACTGAGGGGGAACCCGCCATGCGCTGGTCCGAGCACGCCATCTGGTGGCAGGTCTATCCGCTGGGCTTCACCGGGGCCGAACCGCAGGCGCTGCCGCCCGACGCGCCGCCGGTGCACCGCCTCTCCCACATCGCCGACTGGCTGGACCACCTGGTCGGGCTCGGCTGCAACGGCCTGGCGCTCGGGCCGGTCTTCGCCTCGGAGACGCACGGCTACGACACCGTTGACCATCTGCGGATCGACTCCCGGCTGGGCACCGAGGAGGACTTGCGCGGCCTCGTCGACCAGGCAGCGGAACGCGGGGTGCGGATCGTCCTCGACGGCGTGTTCAACCACGTCGGCCGGGGCTTCCCGGCCTTCGCCGACGTGGACGCCCGCGGCCGGGACTCCCGGTACGCCACCTGGTTCACCGTCGACCCCGCCACCGGCGACTACCGCACCTTCGAGGGGCACCACCGGCTGGTCGCGCTCAACCACGAGGAACCCGCCGTCGCCGACCACGTGGTGGAGGTGATGTGCCACTGGCTGGAGCTCGGCATCGCCGGCTGGCGCCTGGACGCCGCCTACACCGTCCCGCAGGCGTTCTGGCGCACCGTCACCGACCGGGTCAGGGCCCGCTTCCCGGACGTCTGGTTCGTCGGCGAGGTGATCCACGGGGACTACGCGGCCTTCGTGGACAAGGGCGGCCTGGACTCGGTCACCCAGTACGAGCTCTGGAAGGCGCTGTGGAGCTCCTGCAACGACCGCAACCTCTACGAGCTGGCCTGGGCGCTGGACCGGCACAACGCGCTGCTGGACGCCTTCGTCCCGATGACCTTCCTCGGCAACCACGACGTGACCCGGATCGCCAGCAGGCTGGACGACGAACGGCACCTGGCACCGACCCTCGCCGTGCTGCTCACCCTCGGCGGCCACCCGTCCGTCTACTCGGGCGACGAGCAGGCGTTCCGCGGGGTCAAGGAGGAGCGGGTGGGCGGGGACGACGCGGTCCGTCCGGCCTTCCCGCCGCTGCCGAGCGGGTTGGCCCCGTACGGCGCCGCCCACCAGCGGCTGCACCAGCAGCTGATCGGCCTGCGCCGGCGCCACCCCTGGCTGACCCGGGCCCGCAGCACGGTCCGGCTGCTGACCAACACCACCCTGGTCTACACCCTGAGCGACGGGCGGCAGAGCCTCGCGGTGGCGCTCAGCCTGGGGGAGGACCCGGTCCGGCTGCCGCTCCCCGACGGCGACTGGCGGCATGCCGTCGGACCCGGCAGCGTCGACCGGGGCGAGGTCGAACTGCCTACGGCCGGCTGGCTGGTGGCGACGGCAGCCGGGCCGATCGCGGAGGCGGGCTGACCGGGTGCCCGGCCCGGAACACCGCGAGCGGCCGGGCGCCGACACGGCGGCGCAGCTCGCGCTCGGTCTCCGGGCAGTCGATCAGCTGGCTGAGCGGATGCACCGAGATGCCCTGGGCCGCCAGCGCGTACCAGACCCGCAGCAGCTCGCGTCCGGCCCCGACCATGGACTCCGCGGTCTCCGGGCTGCCGCTGAGGACCAGCACGCTGCCCTCGCCGCGCAGCAGCCCGGACTGGGTGGACGCCAGCAGCGGCGCCAGCGGCCGGCTGGCCCGCGCGGCCAGGACGGCGCGCAGGCCGGCCGCCTCGGCCCGCGACATCGCCAGCGCCCGGTAGGTCAACCCGTCCTGGTGGTAACGGGGGTGACGTGGGGTCAACCGCAGCCAGTCGCGCAGCTCGGCGGCGACCCCGGGGGCGGACCAGAGCCTGCGGTCGGCCCGGACCGCGAGCCCGGCCAGCTCCTGGGCGGGCAGCTCGGTCAGCCCCGTGGTGGTCAGTTGGAGCCCTGCTCTGGCGATCTGCTCCGGGTCGAGCCGTCCGGCCCGGTGCCCGCCCCGGGCGCAGGCACGTCCGGTGATGTCGGCGGCGGTGAAGTCGGTGGCATGGGGGGAGTCCGCGGGGAGCAGTCGGGCCACGGTGCGGGCCGTCTCGTCGACCTCGATCTCGGCGCGGGCGTTCAGCCCGGCGTCGGTGGCGGCGATCAGCCAGGTCTCCAGGTAGCCGCCCAGGCAGAGGTACAGGTCCCGGCGGGTGGGGTCGCCGATCGGCAGCGAGCGGGCCGGGTCCCAGCCGATCGTCAGCGCATCCTGGCCGTAGCCGACCGTCCAGGGCTGGGCGTTGTGCGGGCTCGGCGCCCGGGCGGCCAGCGGGGCCAGCGCGGGGAGGTCCTCGCTCCAGGTCATGACGGCTTCCACAGGTGCTTCACCGGTCGGGCGGGCAGTCCGCGTTCGGTCTCGGTGCTGAGCGGCGCGAAGGTGTCGACATGGCCGAGCGCACCGTCCTCGGCGCGCCAGACGCCGTTGGTGTAGCCGTGCGCGTCAGCCGTGTAGATCCGGATCCACCCGGCGGTCGCCCGTCCGGTTCCCTCGTCGGTGAGCCAGCACATCAGCCGGGCATGGGCGTTGCTGCGGGCGAACTTCAGCAGTTCGTCGCGGTCGGTGAAGAAGGCGATGGTGCCCAGGGTGAAGGGCGCGCGCCAGTAGACCTTGTGCCAGACATAGCCCTTCATCCGCTTCATCTCACGGACCATCCGCAGCCAGCCGGGGCCGAGGGCGAGGATCGCCCTGGGACCGGAGTAGCGGGTCGCCCCGACGAACATCGCACCGGCCTGTGCGGGCGCCGGCGCGAGCGAGAAGTCGTCACTGCGCATCCGGCTCAACCCTCCTTGACCAGGTAGCTGTTCTTGATACCGGTGCTGCCCGCGAAGGGCCCGGTGCCGTGCGGGTGGATCCGTACCGCGATCTCGGCCGCCGAGGCGTCCTCGGCCATCGACTGGGCGAAGTCCCGGCTGCAGGAGGCGAGATGGCGCAGCACCCCGGCCCGGCAGGCCTCGGCCAGCTGCTCCCGCTCCGGCTCCGTCTCCGCCGTCCCCGGCCGCAGCTGGACGTGGACCACGGGACGGGACTCCAGGTCGGCGCCCTCCTCCAGCCCCAGCGCGAAGCCCTCGACGGCACCGGCCAGCGGGTTGCCCTCGTAGAGGCCGTACTCGACGTCCTGCGGGTAGATGTTGGCGCCCATGTAGGAGACGGTCGAGTCGGCCCGCCCGTAGAGGAACAGCAGTGGTAGCTGCATCTTCTCGCGCAGATGGGTGCGGGTGGCCTCGGCCAGCAGCTCGGGGCGGTCGACCGCGAGCGCGGCGATCCGCTCCCAGACCTCGGGGAAGCTCAGCAGGGTGCCCTCGTCGCCGATGTTGTAGCGCAGCTTGGGGGCCATCACGGCGGTGGAGTTGATAGTGCAGAGGATCTCCCCGGTGCGGCCCTCGCCGGTGGTCTCCAGATAGGTCTCCAGCGGGTTGTACTGGAACACCATGGGCAGCCGCTGCTCGTCCGCGCCGAGGAAGGCCTCGCGGAACGCGGCGTCCTCGCGGATCCGGCGGCGCAGCCAGACGCTGAAGGTGGTCTCGCCGCCCATGCCGATCGTCAGGTCCGAGGCCCCGTACCCGGAGCGGACCTTGGCGAACACGTCGCCGACGTAGTCGCGCAGCGCCTCGGTCATCCCCTCGCCGCCGACCATGGCCGCCATCCGGTAGCCGGCGAACCAGGTCTCCCCGGCCAGCCGGTCCCGCAGGTGCTTCAGGAACGGGGGGTAGGCGGTGACCAGGTAGTCGTAGCGCGGGCCGAAGTGGCGCAGGGTGTCGACGATCTTGTCGAGGTCGGGGCCGGTGTTCTTGACGGTGGCGATCCGCGCCATGGCGATCCCGGTGTTGGTACCGGTGGCCCAGGCGCCCATCGAGTAGGCGTTGATCACGAACAGCCGCCGGGAGGGGAACACCAGCGAGGTGTACCCGGCCACATTGCGGTGCACCGTGTTCAGCTCACGCCGACTGCGCACCCAGTTGTACGGGGTCCCGGACGACCCCGAGGACTCGTCCACCACGCTGCCCGCGACCTCGACCCGGCCCTTCCAGCAGCGGGCGTCCTCCGGGTACGCCTTGACGTACCCCACCTTGTCGGTGGGCGGGTAGGAGGCCAGCGAGAACCAGCGGAACCGCCAGCCCCCGCGCTCCAGGTGCTCCTGGTAGGCGGGTACGTCCAACGCGGCGAACTGGCAGGTCATCCAGGCGTGCAGGCGGGCGAAGTCGCCCATCCACGGCCGGTAGTTGCGCGCCATCGCGCGCCAGACCGCGGGGTGCGAGCGGTACACCCGGTACATCCCGGTCAGCCCGAAACTCAGGATGCGGAGCATCCACTGGCGCAGAAAGGTCCCCATGCACCAAGGTTGACGACCCATCAGCGCCCGGGTAAGCGTACGGATACTCAATCCGCCCTGAGTAACCACAGCCAGGGGCGCGGGGAACTGCGCTGCCAACCATGCACCTTCGTAGAGGGCTGGTCGCGCAGTTCCCCGCGCCCCTAAAAGCAACTACGCGGGAACGCTGGCGATCCCGGGAGCCAGGAACGGCTTGCCGTTGACCCGCTCGGAGACGCCCGAACGGTCCAGGTAGGGAGTGATCCCGCCGAGGTGGAAGGGCCAGCCCGCGCCGGTGATCAGGCACAGGTCGATGTCCTGGGCCTCGGCCACCACGCCCTCGTCCAGCATCAGCGCGATCTCCTGCGCCACCGCGGTGAGCGCCCGGTCGAGCACCTGCTCCGGCGTCAGCACCACGTCGCCGACCTGCAGCAGCGCTGCGACCTCGGGGTCGATTTCCTGCTGCCCGGAGGCCCAGGTGTAGAAGCCGCGCTTGCCGGCCGCGACCACCCGGCGCAGGTTCTCGGAGACGGTGAACCGCTCCGGGAACGCCCCGTGCAGCGTCTCCGAGACGTGCAGCGCGATGGCCGGGCCGACCAGCTCGATCAGCACGATCGGCGACATCGGCAGCCCCAGCGGCTCCACGCCCTTCTCGATCGTGTCGATCGGGGTGCCCTCGTCGATGACCGTCTGGATCTCGCCCATGAAGCGGGTGAGGATGCGGTTGACCACGAACGCCGGGGCGTCCTTGACCAGCACGCCGGTCTTCTTCAGCTTCTTGGCCACGCCGAACGCGGTGGCCAGCGAGGCGTCGTCGGTGCTCTCGCCCCGGACGATCTCCAGCAGCGGCAGCACCGCGACCGGGTTGAAGAAGTGGAAGCCGACGACGCGCTCCGGGTGCTCCAGCTTGGCGGCCATCTCGGTGACCGACAGCGAGGAGGTGTTGGTCGCCAGGATGCAGGTCGGCGAGACCACGGCCTCGACGTCCGCGAACACCTGCTGCTTGACGCCCAGCTCCTCGAACACCGCCTCGATCACGAAGTCCGCGTCGCCGAAGGCGGCGGCCTTGTCCAGCGAGCCGGTGACCAGGCCCTTGAGCCGGTTGGCGCCGTCCTGGTTGAGCCGGCCCTTGGCCTGCAGCTTGTCGATCTCGCCGTGGACGTAGCCCACGCCCTTGTCGACCCGCTCCTGGTCGATGTCGGTGAGCACCACCGGCACCTTGAGCTGACGGGCGAACAGCAGCGCCAGCTGCGAGGCCATCAGGCCCGCGCCGACCACGCCGACCTTGGTGACCGGGCGGGCCAGCGACTTGTCCGGCGCGCCGAACGGGCGCTTGCCGCGCTTCTGCACCAGGTTGAAGGCGTAGATGCCGCTGCGCAGCTCGCCGCCCATGATCAGGTCGGCCAGCGCCGCGTCCTCGGCGTCGAAGCCCTGCTGCAGATCGCCGTTCTTGGCCGCGGCGATGATGTCCAGCGCCCGGTACGGGGCCGGCGCGGCGCCGTGCACCTTGGAGTCGGCGATGGCGCGGCCGTGCGCGACCGCCGCGTCCCAGGCCTCGCCGCGGTCGATCTCCGGGCGCTCGACGACGGTCTCGCCCTTGAGCACGGTGGCGGCCCAGAGCAGTGACTGCTCCAGGAAGTCGGCCGGGGCGAACACCGCGTCGGCGATGCCCAGGTCGAACACCTGCTTGCCCTTGAGCTGGCGGTTCTGCGAGAGCGAGTTCTCGATGATGACCGAGATCGCCTTGGCCGGGCCGATCAGGTTGGGCAGCAGGGTGCAGCCGCCCCAGCCGGGGACCAGGCCGAGGAAGCACTCCGGCAGCGAGAACGCCGGGACGCCGGTGCTGACGGTGCGGTAGTCGCAGTGCAGGCCGACCTCGACGCCGCCGCCCATCGCCGCGCCGTTGTAGAAGGCGAAGGTCGGCACGGGCAGCGCGGCGATCCGCTTGAAGACGTCGTGGCCGCCCTTGCCGATGGCCAGCGCGTCGCTGTGCTCCTTGAGCACCTCGACGCCCTTGAGGTCGGCGCCGACCGCGAAGATGAACGGCTTGCCGGTGACGCCGACGGCGGCGATCTCGCCGGCCGCGGCCTCGCGCTCGACCTGGTCCAGCGCCTCGCTCAGCCTGGCCAGCGAGCCGGGGCCGAAGGTGGTCGGCTTGGTGTGGTCGAAGCCGTTGTCCAGGGTGATCAGCGCGAACTTGCCCGCGCCGAGCGGCAGGTCCAGGTGGCGGACGTGGGCCGAGGTGACTACCTCGTCCGGGAACAGCTCGTGGGCGCGCTTGAGCAGCGCGGTGGTGTCGTTAATGATTGGAGTGCTCATCACTTGCCACCCTCGGTGAAGTTCGGGTTCTCCCAGATGACCGTTCCGCCCATGCCCATGCCGATGCACATGGAGGTCAGGCCGTAGCGGACGTCGGGGCGCTCCTCGAAGCGGCGCGCCAGCTGGGTCATCAGCCGGACGCCGGAGGATGCCAGCGGGTGGCCGTAGGCGATCGCGCCGCCGTAGGGGTTGACCCGCTCGTCGTCGTCGGCGATGCCGAAGTGGTCCAGCATGGAGAGGACCTGGATGGCGAAGGCCTCGTTGATCTCGAACGCGCCGATGTCGGCGATGGTCAGACCGGCCTGGCGCAGCGCCTTCTCGGTCGCCGGGACCGGGCCGATGCCCATGACCTCGGGCTCCACGCCGACGAAGGCGTAGGAGACCATCCGCATCTTGACCGGCAGGCCCAGCTCGCGGGCCACGTCCTCGGCGGCGATCAGCGAGGCGGTGGCGCCGTCGTTGAGTCCGGCCGCGTTGCCCGCGGTGATCCGGCCGTGCGGACGGAACGGGGTCTTCAGGCCGGCCAGCATCTCCAGGGTGGTGCCCGGGCGCATCGGCTCGTCGACCGTGGCCAGGCCCCAGCCGGTCTCACCGGCCGCCTCATTGGTGCGGCGCACCGCGACCGGGACCAGGTCGGGCTGGATGACGTTGTTGGCGTAGGCCTTGGCGGCCTTCTCCTGGCTGCGGACGGCGTAGGCGTCGCAGCGCTCCTTGGTCAGGTGCGGGAACCGGTCGTGCAGGTTCTCCGCGGTCATGCCCATGAACAGCGCCGACTCGTCGACGACCTTCTCGGACAGGAAGCGGGGGTTGGGGTCCACGCCCTCGCCCATGGGGTGGCGGCCCATGTGCTCGACGCCGCCGGCGATGGCGATGTCGTAGGCGCCGAAGGCGATGCCGCCGGCGACCGAGGTGGCGGCGGTCATCGCGCCGGCGCACATGCGGTCGATGGAGTAGCCGGGCACCGTCTTCGGCAGGCCGGCCAGCAGCGCCGCGCTGCGGCCCAGGGTGAGGCCCTGGTCGCCGATCTGCGTGGTGGCGGCGATGGCCACCTCGTCCACGCGGGCCGGGTCCAGGCTCGGGTTGCGTCGCAGCAGCTCGCGGATGGCCTTGATCACCAGATCGTCGGCGCGGGTCTCCGCGTAGATGCCCTTCGGTCCGGCCTTGCCGAACGGGGTGCGGACGCCGTCGACGAAGACGACGTCCCTCGCGGTACGAGGCACGGTGGCTCTCCTCCCAAGTCCCCATGTGGGGGCCCAAATGACGTAGCGGCCCAGCTGGACCGGTGCGGGGCAGCCGCCGCCCGTGACGGGTCGACGACGTCCCTGGAAGAGATGCTACCTGCTAGTAACTTCGTTTCCCATACCGAACCCGGAGCAGTCCTCCGGCCGCCCTTCCGCAGCCCGTTTGGAGCGCTCCCGCGCTGTGCGGCGACCCTGCGGCCGGCTCAGCCCTGACCGTTGGCGGAGGCCGCCGGGGGCACCGGGGCAGGGGTGCGGGCCTGCGCGAACGCCTTGGCGAGCACCGGCGCGACCAGCTCCGACTGCCAGCTGCGGGCGCCGTGGCCGCGCAGAGCGGTGGCCACCGCCTCGGCGGTGGCGGGGGAGGGCGGGGTCCAGGAGACCCGGCGCACCAGGTCCGGCGAGACCAGGTTCTCCTGCGGGAGGTTCAGCGACTCGGCGAGCGTTCCCACCGCGCTGCGCGCGCCCGCGAGCCGGGCGGCGGCCAGCGGGTCCTTCTCGGCCCAGGAGCGGGGCGGCGGCGGGCCCTCGTGCGGGGCCGACGGCGGCGGGAGCTGGGCCTCGGGGATCGCCCGGGCCGTCTCCACGGCGGCGAACCACTGCTCCAGCGCCCGGCGGTGCACCCGAGGGCCGAAGCCGGGCAGGGCCTGCAGCGCGTGGATGTTGGCCGGCATGGCGAGCGCGGCGGTGACGATGGCGGCGTCGGAGAGGATCCGGCCCGGCGAGATGTCGCGGTCCCGGGCCACCCGGTCCCTGGTCTGCCACAGCTCCTTGACGGCGGCCAGCTGCCGGCGGCGGCGCACCTTGTGCACGCCGGAGGTCCGGCGCCAGGGGTCCACCCTGGGCGCGGGGGGACCGGCGGCGGCGATCGCGGCGAACTCCTCCTTGGCCCAGTCCAGCTTCCCCTGGGCGTCCAGCTCCGCCTCCAGCGCGTCCCGCAGGTCCACCAGCACCTCGACGTCCAGTGCCGCGTAGCGCAGCCACGGCTCGGGGAGCGGCCGGGTGGACCAGTCGACGGCGGAGTGGCCCTTCTCCAGGGTGAAGCCCAGCACGCTCTCCACCATCGGCCCCAGGCCGACCCGGGGGAAGCCGGCGATCCGGCCGGCCAGCTCGGTGTCGAACAGCGAGGTCGGCCGCATGCCCAGCTCGGCCAGGCAGGGCAGGTCCTGGGTGGCGGCGTGCAGCACCCACTCGGTGTCCGCCAGGGCCGCGCCCAGCGAGGAGAGGTCGGGACAGCCGACCGGGTCGATCAGGGTGCTGCCGGCGCCCTGGCGGCGCAGTTGCACCAGGTAGGCGCGCTGTCCGTAGCGGTAGCCCGAGGCCCGCTCGGCGTCGATGGCGACCGGCCCGGTCCCGGCCGCGAAGCGGGCCACGACCTCGGCGAGCGCGGCCGCGTCGGCGACCACCGGGGGGATGCCCTCACGAGGCTCCAGCAGCGGAACCGGACCGCCGGCCTCCGGGGCGTCGGCCCCGTCGCCGGCAGCCTGGCTGCCTGTGGCGTCGTCTGTGCTGTCGGTGGTGGCTTCGCGGGCGTCGGTCACGCGCCAAGCCTACGCCCGTGCGCCTTCCCGTCCGCCTGCGCGCACACAGTCGCACACGGCTGCGCCTCACCGTAGGAGGGCGGAGGAACGTTCCCTCATACGGTGAGGCGCTGGTCGTACTAGTGGATGATTCCGGTGCGCAGCGCGACCGCGACCATGCCGGCCCGGTCGCCGGTGCCGAGCTTGCGGGCGATCCGGGCGAGGTGGCTCTTGACGGTGAGTGCGGACAGGCCCATGGCGACGCCGATGGCCTTGTTGGACTGCCCCTCGGCGACCAGCCGGAGCACCTCCACCTCGCGGCCGGACAGCTCCCGGTAGGCGGGCGGCGGGGGAGTGCCGGGGGTGCCGGGAGCGGCCCCGGGCGTCCCGCCGGGAGCGCCGCCGGGCATTCCGGGACGGCGCAGGTGGCCGGGCAGGCCGGGACGGCCGCCCATGCCGGGGGCGCCGGCCATCCCCGGGCGCTGCGGCAGGCCGGTGTTGACCCGGGTGCCGGTGACGACGTACCCCTTCACCCCGCCGGCCAGCGCGCTGCGGACGGCGCCGATGTCGTCGGCCGCGGACAGGGCCAGGCCGTTGGGCCAGCCCGCGGCGCGGGTCTCGGCGAGGATCGCCAGCCCCGACCCGTCGGGGAGGTGGACGTCGGCGATGCAGATGTCTCGGGGGGTGCCGACCCGGGGGCGGGCCTCGGCGAGTGAGGAAGCCTCGATCACGTCGCGAACGCCCAGGGCCCAGAGGTGCCGGGTGACCGTGCTGCGGACCCGGGGGTCCGCGACGACCACCATGGCGGTGGGCTTGGTCGGACGATAGGCGACCAGGTTTGCGGGGTGCTCGAGAAGAACAGACACCAGGCCTCCTGAGGGATGGCTCGAAGACCCGGTCAGTCGCAGATGGGGTGGGGTCCTCGGGTGGAAAGGGTCACTGACTGCTTCGGCATGATGGTTGCCCGGCTTTAGCGAATGATCACGATTGAGTGAGCGTCAAATCGGGCACTTCGTGCATTTTGACCAACTCGACCGAGCGTAAGTCACCCTAAAGTGATCAAAAGCGGTCGACACGCCGAACGTCTGCCCGAATTTCAGAGCGGGCGGCGGCGCATCGGCATCGGTACCACGCCGCCGGTGGCCGCGGCCGGGCCCGCCGAAGCCGCGGGCAGCGCCGGGGGCAGGCCGGCGCACTGGCACAGCAGCTCGCACCAGGCCCGCAGGTGCTCGGCGAAGCCGCCGCCGGGGAGGTCGTGCGGCAGCGGGGTCCAGGAGGCGCGGATCTCGATCTCGGTGGAGCCCTCGCGCTCGGCCAGGCCGCCGAAGTACTGCGAGGAGCAGCGGGTGACCGTGCCGCTCGGCTCGGTCCAGCGGGCGCCCTGCTGGGACAGCGCGTCCATCAGCCAGGACCAGCCGACCTCGCCCAGCAGCGGGTCCGAGCCCATCTCCGGCTCCAGCTCGGCGCGGCCCATGGACACCAGCCGGAACTCGCCGTTCCAGGCCTCGTGGCCGCCCGGCTCGTGCAGCAGCACCAGCCGCCCGTCCGCCAGCTCCTCCCCGTCCACCTCCACCGTGGCCGTCAGGGCGTAGGCGTAGGAGGCCAGCTTGCGCGGCGCCGGGGTGTCGCCGATGACCACCTCGGGGCGCAGCCGCGTCCCGCGCAGCGCCTCCACGGCCTCGCGGAAGACCGGCGGTACGCCGGGGGTTCCGTCCTCACTCGCTGGGTGCCCGCTGACCGCTGCCATGCCGGAAGAGTAAGACGCGGGCACCTTCGCGTGCGGGAGGCACCACGGGCCGGGCACGGAACCGGGTCGCGCGCGTGCGAGGATTTGTGCCGTGAGCGACAGCGGGAGTGAGACAGTGGCGAAGTCCGGTGCGGTGCAAGACTCCGATGCAGTGAAGGACTCCGCGTTCCTGCGGGCCTGCCGGGGCGAGGAGGTGCCGCACACCCCGGTGTGGTTCATGCGCCAGGCCGGGCGGTCGCTGCCCGAGTACCTGAAGGTCCGCGAGGGCATCGCCATGCTGGACTCCTGCACGATGCCGGAGCTGGTCAAGGAGATCACCCTGCAGCCGGTGCGCCGCCACCAGGTGGACGCCGCGGTCTACTTCAGCGACATCGTGGTGCCGCTCAAGGCCATCGGCGTGGACCTGGACATCAAGCCCGGCATCGGCCCGGTGATCGCCAACCCGATCCGCAGCCGCGCCGACCTGCGGCAGCTGCGGCCGCTGGAGCCCGAGGACGTCAGCTACGTCACCGAGGCCATCGGCCTGCTCACCGCCGAACTGGGCGCCACCCCGCTGATCGGCTTCGCCGGCGCCCCCTACACGCTGGCCAGCTACCTGGTCGAGGGCGGCCCGTCGAAGAACCACGAGAACACCAAGGCGCTGATGTACGGCGACCCGGAGCTGTGGCAGGAGCTGCTGGACCGGCTCGCCGACATCACCGCCGCCTTCCTCAAGGTGCAGATCGAGGCCGGGGCCTCGGCGGTGCAGCTGTTCGACTCCTGGGTCGGCGCGCTGGCCCCGGACGACTACCGGCGCTCGGTGATGCCGGCCAGCGCCAAGGTGTTCGACGCGGTCGCCGGCTACGGGGTGCCCCGGATCCACTTCGGCGTGGGCACCGGTGAGCTGCTCGGGCTGATGGGCGACGCGGGTGCGGACGTGGTCGGCGTCGACTGGCGGGTCCCGCTGGACGAGGCCGCCCGCCGGGTCGCCCCCGGCAAGGCACTGCAGGGCAACCTCGACCCGACGGTGCTGTTCGCCCCCGAGGCGGCGATCCGCGCCAAGACCGAGGAGGTGCTGGCGGCGGCCGAGGCGAGCGGGCGCGGCCACGTCTTCAACCTCGGCCACGGGGTGCTGCCCAGCACCGACCCCGACACCCTCACCCGCCTGGTCGCCCACGTCCACGAGGCCACCCAGCGCTGACCGCCTCCGGCGGATCTTCGACGGCGGCCCCGCGCCCCTGGGGGTCTGCAACTGAGCCAGTTGCAGACCCCCAGGGGCGCGGGGAACTGCGCGACAAGCCAGCTACGGCCCGCAGCCGCAATCGCTCACGAGCCCCCCTGGTGCTCCGGCTCCAGCTCAGACGGCTCCTGCTCGGCGCGAACCGCGTCCCGGACGTTCTGCCGCCGCCGCGCCACCACCTGCACCAGCCACATCAGCAGGCCGATCGGCACCAGGAACGGCAGCACGGCCGCAAGCGCCACCAGCAGCCAACGGAACGTCAGGTAGAGCGCGTGCCAGCCGCTCTTCAGGGCCGAGAGCGCAGCGCCCCCCGCGCTCCTGCCGTGCGGCGCAGCCGGTGCGGTCGCCTTGGCGTAGAGCTCCAGCGTCACCGTCGACATCGCCGCCTGCGACTCCAGGGCCTGCTGCTGCGCCTCCAGCGACTCCAGGTCGGACTCGCGCTGGGTGAGGTCCTGCTCCAGCGTGGTGACGTCGGCGATGCTCTGCGCCTTGTCGTAGAGCGCCCGCACCCGGTCCACACTGGCCTGCGCCGACTTCACCCGGCTGTCGATGTCCACCACCTGCTGGGTGACGTCCTGCGCGGTGCGCTGCTGGGCCAGCACCGTGCCCAGGGTCTGCAACTGGCCGAAGACGCTGTCGTAGGAGACGGCCGGCACCCGCAGCACCAGCTGGGCCGACTCGCCGCTGGCGTCGGTGGGCGGGGAGAGCGTCTGCGCCGTCGAGCCGGTGCCGCTGCCGGAGGACACCGCGTAGGGGACGTAGGGGATGGTGCCGACGGTGCCGGTCACCTCCGAGTCGACGTAGCCGCCCGCCGACTTCACCAGCGCCTCCGCCCGCGCGGCGGTCGCGTCCACCCCCTCGGTGCGCAGCTGGATCTCACCGGTGTAGATGATGGACCGCGCGGCCTGGGCCGCCTGCAACTGCGCCGAGGACGTGCCGCCGGTGCTCTTTCCACTCCCGCTGCCCGAGCTCGAACCGCTCCCGGCGGCCCCCGCCTGGGCCTGGGGCGCCGCCGCCTTGTTGTTCGCCGCGCTGCCGGCCGCAGCGGAGTTGCTGGTCCCGCTGCTCGCGCTGCACGCCCCGAGCGCCAGCCCGCCGGCCAGTACCACCGCTCCCAGCGCCGTGCCCCGGCGTCTGTTCCGTCCTGTGCGCGTCTGCCCCATGGTCCGGTCCTCCCCCTCTGGCAGGCCCGCCCCGTGGCGGGCCGATTCCACCATTGGACCCGGCGACCCGGCGACAGGTTCCCGGTGCGGGCGTCACATCGAGGTCACGATCGGGGCACCGGAGCGCATGTGCGAGAGTGAAGTCCATGCAGAGCACAGCCTCCCTGCCCCATGTCGTGGTCGTCGGCGGCGGCATCGCCGGTCTCGCCGCCGCCGCGCGGCTGTCCGGCGCCGACGGCTCGCCCCGCAGCGCCCGGGTCACCCTGCTGGAGGCGGGCGACCGCCTCGGCGGCAAGCTCAGGACCGGCGAACTGGCCGGCGTCCGGGTCGACCTCGGCGCCGAGTCGATGCTGGCCCGCCGCCCCGAGGCGGTCGCCCTGGCCCGCGCCGTCGGCCTGGGCGACGCCCTGCAGCCGCCGGCCACCGCCAAGGCCGCCATCTGGACCCGGGGCGCGCTGCGCCCGATGCCCGCCGGACAGGTGATGGGCGTGCCCGGGGACCTGGACGCGCTGGCCGCCTCCGGGGTGGTCTCGCCCGAGGGCCTGGCCAGGATCGGCGAGGACCTGGACCCCGACCGCCCGGTCACCGAGGTCGGCGACGACGTCGCGGTGGGCGCCTACATCGCCGACCGGCTCGGCCGCGAGGTGGTCGACCGGCTGGTCGAGCCGCTGCTCGGCGGGGTCTACGCCGGCCACGCCGACGCACTGTCGCTGCGCGCCGCGGTACCGCAGCTGCTGGCCACCGCGCGGGGCGGCGGTTCGCTGGTCCAGGGCGTGCGGGCGCTACAGGCCGCCACCCCGGCCAACCCGGCCCCGGTCTTCCAGGGCATCGACGGCGGCATCGGCCGGCTCCCGGTCGCGGTCGCGGAGGCCTGCCGCGCCGCCGGGGTCGAGCTGCGGCTCGGCGCCGAGGCGCGCTCGCTGCGCCGTACCCCCGACGGATGGCAACTGCAGGTGGGGGAGGAGCTGTTGGAGGCCGACGCGGTGGTCCTCGCCGTGCCGGCCCCGGCCGCGGCGCGGCTGCTGGCCGTCGAGGCCCCAGCCGCCTCGGCCGGGCTGGCCGCCGTCGAGTACGCCGGAATGGCACTGGTCACCCTCGCCTTCCACCGCTCCGAGCTGGGCGCGCTGTCCGGCAGCGGCTTCCTGGTGCCGCCGGTGGACGGGCGCTCGATCAAGGCGTCCACCTTCTCCAGCAACAAGTGGCGCTGGTTGGCCGAGGCCGCCCCCGACACCTTCGTGCTGCGCACCTCGGTCGGCCGCCACAACGAGGAGCAGGACCTCGACCTGGACGACTCCGAGCTGGTCGCCCGCTCGCTGCGGGACCTCGCCGAGGCCGCCGGGATCACCGCCGTCCCGTTCGCGAGCACGGTCACCCGCTGGCGTGCCGGGCTGCCGCAGTACCCGGTCGGGCACCTGGACCGGGTGGACCTGATCGAGAAGCAGGTCGCCGAACTGCCGGGCCTGGCCCTGTGCGGGGCGGCCTACCAGGGCGTCGGCATCCCCGCCTGCATCGCCGGCGGCTGGCGGGCGGCAACCCTGGTGCAGGGGGCGCTCGCCCGGGAAGGGACAATGGGCGCATGACGGAAAGCAGTGAGAACAAGCCGAAGGCACGCGACCTCAACAAGGTCATCCGGTACACCCTGTGGTCGGTGTTCCGGCTCAAGGACGTGCTGCCGGACGACCGCAGCGCCCACGCGGCCGAGGTCGAGGAGCTGTTCGCGCAGCTCGCCGAGAAGGACGTCACCGTCCGCGGCACCTACGACGTCTCCGGGCTGCGTGCCGACGCCGACCTGATGATCTGGTGGCACGCCGAGGACAGCGACGACCTGCAGGAGGCGTACAACCGCTTCCGCCGCACCCGGCTCGGCCGCGCCCTGGAGCCGGTCTGGTCCAACATGGCGCTGCACCGCCCCGCCGAGTTCAACAAGTCGCACATCCCGGCGTTCCTCGCCGACGAGACCCCGCGCGACTACGTCTGCGTCTACCCCTTCGTCCGCTCCTACGAGTGGTACCTGCTGGAGGACGCCGAGCGCCGCCGGCTGCTGATGGAGCACGGGATGCTGGCCCGCGGCTACCCCGACGTCAGGGCCAACACGGTCGCCTCCTTCGCACTGGGCGACTACGAGTGGCTGCTGGCGTTCGAGGCGAACGACCTCTACCGGATTGTCGACCTGATGCGCGACCTACGTGCCTCGGAGACCCGGCTGCACGTCCGCGAGGAGGTGCCCTTCTTCACCGGGCGCCGCAAGCCGGTCGCCGAGCTGCTGGCCGGCCTGGCCTGAACCGCCGGAGCGCGCCCGGCAACTGACGGAGTATCACCGAGCCGGGCGGCCCGCGGTCAGCGGGTGCCCGAGGCCGATCTCCACCGGTCCCGGCGCGCCGAAACAGCGGGTTCCCGGCCGACCGACGGCCGGTCGGGGACCCGCCGGGCCAGCGCATTGGCGGCGATCATGACGACGGTGCCGACCGCGCACAGGACCGCCGTGCCCAGCACCGGCGGATTGCGGTCCAGCCCCTGGGTGCCCTGGATGCTGTCGTCGGCCCAGCCGAGCGTCGCCACGGTCCCCAGTGCGAGCGTCAGCAGCAGGGCCCACCCCATCAGCCGGTTGGCGGCGGCGAGTGCGGGCCTCGACCGGCTCCGCCCCCGGACCGCGCATCGCACCAGATTCAACGAGGCCGCCCCCACAGCGGCACCGGAGACGGTGAACGAGACGTCAAGGCTCACCCCGCACCTCCACAAAGGCGGAGGAGCCGGGTCCCCCGCACCCGGCTCCATGGCCCTGAGCATCTCCCCGGGCCGTCGATGGGGGAAGGGCTGGTCGCCATTCTCAGAGCTAGATTTGAGGTTTCCTCCGGCACGGCGTGCGACTTGCTCCCTTCGCCCCATTCGCTGCCAGGGGCCGCGGACCCGGGTGTATAGTGAACGATGCGTTCAGTAAATACCGGGACGCCGTCGTGGAGGAGTTCGTATGCGGGACACCCAGCAGGGCCGGCCGGCCCCGGTCACCGGCACCCCCGCGGTCCAGGGGGCGTCCGAGCTGTCGCCCGCCCGGTTGCGCCGGGTGATCCTGGTGCTCGCGATCGGCTGCGGGATGGCCGTGGCCAACATCTACTACGCGCAGCCGGTGCTGGCCCCGATCGCCTCGGCCTTCGGTGTCAGCCAGGGCAGCACCGCGCTGGTGGTCACCCTCACCCAGCTCGGCTACGCGCTCGGCATGGTGCTGCTGCTGCCCCTCGGTGACCTGCTGGAGAACCGGGCGCTCGCCTCGCGCACGCTGCTGGTGACCGCGGCCGCCCTGCTCGCGGCCGGGCTCTCGCCGGACTTCGGGTTCTTCCTGGCGATGTCGGTACTGGTCGGGATGACCTCGGTGGTCGCCCAGATCCTGGTTCCGCTCGCCGCCCACCTGGCACCCGAACGTGAGCGCGGCAAGGTCGTCGGCACCGTGATGACCGGACTGCTGCTGGGCATCCTGCTGGCCCGCACCGTCTCCAGCCTGATCGCCGCCGCCTGGGGCTGGCGCACCATCTACCTGGTGTCCGCCGTGCTCATGGTGGCGCTGTCGGTGCTGCTGGTCCGGGTGCTCCCCAAGCGGCAGCCCGACCACGCCGGCACCTACCCGCAGCTGATGCTGTCGATAGGCCGGCTGGTCCGCGAGGAGCCCGCGCTGCGGCGGCGTGCGCTCTGCCAGGCGCTGATGTTCGGCGCCTTCAGCTGCTTCTGGACCTCGGTGTCCTTCGAGCTGATCGGCCGTCACCACCTCGGCCAGGTCGGGATCGGGCTGTTCGCGCTGGTCGGCGCGGCGGGGGCGGCCGCCGCTCCGCTGGCCGGGTGGCTGGGCGACCGCGGCCACGGCCGGCTGGGCAGCGGACTGGCGCTGGCCCTGGCCGTGGTGGCGATGCTGCTGGCCGGGCTCTGGGCCGGAAACCTGGTGCTGCTGGCCCTGGCCGGCGTCCTGCTGGACCTGGCGGTCCAGAGCCACCAGGTCCTCAGTCAGCGGGAGATCTACGGCCTCCGGGCCGACGCCCGGGCCCGGATCAACACGGTCTTCATGACCTCGGTCTTCCTCGGCGGCGCGCTGGCCACCGGCGTCTCCGGCGCGGTGCACGACAGCTACGGCTGGACCGGGGTCACCCTGCTCGGCGCCGCCCTGCCCCTGGTCGGACTGGCCGTGTGGGTGGTCTCCACCCTGGGACAGTTGCGCGAGGCGCGCTCCCGGGGCTGACTCACCCCTTCGGAGCGGCGGCCCCGGTCCGCAGCCCGTTCAGCAACTGCCCGGTGAGCGTCGCCGCCAGGTCGTCGTGCAACGGCTCGTGGCCCAGCAGCAACCGGTAGTAGACCGGGGCGAAGAGCTGGTCCACCGCCGCCGCCAGGTCGATCCCCGGGTCCAGCTCACCGCGCTCCACCGCGGCCCGCAGCAGCCGGGTGGTGATCTGCCGCCGCGGGCGGAGCCACTGCTCGTCCAGCGCGGCCCGGATGTCCGGGTCGGCCTGACCGGCGGCCACCAGGTCGGCCATCAGCGGACCCGTCTCGGTCTCCCGGAACTCCCGTGTCACCAGCGACAACTGACTGACCAGCGCCTCCTCCAGCGGGGCGGACTCGTCGATCTCGGTGGTGTGCCTGGTCCGGCTGAACAGGCTCTCCAGCATCACGTGCGCCCGCGACGGCCACCACTTGTACAGGGTGGCCTTGCTGACCTGCGCCCTGGCCGCGATCGCCTCCATGGTCACCGCGTCGATGCCACCGGACACCAGCAGCTCTGCCGCCGCCTCCAGGACGGCGGACCTGGCGCGCTCGCTGCGCGGCCGGCCCCTGGTGGCGCGTCCGGCGACGGCCTCCTCCATGGGACGCTCCCTCACTCTCCGTCGGAATCCCGGTACTTCCCCGGTCAGAGCGTAGTCGGACCGGGCGGCCGCGACCCGGCCGACCGCACCGTGGCCTGCACGGCCGGGAGCAGGGCGTCGACCAGCTGCTCCGGGGTGAGCGCGGTGACCGCGGGGAGCCGCACCAGATAGCGGGTCAGGGCCAGTCCGAGCAGCTGCGTGGTGAGCACCGGGGCCACCGCGGCGGCCTGCGGGCCGAGCGCGGCGCCCAGGGCCGGGGCCACCTGGGTCGCGAAGATCTCGTGCATCCGCAGCGCGGCCCGCTCGTTGGTCACCGCCGAGCGCAGCAGCACCAGCAGCGCGTCGTCGGCCGGGTCGCTCTCCCAGCGGTCCAGGAAGTGGCGCAGCAGGGTGCCGGCCAGGTCCTGCGGGGCGACGGCGCCGAGGTCCGGCAGCCGCAGGTCGATGGTGAGGGCGGCGTCGAACAGCCGCTCCTTGCTGCCGAAGTAGCGCATCACCATGGACGGGTCGATGGCGGCGTCGGCGGCGACGGCGCGGATGGTGGTGCGCTCGTAGCCGTCGGCGGCGAAACGTCGGCGGGCCGCACTCAGGATGGTGGCCTTGGTGCGGTCCGAGCGCTTCGCCGCGGTGGGCGGTTCCTCGTCGGACGTCATGCCAACAAATGTAGGCCAACAACTGTTGACACTCAAGCCGGGACTGCTGCACAGTAATGCCAACAGACGTTGGCACAAGCAGTCGGAGGCTCGGATGAACGCCACAGCTCTTCCCGCAAGCACCACCGTCGCCATCGTCGGGGCCGGCCCCACCGGGCTCGCGCTGGCCGTCACCCTGGCCGAGGCCGGCGTCGACTTCGTGCTGCTGGACCGGCTGGCCGAGGGGGCCAACACCTCCCGCGCCGCCGTGGTGCACGCCCGCACCCTGGAGGTGCTGCAGGAGCTGGGCGCGGACCGGGAACTGATCGCCCGCGGGCTGAAGATAGACCGCTTCACCGTCCGCGACGGCTCCCGCACGCTGCTCAGCACCACCTTCGGCAAGCTGCCCACGGCGTATCCGTACGCGCTGCTGGTGCAGCAGGACCGGACCGAGGCGGTGCTGCTGGCCAGGCTGCGCGAGCTCGGCGGCGATGTGCACCGCCCGTACCAGGTCAAGGGCGTGGTCCAGGACGAGAACGGGGTCACCCTCACCACCGACACCGGCGAGACGCTGCGGGCCGACTACGCGGTCGGCGCCGACGGCATGCACAGCGCGGTCAGGGAGGCGGCCGGGATCGGCTTCTCCGGCTCCGCCTACGGCGAGTCCTTCGTCCTGGCCGACGTCGAGATGGACTGGGCGCCGGGGGCCGACGAGGTGTCACTGGGCTTCAGCAGCCACGGGATCAGCGTCGTCGCCCCGCTCCCCGGCGGCCACTACCGCGTCGTCGCCACCGTGGACGAGGCCCCGGCCGAGCCCGACCTGGCCTTCGTCCAGCAGCTGCTGGACGAGCGGGCCCCCGGGCAGGCCAGGGTCACCGCCGTCGCCTGGTCCTCCCGGTTCCGGGTGCACCACCGGGTCGCCGACCGCTACCGGGCCGGCCGGCTGTTCCTGGCCGGCGACGCCGCCCACGTCCACAGCCCGGCCGGGGGCCAGGGCATGAACACCGGGATCCAGGACGCCTACGCCCTCGGCCGGGCCCTCGCCGACGGCGACCCGGCCCGCTACGAGCCCCAGCGCCGCCCGGTCGCCCTCCGGGTGGTCGCCTTCACCGACCGGATGACCCGCATCTCCACCGTCCGCAACCCGCTGGTGCGGACCCTGCGCAACGCCGTCCTCCCGGTCCTGGCCCGGATCCCGGCCTTCCGCACCAACCTCACCACCGAGCTGGCCGAACTCCGCTACCGCTAGCGGGAGCCGGCCCCCGCGCAGACGGTGGAGCCCCCGGTGCGCGATCGCGCACCGGGGGCTCCACTCTGCCGTCTCAGCCCGCTGCGGGCCGCAGCTTCAGCGAGATGCTGTTGATGCAGTAGCGCTGGTCGGTCGGGGTGCCGTAGCCCTCGCCCTCGAAGACGTGGCCGAGGTGGGAGCCGCACTTGGCGCAGCGCACCTCGACCCGGCGCATGCCCATGGTGGTGTCCTCGATGTACTGCACCCGGTCCTCGGCGAGGGGGGAGAAGTAGGAGGGCCAGCCGCAGTGGCTGTCGAACTTGGTCTCGGAGCTGAACAGCTCGTTGCCGCAGGCGCGACAGGAGTAGACGCCCTCGGTCTTGGTGTCGGTGTACTCGCCGACGCCCGGGCGCTCGGTGCCGGCCTGGCGCAGGACGGCGTACTCGGCCGGGGTGAGCTGCTCGCGCCACTCGGCGTCGGTCTTCTCGATCTCGTACGACATCAGGTGTCCTGCCTTTCAGGCGAGGCGAGCAAGGATCTCGGGCCCGAGGAAGGTCACGTCCCCGGCGCCCATGGTGAGAACAAGGTCGCCGTCCTTGGCCATTCCCGCGACCAGGTCGGGCACGTCCGCGAGCGAGTGGGCCGGGGTGACGTCGGCGCCGTGGGCCCGGGCGGCGGCGATCACCAGCTCGCTGGTGACGCCGGGGACCGGGTCCTCGCGGGCCGGGTAGATGTCCAGGACGACCACGGCGTCGGCGTGCGACAGCGCCTCGCCCATCTCGGCGCCCAGCTGCTGGGTGCGGCTGAACAGGTGCGGCTGGAAGACCACCAGGACCCGGCCGTCCCCGGAGGCCGCGTTGATGGCCTCCAGGTCGGCGGCGATCTCGGTGGGGTGGTGCGCATAGGAGTCGATCACCTGCACCCCGCGGACCTCGCCCTTGAGCTGGAGCCGGCGGCGCACGCCCTGGTAGCTGCTGAGCGCCTGGGCCAGTTCGGCCGCCGGGACGCCCAGGGCGACCCCGGCCGCCAGCGCGGCCACCGCGTTGTGGGCGTAGTGGCGGCCCGGGACGGAGACCGTGAAGGTCAGCTCGCGGCCGTCGAGCACCACGGTGACCTCGCTGGTCATCCCGCGCGCGACGATGGAGCGGATTCGGACGTCGGCGCCCTCGGACTCGCCCACCCGGACCACGGTCAGGTCCTCGCGGCCGGCGACCCGGGCCGCGAGCTCGGCCGCGCCCGCGTGGTCGGTGTCCACGACCAGGGTGCCGCCGGGCACGATCCGGGCCACGAAGGCCTCGAAGGACTCGTAGATCTCGTCCATGGAGGCGTAGTTGGCGTGGTGGTCCAGCTCCACGTTGAGGACCACGGCGACCTCGGGGGAGTACTTCTGGAAGCTGCGGTCGCTCTCGTCGGCCTCGGCGACGAAGATCTCGCCGGTGCCGTGGTGGGCGTTGCTGCCCGGCTCGTTGAGGTCCCCGCCGATGGCGAAGGAGGGGTCCAGGCCCAGGGCGGTGAGGCTGACCGCCAGCATGCTGGTGGTGGTGGTCTTGCCGTGGGTCCCGGCGACGGCGAGGCCGCGGTGCCCCTGCATCAGCGCGGCCAGCGCGTCGGCGCGGTGGATCACCGGCAGGCCGCGCTCGCCGGCGGCGACCAGTTCCGGGTTGTCCGCGCGGATGGCGCTGGAGACCACGATGCAGCTCGCCCCGGCCGGGACGTGCTCGGCGGCGTGCCCGACGAACACCTCGGCGCCCAGCTGCTTGAGCGCCAGCACGACGGTGGACTCCTTGGCGTCGCTGCCGGAGACCGCGGCGCCGCGCAGCGCCAGGATCTTGGCCAGGCCGGACATGCCCGCGCCGCCGATCCCGATGAAGTGGGGTGCGGCGAGATCAGCGGCACTCGCGGGGGCAGGGGACGTCACTGAGGCTCTCCGAGGGTTGCGGCGGGACGGTCTGGCTCGATTCTGCCAGCAGTCGACGGCCGGTCAGTCCTGCTGGGCGAACAGCTGCAGCACCGGGACGCCGACCTTGTGCCGGGCCTGCGAGGCCCAGTCGCGGTGGAACAGCCCTTCGATCCAGTGCGGCGCGGCCAGCACGATGACCTCGTCCGCGGACACGTCGGCGACCAGCGCCTTGAGGTCCTGCAGCGGGTTCTCCTCGATCACCCGTCCGGTGGCCTCCGCCCCGGCGGACCGCAGCCCCTCCAGGGTGTGCTCCAGCCCGGCGGCCGCGGTGTCCACGGCCTCGGCGCCCCGGGGCTCGTCGCGCTCGTGGGCGGCCCGGTCCAGATAGCCGAAGGCCACGTCGTCGACGGCGCGCAGGAACTCGTCCTGCCGTCCGCGCGGCTGCATCAGCACGTGGAAGGAGACCGGGTCCTCGCCGTGCAGGGTGGTCAGCAGTTCGACGTCGGCCGCGGAGAGGGCCTTCTCGATCAAAAGTACGGTGGTGAACACGCGCGTCCCTTCTTGTTCTGCTTCCCCCGGCACCACTGGCACTGGCCTCATACTGCCCGGGCGGAACGGGCCGATCCGGTATCCGCGCCCGGCAGGCGGACGATCCTCTTCCGTTAGGTGCGACTGCTCACGCTACGGGCGTACCTGGCAAAGAGGAAACCTTTCTCCTCAAGCAGCGACACCAGGTCCATCCGCTGGGTGAGCGCGTCGGGGCCGTGGGTGATCCTGGGGGCGTCCCCGGACGCCAGCAGCGGTGCCAGGGTGACGCACAGCTCGTCCAGCAGGCCGGCCGCGGCCAGCTGGCCCAGCAGCCGCGGGCCGCCCTCGGTGAGCAGCCTGGTCCAGCCGCGCCCGGCCAGGGCCGCGACCGCCGCCGGGAGGTCCACCTGCTCCTCCCCGGCGACCACCACGTCGGCCACCTTCCGGGTCGCTTCCAGGGCGTCCGCGGGGGCGCCGGCGCAGGTGATCACCAGGGTGGGCACCAGCGGCTCGGTGAACAGCGGCAGCTCCAGGTCCAGGTCCAGGCTGCGGGTGACGATCGCGATCGCCGCGGCCGGTTGCTGCCCGCGGGCCGCCCGGGCCTCTGCGAACTCGGCGCGGGCCCGGGCCGGGCGGTAGCCCTCGGCGCGTACCGTCTGCGCGCCGACCAGGACCACGTCGGCCAGGGCCCGCAGCACTCCGAAGATCCGCTTGTCGCCCTCGGAGGAGAGCCCGTCGGAGAGCCCGTCCAGGCGCGATGCGCCGTCCAGGCTGGACACCATGTTGGCGCGCAGCCAGGGCCGGTCGGGGTAGGCGTAGGCCTCGGCCAGCCCGGCCAGGCTGGTGAGGTCTGTCACATCCGGGGTCTCCGGGAGCAGTCGACGCATAGTGCTGAGTCTTCCACGGGTGGCGGGACCGTACGCTTGGGAGCTGTGCCAGCTGCCGAAACGCCCGCCCCTGCCGCTCTCGCTGATGCCGCGCCGCGGCCCGCCTCGCTGACCTCGCGCAGCCCGGTGGTGCCCGCCGAGCGGATGGTGGCCGAGATGGTGCCGCCGCCGCGGTTCCAGGGCGCCAGGTTCAGCACCTACCTCCCGGACCCGGAGCAGCCCAGCCAGGCCGAGGCGGTGCGGGTGCTGGAGTCCTTCGTCGGCACGATGAACGCCACGGACCCGGGGCAGTCCGCGAAGAAGCGCTGGTTCGGCCGGACTGCGCCGGTCCCGGCCGGCCCCGGCGGCATCTACCTCGACGGCGGCTACGGGGTCGGCAAGACCCATCTGCTGGCCTCGCTGTGGCACGCCGCGCCGGGCCCCAAGGCCTTCGGTACCTTCGTCGAGCTGACCAACCTGGTCGGCGCGCTGGGCTTCCAGCAGGCCGTCAAGGCGCTGTCCGGGCACCGGCTGCTGTGCATCGACGAGTTCGAGCTGGACGACCCGGGCGACACCGTACTGGTGTCCACGCTGCTCAGCCGGCTGGCCGAGGCTGGGGTGAAGCTCGCCGCGACCTCCAACACCCTCCCCGGCAAGCTCGGCGAGGGCCGCTTCGCCGCCGCGGACTTCCTGCGCGAGATCCAGGGCCTGTCCTCGCGGTTCCACAGCGTCCGGATCGACGGGCAGGACTACCGCCACCGCGGTCTGCCCGAGGCTCCGGCGCCGTACACCGACGTGGAGGTCGGCGCGGTGGCGGACAGGATCGGCGCGACCGCCTCGCTGGACGGCTTCGAGGAGCTGCTGGCGCACCTGGCCGCCGTCCACCCGAGCCGCTACGGCGCGCTGCTGGACGGCGTCGGGGCGGTCTGCCTGACCGGGGTGGTCCCGGTGGCCGACCAGAGCACCGCGCTGCGGCTGGTGGTGCTGGCCGACCGGATGTACGACCGGGAGCTGCCGGTGGTCGCCTCCGGGCTGCCGTTCGACCGGATATTCAGCGAGGAGATGCTGAACGGCGGCTACCGCAAGAAGTACCTGCGGGCCGTCTCCCGTCTGGTCGCGCTGGCCCGCGACAGCGCCAGGGTGAGCTGACCGCAGCGGATTGTCAGTGCCGGGTCGTACGGTTGGTTCCGTGAGACCCATCACCGATCTAGAGCGAACAGTGGCGCCCTTCGAGGTCGTCAGCCCCTACCAGCCCAGCGGCGACCAGCCCACCGCCATCGCGGAGCTGGAGCGCCGGATCCGCGCGGGCGAGAAGGACGTCGTCCTGCTCGGCGCGACCGGCACCGGCAAGTCGGCCACCACCGCCTGGATGGTGGAGAAGCTCCAGCGGCCGACGCTGGTGATGGCTCCCAACAAGACGCTGGCCGCCCAGCTCGCCAACGAGTTCCGCGAGCTGTTCCCCAACAACGCGGTCGAGTACTTCGTCTCGTACTACGACTACTACCAGCCCGAGGCGTACATCGCCCAGACGGACACCTACATCGAGAAGGACTCCTCGATCAACGAGGAGGTGGAGCGCCTGCGCCACTCCACCACCAACTCGCTGCTGACCCGTCGGGACGTGATCGTGGTCGCCTCGGTGTCCTGCATCTACGGCCTGGGCACGCCGCAGGAGTACGTCGACCGGATGGTCCAGCTCAAGGTCGGCCAGGAGTTCGACCGGGACGCCCTGCTGCGCCGTTTCGTGGACATCCAGTACACCCGCAACGACGTCGCCTTCACCCGCGGCACCTTCCGGGTCCGCGGCGACACCATCGAGATCTTCCCGGTCTACGAGGAGCTCGCGGTCCGGATCGAGATGTTCGGCGACGAGATCGAGGCGCTGACCACGCTGCACCCGCTCACCGGCGAGGTCATCAGCGAGGACCAGGAGCTCTACGTCTTCCCGGCCTCGCACTACGTCGCCGGCCCGGAGCGGATGGAGCGCGCCATCGCCGGGATCGAGGCGGAGCTGGAGCAGACCCTGGCCACCATGGACAAGCAGGGCAAGCTGCTGGAGGCCCAGCGGCTGCGGATGCGCACCACCTACGACATCGAGATGATGCGTCAGATCGGCACCTGCGCGGGCATCGAGAACTACTCCCGGCACATCGACGGCCGTGACGCGGGCACCGCGCCCAACACCCTGCTGGACTTCTTCCCGGAGGACTTCCTCCTGGTCATCGACGAGTCCCATGTCACCGTCCCGCAGATCGGCGCGATGTACGAGGGCGACGCCTCGCGCAAGCGCGCCCTGGTCGAGCACGGCTTCCGGCTGCCCTCGGCGATGGACAACCGTCCGCTGAAGTGGGAGGAGTTCCTGGAGCGGATCGGCCAGACCGTCTACCTTTCGGCGACCCCCGGCAAGTTCGAGCTGGCCCGCGGCGACGGCCAGGTCGACCAGATCATCCGCCCCACCGGCCTGATCGACCCGGAGGTCGTGGTCAAGCCGACCGAGGGTCAGATCGACGACCTGATCCACGAGATCCGGCTGCGGACCGAGAAGGACGAGCGGGTCCTGGTCACCACCCTGACCAAGAAGATGGCCGAGGACCTCACCGACTACATGCTCGACCTGGACATCCGGGTCCGGTACCTGCACAGCGACATCGACACCCTGCGCCGGGTGGAGCTGCTGCGTGAGCTGCGGGCCGGCGAGTACGACGTGCTGGTCGGCATCAACCTGCTCCGTGAGGGCCTGGACCTGCCCGAGGTCTCCCTGGTGGCGATTCTGGACGCGGACAAGGAGGGGTTCCTGCGTTCGGGCACCTCGCTGATCCAGACCATCGGCCGTGCCGCCCGCAATGTCTCCGGCCAGGTCCACATGTACGCGGACCGGATCACCCCGGGGATGGAGAAGGCGATCGAGGAGACCAACCGCCGCCGCGAGATCCAGCAGGCCTACAACGCCGAGCACGGCATCGACCCGCAGCCGCTGCGCAAGAAGATCGGCGACATCCTCGACTCCATCGCCCGCGAGGACATCGACACCGGCGAGCTGCTGAGCACCGGCTACCGCCAGCCGGGCGGGGTGAAGGGCGGGCGCGGCGCCAAGGCGCCGGTCCCGGCGCTGGGCGCGGCCGGCAAGCGCGGCGCCGCGGACGCCAAGGGGCTGCCGGCGGCCGAGCTGGCCGAGCTCATCGCCGAGCTGACCGACCGGATGCACACGGCGGCGGCCGAGCTGCAGTTCGAGGTGGCCGCCAGGCTGCGCGACGAAGTCAACGAGTTGAAGAAGGAACTACGCCAGATGCGTGAGGCCGGAATGGCGTGAGCGGCCCGCCCGTTCCTTGCGTAGAGTTTGCTGCGGACGCCCGGGTATGCAATCAAGACGGATTGCGATCAAGGCATCCGCGTGTGCCGGGAACGGGGAGGATGTCCACCATGTCGGTGAGTCTGAACAAGGGTCAGAGCGTCAGCCTGGAGAAGGCGGGCGGGGGCACGCTCACAGTGGTGCGGATGGGCCTGGGCTGGCAGGCCGCTCCGCGAAAGGGGCTGTTCGGTCGGCGCGCGCGGCAGATCGACCTGGACGCGTCGGCGGTGCTCTTCGCCGACCACCAGCTTGCCGACGTGGTGTTCTTCCAGCACCTGGTGAGCAACGACGGCTCGGTGCGGCACACCGGTGACAACCTCACCGGTGGCGCCGGCGGCGAGGACGACGAGTCGATCCTGGTGGACCTCTCCAGGGTCCCCGAGCACGTCAACCAGATCGTCTTCACCGTGAACTCCTACACCGGGCAGACCTTCCAGGAGGTCGAGAACGCGCACTGCCGGCTGGTCGACGAGAGCACCGGTCAGGAGCTGGCCCGCTACAGCCTCACCGGCGGCGGCGCGCACACCGGCCAGGTGATGGCGAAGGTCCAGCGGGACACCCACGGCGGCTGGCAGATGTCGGCCATCGGCGCCCCGGCCCGCGGACGCACCTTCCAGGACATGCTCCCGGCCATCGCTCCCTACCTCTGACCTGCGGTTTCCCTTGAGATGCCGGTCCTTTACCTGCGTTTTACCATGCAGTGAGGATGATGGGATCTCGAAGGGGAGTACTCCCTAGAACGATGTTTCCGTCAACACGGCGGCGGTCCGCACCGCGCCCGGAAATGTCGGCCCCGTGCGCGATGCGACCGTAGCTGGTGACGGCGGGGCGGAGGAGACCTTCGGCAGCCCGACACGTTTGCCGAAGGAGCAGTTCATGGACGTTTCCATGGCCATGTGGGCCACCACCATCGGGGTGCTGGTCGCCCTGATCGCCGCCGATTTCTTCATCGGCGGCCGCAAGCCGCACGACGTCTCGCTCAAGGAGGCGGGGATCTGGACCGCCGTCTGGGTCCTGCTGGCCATCGGCTTCGGCGGCTTCCTCTGGTGGCACTCGGGCTCCGCCCCGGCCGGCCAGTTCTTCGCCGGGTACATCACCGAGAAGTCGCTCAGCGTCGACAACCTCTTCGTCTTCATCCTGATCATGGCGAAGTTCGCGGTGCCCAGCATCTACCAGCAGCGGGTGCTGATGGTCGGCGTGCTGATCGCCCTGGTGCTGCGGGCGGCCTTCATCGCCGCCGGTGCCGCGATCATCGCCAGCTTCTCCTGGGTCTTCTTCATCTTCGGGGCCTTCCTGATCTGGACCGCCTGGAAGCTCATCAAGGAGGCCAGGGCCGACGGTGGCGAAGAGGAGGAGGAGTTCGAGGAGAACCGGCTGCTCAAGGCCGTGGAGAACCGCTTCCCGGCGACCGACCGCTACCACGGCACCAAGCTGCTGGTGGTGCAGAACGGCAAGCGGCTGATCACCCCGATGCTGATCGTGATGCTGGCCATCGGCACCACCGACGTCCTGTTCGCGATGGACTCCATCCCCGCCATCTTCGGACTCACCCAGGACCCGTACATCGTCTTCACCGCCAACGCCTTCGCGCTGATGGGCCTGCGCCAGCTCTACTTCCTCATCGGCGGCCTGCTGAAGAAGCTGGTCCACCTCTCCTACGGGCTCTCGGTGATCCTCGGCTTCATCGGTGTGAAGCTGCTGCTGCACGCGCTGCACGAGGCCGGCGCGCACTGGGCCCCGGAGATCGGCATCCCGTTCTCGCTCGGCTTCATCGTGGTGGTGCTGGCGGTGACCACGGTCACCAGCCTGATGGCCTCCCGCAAGGAGG
Organism: Streptacidiphilus jeojiensis; assembly: GCF_042510965.1. NCBI lineage: Bacteria > Bacillati > Actinomycetota > Actinomycetes > Kitasatosporales > Streptomycetaceae > Streptacidiphilus > Streptacidiphilus jeojiensis. The sequence continues at coordinate 249,487 of NZ_JBEUKS010000011.1, forward strand.
AGCAGCAGATGCAGGAGTCGGAGCGGGAACTGCAGAAGCAGTAGCCCCGAGCAGCGACTTCGGCGCTCCGTTTGTGGAGAGTTGGTGACGGAGCGTCAAAAATCTCTGCAGGACGGTGGCGGGCGGGTTCCGCAAGGAGCCCGCCCGTCAGGCGCGTTGGCGCTAGGCTCGACCCGTGGCGGAGCAGAAGCATGCAGGTGGCGGCGTACTGCTGGAACGTGACGCCGAACTCGACGCCGCCCGTGGCGCGCTGGACAGCCTGGCGGCCAGGGCGGTTCCGGCACGGCCGGGCGAGCGGCTGCTCGTCTACACCGGTGCCGCAGGACTCGGCAAGACCAGCCTGCTCGCCGCGGTCCGCGAGGAGGCGGCCGCGCGGGGGCTGCTGGTGCTGGCGGCCCGTGGCGGGGAGCAGGAGCAGCTGTCGGCCTTCCACGTGGTCCGAGCCCTGCTGAAGCCGCTGCTGGCCGGCCTCGGCGAGGAGGAGCAGCGCGAGCTGCTCGGCGGCTGGAACGACATCGTCGGCCCGGCCATCGGCCTGGCACAGGAGGACGAGGAGTCGGCCGCGGCGCAGCCGGACCCGCAGGGCGTCCGGGACGGCCTGGACTGGGTGGTCACCAACCTGGCGGTCTCCCGGGGGCCGCTGGTCCTGGTGGTGGACGACGCGCACTGGGCCGACGCGGAGTCGCTGAGCTGGCTGGCCTCCTTCGCCAGCCGGGTCGACGGACTGCCGGTGCTGCTGGTCACCGCCTACCGCCCGGACGAACTCCCGGACAGTCCGGCCTCCTTCCGCACCATGGCCGGTGCCAACGGCGCCACTCCGCTGGGTCTGACCGCACTCACCCCGGACGCGGTGGCGGCGCTGGTGCGCCGGATGTTCGGCAGCCCGCCGGTCCGGGTCGAGGACGCCTTCTGCCGCGAGGTGTGGGCGGTGACCGGGGGCAACCCCTTCGAGACGGTCGAACTGCTGGCCAAGGCCCAGGAGCGCGGGCTGGCCGCGGTCGAGGAGTCCTGCCCGCTGCTGCGCGAGGTGGCCGCGGCCACCAAGGGCACCGGACTGGTCGCCCGGCTGGAGCGGCTCGGCGCCTCCTCGGTGCGGCTGGCCTGGGCGGTGTCCGTGCTGGGCATCCACACCCCGCTGGAACTCGCCGCCGCGACCGCCTCGCTGACCCCGGCCGACGCCGCCGAGGCGGCTGACCGGCTGCGCGCGGCCCGCATCCTGACCGGCCATCAGATCCTGGAGTTCATCCACCCGCTGGTCGCCACCTCGGTCTACCGGGGCATCCCGGAGGACCTGCGCACCGCCATGCACGGCCGGGCCGGCTGGGTGGTGCTCGGCGCCGGCAAGGGCCCGATCACCGCGGCCCGGCACTGGCTGGAGATCCCGGCCCAGGGCGACTCCGCGGTGGTGGAGCAACTGCGCTCGGCGGCCCGGGCGTTCATGCAGGCCGGGGCGCCGGAGACGGCGCAGCGCTGCCTGGCCAGGGCGCTGCGGGAGCCCCCGTCGCCGGCCCAGCGGGCCGAGGTGCTGTTCGAGCTCGGCTGCTCGACCCTGCTCTACGACCCGGCGCAGACCGTCGGCCACCTGCGGGCCGCGCTGGAGCAGCCGCAGCTGCCCGACCAGCTGCACGAGGGCATCACGGTCCGGCTGGCGCAGTCGCTCGCGCACAGCAACAGCCTGCTGGAGGCGTCCCGGACCACCGCCGAGGCGGCCGCGCTGGCGGTCTCCGACCAGACCCGGCTGCGGCTGCTGGTCTGGAACTTCATGTGGTGCGCCTTCGACGCCGCCGAGGAGGGCTCGGCGGCCCGCTCCGAACGCCTGGCCGACCTGGCACTGCTGCTGGAACGCGGCGAGCAGACCATCGGCACCGCCGAGCGCTACGTCTTCGGGCTGCGCGCCTGGGACGCCGTGGTCCGCGGCGAGCCGGTGGCCACCGCCATCCACTACGCCGATCTCGCCCAGGAGCAGGGCCTCAGCTGGACCGACCAGGAGTGGGCCTTCGAAGTACCCACCCTGGCCTCGCTGGTGTACATGTTCGCGGACCTCCCGGACCGTGCCGAGGAGCTCTTCGCCAAGGGCATCGCCGAGTACGAGGAGGCCGGCTGGCGCGGGGCCCACCTTGCCTTCGGCCACACCATCCTGGGCTACATCCGCTTCCGCAGCGGCAGCCTGGTCGACGCCGAGCGCAGCGCCCGCGAGGGCCTGTCGATCGCCAACCGGGTCGGCGGCGAGGGCGTGCCGGTGCACTGGTTCGCGGTGGGGACGCTGGCCGCGGTGCTGATGGCGCGGGGCAAGCTGGAGGAGGCCCGGCAGCTTGCCGAGCGCTACCGCTTCCAGGCCCCCTACTCGGCCGCGGTGGTGTTCCCCGACTCGCAGACGGTGCGCGGCGGACTGCTGATCGCCCTCGGCGACGCCGAGGGCGCGGTGGCCGAACTGACGGCCGCCGGCGAGCGGTTGGACCGTCGCGAGATGAGCAACCCGGGCTGGTGCGGCTGGCAGCGGGCGCTGGCCCAGGCCCACGGCATGCTGGGAGACCTGGACCTGGCCCGCTCGCTGGCCGCGGACCAGTTGGTCCGGGCGGAACGGTTCGGCACCGACTCCGCCGTCGGCACGGCGCTGCGCGCGGCGGCCGAGTTCGCCGAGTCGGGCGAGGCCAGGATCGACCTGCTGCGCAGGTCCGTGGACCGGTTCGAACACTGCTCCGCCCCGTACGAGCACACGCGGGCGCTGGTCGACCTGGCGACGGCGCTGCTCGCGGAGGGCCGCGCCAAGGACGCGGCCGAGCAGTTCCGCGCCGCGGTCGAGCTGGCCGAGTCCTGCGGGGCGGACGAGCTCGGCGAGTACGCCCGCCGCGCGCTGGACGAGGAGTAGCGCGCGGCGCCGGCCCACCCCGGCGCCCAGCGCCTGGTGCCCGGCGCCCGGGGGAGTGCCTAGGCGTGCACCGCGTGCAGTGAGCTGACGGCGCGCACCAGCGGCGCCAGCTCCGGGTTCTGCGCGGCGGCGTCCAGGGCCTCCCGCAGGGTGCGCTCATTGGTCGGGCGCGCCTGCTCCAGCAGCGCCAGCCCGGCCTCGGTGACATCGGTGTAGATGCCGCGCCGGTCGGTGGGGCAGAGGTAGCGGGACAGCAGCCCGCGGTCCTCCAGCCGGGAGACCAGCCGGGTGGTGGCGCTCTGGCTGAGCACCACGGCCTCGGCGACCTGGGACATCCGCAGATGGCCGCCGGTGCCGTTGTGCTGCCGGCTGAGCACGTCCAGCAGCGAGTACTCCCGCACGCTGAGGTCGTGCCCGGCCTGCAGGGCCTGCTCGATGTGCGACTCGATCCGTCCGTGCAGCAGCGAGAGGGCGCACCAGCCCTGGGCCAGCGCTGTGAGTTCTGGGTCTGTGGCGGTCATGCCTCGATGGTACGGCACCGCTGCAATAACCAGCGTTTGCAAATAGCCAGCGCTTGCAACTAACCTCGGAGTTCGTACCCAGCTTCCGCACCCCTGGAAGCCCGCACTCCCCGGAAGGCGCATCCATGCCTCTCGCACTCCTCGCCCTGGCCATCGGGGCCTTCGGCATCGGCACCACCGAATTCGTGGTCATGGGGCTGCTGCCGCAGATCGGCGACTCCTTCGGTGTCTCCGTCCCCACCGCGGGCCTGCTGGTCACCGGCTATGCGCTGGGGGTGGTGGCCGGTGCGCCGCTGATGACAGTGCTGGGCACCCGGATACCGCGCAAGCGGATGCTGATGCTGCTGATGGGCCTGTTCATCGTCGGCAACACCGTCTCCGCGCTGGCCCCGGCCTTCGGGGTGATGCTGGTCGGTCGGATCGTCGCCTCGATGGCCCACGGAGCCTTCTTCGGCATCGGCTCGGTGGTCGCCGCCGACCTGGTGGCGCCGCAGAAGAAGGCCGGCGCCATCGCCATGATGTTCACCGGGCTGACCGTCGCCAATGTGGTCGGCGTACCGCTCGGGACCCTGGTCGGACAGCACCTCGGCTGGCGGGCCACTTTCCTGTTCATCGCCGGCCTCGGTGTGGTCGGCCTGATCGGGGTGGCCCGGCTGATCCCGGACCAGTCGCGCTCCGCGGAGGTGCGGCTGCGCCACGAACTCGCCGTGCTGCGCAATCCGCAGGTGCTGCTGGCGATGGCGATGACCGTGCTGGGCTTCGGCGGGGTGTTCGCCGCGATCACCTATGTGGCACCGATGATGACCGGGGTGGCCGGCTTCGCCGACGGTTCGGTGACCTGGCTGATGGCCCTGTTCGGCCTGGGCATGGTGGTGGGGAACCTGGTCGGCGGCCGCTACGCGGACCGTTCGCTGATGCGGATGCTCTATGTCGCCCTCGGCGCGCTGGCCGTGGTGCTGGCGCTGTTCACGGTGACCGCGCACGACAAGGTCGCGGCCACGGTCACCGTCTTCCTGATCGGCGCCCTGGGCTTCGCGACCGTGCCGCCGCTGCAGAAGCGGGTGCTGGACCAGGCGGCGGGGGCGCCCACGCTGGCCTCGGCCCTCAATATCGGCGCCTTCAACCTCGGCAACGCCCTGGCCGCCTGGGTCGGCGGCCTGGTGATCTCGGCGGGCCTCGGCTACACCGCGCCGAACTGGGTCGGAGCCGCCTTCGCCGTCGCCGCGCTGGGCCTGGCCGTGCTCTCGTCCGCGCTGGAGCGCAGGACCGCCCGTGCGACGGAGGAGGCTGACGCGGAGGCGGAAGCGGACGCGGCGGGAGCGGCAGAGTCCGACCGGCTGGCCGGTTCGTCCCTTTTCGCATAGCGTCGCCGCCAGGGGGGCGAATCTGGACGAAAGGGGCAGGCCATGGTGGTCCTGGAGATTCTGGGCTTCTCCCTGGCGGTCATCGTGATCTTCGCCGGACTGGTGTACTTCCTCATCGGCGGACTGAACTACCGCAAGCCGTAGCAGCCGCCGGGGAGCAGCAGTGAGGGAGTGGCAGCGAAACGCAAGGACGCCCCCGCACCGGAGTGCGGGGGCGTCCTCGACGCGCGGCGATCGTCAGATCGTGCGGATGTTCTCGGCCTGCGGGCCCTTCTGGCCCTGCGTGACGTCGAACTCGACCTTCTGGCCCTCGAGGAGCTCGCGGAAGCCCTGCGCGTTGATGTTCGAGTAGTGAGCGAAGACGTCGGCGCCGCCGCCGTCCTGCTCAATGAAGCCGAAACCCTTTTCGGCGTTGAACCACTTCACGGTACCGGTGGCCATATTGGTCTCCTTCTGTCAGGGGCTGGTGCCAGGATCCGCACGGTACGAACCCTGTGTCGCCGGAATGATCACCCTGGTCACGAAGGGACCTGCAAAAGCACGAACGCCCGTGATCGCGATCACGGGCGGCCAAAACTTAGGGAACCACGCACTGCAACTGATCTAGAGAATACAGGGTGCGTACCGGGTGGCGTCAACAGATCCCGGATCCCGGGTCGCACGTGGTGTCGACACCCGGCCGGAGTGTCCCCGGCGCGCGACACGCGCCGGTTCTCGCGTCGCGTGGTCCCGAGGGCGCCCATCGTGTACGGTTTTGCCCTGTAGTAGTCGTGGTTCTCGACGTTTGTACGCCCGTGATCCCGATCGCGGGCTTTTTTGCTGTCCGGGATCCCCCCTCATTCATGGCACGGGCGTGCGGATCGAGTACTCGGAGTCCGCACGGTGCGGTTCCTGCACGACTACAGAGGAGAACGAGAGACATGGCCACCGGTACCGTCAAGTGGTTCAACGCCGAAAAGGGCTTCGGCTTCATCGAGCAGGACGGCGGCGGCGCCGACGTCTTCGCCCACTACTCCAACATCAACGCCCAGGGCTTCCGCGAGCTCCTCGAGGGCCAGAAGGTCGAGTTCGACGTCACGCAGGGCCAGAAGGGCCCGCAGGCCGAGAACATCCGCCCGCTGTAAGGTCCTCCGCTCCCGGGGCCGTCGGCCCCGACCGCGAAAGACCAGCGAACGCCCCGCACCGGTTCCTCCGGTGCGGGGCGTTCGGCTTTCCGCTTTCCGCTTTCCGCTTTCCGCTTTCCGCTTTCCGCTTTCCGCTTTCCGCGTTCGGGGTTCGGGGTTCGGCGGCATCGGGCCAGGCTGCCGGCGTCCCGACGCCCCGGCACCAGGATGTCGTTCCGCAGCCACCTCCCGGTTGCTTCGCGGACCTCGGCAGGTACACGTGTCAGCACTACCGTCCCGTGCCATGACCACCCCCCACCTGCGCAATCACCGTTCCGCCCGTCCCGTCGGCCGGATCGTCCTGGCTTCGGCCCTCGCCCTCGGCGCGGTCGCCTCGGCCGCCACCGGAGCCGAAGCGGCCACCGGCGCGCACCACACGCAGTCCCCGGCCTGGGCCCGCCCCGGCGCCGCGCATCCCATCCCCTTCACCGCCGCCACGGTCACCCGCAACAGCGACGGCAGCTACACCATCAGCTGGGCCGCGACCGGCCTGGACCACGTCACCCTCTACACCGGCAGCACCCAGCAGCACATCGACTACCGCCACGCGGTCGCCCACGGCAAGGGCACCGACAGCGTCACCGTCACGGTGGCCGGCAGCGCCGACCGCCAGTGGTTCCGGCTGGTCCCCAGCCGGGGCGAGGGCCTCACCCTGGCCGACCGCAGCCTGCACCTGGCCTCCGCGCCCAACTTCCGCGACGCCGGCGGCTACCGCACCGCCGACGGCTCCTGGGTGAAGATGGGCGTCGTCTACCGGTCCGGCGACATGTCCAAGCTCACCCAGGCCGACCTGGCCGAGCTGCAGCGGCTCGGCATCCACACCGTCTACGACCTGCGCACCGACTCCGAGGTGGCGGCCGCGCCGGACCAGGTGCCGGCCGGGGCGAAGGACATCAGGGAGAACGTCCTGGGCGCCGCGAACACCGGTTCCTTCAGCTCGACCAGCGCCGCCGAGTCCGTGCAGATCATGCAGCAGGCCGAGGTCACCATGGTCGACTCGGCGTCGGCGCAGACCGCGTACCACGCCGTGCTGTCCGGTATCGCCGACGGCCGCGACCTGAACGTGGTCTACCACTGCAGCGCGGGCAAGGACCGCACCGGCTGGGCCAGCGCCGCGCTGCTCACCGCGCTGGGCGTGCCGGCGCAGACGGTGATGGCCGACTACCTGGCCAGCAACGACTACAACGCCGCCTCCAACGCCGCCACCCTGGCCGCGCTGCCGGCCGCCTACGCGGCGATCTACAAGCCGCTGCTGGCGGTCGACCCGACCTACCTGAACAGCGGCTTCACCGAGGTGCAGCAGCAGTACGGCTCCTTCGGCTCCTACCTGAAGCAGGGCCTGGACCTGGACACCCGGACCCTCGCCGAGCTGCGCTCCCGGCTCCTGGTCGGCTGACCCCGGCCCGACGGCAGGACCCGACCGGTCAGCTCGGGGTACGGCCCCGCGGCGGTCAGCGACCGCCGCGGGACCGGCCTGCCCGGACCCGCCAGGCCCATCCGAGCAGTGCGACCCCCGCCAGGATCACGAGCACCCCGAGCGCCGCGTACTGGCTGTGGCCGCTCATCGTCGAACCGTGCACCGCTCCCGTCCCCTGGGCGACCCAGACCGCCCCCAGGGCGATCAGCAGTACCCCGCCGACTCCACGTACCCACATGAGCCACTCCGCTCCGCATCGGCCGCCCCCACCGGGATCGGCGGTCCACCGAGGGGTACGCGGCCGGGAAGTCAGCGGTTCATTGACGCGCTTTCGGCGGGCGCGGGCGGCAGGATGGAACGCATGAACCACACCGACAGCACCGAGCACAGCGGTCACGGCGGTCATGGCGGCCACGGCGCCCACATCGTGGTCCACCCGCCGACCATGACGACACGCCCGCCCTACCGCGGCGTCGAGATCCTCGGCACCGTGGTGGGGAAGGCCTACAACCTGGCCGACGTCGAGGAGTTCGCCCGCAGAGCGGGGCTGGAGGACATCGACGTGGCCCAGTCCGAGGCAGTGGCCTGGGTCGGCGGCGGACCGGGCTTCTGGGGTGCCGACACGGGGGAGTAGCCGCCCCTAGCGGAAGGCCAGGAAGATCACCGAGGAGCTGGGTATCGCATAGACCTCCGGGTCTCCCGCCCCCGGCGGTGCTCCCCGCTCGTCCTGCCCGGTCGCCTGGGTGTCCACGTAGAGCACGGATCCGCTCGCGGCGACACGGACGTCGGCGAGGCGGTCCAGGCACTCTCCCGGATGGTGCGGATCAGGGATGATCTTGGCGATCAGGCGCAGTTCGCGCGCCGTCCGCCAGTGCAGAGCTGTCATCGTGCGAGTGCTCCGTATCCGCATGGCGTTCGGGTGCTGTTGTGGGCCGCGCAGGGGGCACAACAGGGCCTTGCGGCGATCATCGTAGGAAACCGGGCGGTCCGGGCACTACGCCCATGACGGCACGATTCACTGTTCCATCAGGGGCTGGCAGGGTGCGGCCGAGCCGTCGAGTGGCGGCCGGGACGGTCCGCACCGGTGGCCGGACCGGTACGGACCGCCTGCCACCGCATGCCCTGGAGCGGCGGCGGGAAGCAGCCCCGACGGAGAACCCATCCGCGTCAGGGTGCGTGGGCACAGGCTGCCCCGAGCGGCACGGGGGATCCGGGCGCGCCTGCCTGCCCTCAGGTGACGGAGGACGGGGACCGGGTGGCAAAAGGCGCCATGGTACGGACGTTGCCTTCTACTCCAGGCCCCCTGGCTGGGGGATCGCGCCGATCGCGTGCGCGCAGCCGGGGTCCGGGGCAACGCAGTCAGCATATGACGATCGCCAGTGCGGCGGAAGGGCGCGGTTCCCGGCCGGACGCGGCGGTACCCCGCCGGGCGGGTCACCGCCGCGTCCGGCGCCACCGCACTGACGAGTAGTCATCCCGCGGTCGGCATCGGCTCATCCGGTGTGCGCCGGCCTGCTGAGCGCACGCAGCTGGAAGGCGTGGACGAGGCCGGTCGCGCCGAGCACCAGCAGCCAGATCCCCGCCACCACGGTGAGCACGGTGAGCGAGTTGAACGGCGAGACGATCAGCACGATGCCCGCGATCGCGGTGATCAGCCCGAGGAACAGCTGCCAGCCGCGGGCCGGCAGCCCCTCGGTGGAGATGGCGACGGCCGTCAGCATCACACCCTGGAGCAGCCATCCGAAGCCGATCCAGAGGCCGAGCAGCAGGATGGACTCGGCGGCCCCGCGGAAGCAGATCAGGCCCAGCATGATGCAGACCGCGCCGCTGACGAACCAGACCGCGCGCATCGCCCCGGGCACATGGCTGCCGAACGCCCCGGCGATCTGGAAGACGCCGCTGACCAGCAGGTAGATCCCGAAGAGGATGCCGACGACGGCGAGGGTGGCGTGCGGCCAGACCAGGACCAGCACGCCCAGGACGATCGAGGCCGCGCCCGCGGTCGCGAGCACCTGCCAGGCGGCGTTGGCGAGGGCCTCCACCGTGAGTCCCGAGCGGGTGCCCGCGGTGGGACGGTCACGGTGCGGACCGGAGTAGGGATCGGAGGAGACGCTCATGGTCGGCAACCTCTCGCGCGGCTGTTTGCATGTGGGAGCTATCGTCCCTCCGCCACCGCGGATCCGCCCGTCGGAGACCCGGCAGGTCAGGCGGAGGTGAGCAACTGCGACAGGCCGGTGGACTTGAGGACGTGCTGCAGCAGGGGCGCCGCCCGGACGATGCGCAGCGGGACCCCGTAGTGGGCGGCCTGGCGCTGGGCCCGGATGAACACCGTGAGCCCGCCGCGGTCGCAGAAGTTCACCAGTGCGGTGTCGATCTCGATGCGTCCCACCTGCGGATCGGTCAGGAGGAGCTCCAGGGCTTCGGCGAGCAGGCCGTCGGCCCGCCGGTCGACCCGACCGGAGAGCATGATCTCTGCGGTCCTGGACTCCTCCATGAGGAGGACGGTTATGTCTGAACGGGTGCCCATGTCATCTCCGATGCGCCAACGGTGACTCGAGCAAGGTAGTTGAATCGACCATGGCGTGTACACGTCTTATCTGAATTTCCCTCGTACAACCGGACTTCTCTGCTAGGGGCCCGAGGGCAGCGGGGGTGCGTGGCGGACGGCGGGGCTGACCGTCGCCGCGAGGGCGGTGGCCAGCATGACGGTGGTGAGGATGAGGACGGTGCCGGCGGGGCCGACGCCGGCGAGCAGATAGCCGGCGGCGATCGAGCCGAGCGGAAGCACCCCCCAGCATAGAGTCATCGCCGCACTGCCGACCCGACCCATCAGTTCGTCGGGTACCAGCGACAGTTGGTAGGTCCCGAACACGACGTTCCAGAGCGGACCGAGGAACGCCGAGGCGCCACCGATCACGCCCAGCAGCAAGGGGTTCGAGGTGAGGGCGAGCAGCGGCAGCAGCGCCGCCCAGATCCAGTTGACCCCGATGATGACGGTCCTGGGGCTGAACCGGCGCTGCAGCGCCCCGGCGGCGAGGGCGCCGAGCAGTCCGCCGCCGCCGTAGATGCCGAACATCAGCCCGGTCGTGCCGGCGGAGGCCCCGCCCTGCCGGGCGAGCACCACCAGCACCAGGGCCAGCGCCTGGAAGACCAGGTTGCTGGCGGCGACCAGCAGGACGGCGGCGCGGATCAGCGGACTGCGCCAGAGCCAGCGCAGCCCCGCCGTGGTCTCCTGCCACAGGGACTCCTGCCTGACGGTCCGTTCGGCCTGGAGGTCCTTCCGGACGAACAGCAGTCCGACGGCGGCCGTGCAGTAGGAGACGGCGTCCGCCAGGAACGGGAGCGCCCGGCCCGCACTGAACAGCAGGCCGCCCAGCGGTGGACCGACGAGCGCGGCGCCGCGGCCCTTGGCCTCGTTCTGCGCCAGTGCGGCGGGCAGCAGTGAGGTGGGCACGATCCTGGGCAGGGCGGCCTGCTCGGCCAGTCCGAAGAACGCGAAGCAGGTGCCCTGTGCGAAGGCGACCACCATGAGTTGAGGAATCGTCAGCAGATTCGACCAGAGCGCGACCGGGACGCTGGCCAGGGCCAGGCCCGCGACCACTTCGCTGGTCAGCATGATCCGCCGACGGTTCCAGCGGTCCACCAGGGTGCCCGCCGGCAGGTGCGCCACCAGATAGGGGAGCGAGCCCGCAGCGGCGACCAGACCTGCGCTGGACGGGCTTCCGGTGATCGCGAGCACCAGCAGCGGCAGCGCCGTCGCGCTGGTCCTGGAGCCCAGCGTGGACACGATCTGACCGCCCCAGAGCGCGAGGAAGTCGCGGTTGCGCCAGAGCGAGGGCTGACGGGTGGTCACCGTGGTGGTGGAGACGGTCATGAGGGGGCCCCGTCGTCCGGGGTGGGGAAGGCGTTGAACAGCACGGTGATGTGCCGGCTGCCGGGCGGGGCCTGGTCGGGCTCGCGCCGCCAGCGGTTCAGCAGGGCGATGTACTCCTCGGCGAACTCCGCCAACTCCCCGGCGGTCAGGGTGGTTCCGCCGAAGGAGTGCATGGCGGCCGTGCCGAAGTCGCCGAAGGCGTCCGGATCGGCGAGGAAGCCGGCCAGGTGGCCTTCGGCCCGTTCCCGCCAGAGGCGGGCGATCTCCTGGGCCGCCGTCCCGACCTCGGCGTCGATGTCGGCGTTCGCACTGCGGCGCGGCAACCGCAGATCCTGCGGCACCGCCCGCCAGTACCTGCGGCGGCCCGCCGAACGGGCGCCGTCCTCCTCGATGAAGCCGAACCGGGCCAGCTGGCGCAGGTGGTAGCTGGTCGCCCCGCGGTCCGCCGTGAACGTCACGGCCAGGTCGGCCGAGGTGGCCGACCCGTGCCGCTGCAGCCAGGCGAGCATCTGCTGGCGCAGCGGATGGGCGAGCGCCTTCAGCGCCTCGATGTCGGACAGTTCACGGCGTCGCTGGGGCTCCGTCATGATGAGAAGGTATCAATGCAAAGACTTCTTCTCAATAGCCGTTGGATACCCGTCGCCGAGCATGATTATTTTGCCGGTGCATGGACAAGACCTTGGTGTGCGCGCATCCCCCGGTCGCGTACCGGTGCCCCGGGTCGCGTGGATGCGGGGCACCGTCCGCCGGGGTGGGCGCCGGGGTCACCAGCCCCGGGTACGCCATTCGGCGAGGTTGGGGCGTTCGGTGCCGAGGGTGGTGTCGTCGCCGTGGCCCGGGTAGACCCAGGTCTCGTCGGGGAGGGTGGCGAAGAGCTTGGTCTCGACGCCGTCGAGCAGGCTGGTGAAGGCGGCGCTGTCGCCCCAGGTGTTGCCGATGCCGCCGGGGAAGAGGCAGTCGCCGGTGAAGAGGTGCGGGTGGCCCTTGGGGTCGTCGTAGATCAGCACGATCGCGCCCGGGGTGTGGCCGACCAGGTGGCGGACGGTGAGGTCGATCTCGCCGAAGCGCAGCGTGTCGCCGTCGTCGAGGAGCAGGTCGGAGGGGACCGGGATGCTCTCGGCGTCCAGGCGGCCGGCCGCGGTGCGGGCGCCGGTGGCCTGGACGACGGCGGCGAGGGCGTTCCAGTGGTCCTGGTGGCGGTGGGTGGTGACCACCGTCGCGAGGCTGCCGCCGACGGTCTCCAGCAGGACCGGGGCGTCGGCTGCGGCGTCGATGAGCAGCTGCTGGTCGGTGGCCCGGCAGCGCAGCAGGTAGGCGTTGTTGTTCGTGGGCCCGACGGCCACCTTGGTGATCATCAGCTGCGGGAGCTCCCGCACCGCCGGCGTCCCGCCGACCTTCACCGCTCCGTGGTACGACATGCCGTCAGCCTAGCGGCGGCAGGGCCGGCAGGTCTGCGGCGGGCACGCCCAACGCGGATCCGTCGGCGCGGCCGGAGAGCCAGGCGACCAGCGCCCCCGCCGGGCCGGAGAGCCGCAGTGGCTCCGGGGTCTGCGCCGAGCCGCTCTCGACGCCGTAGCTGCCGAGGCGGTAGCCGGTGTCGGTGTCGGAGTCGTGCAGCAGCAGCGGTGGCAGGTCAGGGGCGTCGCGCAGTCGCTCGGTGAGCGAGGCCAGCTCGCGGGTGACGAACTCGGTCGGCCAGTGCGCCGGGGTGTAGTCCAGGCCCAGGTCGACATGGTGGTACTCGACCTCGCTGACCCGCTTGTAGGGGACGCCGAAGGCGGGGAACGGGCCGAGCCGGTGCGGGACCGGGATCGACCAGGCCTCCGGCGGCATGGCCTCGCAGGCGGCGGTGAAGCGGAGGCCGGAGGCGCGCAGGTCGGCGAGCTGGTCGGCCGGCGGTCGCCTGGCGCCGTCCTCGATGCCCCGGTCGCGGGCCTCCGGGCTCGGGTACATCGGGATCGGCTGCGAGGTGCGGGCGCCCCGCAGCAGATTGCAGAGCGCGTCGGCGTTGCGGGAGATGTGACTGAGGACATGCCCCCTGGTCCAGCCGGGCAGCACGGAGGGCTGGAGGACCTGCTCAGGGGTCATCTCCTCGACGCTGCGCAGCAGCCGGGCGGTGGCCTCGGCGGCCTGGGCGATGGTCTGCGCTGGGATCCCGCTTGGGGTGGTCATGCTCTCTCCCGTAACGTCCGAGGTGCGTGTCCCGCGTGGTTTCTCATCGTTTCCCACGGCGGGGAAGCTCTCACGCTAGCGTCGTGTTCACCCCTTCGGGTGACGGTTCTGGATTGCCCCAAAAATCGAACACGTGCTCCCATAGTGTTGTCGCGTCGGACGGTCCCGGATCGCCCCGTCCAGGACCGTCCGACGTCCAGGGCAGTGTCCAAGGCAACGGCCGAGGCAATGTCCAGGACCGACCGACGCCCCATCGATCCGGAAGGCGCAGAAGCGTGGCAGACCGCCTCATCGTCCGCGGTGCTCGCGAGCACAATCTCAAGAACGTCTCGCTCGACCTGCCGCGCGACTCCCTCATCGTGTTCACCGGCCTCTCCGGGTCCGGCAAGTCCTCGCTGGCGTTCGACACCATCTTCGCGGAGGGCCAGCGCCGCTATGTCGAGTCGCTGTCCTCCTACGCCCGGCAGTTCCTGGGCCAGATGGACAAGCCCGACGTGGACTTCATCGAGGGCCTCTCCCCGGCCGTCTCGATCGACCAGAAGTCCACCTCGCGCAACCCCCGCTCCACCGTCGGCACCATCACCGAGGTCTACGACTACCTCCGGCTGCTGTTCGCGCGGATCGGCCACCCGCACTGCCCGGTCTGCGGGCGTCCGATCGCCCGGCAGTCGCCGCAGCAGATCGTGGACAAGATCCTGGAACTGCCCGAGGGCACCCGGTTCCAACTGCTCAGCCCGCTGGTCCGGGCCCGCAAGGGCGAGTTCGTCGACCTCTTCGCCGACCTGCAGACCAAGGGCTACTCCAGGGCCAGGGTCGACGGCGCGACGATCCAGCTGACCGAGCCGCCGGTGCTGAAGAAGCAGGAGAAGCACACCATCGAGGTGGTCATCGACCGCCTCACCGTGAAGAAGAGCGCCCAGCGCCGGCTCACCGACTCGGTCGAGACCGCGCTCAAGCTCTCCGGCGGCACGGTCGTGCTGGACTTCGTCGACCTGGCGGCCGACGACCCCGAGCGTGAGCGGATGTACTCCGAGCACCTCTACTGCACCTTCGACGACATCTCCTACGAGGAGATGGAGCCGCGCTCCTTCTCCTTCAACTCGCCGTTCGGCGCCTGCCCCGAGTGCACCGGCCTGGGCTCGCGGATGGAGGTCGACCCGGACCTGGTCGTCCCCGACGAGGAGAAGACCCTCGACGAGGGCGCCATCCACCCCTGGTCGCTGGGCCACACCCGGGAGTACCACCAGCGGCTGATCAGCGCGCTGGCCAAGGAGTTGGGCTTCCGCACCGACATCCCCTGGGCCGGACTGCCGCAGCGCGCCAGGAAGGCGCTGCTGTACGGGCACAACTCCCAGGTCGAGGTGAAGTTCCGGAACCGCTTCGGCCGCGAGCGCTCCTACATCACCGGCTTCGAGGGCGCGGTGCCCTTCGTCCAGCGCCGGCACTCGGAGTCCGAGACCGACAGCAGCCGGGAGCGCTTCGAGGGCTACATGCGCGAGGTGGACTGCCCGGCCTGCCACGGCACCCGGCTCAAGCCGGTGGTGCTGGCGGTGACCATGGCCGGGAAGTCCATCGCGGAGGTCTCCTCGATGTCCATCAGCGACTGCGCCGACTTCCTGGGCGCGATGGAGCTCTCCGACCGGGAGAAGACCATCGCCGAGCGGGTCCTCAAGGAGGTCAACGAGCGGCTGAAGTTCCTGGTCGACGTCGGCCTGGACTACCTCTCGCTGAACCGCGCCGCGGGGACCCTCTCCGGCGGCGAGGCCCAGCGGATCCGGCTGGCCACCCAGATCGGCTCCGGCCTGGTCGGCGTGCTCTACGTGCTGGACGAGCCCTCGATCGGGCTGCACCAGCGCGACAACCACCGGCTGATCGAGACCCTGGTGCGGCTGCGCGACCTGGGCAACACCCTGATCGTGGTGGAGCACGACGAGGACACCATCCGCACCGCGGACTGGGTGGTGGACATCGGCCCGGGTGCGGGGGAGCACGGCGGCCATGTGGTGCACTCCGGTTCCCGCGAGGACCTGTTGGCCAACAAGGAGTCGCTGACCGGCGCCTACCTCTCCGGCCGGCGCTCCATCCCCACCCCGGAGGTGCGCCGTCCGATCGACCCCAAGCGGCACATCACCGTCCAGGGCGCGCGCGAGCACAACCTCCAGGACGTGGACGTCAGCTTCCCGCTGGGCACCCTGACCGCGATCACCGGTGTCTCCGGCTCCGGGAAGTCCACGCTGGTCAACGACATCCTCTACACCCACCTGGCGCGCGAACTCAACGGCGCCCGCAGCGTGCCCGGACGGCACACCCGGGTCACCGGCACCGACCTGGTCGACAAGGTGGTCCACGTCGACCAGTCGCCGATCGGCCGCACCCCGCGGTCCAACCCGGCGACCTACACCGGTGTCTTCGACCACGTCCGCCGGCTGTTCGCGGAGACCACCGAGGCGAAGGTGCGCGGCTACCTGCCGGGCCGCTTCTCCTTCAACGTCAAGGGCGGCCGCTGCGAGAACTGCGCCGGCGACGGCACCATCAAGATCGAGATGAACTTCCTGCCGGACGTCTACGTCCCCTGCGAGGTGTGCCATGGGGCGCGCTACAACCGGGAGACGCTGGACGTCCACTTCAAGGGCAAGTCCATCGCCGAGGTGCTGGACATGCCGATCGAGGAGGGGCTGGAGTTCTTCGAGGCCGTTCCGCCGATCGCCCGGCATCTGCGCACCCTCACCGACGTCGGCCTCGGCTACGTCCGGCTGGGCCAGTCCGCGCCGACGCTGTCCGGCGGCGAGGCGCAGCGCGTCAAGCTGGCCTCGGAGCTGCAGAAGCGCTCCACCGGGCGGACCGTCTACGTCCTGGACGAGCCGACCACCGGGCTGCACTTCGAGGACATCAGCAAGCTGATCAAGGTGCTCACCGGGCTGGTGGACAAGGGCAACACGGTGATCGTGATCGAGCACAACCTGGATGTGATCAAGACCGCCGACTGGGTCGTCGACATGGGACCCGAGGGCGGCAACGGCGGCGGCCTGGTGGTCGCCGAGGGCACCCCGGAGCACATCGCGACGGTGGCCGAGAGCCACACCGGCAAGTTCCTGCGCGACATCCTGGGGGACCGGGTGTTCGCGGAGGAGGCGGCGGAGGAGGCCGCGGCCGCCAGGAAGCCGGCGGCGAAGAAGGCTCCGGCGAAGCAGGCACCGGCGAAGAAGCCGGCCGCGAAGAAGGCAGTGGCGCAGAAGACAGCGGCGAAGAAGGCGGTGGCCAAGAAGGCCGCCCCCGGTAAGAAGTAGTCACAGGAAAGCCGCATAGGGTGCACCCGGAGCGCAACCTGCCCCGGGTGCACCGCGTTGAGCGTGGTGCCCCGCCACGTCTGCCCTTTGGGAGCCCGCGACCATGACCCAGCTCGACGCCGCCCCTGCCCCGGAGAACGCCGACTGCGCAGGCTGCTGCACCACCGGCACCGGCACCGACCGGCGCGCCGTGCTGCGTGGCGCCGCCGCGGTCGGGGTGGCCGGTGTCGCCGGGCTCGCGCTGGCCGCCTGCTCGTCCGGTTCGAGCAGCACCAGCACCGCCTCCGGGCCGACCATGCTGGGCCCGACCAGCGATGTCCCGGTCGGCGGCGGCAAGGTCTACAAGGACGACAAGATCGTGGTGACCCAGCCGACCTCCGGCCAGTTCAAGGCGTTCAGCGCGGTCTGCACCCACGCCGGCTGCCTGGTCGACGGTGTGCAGGGCGGGACCATCCAGTGCCCCTGCCACGGCAGCCAGTTCAAGATCGCCGATGGCTCCGTCGCCAACGGCCCGGCCACCTCCCCGCTGCCCGCCAAGACCGTGGCCGTGCAGAACGGCAAACTGGTCGTCACCGTCTGACCGGTTCCGCAGCCGCGGGCCCACTGTCGCGGGCCCACGCCCTGGTCACCCGCGGAACGGCTGGACCGGGACCCCGGTGGTGTCCGTGTCCAGCACGAACACCGAACCGGACAGCGGATGGTCCGTCAGTTCCCGTGCGGACAGGCCGTTGCGGGCCGAGGTGATGTACAGTCGGCCGTCCCGGTCGAAGGCGCAGCTGGTCGGCTGGAGGACCGGCACCGGCACCACCCCGACCACCCGGCCGGCCGGGTCGTAGCGGCGGACCTCCCGGCCGCCGTGCATGGCCACCCAGAAGCAGCCGTCGGTGTCCACCGCCAGGCCGTCCGGCACCCCGGAGCCCTCGGTCCGCACCAGTACCTCCAGCGGGCCGAGCTCGCCCGACTCCGGTTCGTAGGGTGCGCTGTAGAGCAGGTTGGCGTAGCTGTCGGCCAGGTAGAACACGGTGTCCTCGGCGTTCCAGCCCAGCCCGTTCGGCAGCACCAGCCCGTCGGCCACCACGACGCTGGGGGACGCGCCGTCCCAGCGGTGCAGCCTGCCCTGTCCGGCGGCGAACTCCAGGTGGTTGCTGCCGGCCCAGAAGCGGCCCCGGGAGTCCACCTTGCCGTCGTTCATCCGCAGCGAGGGTTCCGGCAGCACCGGATCGACCAGTTCCAGTGCGCCGTCGGTGATCAGGCCGAAGCCCTCCGCCACGGCTGCGGCGAACCCGTCCCGCTCGGCCCTGGGCGCCACCGCTCCGATCATGGTGTCGAGTCTGGTGACCGTCTGCCCGCCCGTGGCCAGGTCGTCCTCGTGGACCGCG
The DNA here is from genome assembly GCF_042510965.1 of Streptacidiphilus jeojiensis. Taxonomy (NCBI): domain Bacteria; kingdom Bacillati; phylum Actinomycetota; class Actinomycetes; order Kitasatosporales; family Streptomycetaceae; genus Streptacidiphilus; species Streptacidiphilus jeojiensis. The sequence goes on from NZ_JBEUKS010000011.1 coordinate 267,533, forward strand.
CAGCCGTAGATGTCGACCCACACCAGCCGGCCGGTGCGGGGATCGAACACTGGGCCCTCGCCCACGTCCGAGGTGTCGCTGCGCACCGCGACATCGAGGTTCCCGTAGGTCCGCACGCTGGCCATGCCGGCTCCGTTCGTCAGGGCGCCGGACGCTGTCCCGCTGTCCGGCCGTTCGCTACCGCCCAACCTGGCCGGGCAGTGTCGCGGCCGTCAACGGCGATTGGCGGATCTTCGTCATCCGTGTTGCGGATGGCGCTGGTCAGAGCGGTGGAACGGCGATGGTGCCGTCGGGGCGCGGTGCCTGGACCACCGCGCGGATGAAGGCCCGGGCGGCCGCCCCCAGCGGGCGTTCCGCATGCCACCAGATGCCCACGTCCCGGTACCGGTCGAGGTTGTGGATCGGCCGGATCTGCATGCCCTCGCGCTGGATCATCTTCGCGCCGAGGTAGTTGATCACGCCGATGCCGTGTCCGGCCCGGACCATCGCACCCAGGGTGGTCGGCTGGTGGAAGACGATGCCGGACGGGGCGACCAGATCCTTGATCGTCAGTGCCGCCTCGGCCTCGTCGCCGACCACCGAGTTGGCGAGCGGATTTCCGATGGTGATGACCCGCTGGTCGGCCAGGTCGGACAGTTCGATGGCGTTCCGCTCCAGCAGCGGATGGCCGGTGGGCGCCAGCAGGACGAACGGTTCGCGCCACAGCGGCCGCACCGTGAACGCGTGGTCGTGCGGCTCGGGTCGGAGCGGGCGCAGCGCCACCGAGACGCGGCGGTCGGCCAGCGCGGACTCGATCAGGCCCAGCCAGCCGCCGTCCAGCACCGCCACCTGCAGCTGGGGATGCTGCTCGCGCAGCGCGGTGACGACGCCGGGTAGGAACTCCGAGCTTGCGCTGGCGAAACTCGCGACGCTGACGGTGCCGGACACGGTACCCGCGTCGGTCTGCCGGGCGGTGCTCAGTTCGTCCGCGGCCGCCAGGACGGCCCGCGCCCTGGGCAGCAGCGCCCGCCCGTCGTCAGTGAGGGTGAGCGGCCTGATCCGGCGTTCGATCAGTGAGCACCCCAGTTCGCGCTCCAGGTTCGCGATGTGCGCGGAGACCCGGGGCTGCGACAGGTGCATCTGTTCGGCGGCCCGGGTGAATCCGCCGGAGTCCACCACTTCGATCCAGGTGCGCAGCCAGGCCAGTTCAAATGCCATGTGTCGTCCAGAGTCTCCAGGGCGGGTGTTCGTGGTGGAAGGGCTGGTGGTCACCGCCGCGGCCAATCTATCCGGAGCACATCCGTCCGGCTGATCAGGGGTATCCGCATTTCGTCGTTGACGCCTTCCGCGGGCCGTGGCCGACTTGTGCCATGACCGATCAGACATCCCCGAGTTCCGCCGTCGGCCTGCTGTCCGTTCCGGGAGCCGATCTCCGGCGCGGCGACGACGGTGCCGTCATCACCTCCGTGGAGACCTATGCCCTCGCTGTTCCGCTGAAGCGGCCCATCGCCGACTCCACGGCCGCGATGGCGCACTGGACGGTTCCGGTCGTGGAGATCCGCACCGCTGACGGGCGGGTGGGCACCGGGATCTCCGGAATCCACTGCGCCCCGGAACTCCTGTCCGGCGTGATCGACCCGTACTACGCCGATGCACTGCTGGGCACGGACTCGGAGGACGTCCTCGGCACCTGGAAGCGCCTGTACTGGCTGCCGACCCACTGGATGGGCCGGTCCGGGGTGGTGCACATGGCCCTGGCGATGGTCGACATCGCGCTGTGGGACCTGGCCGCGCAGCGGGCCGGGAAGCCGTTGTGGCAGCTGCTCGGGGGTACGCCGGACAGCATCGAGGCCTACAACACCGACGGCGGCTGGCTGAACCTGGGCGACGCCGATCTGGTCCGCGACGTGACCGCGCTGGTCGACCAGGGCTGGTCGCGGGTGAAGGTCAAGGTCGGCCGCACCGACTGGCGCGAGGACGCCCGGCGGGTGCGGGCGGTGCGCCGGGCCATCGGCGACGACGTCACCCTGATGTGCGACGCCAACCAGCGCTGGGACCTCTCCACCGCCAACCGGATCATGCCGGTGCTGGAGGAGGTCGCCATGGACTGGGTGGAGGAGCCCTTCCATGCCGACGACCTGCGGTCGCACGCGCGGCTGCAGGCCTCGACCCGGCTGGACGTGGCGGCCGGCGAGAGCATCTACTCCTACCACCAGTTCGCCTCCTTCCTGGAGGCGGACGCGATCCGGGTGGTGCAGGCCGACGTCACCCGGGTCGGCGGGGTGACCGAATGGCTGCAGATCGCCGCACAGACGGCGGCCCGGGGCCTGCGACTGGCCCCGCACGCCGGTGACATGATGCAGGTCCACCAGCACCTGGCGGGAACCGTGCTGTCGGAGGTGCCACCGCTGGTGGAGTTCATCCCCTGGACCCAGCAGGCCTTCGTGGAACGCAGCACGGTCCGCGAGGGCTTCCTGGAGCGCCCGCAGGCGCCCGGCGCCTCCACCGCGATCGACCCGGCCGCCCGGGCGCGCTGGCAGATCGCCGGTGTCGGCAGCACCCGAACGCTCTGATCCCGGCCGGGAGCGCCGAGCACGCCCGGCACCATCTTCACCACCTGTACCACCTGGATCGTCACCATCAATCGCACGTCGGAGGGAACGAACATGTCCGAGCCGCAGCCCCAACGGTCCGATCGGCGGGTGGCCGTGGTCACCGGGGCCGGCCAGGGGATCGGGTACGCCATCGCCGCGGCGCTGGCCGCCCGTGGCGTCCAGGTGGTGCTCACCGACCGCAACGCCGGGACGGGGGAGGCCGCGGCAAAGGAACTCGGCGGCGTCTTCCTGCCGCTCGACGTGGCGGACCCGGCTGCCGTGGCCGCGACCGCCGACGAGGTGGTGCGGCGGTTCGGGCAGGTGGACGTGCTGGTCAACAACGCCGGCATCGCCCACGAGAACGACGCACTGGAGGTGACCGACGAGATCTGGAACCGGGTCCTGGCCGTCGATCTGACCGGCACGTTTGTGGCCTGCCGCGAGTTCGGCCGGCACATGGTGGGCCGCCGCTCCGGGTCGATCGTCAACATCTCCTCCATCGCCGCCTTCATCGGCTCGAACCCCGAGTACCACGTGGCCTACGACGTGGCGAAGGCCGGTGTGTCGCAGCTGGCCCGCTCGCTGGCGGTGGAGTGGGCCCGGCACGGGGTGCGGGTCAACGCCGTCGCTCCGGGCCGCACCCGCACCCCGATCCTGGACACCGTCGGCATGGACGATCCCGAGCGGATGACGCAGTGGATCGGGCAGATCCCCATGGGCCGCCTGCTGGAGGCGGACGAGATCGCGGCGGCCGTGGTCTTCGTCGCGCTCGACGGTTCCGCGATGACCGGGCAGACGCTGCTGGTGGACGGCGGCCAGATCGCCCAGTGACGGTGGCGGTCCGGCCGACCCGCCGCCGTCAGCCCACTTCCAGGACCAGCGCCTCGCCCGCGCCGAAGGTCGCTTCCAGTACCTCGTCGCGGTGCCGCAGCCGGACCGTCGCCGCTCCGGACGCCAGGATCCGGGCCGTGGCGAGCCGGCCGTCCCGCCAGTGCAGGTCGACCGTGAAGCCGCCCCGGGCCCGCAGCCCGCGCACGCTGCCGTCCGGCCAGCCGGACGGCAGCGCCGGCAGCAATTCGATCTCCGCGCCGTCGGACTGCAGCAGCATCTCGGCGACGCCGGCGGTGCCGCCCGCGTTGCCGTCGAACGAGTAGATGTTCTGCGCTGCCCCGGCCACCCCGCCGGCCGAGAAGCTCATCAGATTGGCCTCGCTGGCGTCGGTGACCAGGGTGGTCAGGTGCCGCAGTGCGGCGTCCCCCTGGAGCAGTCGGGCGTAGTAGAGGGTGAAGTCGGCCTCCACCCACTCGGTCTGCTCCCAGCCGGGAGCCTGCCGGCGGCGCTCGATGGTGGTCTCCGCGGCCCGGGCCAGCTCCGGCGTGCCGCGCGGGGTGATCTGCCGCTCCGGGAACAGCGCGCCCAGGTGCGAGGTGTGCCGGTGGCTGGGGTCGGCCTCCTCGTAGTCGTGCAGCCACTCCTGCAGCTGTCCGTGACGGCCGATCAGGAACGGCTGCAGCCGGCCCCGGGCGGCGTCGATCCGGGTCCGCAACTCCTGGTCCACATCCAGCAGTTCGGCACTCTCGGCGCAGATCCGCAGGACCGCCTCGATGAACACCCGGTCGGCGGTGGCGCCCATGGCGACGGAGCAGCGGCTGCCGTCCGGCGCCAGGTACCAGTTCTCCGGCGACTCCGAGGGCCCCGGCAGCAGCAGACCGCGCTCCGGGTCCTCGACCAGGTAGGCCAGGAAGAACTCCGCCGCGCCGCGGAAGACCGGGTGGACCCGCTCGCGCAGGAACCGGTCGTCCGGCCGGTACTGGTAGTGCTCCCACAGCTGCAGGGCGAGCCAGGCGCCGCCGGTCACGTTCATGCCCCAGCCGATGCCGGAACCCGGTGCGGTGTAGCCCCAGGCGTTGGTCACGGTGTGCGCCACCCAGCCGGGGGCTCCGTACATCCGTCGGGCGGTGTCCGGTCCGTGCGCGGCGAGGGTCTCCAACAGCCGGAACAACGGCTCCTGACACTCCGCCAGATTGGTCGGCTCGGCCGCCCAGTAGTTCTGCTGGGTGTTCACGTCCAGGTGGAAGTCGTTGGTCCAGGAGGCGCTGCTGGCCAGGCCGTCGTTCCAGAGCCCCTGGAGGGCCAGCGGCAGCGGTGAGTCGTGCCGGGAGCCGGCCACCGTCAGGTAGCGGCCGTACTGGAAGTACAGGGCCAGCAGGCCGTTGTCGGCCCGGCCGGCGGCCAGCCGCTCCCGGCGTTCGTCGGTCGGCAGTGCCGCCGCTGCGGCCGGTGCCGGGCCGAGGTCGAGGGAGACCCGGCGCATCAGGCTCTGATGATCCGTCACATGCGCTTTCCTGAGCGTCGGATAGCCGGTGTCGGCGGCCGCAGCGAGCAGGGAGTCGGCCCGGGCCGCCGGGTCCGCACCGGCCCAACTGGTTCCCACCGCGATGTGCACCACAGCCGCGTCGGCGCCCTCCAACAGCAGGCCGTCAGCGGTGCGCCGCAGCGTGCCGCCCTCGGCGCTGATCCGGGCGTGCACCCGTACCGCCACGCCCTGGGTGCCGTCGCTGTGCAGGCTCTCGTAGGCGTGGCCGTCGAGGACCACGCCGTCGCCGACCGGGCCGTCGCCGACCACCGTGACCTGCCCGGGGATCACCCCGTGTTCCAGCGACAGCCCGAACCCGACCGATCCGGGGCGGTCGGCGGTGAGCCGGACCGCGATGACGCCGTGCGGGTGGGAGGCGAAGACCTCGCGGGCGAAGCCGGTCCCGCGCGAGGTGTGGGTGACCGAGACGACGCCCGTGTCCAGGTCCAGGGTCCGGCGGTAGTCGCGTACGTCGGGGTCAGGTCGGAAGTCCAGCCGCACCTCCGGCAGCGGCAGGTTGGTGCCGAAGGACGACGGCCGGCCGGTCAGGTGCTCGGTGGCCAACTGCTGCGCCTCCGCGTGGCGTCCGGCGAGGAGCAGCTCCCGGATCCTGGGCAGGTACGTCAGCGCGGTGGGGCTGACATCGGTCTGCGACGGGGCGCCGGACCAGGCGGTGGACTCCGAGAGCTGGATCCGCTCGCGGTCGGTTCCGCCGTACACCATGCCGCCGAGCCGGCCGTTGCCGATCGGCAGCGCCTCGAACCAGCGGGTGGCCGGGCGGCTGAACCACAGGGTGCCGGACGGGGCTTCGGTGCTGCGGAAGTCCTGCCCGGGTACAAGCGTGAGCATGGGGACGCTCTCTCCTCAAGGGTGGTGAAGCTGGGGGACGGTGGGGGCGAAGACGCGCTGGGCGGCGACCGCGGCGCCGCCGCGGGCCCACTGTTCGAAGGGCAGCGGGCGCACCAGCAGGTCGCAGTCGCCGGCCGCGCCGAACGCCTGGGCGCGGAAGGTCCGCCTGATCTGCTCCTCGTAGAGGTCGTAGGAGGCCACGCCCTCACCGGAGATGATGATCCGTTCGGGGCCGACCAGGTTGGCGACCGAGGCCAGGGCCAGCCCCATCGCATGCCCGGCCTGGGAGAAGACGGCGCGTACCGCCGGATGCCCGGTGTGCGCGAGCCGCACCGCCTCCTTCATGGTCAGCGCCGGGTCCGCCGCTGCCCGCCTGGCCCGGTCGGTGATGGCGTGGGTGGAGGCGACGGCCTCCACGCAGCCGGTGTTGCCGCAGGTGCACACCCGGTCGCTGCCGCCGACCGGCAGATGGCCGATCTCGCCGGACACCCCGTGCGCGCCGGAGACCACCAGGCCGTCCAGCACCAGGCCGCAGCCGATCCCGGCGCCGACGGTGACCAGGGCGAAGGACGACAGGCCGACGCCAGCCCCGAACCAGAGCTCGGCCACGGTCAGCGCCCGCACGTCGTTCTCGAGCACGGTGGGGGTGCCGGTGGCGTCCTCGACGAGTCGGGCCAGCGGGACCCGGCGCCAGTCCAGGAAGGGCGAGTACTGCACGGTCCCGCCGTGCCCGTCCACGTCTCCGGAGACGGTGACGCCGATGCTGTGCACATCACCGTCGCCCACCGCCCCCGCGTCGGCCCGCAGCCTGCTCACCAGCCGGGCTATGGCGGCCACCACGGTGCTGACGTCGCGTGAACCGAGCGCCGCCCGGCCGGTGGCGAGCGGCTGTGCGGCGAGGTCGACGACCACGCCGATCAGTTGGTCGCCGGTCACCTTGACGCCGACGAACCGGGCGCGCTCCGCCCGGACCGCGATCAGCGTCGGTGGCCGGCCCGCCCGCTCCACGACGGGCCGGCCCAGTTCGGTGATCCAGCCCTCGGTGAGCAGCGGAGTGGCGACCTTGGTCACCGCGCCCGGCGACAGGCCGGTACGCCGGCCGACCTCGGCCCTGGTCAGCGGTCCGTGGGTGAGCAGGGTCCGGAACACCTGAGCGGCTGCGGGGGGTTGGTCGGCGAGCGTCATGAAAAGGGACCATACATTTCCCTTGGAAAGTATGGAAGAGCAGAAGGAACGTGGAAATTCCCAGTTCAGAACGGTCTTCTGGCGGTCCGGATGATTCGCTCTACGAATATCCATCATTCGTGCCACGCAATATGTTGACCATGGAAGAAAACCCTGGCTACATTCACCGCACCTCACGCCGACGGTGCTCCGGGACGACCACCGTCGGCGGGCCGCGAGGGCCGCGGGGGCCGCGGGGGCGGTGAGCGATGCGCCCGCCCCCGCCCCCGGCGCACCCACCCGACCGTTCCACCAGCCAGTTGTTTAAGGAGAGTGCCCGGTGGTCACATCGCGCTCCGCCCCCACCCGCTCGGCCGCCGCCCGCCGCCGGGACCTGCCGGTGGCGCTGCTGCTCATCGCACCGTCCGTGGTCGGATTCGCGATCTTCTACGCCTACCCGACGCTGCGCGGCATCTACCTCAGCTTCACCGACTTCCACGTGCTGACACCGCCGACCTGGGTCGGGCTGGCCAACTTCCGCGAGCTGGCCGGCGACGGGGTCTTCTGGCACTCGCTGCTGGTGACCACCTGGTTCGTGGTGCTGTCGGTGGTGTTCGGCACCCTGGTGTCGCTGGTCACCGCCGTGGTCCTGCACCGGCTGACCAGTTCCACGGTGCTGCGCGGGGTGATCCTGCTGCCGTTCCTGATCTCCAACGTGATCGCCGCGCTGGTGTGGCAGTGGATGCTCGACCCGCAGCTGGGCATCGTCAACATCGTCCTCCAGCACCTGACCGGCCACACCATCCTGTTCCTGGGCAGCGGCGGCTGGGCCGTTCCCACGCTGGCCGCGATCAGCGTCTGGAAGGGGATGGGCTACTACGCCCTGCTGATCTTCGCCGGGCTGCAGACCGTCCCGCCGACCGTCTACGAGGCCGGACGCGTCGACGGCGCGAGCGAGGTGCAGATCTTCCGCCGGCTGACCCTGCCGTTGCTGCGGCCGATCCTGGCCATGGTGGTCGTGCTGACCGTCATCGGCTCGTTCCAGGTCTTCGACATCGTGCAGGTCACCACCAAGGGCGGCCCGGCCAACGCCTCCAACGTGCTGCAGATGTACATCTTCAACAAGGCGTTCACCCAGTTCGACTTCGGCTACGCGGCGACCATGTCGCTGGCGCTGTTCGCGCTGCTCATCGCGGTCACCTTCACCCAACTGCGGCTCGCCCGGGCCGACGAGTCCGACCTGAACTGAAGGAGGCCGCCATGACCGTCACTCTCGCGCCCGCACGGACCGGAGCGGGCCCCGGCGCCGCGCACCGGCCGCCCACCCGCGGCAGGTTCAACCCCGGCAAGGCGCTCGCCTGGACCTACCTCGCCGTCATCGTCGTGGTCACGCTCTTCCCGTTCTACTGGATCCTGCGCACGGCGCTGTCCAACAACTACAAGCTGGACACCGACCCGTCCTCCCCACTGCCGGTCGGCTTCACCTTCGGTGCCTTCGAACGCGCCCTCGGACTGGCCACCCCGGCGCAGGCCGCCGCGCAGGGCGGTTCCGGCGCCTCGCTCGACATCCCGCTGTACCTGCGCAACTCGCTGGTCTACGCCACCACCCAGACCGCGATGATCGTGGTGCTCTCCGCGGCGGCCGCCTACGCCTTCTCCAGGCTGCAGTGGCGCGGGCGCAACCTGGTCTTCAACATCCTGATCAGCGCGCTGATGGTGCCCGGGGTTTTCACACTGCTGCCGAACTTCGTGTTCATCAAGCAGCTCGGGCTGACCAACACCTTCGCCGGACTGATCCTGCCCGGAGGCCTGTTCCAGGCGTTCACCCTGTTCTTCCTGCGGCAGTTCATGCTCTCGCTGAGCAGTGAGATCGAAGAGGCGGCGATCATCGACGGCGCCGGGCCGCTGCGGATCTTCTTCCGGATCATCCTGCCGATGACGTCCGCACCGCTGGCGACCGTGTCGCTGCTGATGTTCGTCAACGCCTGGAACGACTACTTCTGGCCGCTGCTGATCACCAACAGCCAGAGCGTGGAGCCGCTGACGCTGGCGCTGGGCGTGTTCCAGCAGTCCTCCCCGCAGGCCGCGCCCGACTGGGCCGGACTGATGGCCGCCGCCCTGGTCGCGGCGCTGCCGATGCTGCTGCTCTTCATCGCCTTCGGCCGACGAATCATCAACTCCATCGGCTTCTCGGGCCTCAAGTAGCGCACCGGCCCGCGCACCGGCCCCCGCCCCATTCCTCGCACCACCCGAAGAAAGCGAGAAGGAACCATGAGAGTACGCACAGCAGTCGCCCTGGGCGCCGCCGCCGCTCTGACCGCCGTGGTGTCCGGCTGCGCCGGCAGCGCCGGCGGATCGGGCTCAAAGACCGTCAACTGGTGGACCTGGGACGACAAGCAGGCCGTCGCCTACCAGACCTGCGCCACCGCCTTCGAGCAGGCCAACCCCGGTGTGACGGTGAAGATCACCCAGTACAACGTGGCGGACTACTTCACCAAGCTCACCGCCGGCTTCGTGGCCGGGAACGCGCCGGACGCGTTCCAGGACAGCGTCACCTTCCTCCAGCAGTACGTCGACCAGCACCAACTGTTGCCGCTGGACGACGACATAGCCAAGGACAAGTTCGACCTGTCCCGCTTCTCGGTCGGCGTGGACTCCTGGAAGTACACCGACGGCAAGCAGTACGGGCTCCCCCTGGACTGGGCCGCCACCGGTCTCTACTACAACCAGTCCATGCTGGCCAAGGCCGGCTACACCCCGCAGCAGGTCGCCGACCTCAACTGGAACCCGACCGACGGCGGCACGATCGGCAAGATGATCGCCCACCTGACGGTGGACGACAAGGGCGTCCGCGGCGACCAGCCGGGCTTTGACCGGAACCACGTCAAGACCTACGGCATCGGCCAGATGGCGTCCAAGGACTTCCTCGGCCAGACCACCTGGAGCTCCTTCGTCTCCACCCTGGGATGGCGGCTGGGCCAGGGCACCTGGCCCACCACTCTCAACTACGACGACCCGCGGTTCGTGCAGACCATGGACTGGGTGACCTCGCTGGTCAAGAAGGGGTACGCGCCGAAGATCGGCGAGTTCACCTCCAGCGTCTCCGACGTGGACCTGCTCTCCTCCGGAAAGGTCGCCATGGAGACGGCGGGCTCCTGGGAGGCGTCCACCTTCGCCAAGATCCCGGGCCTCAAGGTCGGCATCGCACCCACGGTCATGGGCCCCGACGGCACCCGCGCGGTGTACAGCAACTCCAACGGCAACAACATCTGGGCCGGGACGAAGAACGCCGACCTGGCCTGGAAGTGGGTCTCGTACATGGGATCCGCGGCCTGCCAGTCCAAGGCCTCGCTGACCGGGACGTTCTTCCCGTCCATCCCGGCGTCCATGGCCGCCTCCGCCGCCGCCCTGAAGCAGCAGGGGGTGGACCTGACGGTGTTCACCGACATGCTCAGGAACAAGGTGCTGTACCCGGCGCCGGACACCCGCAACGGCGCCGCCCTGCAGCAGGCCATCGAGCCGCTGTTCGAGGCCTACTTCGCCGGTCAGAAGAGCGACAGCGTCTTCGCGCAGATGCAGTCCACGTCGAAGTCCCTGCTCACCCAGAAGTAGCCCGACACCGCGGCCGGGTGAGGCGCCACCGCGCCCCCGGCCGCACCCGAGAAGAAGGACCCGTATGCCCACCTCCCCAGCGCGGATCGTCGTCCTGCGCGCCGCCGGCAGTTGCTTCGCGGTGGAGCTCACCGAGCCGGTGCCCTCAGTACTGCACTGGGGCGCGGACCTCGGCGAACTGACAGACGCCGACCTGGCCGCACTGAGCCTCACCGCGGGTCCTGCGATCCTCAACAACGCCCCTGACCTGCCACGCCGGTTCACCGTCTGGCCCACCGAGGCCGAGGGCTGGTCCGGCAGTCCTGCGCACCACGGTCATCTGGCGGGCACCGCCGGCGCCCCCAGGCTGACCACCACCGGCTACTCGCATCACGAGTTCCCGGAGGGCGGAGGCGAGTTGGTGCTGGAACTCGCCGACGGCGGGGCCGGGCTCGACGTCACCCTCAGCTATCGGATGGAGCCCTCCGGCGTCCTGGCCGCCTGGGCCCGCCTCACCCGCCGCGGAGCCGAACCGCACCACACACCTCACGACGCGCCCTACGACCTGACCCAGGCGCTCGTGGTGCTGCCGCTGCCGCGCCGGGCCGCCGAGATCCTGGACTTCACCGGCAAGTGGAGCCGCGAACGCTCCCCGCAGCGGCGCCCGCTGGGCCACGGCATCCACGCCCGCGAGGTGCGGCGCGGCAAGCCCGGGGTGGACTCGCCCTATCTGCTCGGCGTCGGAACACCCGGCTTCGGCTTCCGGTCCGGCGAGGTGTGGGCGGTCCACGTCGCCTGGAGCGGTGACCAGCGGTACTCCGTCGAGCAGTTGCCCGAGGGCGCCGGCAGCCATGCCTCCGCGCTGGGCGGCGGCGAACTGCTGAGGTCCGGCGAGATCCGGCTCGCCCCCGGCGACAGCTACCGGACCCCGGTGTGCCACTTCGCCTGGTCCGCCGACGGCCTGGACGGACTCGCGGACCGCTTCCACACCCTGCTGCGGGCCCGTCCCGAGCACCCCTCCAGCCCACGACCGCTGGTGCTCAACAGCTGGGAGGCGGTCTACTTCGACCACGACCTGGAGCGGCTGCACCGGCTGGCCGAGCTGGCGGCGCAGGTGGGTGTCGAGCGGTTCGTCCTGGACGACGGCTGGTTCAGCGGCCGACGCGCCGACGACGCCGGGCTGGGCGACTGGACCGTGGACCCCGTGGTCTGGCCGAACGGGCTCGACCCGCTGGTGGACCGGGTGCGGGCGCTGGACATGGACTTCGGGCTGTGGGTCGAGCCCGAGATGGTCAATCCCGACTCGGAGCTGGCCCGGCGGCATCCCGACTGGGTGCTCGGCCCGGCCGCCGGCCCCGGCGCCACCTCGCGCAACCAGCACGCCCTGGACCTGGCCAACCCCGAGGTCCGGAGCTACCTGCTGCACGCCCTGGACAAGCTGGTGACCAGCTACGACATCGCCTTCCTGAAGTGGGACCACAACCGCGAGCTGCACGAGGCGGTGCACGGCCGGGCCGACCGCCCGGCCGCGCACGCCCAGGTGGACGCGCTCTACCGGCTGCTCGACGCGCTGCGCGAACGCCACCCCGCCCTGGAGATCGAGAGCTGCGCCAGCGGCGGCGGCCGGGTGGACCTGGGAATTCTGGCCCGGACCGACCGGGTCTGGGCGTCGGACTGCAACGACCCGGTGGAACGCCAGACCATCCAGCGCTGGACCGGGCAACTGCTGCCCCCGGAACTGGTCGGCACGCACGTCGGGCCGTCGCCGAGCCACACCACCGCGCGGGTGACTTCCGACGGATTCCGGCTGGTGACCGCGCTGTTCGGGCACGCCGGCATCGAACAGGACCTCACCCGGTGCTCGCCGGAGGAACTGGCCAGGCTCACCGCCTGGACCGCGCTCCACCGCGAACTCCGTCCACTGCTGCACGGCGGCCGGACCGTGCGGGCCGACCTGGAGGACGAGGCCCGACTGCTGCACGGCGTGGTGGCCCGGGACGCCTCGGCGGCCGTGTACTGCTGGGCCAGACTGGCGACCTCGGCCGAGGGGCAGTCGGGCCGGGTCCGGCTGCCCGGACTGGACGCCTCCGCGCGCTACCGGGTCCGGGTGCGTACCGAGTTGGGCCTCCCGTCGTTCCACCAGGGCGCCGGGCCGGACTGGCTCCCCCGGGCCCTGGCGGGCTGGGTGTCGCTGCCCGGCGCGGTCCTGGCCCTGGCCGGACTGCCGATGCCCACCCTCGATCCGGCTCAGGCCATGCTGCTGGAGGTCCTCCGCGAGCGGCACTGATTCGATATACGGATAGGCACCTGCCGAAACATGCGCTTTACACTGCGGACGGCTGAACCCTATGTTCTCACCATCCCCGCCGACGGACGCGGCCGGGAACTGCACATGAGTGCCGGGTGAATTGCGTCAACAGCCTCCAGGAGATCGCATGTCTATTTCCGTGTGCCGAAAACGGCATGTCGGATGACCGCCATATCGGTGCACGGACTGTCGAAGTCATTCGGCGGCGCAATGGCTCTCGACGGCGTCTCCTTCACGGTTCCCAGCGGTGAAGTCGTCGCTCTGGCAGGGGAGAACGGCGCCGGGAAGTCCACGGTCAAGAACATCATCGGGGGCACGCTGCGGCCTGACTCGGGCCGTGTCGACCTCGGGGACGCCGGGAATGTCGCGACGGTCCATCAGGAGACCAGCCTGTTCCCCGATCTGACGGTCGCCGAGAACATTATGATCGGCCGGCTCGGATCGTCCAGGGCCGGAACGGTCCGGCCGGCAGCCCTGTGCCGAAAGGTCTCCCCGCTGCTGCGGAGGGTCGGCGCCGGATTCGGTCCCGAAGCACTGGTGCGCGAACTCTCCGCGGGGCAGCGTCAACTCGTGGAGATAGCCAAGGCGCTCGCCCACGAACCGGGGTGCATTGTTTTCGACGAGCCGACCGCCTCGCTCAATCTCGACGAGCGTGAACTCATCATGCGGATCGTCGAGCAGTTGCGGGACGACGGGGTCGCCGTCCTCTACATCACCCATTACCTGGAGGAGATCTTCAGGCTCAGCGGACGCATCGTGGTCCTGCGCGACGGGCGACTGGTGGCCGACCGGCCGACCGACGAGTTCGACCGCTCCACCCTGGAAGCGCTCATGGTGGGACGTGAACTCGCCCAGGGCTATCCCGAACTCGCGGAACCGGGGCAGGAGACCGCACTGTCGGTGCACGGCCTCGGCGACGGTGCCCGGATCGACGGGGTGTGCTTCGAGGTGGCCGAGGGCGAGATCTTCGGCCTGGCCGGGCTGATGGGTTCCGGACGCACCGAGGTCGCCCGGGCGATCTTCGGGCTGGCCGGGAGGACCGGGCGGATCGAGGTGGGCGGTCGGCCGCTGCGGCGCGGCGACGTCCGCGCCTCCATCGCCGCCGGGATCGCCTTCGTCACCGAGGACCGGCGGAACGAGGGCCTGTTCCTGGAGCGGCCGATCCGCGAGAGCCTCTCGATCGTCGGCCTGGACTCGCTCACCCGACGGTTCGGAAGGCTGGACCACGCGGCCGAACGCCGGCTCACCCAGGACCTCGCGACCGCGGTGGGCCTGACGGCCCGCAGCGGACTGGAGGCCGGCGGCGGATCGCTGAGCGGCGGCAACCAGCAGAAGGTGGTGCTGGCCAAGTGGCTCGGCGGCAGACCCCGCCTGATCATCCTGGACGAGCCCACCCGTGGGATCGACGTCGGGGCCAAGGCCGAGATCTACCGGCTGCTGGCCGAGTTCGCCCGGGCCGGAACGGCGGTCCTGCTGATCAGTTCCGAGATGGAGGAGGTGCTCGGGCTCAGCCATCGCGTCGGTGTGATGCACGACGGCCGGTTGGCCGGAGTCCTCGACCGACCGCAGGCGACCCAGGAGGCCGTCATCCGCCTGGCCACCGGAGGCGTTCGATGAACCCCGCACGGGTGCGGTCCGCCTCCGCGTGGTGCGCGCGGGTGCTGCGCCGCCAACCGCTGCTGGCCGTCTGGCTGGTGCTGCTGCTGGCGCTGTCCGGGCTCTACGACGGGTTCGGCACGGTGGCGAACCTCCGCAACATCGCGGTCCAGGCCAGCCCGTTGACCATCGCCGCGGTCGGGGCGACCTTCGTGGTCCTGACCGGCGGGATCGACCTGTCCGTCGGATCGACGCTGTTCCTGACGGCCGCGATCGAGTCCAGCGGGACACTGGCCCCGGCCCCGGTCGGCGTGGTGTTCCTCGCCGTCGCCGGGGTCGGGGTGCTGCTGGGCGCGGTCAACGGTGCGGCGGTCGCGCTGACCAGGGTCCCCGCCCTCATCGTCACCCTCGCCACGATGCAGGTCTTCCGCGGCATCGGCGGGCACATCACCGGCCAGCAGAACATCGACCTCCCGGCGCAGTTGCGGGGCATCGGCACCGGCAGCCTGCTGGGCGTCCCGGCTCCGGTCCTGCTGGCCGCCGCGACGGCCCTGGGCGGAGTGCTGGTGTTCGGCCGGACCGTCTTCGGGCGGTACCTCCAGGCCGTCGGTTCCAACCGGGCGGCCGCATTGGACGCGGGACTGCCGGTCCGGACCGTGACGGTCGGGGCGTATGCGCTCGCGGGCCTGCTGGCGGCGCTCGCCTCGCTCACCCAGACGGCCCGGCTGGGCGCCGTGCAGCCGTCCATCGGCGAGGGATACGAACTCACCGTGATCACCGCGGTGGTGCTGGGCGGCACCAGCCTGTTCGGGGGGCGGGGCAGCATCACCGGCACCGTCCTCGGGGCCCTCGTCCTCACCACCGCCCAGACCGGGCTGGTCTTCTCCGGCGCCTCCCCCTACGTCTTCGACATCGTCCGCGGCGGCGTACTGCTGGCCGCGGTCGTCGCGGCCGGAATCCGATGGCGGACCCTGGCTCACGTCCTGCGGCCGACCACTGCGTCATAAGGAAAGGACATTCCCATGCACGCTCACAGTCTCGTCCGGTACACGGCCGCTGTCGCAGGGTCGGTGCTGCTGCTCGCCGGCTGCGGTTCGTCCACCGGGTCCACGACGGCGGCCGGCGGTTCCAGCGGCTCCGGCGGCTCCGGTGCGAAGGGCACCATCGGCGTGAGCTTCGACCTGCTCAACGCCATCCGCCAGGCCGAGAAGTCGGCGATCGAGAAGGCCGCGTCGTCGGCCGGGTACAAGGTGGTCTTCGACGTCGCGGACAGCGATCCGCAGAAGCAGTCCTCGCAGATCCAGGACCTGATCCAGACCCGCAGGGTCAGCGCGCTGATCGTGATCGCGCAGGACGGCCAGCAGATCGCCTCCTCGGTCAGCCTGGCCAAGGCGCACAAGGTCCCGTTCGTCGCCATCGACCGCGCCGTCGCCGACCAGAAGGACATCACCTTCCAGATCACCGGTGACCCGGTGGCCGACGGCAGGGCCTCCGCCGCGGAGTTCGTCGACGCGGCCAAGTCCAAGCCGCTGAAGGTGCTGGAGCTGGTGGGCGCGCTCACCGACCAGAACGCGATCGGCCGAAGAGACGGGTTCAACCAGGGGCTGAACGGTGTCGCCGACGCCACCGTGGTCAGCCAGGTCCCCACCGACTGGGACCCGACCCAGGCCCTGGACGGAGCCTCCAACGCACTGCAGAAGAACCCCGACATCAACGCGATCTTCATCCCCTCGGACTTCCTGCTGCCGTCCGTGCAGTCCGCGTTGAAGTCGGCCGGACGACTGGTCCCCGTCGGCGATCCCAAACACGTGTTCCTGGTGACCATCGACGGGGACCAGAACGGCTGCAAGGCCATGAAGGACAAGACCCTCGACGCCGACATCGCCACCCCGGTGGACGACTTCGGCCGGCAGGCGGTCTCGGCGATCGCCGCCGCGCAGGCCGGACACGCCGTCAGTCCCGCCTCGGTCCAGACCAAGGGGCTGACCCTCGATCAGGCCGGCTTCGCCGCCACCAGCGCACAGGTGTGGGGCTGTGCAGCCTGAATCCCTCCGCGGGGCGGGCGCTGCCGAGGCGGCCCCCGCCCCGCCCCCGGCCCCCTCCGGCAAGTCCGCGTCGTGGCTGCGTGATCCGGCCCGGCGCCCCGGCTGGCTGGCGGACCTGTCGATGCTGCCCGTGCTGGTCGTCCTGGTCGCGCTGCTGAGCGTGCTCACCGACGGGATGCTGACCTTCTCGAACATCACCAATGTGTTCAGCCAGTCCGCGGTCGTCGCCATCGCGGCGATCGGAGCCACCTTCGTCATCCTGACCGGCGGTATCGATCTGTCGACCGGCAGTGTGATCGGCGCCAGCGGGGTCACCGCGGCCTGGGTCATCACCGGTACCGGCAGCGTCCCGGCCGGCATCGCCGCGGGCCTGCTGGCCGGGACCGCGATCGGCGTGGTGGTCGGGATCGTCGTGGCCAAGCTGCCCGTGGTGCCGTTCGCGGTGACCCTCGCCGCGCTCTACGTCGTCAGCGGAGCCACCACGCTGCTCAGCCACGGCCGGACCATCGCTCCGGTCCCGACCGGGTTCGTCCAGTTCAGCATCGACGGTCCGGGCGGGATCCCGTACTCGGTGTGGCTGGCCGTGGTGCTGTACGCGGTCGCGCAGACCGTCCTGACCTGCACCGCTTGGGGACGGAGGGTGCTGCACGTCGGCGCCGACGTCGAGGTGGCGCGGATCAGCGGGGTCCCGGTCACCCGTACCCGGGCGAGCGTCTACGCCGTCGCGGGGCTGTTCTCGTCGATCGCCGGAATCGTGCTGACCTCCGGGCTGGCCGGCGCGGGCGCCAGCATGGGCAGCCCGCTGCTGCTGAACGTGGTGGGCGCCGTCGTGCTCGGCGGCACCAGCCTGTTCGGTGGTCGCGGCAGCCTGCTCCGCACGGCTGTCGGCGTGCTGTTCCTGGGATTCCTCGCCAATGGAATGAGCCTGCTCGGTCTCGCCTCCTACGACCAGCAGATCGTCACCGGGGCCGTGATATTCCTCGCCGCTTCGGCCGACGGGATCGGACGGCTCGTCAGGCGCAGGTCCTGAAATCCGGGCGGCAATTCGTCCAGCGGATCGGCAGGTCCCGGAAGTCGCGATCGACGCCCTCCGGCGGCGCCGATACGGTTTGTTTCCATGAGATTAACCGCATGCAATTCGCGTGCCGAACGGAAAGGAATTCCATGCCGCGTCCTGCCCCGAACCACCGCTTACGCCGCGTGCTGGCGTGGCTGCTGGCCTCCCTCGTCCCGATGCTGCTGGCGCCGGTCATGACCCTGACCGCCGCGTCGCCGGCCGCCGCCGCCACCCTGGACCCGAGCCAGTTCAAGGGCGTGCACTGGTCCCGCCTGGGGGACAACTTCACCTCCGACCGGCTGGTCCTGCAGGGGCTGTCGGCGAGCGACGACTACAACACCACCCGGAGCAAGGCCGACGCCATGTTCGCTGCGTTCCAGAGCGACCTGGGCGCCAACACCGTGCGGCTGCCGATCAACCCCGCCACCACGGCCTGGACCTCCTACCAGGGCGTCATCGACGCCGCGACGGCCAGGGGCTTCAAGGTCATCCTCTGCTACTGGGTGGAGGACGGCAGCAACAAGGTGGTGGACAGCTACCTGAACACCTGGAACCAGATGTGGGACACCCTCACCGCCAGGTACCGCGGCAATCCGCAGATCTACTTCGACCCGATCAACGAGCCGGTCGGCTTCACCACCCCGCAGTGGCTGGACTTCGCGGCCAACTGGATCGCCCGGGAGACCGCCAACGGCTTCCCCAGGGAGCGGATGTTCATCGAGGGAGCCCAGGCCGACAGCGGTGGTTGGGGCAGCGACCTCAGGCCACTGTGCAACGACTCCCGCTTCGACGGCGTCTACCTGGCGATGCACCGCTACGCGTTCCCCTACGGGGCGCGGACCTACGACCAGTGGGTCAGTGACATCACCACCTACATGGGCAACTGCTCGAACCGCACCGTCATCGAGGAGTTCGGGGCCGACGCCGACAACGGCATCGACTACTCGGCGACGCCCAGCGCCACCACACCCAAGGAAGTCGCCTTCCTGGCCGCCATCACCGACGTCATGCGCACCTACCACCTGGGCGCGATCTGGTGCCACGGCATCGGCGGCCGGACCACCAGCCCGGACCACGACTCGCTGAACATCCTGCGGCTCTACAGCGGGTTCGCCGGAGGCACCCAGAACCTGCCGCTGTGGACCCCCAACCCCACCGCCGTCGCCCGGCTCGAGTACGCCTGGGGCGGATCCGGCTCCAACACCAGCCAACTGCTCAACCCCTGGTACAACCAGTGCCTGGACATCCCGGGGATCTCCCACGCCAACGACGTCCAACTGCAGGTCTGGGGCTGCCTGCACGGCGACAACCAGGAGTGGACCAGGAACGCGAACAACACCATCACCGTCTACGGCGGAACGAAGTGCCTGGACGCCTACGGCTTCGGCAAGGCCAACGGCACCAAGGTGGTCTCCCACGACTGCCTGGGCAACACCAACCAGAAGTGGCTGTTCTTCTCCGACGGGACCATCCGCGGCGTCGACTCGCAGCTCTGCCTCGACGCCGACCTCTACAGCACCACCAACGTCCAACTGTGGTCGTGCGGCAACGGCACCAACCAGAAGTGGCAGCAGGCACTCTGACGCCCAGTGACACCACGGGGGTCGGCCGCAGCAGCCGCGGCCGACCCCCGTACGCCCGCGGGCCCGCAGGCTCAGTGAGCGGCCGCGAAGGTCTGGCGCTGGCGTCCCAGGCCGTCGATCTCGAGCTCGACGACGTCGCCGGGCCGCAGGTACGGCAGCTCGGGGCTGCCCAGCGCGACGCCCGCGGGGGTGCCGGTGTTGATGACGTCGCCGGGGTTGAGCACCATGAACTGGCTGAGGTACCAGACCAGGTGGGCCACGTCGAAGATCATGTCCGCGGTCGTGCCGTCCTGGCACAGCCGTCCGTTGACCCGCAGCCGCAGGCCCAGCCGCTGCGGGTCGGGGACCTCGTCGGCGGTGAGGATCCACGGGCCGAGCGGGTTGAAAGTCTCGCAGTTCTTGCCCTTGTCCCACTGGCCGCCGCGCTCCAGCTGGAACTCGCGCTCGCTGACGTCGTTGCTGATGGTGTACCCGGCGACATGGGCCAGGGCGGACTCGGGGCCGTCCAGGTAGCGGGCCCTGGACCCGATCACGACGGCGAGTTCCACCTCCCAGTCGGTCCGCTGCGATCCGCCCGGGATCAGCACCTCGTCGTCGGGGCCGACGACGGTGTCGGGCGCCTTGAGGAAGACGATCGGCTCGGTCGGCGGGGTGGCCCCGGTCTCCTGGGCGTGGTCCCGGTAGTTGAGCCCGATGCACACGATCTTCCCCACCTGCGCCAGCGGCGGCCCGAACCGCTCCAGGTGCGTGACGACCGGCAGCGACTCCAGGCCCAGCTCGGCCTCGGACCTCGACAGCAGATCCGCCGTCACGTCCCGGACCACCGGCGCGAGTTCGCGCCACTGTCCGTCGGCGCCGCAGACGATCGGTTTCTCCGCGCCGGGCCGGCCGTGCCGTGCGAATTTCATGCGCTCGCCATTCTCATAGTCGCTGTGGTCCCGCCACACTAGCCGCAGGAATTCGTCCCCCGACGACCTGTATTCTCTGTGCGGTATTCGATTCACGGGCTGACCAGCAACCATTCGCAGGACGGATGGCGCCGTTTCGTAAATCGCGCTTCATCAGGAACGGCCGGCCGACCTAGGGTGGCGTCCGTGACCACCTCTGAATTTCCGCCCCCTGGAATCGCCGTCCCTTTGGTGCCGTTGGAAGGCGTGGACGACGTGGGGCTCGCCCGGGAGCACATCGGGGCCGGGACGCCCGTGCAGGTCGAAACCGGCGTCGTCACCGCACTCGACGACGTCCCGGCGGGTCACAAGGTCGCGGTACGCGCCGTCGCCCGCGGCGGCCCGGTGCGCAAGTACGGCGAGGTCATCGGCATCGCACTGCACGACATCGCGCCCGGTTCCCACGTGCACCTGCACAACCTCGGAGTCGGCCCGCAGAGCCTCGGGCTGGCGCCGGCCGCCGGACCGGCCGTGTGGAGTCCGCCGGCCGCCCCGACCCGGGACCACTTCCTCGGCTACCGCAGGCCCGACGGCAGGGCCGCGACCCGCAACTACCTCGCGGTGCTGCCGACGGTGAACTGCTCCTCGACGGTCGCCCGGATGATCGCCCAGGCCGCCGGCGCACAGATCAACGCGGAGGGCCTGGACGGCGTCATCGCCCTCACCCACGATCTGGGCTGCGGCATGGCCGAGGGCACCCGGGGGGACGACATCCTGCGCCGCACCCTGCGCGGCTACGCCCAGCACGCCAACCTGGCCGGGGTGGTGGTGGTCAGCCTCGGCTGCGAGGTCAACCAGCCGGACCACGTCCTGGGCGCGGGACCGGCCGTGGAGACCCTCTCCATCCAGGACCTCGGCGGAACGGCCGCCACCGTCAACGCTGCGCTCGACACGCTCAGGACCATGGCGGCGGGCCTGGCCGGGCTGCGGCGCGAACCCATCCCCGTCGGCGAGTTGACGCTGGGGCTGCAGTGCGGCGGCAGTGACGCCTACTCCGGTCTGACGGCCAATCCGACGCTCGGCGTCGCCGCCGACCTGCTGGTGGCCGCGGGCGGCAAGGTCGTCCTCGGCGAGACCCCCGAGATCTACGGCGCCGAGCACATGCTGCGCGCCAGGGCCGCCGCACCCGAGGTCGGCCGCCGGATCGACGACCTGATCGCCTGGTGGCAGGCCTACACCGCGCGCAACGACGCGGACCTGGACAACAACCCGTCCAAGGGCAACCGGGACGGCGGCATCACCACCATCTGGGAGAAGTCGCTGGGCGCCGTGCTCAAGGGCGGCACCAGCCCGCTGAACGACGTCGTCGGCTACGCCGACCCGGTC
This sequence comes from Streptacidiphilus jeojiensis, assembly GCF_042510965.1. NCBI lineage: Bacteria > Bacillati > Actinomycetota > Actinomycetes > Kitasatosporales > Streptomycetaceae > Streptacidiphilus > Streptacidiphilus jeojiensis. Next base: position 288,928 of record NZ_JBEUKS010000011.1, read on the forward strand.
ACCGCCGCCGGGCTGACCTTCATGGACACCCCCGGCTACGACCCGGTCTCGGCGACAGGCATGGTCGCCGGCGGCGCCAACCTGCTGGCGTTCACCACCGGCCGGGGATCGGTCTTCGGATCCCGCCCCACGCCCTGCCTCAAGATCAGCACCACCACCCGGCTGTTCGACCACATGCGCGCCGACATGGACTTCGACGCCGGCCCGGCGATGTCCCGGGACGAGCAGATCCGGCACGGGATCCGACTCTTCGAGGCGCTGGTGGACCTGGCCTCGGGCACGCCCAGCAAGTCCGAGGCGCTCGGGTTCGGCGCCGAGGAGATCGTGCCGTGGCGGATGGGGGCCGTCGTATGAGGCCGCCGCACAGCCCTGTTCCATCCGGCCCTGTTCCGTCCCGTCCGAGAGGTCACCGTATGAGATTCAGCGACAAGGTCGCCGTCGTCACCGGCGCCGACTCCGGCATCGGCCGCGCGACCGCGGTCCGGCTGCTGGACGAGGGCGCCACCGTGGTGGCGGTCGACGTCCGGCACACCCGGCCCTGGGACGGGTCGGCGGACGACCGGCTGCACCGACTCGCCCTGGACGTCGCCGAACCGGACGCCGGCGAGCGGATCGAGGAGTACCTGCGAGGGCGGTTCGACACGGTCGACGTGCTGGCCAACGTGGCCGGGATCCTGCACATCGCGCCCTTCACCGAGGTGACCCGGGCCGACTGGGACCGCGTCGTCGCGGTGAACCTGACCGGCGTCTTCTTCCTCTGCCAGGCGGTCGCCCGGATCATGGTCGACCACGCCACCCCGGGACGCATCGTCAACGTCTCCTCGGTCCACGCGGTCGTCTCCGAACCGAACGCCGCGCCGTACACCGCGACCAAGGGCGGTATCGAAGCCATGACCCGCACCATCGCCTCCGAACTGGCGCCGCACGGCATCACCGCGAACTGCGTCCGGCCCGGCGCCACCCGGACCTCGATGAGCGAGCCGATCTACACCCCCGAAGTAGTCGGATCGCTGCGGGCCAGGATCCCGTTGGGAAGGATCGCGCCGCCCGAGTGGGTGGCCTCCGCCATCGCCTACCTCGCCTCCGACGACGCCTGCTACACCACCGGGGCCTGCCTGGACGTCGACGGCGGATACGCCATGGACGGATCGCTGCCCGGGGCGGTGTACGCATGAGCGCGGTCGCGGTGGTGACCGGCGCGGCCTCCGGCATCGGCCGGGCCACCGCCCTGCGCCTGGCCGGGGAGGGCTTCGAGATCGCGATGATGGACCTCGACCCCGCGGGGCTGGCCGAGACCGGCGTGCTGATCGAGGCGGCCGGCGGCCTGGCCCGTCCCTTCGTGGTCGACCTGTGCGACCCGCTGGCCGTCGGCTCGGTCACCCGGGAGATCGCGGTCACCGTCGGTGCCCCGCAGGTGCTGGTGAACGTCGCCGGGATCGGTCTGGCCGCGACGGTGCTGGAGACCAGCGACGCCGACTGGAACCGCGTCCTGGCAGTCAACCTGACCGGGCCGTTCCTCACCATCCGGGCGACCCTGCCGCTGATGCTCGACCGCGGCAGCGGCGTCATCGTCAACATCGCCTCGGTCGGCGGCCAGGTCGGGATCGCCGGCCGCGCGGCCTACTGCGCGTCCAAGGCCGGGCTGGTCGGCCTCACCCGGGCGGTCGCGGTGGACCACGCCGGTGCGGGGATCCGCTGCGTCGCGGTCTGCCCCGGAACCGTGGAGACCGAGTGGATCGGGAAGATCCTGGCGAACTCGCCCGATCCGGCCGCGGCCCGTGCGGCGATGGCGGCACGGCAACTCGACGGGCGGATGGGGACCCCGCAGGAGGTCGCGGCCCTGGTCGCCTTCCTGGCCGGACCCGAGGGCCGCTTCGTCAACGGGGCCGCACTGGTCGTCGACGGCGGGATGACGGCGGTATGAGAACCCTCACCGGCGACCGGGCGCTGGCCGCCGATCTCGGCAGGATCGTGGGCCCGGGCCATGTGGAGGTCCGTCCGGCGGCCCTGGTGCCCTACCGGACCGACGCCACCTTCGGCTTCAGCGGCCTCCCCACCGCCGTCGTCAGGCCGGGTTCGACACGGGAGGTGTCGCAGATCCTGGCCTGGGCGAGCGCGCACTCCGTCCCGGTCGTCCCGCGCGGCGCCGGGAGCAGCCTCGCCGCGGGCGCCGTACCGGTCCGGGGCGGGATCGTGCTGGCGCTGACCCGGATGAACCGCATCCTGGCCGTCGACCCGGTCGACCTGATCGCCGTGGTGGAACCGGGAGTCAGCACCTCCGACCTGGCGGCGGCGGTGCAGGAGCACGGACTGCACTACCCTCCCGACCCCGGCAGCCGGCGGGTGTCCACCCTCGGCGGGAACGTGGCCACCAACGCCGGGGGGCTGCACGGCCTCAAGTACGGCAACACCGGCGGCTACGTACTGGGCGTCCAGGCGGTGCTCCCGGACGGGGAGACCATCCGGGCGGGCGGCCGCCTGCTCAAGGACGTCGCCGGCTACGACCTGGTCCGCCTGCTCACCGGATCGGAGGGGACCCTCGCGGTCCTGACCGAGCTGACGCTCGCGCTGCGGCCCGCACCCGCGGCGAGCGCCACCGGGCTGGCCTACTTCCCCGACCTGGAGTCGGCGAGCGACGCGGTACGGGGGGTGATCGCGGCCGGGATCCTGCCGGCGACCCTGGAGTTCCTGGACCGGCGGTGCATCCGCGCCGTCGAGGAGTACGCCCGGCTCGGCCTGGACGTCACGGCGGGAGCCCTGCTGCTGTTCGGCGACGACGGCAGCCCGCAGGAGGTGGACCGCACGCTGCGGGAGATGGCGGCGGTCATGCCCGAGCACGGGGCCACCTCGGTACAACTGGCCACCGCGGCCGCCGAGTCCGAGGCACTGCTGGCCGCGCGGCGGTGCGCGCTACCGGCGCTGGCCCGGCAGGGCGGGGCGACCATGCTGGAGGACGTCGGAGTGCCACGCTCCCGCCTGCCCGAACTGGTCCGCCGGATCGACGCCGTCGCCGAGGCCCATCGGGTGACCATCGCGACCTTCGGCCACGCCGGGGACGGCAACACCCATCCGACCGCCTGCTTCGACCCGGCCGACCGCGCCGAACGCGAACGGGTGCACGCGGCCTTCGCCGAGGTGTTCCGGGCCGCGATCGACCTCGACGGCACCATCACCGGCGAGCACGGTGTCGGCGCAGCGAAGCTCGCCCACCTCCCGGCGCAGCTCGGAGCCGCCCAGACCGCGCTGCAGGCACGGATCAAGCGGGCCTTCGACCCGGCCGGGATCCTCAACCCGGGGAAGGCCGTCACCGCATGACCCATGTCTTTGACACCGATGACCTCTCCAGCTGCATAGCGTGCGGCTTCTGCCTGCCCTCCTGCCCGACCTACCGGCTGACCGGCGACGAGGCGTCCTCGCCGCGCGGGCGCATCGCCCTGATGCGTGCCGTCGAGGACGGGCAGATCGACCTGTTCGATCCGGCCGTCCTGGAACAGGGCTCGTTCTGCCTCGGCTGCCGTGCCTGCGAGCCGGTGTGCCCGGCCGGCGTCCCCTACGGAAGCCTGCTGGAGGACCTGCGTGACGCCCAGTGGCGCGGGCGCAGACGCCCGCTGCGGATCCGGCCGCTGCTCGCCTTCGCGGTGAGGCCCTGGCTGGTCCGGCTGGCGGGCCGGCTCCGACGGCACGCCGGGTTCACTGCCTCCGGGGCTGCCGGCTCGGGGACGGGGACCACCCTGATGCTCGGCTGCTTCGAGCGGGTGCTGTTCCCGGGTGTCAGCCGGGCCGCGGCGAGGACCCTCCCGGACGTCGCGGTGCCGTCGGACCAGGGCTGCTGCGGAGCGCTGCACGCCCACAACGGCGAACGGGAGCTCGGTGAGCGGATGGCCCGACGGCTCGCCGAACGCCCCGGCCGGATCGTCTCCACCGCGGGCGGCTGCAGCGCCCACCTCGCCGCCGTGGTCGGCCGGGACCGGGTGCTGGACTACTCCGAGGCGCTGCTCCAGGCCGGGCCGTTGCCGGCCCCGGTCCTCGTGCACGGCCGACCCGCCCGGATCGGCCTGCAGGACTCCTGCCACCTGCGCAACGGACTGGGCGTCAGCGAGCCGCCCCGGCGGGTGGTCCGTGCCCTCGGGGAGTACGTCGAGGTGCCGGGTGCGGCCGACTGCTGCGGCGCGGCAGGCAGCTATTCCCTGCTCAGACCGCACGACAGCGAGCAGGTTCTGGCCCCGAAGATGGCGGAACTGGTCAGGCTTGAACTAGATTTCCTGGTCGTGGTCAATCCGGGGTGCCAGCGTCAGCTGATCACGGCGGTGCGACGGGCGGGTCTGCGCACCCGGGTGCTGCACCTGGCCGAACTCGTCGAGCTGGCCCAGAAGGGATCGTCATGAGCGACGCATCGGTTGACCAGCCGGCCGAGGAGATCGTCGACGCCGCTCCGCGCGATCCCCGGGACGCCATGTCGCTGCAGACCGCCTGGCTGCGCAGTTTCCTCGCGGTGGCCGACAAGGGCGGGTTCGGCGCGGCCACCTTCGCGCTGCACCTGTCGCAGTCCCGGGTCAGCGCGCACATAGCGGCCCTGGAGCACAGCCTCGGGGTGACCCTGTTCGACCGCAAGGCGCGGCCCATCTGCACCACCGAGGCGGGTGAGCTGTTCCGCGGCCACGCCCTCAACGCCCTGCTGCAGTTGCAGCGAGGCGTCGAGGCGGCCCGCAGCACGCTGGACAACTGCGTCGCCCACATCAGGATCGGCAGCTATCCGAGCGTCAGCTCGACCTATCTGCCCTCCGTGCTGCTGGCGCTGACCTCGAAGCACCCCGGCATCACCATCGAGCTCCATGAGGGAACTGCCTCCACCTTGGAGGAGATGGTCGTCAGCGGGGCCGTCGACCTGGCGTTCCGTCCGCTGCTCCCGAAGATGCACGAGACCACGCTCTGCCACCGGACCATCTGGCGCGAGGACATCGTCGCCGTGCTGCGCGAGCAGGACCCCTTCACCAGGAAGGCCTCGCTCGGCGTCGCCGACATCCTGGAGCGGCCGCTGATCGGCAACCCGGCCGGGAGCGAGGAGGAGGGCGGTGGCTTCGACCTCCGCAACTCCCTGGGCGAGGATGCGGCACGGGCCGACATCGCCTACCTCACCGACCAGCCGGCCACGCTCGTCGCCCTGGTCCGTTCGGCCTTCGGCATCGGCGTGGTGAACCGCCTGGCGCTGGAGACCACCAGCACCGAGGGCCTCACCACCCGCACCATCGACTCCCCGACCGCGCACCGGGAGGTCGCCCTGTTCTGGGCCAGGCGCCGCTCGGACAGCGCCGTCGTCAAGGCCTTCCTGGCCGCCCAGGAAGAGGCCCGGCTGCCCCCGGGGGTGCAGCCGATCAGCGACCGCTGAAGGCCGCCGCGGCTCACCCGGACACGACCTCGTGGTTGGAGGCTTCGGCGCGGCCGGTGCTGCTGCGGTAGAGCAGTGCGGTGACCAGCGCGCCGAGGGCGAAGATGCTCGCCGACCACCAGAACGCGGTTGTGTAGCTGTGCAGTTGGGCCCGGGCCAGGGTGTCGGGGGTGGGCCTGCGGCCGACCAGGTAGGCGGTGGCGGCGCTGGTGGCCAGGCTGTTGAGCAGCGCGGTGCCGATGGAGCCGCCGATCTGCTGCATGGTGTTGACGCTTGCCGAGGCGGCGCCGACCTCGTCGGGGGCGACGCGGGCGGTGGCCTGGTTCATGGCCGTCGGCATCACCTGCCCCAGGCCCAGGCCGAGCACGATCAGCGCCGGCAGGACCTGCGAGGCGTAGGTGTCGGTCAGGCCGATGCGGGTGAGCCAGACCATGGCGCCGGCGGCCAGTGCCATGCCCAGCGGGACGGTGGTCCTGGCGCCGAACCTGGGCGCGGTCACATTGGTGGCCAGCTGGGCGGAGACCATCAGGCCCCCGACCATGGGCAGGAAGGCCAGCCCGGTGGTCACCGGGCTGTAGCGCAGCGTGACCTGCAGGTAGTAGGTGAGGAACAGGAACAGGCCGAACATGCCGGACGCAGCGATGATCACTGCGGACAGGGAGGCTCCGCGGTCGCGGTCCAGGACGATCCGCAGCGGAAGCAGCGGGTGGGCGGCCCGGGTCTGCCAGCGGCCGAACAGGGCGATCAGCAGCACTCCGGCGACCAGCCAGCCCCAGGTCATCGGCGCGGACCAGCCGTGGGTGTCGGCGTTGGAGAGGCCGTAGACCAGCGAGAACAGGCCGGAGGAGACCAGCAGGGTGCCGGGGATGTCGAGCTTGGCGCCGTCCCGCCGGCTGTTGCGCAGCAGGGCCAGACCGCCGGCGAAGGCGAGGGCGGCGAAGACCAGGTTGACGTAGAGGGTCCAGCGCCAGCTGAGGTGCTCGGTCAGCAATCCGCCGAGCAGCAGCCCGACGGCGCCGCCGGTGCCGGCGATGGCGCCGTAGACCCCGAAGGCCTTGGCCCGGTCCCGTCCGGCGGCGAAGGTCGTGTTCAGCAGCGCGAGTGCGGCCGGCGCCAGCAGTGCGCCGAAGGCGCCCTGCAGGGCCCTGGCGGTGATCAGCATGTCGAAGCCGGTGGCGGCTCCGGCCAGGGCGGAGGCCCCGGCAAAGCCCGCCACGCCGATCAGGAAGACGAGCTTGCGGCCGATCAGGTCGGCCAGCCGCCCGCCGAGCAGCAGCAGGCTGCCGAAGGCCAGCGCGTAGGCGGTGACCACCCACTGCCGGTTGCCGTTGGAGAAGCCCAGGTCGCGCTGGGCCGAGGGCAGCGCGATGTTCACGATGGTGCCGTCGAGCACCACCATCAGCTGGGCCAGGCCGACCACGGCCAGGATCCACCAGCGGTGGGGCGTCTGCGCCGCAGCCTGCGCGGCCTGTTCCGCCCGCGGGACGACGGCTTCCGGGGGCGAACTGGGGGAGGGGTTCGAGGTCATGGTCCGACCCTTCTCGTAGTAGCTGGCGGTGGGCCGGGGGCCCGGCGGGCGCCGGCAAGAATTCAACACCCATTGAATTGGGTAGCATTATTCTGCGCCTGTTGAATTTCGGCTGTCAATCACCAGCCGTACGAGGAGGAACCGTGACCGCCACACCCCGCCGGGCCGGACGGCGTCCGGGGACGAGCCAGACCCGGCAGCTCATCCTCGACACAGCCCGCCGGCACTTCGCCGAACTGGGTTACGACCGCACCACGCTGCGCGGTATCGCGACTGCCGCCGAGGTCGACGTCGCCCTGGTCTCGCACTTCTTCTCGGGGAAGCAGCGGCTGTTCGCGGAGGCCGCGGCGCTTCCCTACGACCCGGCCGTGGTCCTGTCCCGGCTGCTGGCCGGCCCGCGCGAGCAGATCGGGCGACGCCTGGCGGACCAGGTGCTCGACCTGATCGAGGCCCCCGCGAGCCGGGGGCGGCTGATCGCGCTGATCCGCGCGGCGGCCTCGGAGGAGGGGGCGGCCCAGCTGATCCGCGAACGCATCAACCGCGAACTCCTGGTCCCGCTGGCGGCCGGGCTCGGATCCCCGGACGCGCCGCTGCGCGCCGCACTCACCGGATCGCAGGTCGTCGGCCTGGTCATGGCCCGGCACATCGTCGGCATCGACCCGCTGCCGGGGACGGGCCGCGAACAGCTCGCCGCCGCCGTCGCGCCGACCCTCCAGCGCTACCTCACCGGCCCCCTCGACGACGTGTGACGGCTCCGGACAGTTCGATGCCCTGTCGGTCCAGGGCGCTAGGGTCTTGAGTGTCCTGGCTGATCCGTCCGCAGCTGAGCCGTTCGCAGGGGAGTACTCGCAATGTCACTGCCTGGTGTGCACCGGTCAGCCCCGGTGCACCTGGTTGGGGGATCCTGATGGCTGACCCGTCCACGTACCGTCCGGCACCCGGGCAGATCCCGACGTCCCCCGGGGTCTACAAGTTCCGCGACGCCAACTCCCGGGTGATCTACGTCGGCAAGGCGAAGAGCCTGCGCCCCCGGCTGTCCTCCTACTTCCAGGACCTGGCCAACCTCCATCCGCGCACCCGGCAGATGGTGACCACGGCCGCCTCGGTGGAGTGGACCGTGGTCGGGACCGAGGTCGAGGCGCTGCAGCTGGAGTACAGCTGGATCAAGGAGTTCGACCCGCGCTTCAACGTCAAGTACCGCGACGACAAGAGCTATCCCTCGCTCGCGGTGACGCTGAACGAGGAGTTCCCCCGGGTGCAGGTGATGCGCGGCCCGAAGAAGCGCGGGGTGCGCTACTTCGGCCCCTACGGGCACGCCTGGGCGATCCGGGAGACGGTGGACCTGCTGCTCCGGGTGTTCCCGGTGCGGACCTGCTCCGCCGGGGTGTTCAAGCGCGCCGAGCAGGTCGGCCGGCCCTGCCTGCTGGGCTACATCGGCAAGTGCTCGGCCCCCTGCGTCGGCCGGGTCACCCCGGAGCAGCACCGCGAACTCGCCGAGGAGTTCTGCGACTTCATGGCCGGCCGGACCGGAACCTACCTCCGCCGTCTCGAACGCGAGATGAAGGAGGCCGCCGCCGAGATGGAGTACGAGCGGGCCGGGCGGCTGCGCGACGACATCGAGGCGCTGAACCGCGCGATGGAGAAGAACGCCGTCGTGCTCGCCGACGGCACCGACGCCGACCTGCTGGCCATCGCCGAGGACGAGTTGGAGGCCGCGGTCCAGATCTTCCACGTCCGCGGCGGCCGGGTCAGGGGCCAGCGCGGCTGGGTCACCGACAAGGTCGAGAACGTCGACACCGCGGGGCTGGTCGAGCACGCCCTGCTGCAGCTGTACGGGGAGGAGACCGGCGAGGCCGTCCCGCGCGAGGTGCTGGTCCCGGCGCTGCCGCAGCCGGTGCAGCCGGTGGCGGTGTGGCTCGGCGAGCGCCGCGGCAGCGCGGTGGACCTGCGGGTGCCGCAGCGCGGCGACAAGCGCGAGCTGATGGTCACCGTGGAGCGCAACGCCGCCCAGGCGCTGGCGCTGCACAAGACCAAGCGCGCCGCCGACCTGACCACCCGCAGCGTCGCGCTCCAGGAGATCGCCGACGCCCTCGGTCTGGAGACCGCGCCGCTGCGGATCGAGTGCTACGACATCTCCCACCTCCAGGGGCAGGACGTGGTCGCATCGATGGTGGTGTTCGAGGACGGCCTGGCCCGCAAGAGCGAGTACCGCCGCTTCGCGATCAAGGGTTTCGAGGGCCAGGACGACGTCCGCTCGATGCACGAGGTGATCACCCGCCGGTTCCGGCACCAGGAGCAGCCGAGCGAGCGGGACGAGGAGACCGGCAAGCCGCGCCGCTTCGCCTACCCGCCGCAGCTGATCGTGGTCGACGGCGGCGAGCCGCAGGTCGCGGCGGCGCAGCGGGCGCTGACCGAGCTGGGGGTCACCGATGTGGCCCTGTGCGGCCTGGCCAAGCGGCTGGAGGAGGTCTGGCTGCCGGACGAGGACGACCCGGTGGTGCTGCCGCGCAGCAGCGAGGGCCTCTACCTGCTGCAGCGGGTGCGCGACGAGGCGCACCGCTTCGCCATCGCCTACCAGCGCCAGAAGCGCGCCAAGCGGCTCACCGCGGGCGCCCTGGACTCGGTGCCGGGCCTCGGCGAGAGCCGGCGGCAGGCGCTGCTCAAGCACTTCGGCTCGCTGAAGCGGCTCAGGGCGGCGACAGTGGAGGAGATCTGCGAGGTTCCCGGGGTCGGCCGGCGGACGGCCGAGGCCGTGGTCGCGGCCCTGGCCGAGAGGCGTCCCACGGCCCCCGCGGTCAACACGGCGACCGGTGAGATCCTCGAAGAGCCCAGTGACCAGGTCACTCGTGCGAGTGAAAGCGGGAAGCCGCAGCCGACGCCGGGCGTTGACATCAGTGACGAGATGGACGAGATGTCCGAAACAGGGGAGCCCACGTGAGTAAGTCCGGCGGTGAGAACGTACCCGAGCTGGTGATCATCTCCGGTATGTCCGGGGCCGGCCGCAGTACGGCCGCGAAATGCCTGGAGGACCTCGGCTGGTTCGTCGTGGACAACCTGCCGCCGTCGCTGATACCGACCATGGTCGACCTCGGCGCGCGCTCGCAGGGCGCGGTGGCGCGTATAGGCGCTGTCGTGGACGTGCGCGGGCGCAGCTTCTTCGACGACCTGCTGGCCTCGCTGGAGGACCTGGAGCGGCGCGGCGTCCGGCTGCGGGTGCTGTTCCTGGAGGCCTCCGACGACGCCCTGGTGCGCCGGTTCGAGAGCGTGCGCCGCCCGCACCCGCTGCAGGGCGACGGACGCATCGTGGACGGCATCGAACAGGAGCGCACCCTGCTGCGCGACCTGCGCGGCGAGGCCGACCTGGTGATCGACACCTCCAGCCTCAACGTCCACGAGCTGCGCGCCAAGATGGACGCCCAGTTCTCCGACGACCAGGAGCCGCAGCTCCGGGCCACGGTGATGTCCTTCGGCTTCAAGTACGGCCTGCCGGTCGACGCCGACCTGGTGGTGGACTGCCGCTTCCTGCCCAATCCGCACTGGGTCCCGGAGCTGCGCCCGCGCACCGGCACGGACGAGGAGGTGGCCCGCTACGTCTTCGACCAGCCGGGCGCCAAGGAGTTCCTGGACCAGTACGCCGATCTCCTCAGGATCGTCACCGAGGGCTACCGCCGGGAAGGCAAGCGCTACATGACACTTGCCGTAGGCTGCACCGGAGGGAAGCACCGCAGCGTGGCGATGTCGGAACGGCTGGCGAAGCGGTTGATCGCCGACGGTCTGGAGACGGTGCTGGTGCACCGGGACATGGGGCGCGAGTAGCGGCGGACGGGACAGGGGCACGGGTGGCGTCACACATCGTTGCTGGACGGCAGCAGGCGCGACGCCGGGGCGCTCCGAGGATCACCGCGCTGGGCGGCGGGCAGGGCCTGTCGGCCTCGCTGCGCGCCCTGCGGCGGCTCACCGGGGACCTCACCGCGGTGGTCACCGTCGCCGACGACGGCGGCTCCAGCGGGCGGCTGCGCGCCGAGTTGGGTGTGCTGCCACCCGGTGACCTGCGCAAGGCGCTGGCCGCGCTGTGCGGTGACGACGACTGGGGCCGGACCTGGTCCGAGGTGATCCAGCACCGCTTCCAGAGCGACGGCGAACTGCACGGCCACGCGGTGGGGAACCTGCTGATCGTGGCGCTGTGGGAGAAGCTCGGGGACCCGGTCGAGGCGCTGGAGTACGTCGGCAGACTGCTCGGCGCGCACGGCCGGGTGCTGCCGATGTCCGCGGTGCCGCTGGACATCGAGGCCACCGTGCGCGGCCTCGACCCGGAGGACCCGGAGCTGCTCTCCACCGTCCGCGGTCAGGCCGAAGTCGCGGTCACCCCGGGCGAGGTGGAGTCGGTGCGGCTGCTGCCGCACGATCCGCCGGCGGTGCCGGAGGCGGTCGCCGCCGTGCGCGAGGCGGACTGGGTGGTGCTCGGCCCCGGCTCCTGGTTCACCAGTGTGCTGCCGCACCTGCTGGTCCCCGACCTGCGCGACGCCCTGGTGCAGACCCGGTCCCGCAAGGTGCTGGCGCTCAACCTGGTGGCGCAGCCGGGGGAGACCGAGGGCTTCTCGCCGCAGCGGCACCTGGAGGTGCTCGGGGCCCACGCCCCGGAGCTCACTGTGGACTTCGTGCTCGCCAACGCGGGTACGGTGGCCGATCCCGAGGCCCTGCGCAGTGCGGCCAAGCGTCTCGGCGCCGAACTGGTACTCGACAACGTCGCAGCCCCGGACGGCTCTTCCGGGCGACACGACCCGGAGCTTCTGGCCGCAGCGTACGACCGGATCTTCAGGATGCATGGAAGGATCGCGCCATGGCGATGACGGCAGCGGTGAAGGACGAAATCAGCCGGCTCCCCGTCACCCGGGCATGCTGCCGCAAGGCGGAGGTGTCGGCGATCCTGCGGTTCGCGGGTGGGCTGCACCTGGTGAGCGGACGCATCGTGATCGAGGCGGAGCTGGACACCGGCGTGGCGGCACGGCGGTTGCGCAAGGACCTGTTGGAGATCTTCGGACACTCCTCGGACCTGGTGGTGATGGCCCCCGGCGGTCTGCGACGCGGCAGCCGGTACGTGGTGCGGGTGGTGAAGGACGGCGACCTGCTGGCCCGGCAGACCGGGCTGGTGGACGGGCGCGGACGGCCGATCCGGGGTCTGCCCCCGGCGGTGGTCTCCGGCGCGACGTGCGACGCCGAGGCGGCCTGGCGCGGGGCCTTCCTGGCGCACGGCTCGCTCACCGAGCCCGGCAGGTCCTCCTCGCTGGAGATCACCTGCCCGGGGTCGGAGGCGGCGCTGGCCCTGGTCGGCGCGGCCCGGCGGCTGGGCATCCCGGCCAAGGCCCGTGAGGTGCGCGGAGTGGACCGGGTGGTGATCAGGGACGGCGACGCCATCGGCGCGCTGCTGACCCGGCTCGGCGCGCACGAGTCGGTGCTGGCCTGGGAGGAGCGGCGGATGCGCCGCGAGGTCCGGGCGACGGCCAACCGGCTGGCCAACTTCGACGACGCCAACCTGCGCCGCTCGGCGCGGGCCGCGGTGGCCGCCGGAGCGCGGGTGCAGCGGGCGCTGGAGATCCTCGGCGAGGAGGTCCCGGAGCACCTGGCCGCTGCTGGACGGCTGCGGATGGAGCACAAGCAGGCCTCGCTGGAGGAGCTGGGCTCGCTGGCGGACCCGCCGCTGACCAAGGACGCGGTGGCCGGGCGGATCCGGCGGCTGCTGGCGATGGCCGACAAGCGGGCGTCGGAGCTGGGACTGCCCAGCACCGAGCACAGCCTGTCCGAGGGCGACTCCTACGGCGGCGAGTCGTACGGCACGGACTCCTACGGCGGCGAGTCCTACCGCGGGGAGTCGTACGGCGCCCAGGAGCTGGCCTCGCACTGACCGCCCCGCCGCTGCGTACACCCGTTCGCGCGTGGTGAGCCGCTGCAATCCACGGAAATACCGGTGAAATCCCCGTGAAACCGGGGTGAATGCCGCCTCCGGACTCGTTGTCCGGGGGCGGCATTGGTGTGTCCGGCAGGTCTGATGTGCTCTCCGCCACTGGCGCGGGGTAGGGTTTTAAGCGGTCGGGGACATCCCATTCCAGCTCGTCGGCGTACAGCGCCGACGTACCAGCGAGGAGATCGGTTCGTGACGATCCGGGTAGGCATCAACGGGTTCGGCCGCATTGGTCGTAACTTCTTCCGTGCGGTTATCGCCCAGGGCGCGGACATCGAGATCGTCGGTGTCAACGACCTGACCGACACCAAGACCCTGGCGCACCTGCTCAAGTACGACTCGACCCTGGGCACCCTGCACGCCGAGGTGTCCCACAGCGACGACAGCATCACCGTCGACGGCAAGAGCTTCAAGGTCACCGCCGAGCGCGACCCCGCCGCCCTCAAGTGGGGCGAGCTGGGCGCCGACATCGTGATCGAGTCGACCGGCTTCTTCACCAAGGCCGAGCAGGCCAAGAAGCACCTGGTCGGTGGCGCGAAAAAGGTCCTGATCTCGGCTCCGGCCAGCGACGAGGACATCACCGTCGTCATGGGCGTCAACGACGACAAGCTCGACGTCGCCAAGCACACCATCATCTCCAACGCCTCCTGCACCACCAACTGCGTGGCGCCGATGGCCAAGGTCATCCACGAGGCCTTCGGCATCGTCAAGGGCATGATGACGACGGTGCACGCCTACACCAACGACCAGGTCACCCTGGACTTCCCGCACAAGGACCTGCGTCGCGCCCGCGCGGCGGCCCTGAGCATCATCCCGACCTCCACCGGTGCCGCCAAGGCCACCGCGCTGGTGCTGCCGGAGCTCAAGGGCAAGCTGGACGGCACCTCGCTGCGCGTCCCGGTCCCCACCGGCTCCATCACCGACCTGGTGGTGGACCTGGAGCGCGAGGTCACCAAGGACGAGGTCAACGCCGCCTTCCAGAAGGCGTCCGAGGGCTCGCTCAAGGGCTACCTGTACTACAACGAGGACCCGATCGTCTCCCGTGACATCGTCAACTCGCCGTTCTCCTGCATCTTCGACGCCCCGCTGACCATGGTCCAGGGCAACCAGGTGAAGATCTTCGGCTGGTACGACAACGAGTGGGGCTACTCCAACCGCCTCGTCAACCTGACCACCCTCGTCGGTGGCCAGCTCTGACGAGCGGCGCGGTAAGCGACTGATGCGAGCAGGACCCGGACGCCGAATGGTCCGGGTCCTGCTCGCGTCGGGCCGTCCCCCCTGTTGTCCCCCACCTCCCACAGGAGCGAACTGACGTGCAGACCATCGACGACCTCGACGTCGCGGGCAAGCGGGTATTCGTCCGTGCCGACCTCAATGTGCCGCTGTCCGGCACCGACATCACCGACGACGGCCGGATCCGCGCCGTCGCGCCGACCATCGCCAAGCTGGTCGCGGCCGGCGCCAAGGTGATCGTCGCCTCCCACCTGGGCCGTCCCAAGGGCGCGCCCGACCCCCAGTTCAGCCTGGCCCCGGTGGCCGTGCGGCTCGGCCAGATCCTGGGCCAGGACGTCGCCTTCGCCACCGACACCGTCGGCGACAGCGCCGCCGCGGTCGTGGCCGGCCTGGCCGACGGCCAGGTCGCGCTGCTGGAGAACCTGCGCTTCAACGCCGGCGAGACCAGCAAGGACGACGCCGAGCGCGGCGCCTTCGCGGACCAGCTGGCCGCTCTCGCCGACGTCTACGTGGGCGACGGCTTCGGCGCGGTGCACCGCAAGCACGCCTCGGTCTACGACCTCCCGGCCCGGCTGCCGCACGCGGTCGGCCTGCTGATCGCCACCGAGGTCGGTGTGCTCAAGCGGCTGACCGAGCAGGTCGAGCGCCCCTACGTGGTCGTCCTCGGCGGCTCCAAGGTCTCCGACAAACTCGGCGTGATCGATAACCTGCTGGGCAAGGCCGACCGGATCCTCATCGGCGGCGGCATGGCCTTCACCTTCCTCAAGGCGCAGGGCCACGACGTCGGCAGCAGCCTGCTGCAGGAGGACCAGATCCCGGTGGTCCTGGAGTACCTGGAGCGGGCGAAGCAGAACGGCGTGGAGTTCGTCCTGCCGGTCGACGTCGCGGTCTCCGCGACCTTCCCGGACCTGAAGACCAAGGCCCCGGTCGCCGACTTCGAGGTCGTCGCCGCCGACGCGATGCCGGCCGGCAAGATGGGCCTGGACCTCGGTCCGGCCACCGGCAAGCTGTTCGCTGAGAAGCTCGCCGACGCCGAGACGGTGTTCTGGAACGGCCCGATGGGCGTCTTCGAGCACCCCGACTTCGCCGAGGGCACCAAGGCCGTCGCCGCCGCGCTGGCCGACGGCGACGCCTTCTCGGTGGTCGGCGGCGGCGACTCGGCCGCGGCCGTCCGCATCCTGGGCTTCGACGAGAAGAAGTTCGGACACATCTCGACGGGTGGCGGCGCCAGCCTCGAATACCTGGAGGGCAAGACCCTCCCCGGCCTGGCCGCACTGGAGAACTGATCCACATGACTGCTGCACGCACCCCGCTGATGGCGGGCAACTGGAAGATGAACCTCAACCACCTCGAGGCCATCGCCCACACCCAGAAGCTCTTCTTCGCGCTCAACGACAAGGACTACGCGGCCGTCGAGGTCGCCGTCCTGCCGCCGTTCACGGATCTGCGCTCGGTGCAGACCCTGGTCGACGGCGACAAGATGAAGATCAAGTACGGCGCACAGGACATCTCCGCCCATGACTCCGGCGCCTACACCGGTGAGATCTCCGGGCCGATGCTGTCCAAGCTGAAGTGCACCTACGTGGCCATCGGCCACTCGGAGCGGCGCCAGTACCACGGCGAGACCGAGCCGGTCGTCAACGCCAAGGTCAAGGCCGCGTTCCGGAACGGCATCGTGCCGATCCTCTGCGTCGGCGAGGGTCTGGACATCCGCAAGGCCGGTGACCAGGTCTCCTACACCCTGGCGCAGCTGGACGGCGCGCTGGAGGGCGTGCCGGCCGAGGACGCCGAGGCCATCGTGGTGGCCTACGAGCCGGTGTGGGCCATCGGCACCGGCGAGGTGGCCACCCCCGAGGACGCCCAGGAGGTCTGCGGCGCGATCCGGGTCAGGCTGGCCGAGCTCTACAGCCAGGAGCTGGCCGACAAGGTCCGGGTGCTCTACGGCGGCTCGGTGAAGTCCTCGAACGCGGCCGGGATCATGGCCAAGCCGGACGTCGACGGCGCCCTGATCGGCGGCGCGGCGCTGGACCCGGAGGAGTTCGTGAAGATCGTTCGCTACCGGGACCAGGCGGTAGGCTGACGGCGGTCTAGAGTATGCAGGGTCGGGACGGACGGGATGGCCCGTCGACCCGGCCCTGCGTCTCAGCTCCACACATCGATTACGAGAGATTGGTCCCGCCGTGATCCTCGGCTTCTCGATCGCGCTGATCTTCTTCAGCGTGATGATGGTCGTCCTCGTCCTGCTGCACAAGGGCAAGGGCGGCGGTCTTTCCGACATGTTCGGTGGCGGTATGTCCTCCACCGGCGGTGGCTCCGCCGTCGCTGAGCGCAACCTCGACCGCATCACCATCTTCATGGGTGTCGGCTGGTTCGCCTGCATCATCATCCTGTCGCTGCTGCTGAAGGCCAAGAACGGCTGACCGGCCCGCCGCGGGTAGAACCTGTGCAGAGCACCCCTGCCGCGAAAGCTGACGGAGTGTCGCCCGGCCGCCTATCATGAGTGACAGTTGTCACCGGTGGCGGTGTCGGGCGGCACTTATGCGGTCCGTACACTGGGACGACTCCGTCGGAGAAGGGGGGCGACGGGACACTGTGGAGGCCGGGCCTCGGGGGCGCGGATTCCTCTCACGTGACTATCGCAACGCACCAGCACGCAGGGAGTCAGACCGTGGCAAGTGGCAACGCCATCCGTGGCAGCAGGGTCGGGGCAGGCCCCATGGGGGAGGCCGAGCGCGGCGAGTCCGCTCCTCGGCTCCGTATCTCCTTCTGGTGTGCCAACGGGCATGAGACCCGCCCGTCGTTCGCCTCCGACGCACAGATCCCGGACACCTGGGACTGCCCGCGCTGTGGATTCCCGGCCGGACAGGACGAGGAGAACCCGCCTGCCCCGCCGCGTACCGAGCCGTACAAGACCCACCTCGCGTACGTCCGCGAGCGCCGCAGCGACGCCGACGGCGAGGCGATCCTCGCTGAGGCGCTGGCCAAGCTGCGCGGGGAGATCTGAGCAGCGCGCAGGCAGTGGACAGCACGTTCACAGGGGCATCGCCTCCGGACACCTACCTCACCAGGCGGTCCGGGCGGTGCCCCTGCTGCGTTCAGCCACGGACCTCAGTTGCGGACCTCAGCTGCGGGCCGGCGTTCCAGGACCGTGCGGCGGCAGGCGGACGGGCTGCCCCAGGCGTTGCGCAGCACCCGGGCGCGGCGGATCCACAGCGAGAGGTCGAACTCGTCGGTGTAGCCGATCGCGCCGTGCAGCTGCAGCGCGGCCCGCGCGGCGGAGTAGCCGGCCTCGCCGCAGGCGGCCTTGGCCGCCGCGATGTCGACGGCCGCGCCCGCCGCGGAGTCCTGGACGGCCACCGCGGCGCCGTACAACAGCGGTTCGGCGAAGTCGAGTTGGAGCAGCACATCGGCCAGCCGGTGCTTGACCGCCTGGAACGAGCCGATCGGCACACCGAACTGGGTGCGGGTCCTGGTGTACCCGACGGTGGCGGCGAGCAGATGCCGGCCGGTGCCCAGGGCCAACGCCGCGGTGCAGAGGGCTGCCAGCCCGGTGGCCCGCTCGCTGCCGGGACCGGGGGCGACCGCGATGGCGTCCTCGGGGACGCCCACCCGGCGCGCCGGGTCCAGCGACTGCCGCAGCGGTGCCTTCCGTTCGTCGCCGAGGCAGAGCACCGCGTCGGCCAGGTCGGGGTCCGCGGCGTAGCCGCCGTCCGCGGCCAGCGAGAGGATCAGCTGTCCCGAGGCCACGCCGGGGAGCAGTGCCTGCTGCTCCGTACCGGCCAGCAGGGTGCTCGCCGCGAAGGTCTCGGCCGCCGGTCCTGGCAGGCCGTGGCGCCCCAGCTCGACGCAGCAGAGCGCCAGTTCGACCGGCAGCAGTCCGGTGCCGCCGAACTCCTCGGGCACCGCCAGGGCGAACGCCCCGGCGTCGCCGAGCCGCCGCCACAGCGCCCGCAGCGGCGCGTCGTCCCCGGCCGCGCGGGCCCGGGCCACCGCCGGGACGTCGGCGGCGGACAGCAGCGCGGCCAGGCTGGCCGCGAAGTCGCGCTGCTCGGTGTCGAGGAGGAACCTCATCCGCGCCGCCCCTTCGGCAGGCCGAGCAGCCGCTCGGCGACGATGTCCCGCTGGATCTCGTTGGTGCCGCCGTAGACCGGTCCGGCCAGGGCGAAGACATAGCCCTCGGACCACTCCTCGACGTCGGCCAACTCGCCCTCGGGGCCCAGCAGGTCCAGCGCCGTCTCATGGAGCGTCAGATCCAGTTCGGACCAGTGCAGCTTGTTGAGGCTGGACGCCGCCCCGGTCGGCCCGCCCTCGCCGGAGGCTGCCGCGAAGGCGGACAGCTGGTACGCCCGTGCGCCGATCACCGCGTCGGCGACCCGCTCGGCCATCGCGGTGTCGCCGGGGTCCCCGAGCCGGCGCCACAGCTCCACCAGCCGGTCGGCGGCGGCAAGGAAGCGCCCGGGGCTGCGCAGGGTCAGCCCGCGCTCGTTGCCGGCCGTGCTCATCGCGGCCCGCCAGCCCTGCCCCGCCTCGCCGATCACGTCCCGGTCCGGGACCAGCACGCCGTCCAGGAAGATCTCGGCGAAGGCCGGCTTCCCGTCCAGCCGGCCGATCGGACGGACCGTCACCCCCGGTGCGTCCAGCGGGAACATCAGATAGGTGAGGCCGCGGTGCCGGGCCCCGGACTGCTCCACCGGGGCGGAGCGGAACAGGCCGAAGGCGCGGTCGGCGAAGGCGGCCCTGGAGGACCAGGTCTTGGCGCCGTCCAGCAGCCAGCCGCCCTCGGTGCTGGTCGCGGTGGAGCGCAGGGCGGCCAGGTCGCTGCCGGCCCCGGGCTCGGACCAGGCCTGGGCCCAGACGGTGGTGCCGCTCGCCATGTCCGGGAGGATGCGGGCCCGTTGCTCCTCGGTGCCGTGTTCGAACAGGGTCGGGGCGAGCAGGTTGATGCCGTTCTGGCTGACCCGGCCCGGCGCCCCGGCGGCGTAGTACTCCTCCTCGAAGAGCAGCCAGCGCAGCAGCGTGGCGTCCCGGCCGCCGTACTGCCGCGGCCAGGAGACCACCGACCAGCGGTCCGCGTGGAGTTGCTGCTCCCAGGCGCGATGGGCGGCGAAGCCGACCGCGGTCTCCAGCGAGGGCAGCCGTCGCGCCGGGACGTTCCGGCGCAGCCAGTCGCGCGCCTCGACGCGGAACTCCTGGTCCTCAGTGCTGATCTGAAGATCCATCAACTGTTGTCCTGCCCCTGGGCCGCGGCCTTCATGGAGCGGGCGTCCATGCCGCCCAGCGAGTCCTTCGCGGTCTCCGCGTTGTGGGCGTGGGCGAGGTGGTGCAGGCCGAACACCGAGTCCAGGCCGCTGTGCAGGCCCTGCAGGTCCTCGGCCAGGTTGACGGCCCGCTTGGTGAGGGCGAGGCCCATGGTGGGCATCTCGGCGATCCGGGCCGCCAGCGCCATCGTCTCCCGGTGCAGGTCGGCGCGCGGGACCAGCCGGTTGACCATGGCGAGCTGGTAGGCCCGCTGCGCGGTCATCCGTTCGCCGGTGTAGAGGAACTCCTTGGCGATCCGCGGCGGCAGCACCCAGGGGTGGGCGAAGTACTCGACACCGGGGATGCCCATCCGCACCACCGGGTCGGCGAAGAAGGCGTCGTCGGCGGCCACGATCAGGTCGCAGACCCAGGCCAGCATCAACCCGCCCGCCACGCAGGCGCCGTGGACCGAGGCGATGACCGGCTTGGGCAGCTCCCGCCAGCGCCGGCACATCCCCAGGTAGACCTCGGACTCGCGGGCGTAGCGGCTCTCGGCGCCCTGCCGCTCCGAGTGGTCCCACCACAGCGAGGCCCTGCGCTCGAAGGGGAGGTGGGCGTCGCGCCCGGGGGTGCCGATGTCGTGGCCCGCCGAGAAGTGCGGTCCGGCGCCACGCAGCACCACCACCTTGACCTCGGGGTCGTCGGCGGCCCGGTAGAAGGCCCGGTCCAGGGCGTAGGTCATCGCCGAGTTCTGGGCGTTGCGGTACTCGGGGCGGTTCAGGGTGACCAGGGCGGTGGCGTCCTGGCGCTCGTAGAGGACGACGTCCGTCTCGTCGGGCATCTCGGCCTCTCCTTCCCTAACAAGTGTTTGGTAGGTTAACGTGCGGGGAGTCGGCCGTCGAGAGGTGGACCCGGTCATGAGCACCGCACCTGACTATCCGTCAGCACACGGGCTGCTGGACGGCCGCAGCGCCGTGGTCACGGCGGCGGCCGGGGCCGGGATCGGCGGTGCGACCGCCCGGCGGTTCCTGGAGGAGGGGGCCGCGGTGGTGCTCGGCGACGCCCACGCCCGCCGGCTCAAGGAGACCGTCGAGGCGCTGGCCGGGGAGTTCGGCGCGGACCGGGTGGCCGGCACCGCCTGCGACGTCACCGAGGAGCAGCAGGTCGCCGCGCTGCTGGAGCTCGCCGAGACCCGGCACGGACGGCTGGACATCCTGGTCAACAACGCCGGGCTGGGCGGGACGGCGACGCTGGAGGAGATGACCGACGAGCAGTGGGACCGGGTCCTCGACGTCACCCTCACCGGCACCATGCGCTGCACCCGGGCGGCGCTGCGGCGGTTCCGGGCGTCCGGCGGCGGCGGGGTGATCGTCAACAACGCATCGGTGGTGGGCTGGCGGGCCCAGGCCGGGCAGTCCCACTACGCGGCGGCCAAGGCCGGGGTGATGGCGCTGACCCGCTGCGCCGCCCTGGAGGCCGCCGACCTGGGGGTCCGGGTGAACGCGGTCTCGCCGAGCCTGGCCATGCACCCGCACCTGGTCAAGGTCACCACGCCGGAGCTGCTGGAGCAGCTGACGGCCCGGGAGGCGTTCGGGCGCTGGGCCGAGCCCTGGGAGGTGGCGAATGTCATCGTGTTCCTGGCGAGCGGATACTCGTCCTATCTGACCGGTGAGGTCCTCTCGGTCAGCAGCCAGCATCCGTGACCACAGCACCACTGACCACAGCACCACTGACCCCCAGCGCAGCGACGAGGAGCCGAGCAGCGATGACGTCCCAGCCGAGAACGGCGGCGGCCACCCGACGGGACGAGCTGCTGGCCACAGCCGCCCAGGTGTTCGCCCGGCAGGGCTACGACGCCACCACCGTGCGGGAGATCGCCGACGCCGCGGGCATTCTGGCCGGCAGCCTCTACTACCACTTCGACTCCAAGGAGTCGATGCTGGACGAGATCCTCTCCGGCTTCCTGAACGAGCTCTGGACCGGCTACGACGCCGTGCTCGCCGCCGGCCTCGGCCCCCGGGAGACCCTGGAGGCACTGGTCGTCGAGTCGTTCCGGGAGATCGACCGGCACCGCGACGCCGTCGCCATCTACCAGCGCGAGCGCCATCTCGCCGGGCAGCCCAGGTTCGGCTACCTCACCGACTCGATGAACCGCTTCGAGGCCGCCTGGCAGGGGACGCTGGAACGCGGCGTCGCCGAGGGCGCCTTCCGCGCCGACCTGGACCTGCGGCTGGCGTACCGCTTCGTCCGCGACACGGTCTGGGTCGCCGCCTCCTGGTACCGGCCCGGCGGCCGGCACGACGCGGGCGAGATCGCCCGCCAGTACCTCAGCATGCTGCTCGACGGCATCTCCACCACCCATCAGTGACCCCACCGATCAGCCACCCCACTCCCGCAGGAGGAACGACCACCATGCCCGAGGCCTACATCGTCGAAGCCGTCCGCACTCCCGTCGGCCGTCGCCGCGGCGGCCTGGCCACCGCCCACCCCGCCGACCTGGGCGCCCATGTGCTGAAGGCGCTGGTCGAGCGGTCCGGGGTGGACCCGGCACTGGTCGAGGACGTGGTCTTCGGCTGCCTGGACACCGTCGGCCCGCAGGCCGGGGACATCGCCCGCACCAGCTGGCTGGCGGCCGGGCTGCCCGAGGAGGTGCCCGGCGTCACCATCGACCGCCAGTGCGGCTCCTCGCAGCAGGCGGTCCACTTCGCGGCGCAGGCGGTGATGTCCGGCACCAGCGACCTGGTGGTGGCCGGCGGAACCCAGAGCATGTCGCAGATCCCGATCGCCTACTCCTCGCGCGAGGCGGCGCTGCCGCTGGGCCTCACCGAGGGCCCGTACGCCGGTTCCATCGGCTGGCGCGAGCGCTACGGCGACCAGCCGGTGAACCAGTTCCACGGCGCCGAGCTGATCGCCGAGAAGTGGGGCGTCTCCCGGGAGGACATGGAGCGCTTCGCCCTCCAGTCACACCAGCGGGCGGCCCGCGCCATCGACGAGGGCCGCTTCGACCGTGAGATCGCCCCGTACGGGGAGGTGCGGCAGGACGAGGGCCCGCGCCGGGACACCACCCTGGAGAAGATGGCCCAGCTGAAGCCGCTGACCGAGGGCGGCCGGCTGACCGCCGCGGTCTCCTCCCAGGTCTCCGACGGTGCGTCGGCGATGCTGATCGCCTCCGAGCGCGCCGTCGCCGAGTACGGGCTGACCCCGCGCGCCCGGGTGCACCACCTCTCGGTGCGCGGCGAGGACCCGATCCGGATGCTCTCCGCCCCCATCCCGGCCACCGCTTACGCGCTGAAGAAGACCGGGATGAGCATCGACGACATGGACCTGGTGGAGATCAACGAGGCCTTCGCACCGGTCGTCCTCGCCTGGCTCAAGGAGACCGGCGCCGACCCGGCCCGGGTGAACGTCAACGGCGGCGCCATCGCCCTCGGCCACCCGCTGGGCGCGACCGGCGTGCGGCTGATGACGACCCTGCTGCACGAGCTGGAGCGCACCGGCGGCCGCTACGGCCTGCAGACCATGTGCGAGGGCGGCGGCCAGGCCAATGTGACCATCATCGAGCGCCTGTAGCGACGGAGGCCGCCGGCGTCGCCCCGTCCGGCTCCGGGTCGCCGTGCGGTAGCCGCCGCACGGCGGCGGAGGCCAGCGGGGCCACCGCCGCGACCGCGTAGACCACGCCGGCGGTGGTGGCCACCCGGAAGCCGCCGAAGGCGTGCGCCAGCGGTCCCACGCTCAACTGGCCGATCGGGATGGCCAGGTAGGACAGCAGGTCGTCGAAGGAGGAGACCCGGGACAGCACCCCGGCCGGGACGTGCTCCTGCAGCGAGGTGTCCCAGCCGATGCCCACCACCGAGGAGCCCAGACCCGCGACGAAGGCGGCCGCGATCAGCCAGGGGGCGTGCAGTCCGGCGCCCAGCGCCAGCAGCGGCAGCGCCCCGAGAGCCGTCACCGACTGTCCCAGCCGCAACAGGTGACGGACCGTCACCCGGTACATCAGCGCACTGGTCAGCAGCAGCCCGACGCCCCGGGCGCTGAGCACGAAGCCCCAGGCGGCCTCACCGCTGACCTGCTTGGTGAGCGAGGGGCCGAGGATCTGCCAGGTGCCGACCTGCACCAGGTTGATCACGCAGAAGGACAGCGCCACCGTCCAGACCCAGCGGATGCGGCGGAACTCGGTCCAGCCCTCGCGCAGGGAGGTCAGCATGCCGGTGCCCCGCGCGGCCGGCATCCGGTCGGTGAGGCTGAGCCGGGCCAGGCACAGCGCCGCCAGCAGGAAGGTGAGCGCGTCGAAGGCGATGGCGGGCCCGCCGCCGAAGGCCACCACCAGGACGCCGGACAGGCTGGGGCCGAGGATCTTGGTGGCATTGCGCATCGAGCCCAGCAGCGCATTGGCCTGCCGCAGCCGCTCCCGGTCCACGAGCTGCGGCAGCACGCCGCGCAGCGCCGGGGTGGTGAAGGCGTCCAGGACGCCGTTGAGCAGGCTCAGCGCGGCGATCGGCCCCAGCGAGTAGCTCCCCGTCAGCAGCAGCGCGGCCACCCCGCCCTGGGTGACCCCCGAACCGAGGTTGGCCAGCAGCAGCACCGTCCGGCGCGGGAACCGGTCCGCGACGGCGCCGCCCAGCAGCAGGAAGCCCAGCAGCGGCACCATCCGCGCGGTGACCACGATGCCGAGGTCGCCGGTGCTCCCGGAGGCGTTGAGCACCGCGAACGCGAGCGCCACCGGGGCCATCGACGAGCCCAGCAGGGACACCAGCTGGCCGGTGAAGAACCAGCGGAAGTTCGGCAGCCCGAGCAGGGCGAAGCGCTGGAGCGAGAGGGAGGGCATGGGCGGCAGTCTGCGGGCCCCGGTGGGACGCGCACTATTCTTTCGGCAGGAGGCGAAAGATGACCCTGCTGCGGCTCACCCCGCTGGCCCTGTCGCGGTCCCGGTTCGCGCTGTCCCCGCTGGCCGAGACGCTGGGGTCGATCAAGGTGCTGCAGGCGGACCACTGCGACCCCTGGATGGAGTCCTGGTACGCCCGGCACCACGGCGCGTTCCGGGCGGTCCTCGACGCCGACCCCTTCGCCGCGGGACTGGTCCGGCTGATCAGCTCGACCAAGTGGCTGCCGCTGTTCGTCACCGCACCGCCGCCGGGCGGGATGCGCACCACCCTCACCGAGGAGCTGGCGGCCCTCCGGCCGTTCTCCGACCAGGAGGTGCGCGCCGAACTGGAGCTGTCGGTGCAGCACAGCTGGGAGCAGCACGACCTGTCCTGGCTCACCGGCCGGGACTGGTTCGCGCGCACCGTCGAGCTGTTCCGCTCGGTCTGGACCGGCTCCGTGGAACCGGACTGGCCGCGACGCCGAGCACTGCTGGAACGGGACGTCACCTACCGGGCCGGACTGCTGGCCGCCTACGGCTGGCCCCGTGCGCTGGAGCGGATGAGCCGCCGCAGCGCCTGGGTCGGCGCGGACGCGATCCGCTTCAGCGACCAGGACTTCCCGGACCGGCGGATCGGCGACGACGGCATGCTGTTCGTCCCGGTGAGCGCCCTGTCCCGGGGCACCTGGCTCTGCGAGGGCCCGGGGGACCGCTACGCCCTGGTCTACCCGGCCCGCGGGGCGGCCTCGGGCCCCGCGGAGGGACGCCCCCGGCGGGCCCTGGACCGGCTAATCGGCACCGGCCGCGCGGCGATCCTGCGGGAGCTGGACCGTCCGGCCACCAGCAGCGAGCTCGCCGCGCACCTCGGGCAGTCCCTCGGCACGATCGGCGGGCACCTGGCGGTGCTGCGCGAGGCGGAACTCGTCGCGGGGACCAGGGTGGGACGGCGGGTGGTGTACCGGCGTACGGAGGTTGGGGATTCGCTGGTGGGGGGTTGATCGCGCAGTTCCCCGCGCCCCTACGCCCCCAGGGGCGCGGGGAACTGCGCGACAAACCATGCACAACCCGCACCCGAAGGCCTACACCACCGCCCCCGCCACCCCCGCCAACGCCACCCCCGCCTCAGCCATGATCCGGTCGATCAGCTCCCGCACCGAGGGCAGGTCCTCGATCAGTCCGGCGACCTGGCCGGAGGCCATCACCCCGAGGTCGGTGCGGCCGTCCACCATCGCGGCCTTCAGCAGCATCGGGGTGTTGGCGGCCAGCAGCACCTGGCTCCAGGTCAGGTCCTGGCCGTGCTTCATGGCCAGGCCGTCGCGGATCATCGTGGGCCAGGAGAGCCCGGAGACGGAGCGGAAGGCGGCCGCGTGACGCAGCGCCCGGACCAGCGAGCGGGTGCGTCCCGCCTGTTCGAGGGTGGCGACCAGCTCACTGCGGAGCATCCGGTGCGGCAGGCCGTCGACCTTGGTGGTGACGGTGATGTCGTTCACCCCGGCGGCGAGGTAGCGGGCCTTGACCGCGTCCGGAACGGTGCTGTCGGAGCTGAGCAGGAAGCGGGTGCCCATGGCGATGCCGGCCGCCCCGAAGGCCAGCGCGGCGACCAGGCCCCGGCCGTCGCGGAAGCCGCCGGCGGCGATGACCGGGATGTCCACGGCGTCCACAACCTGGGGGAGCAGTACGGTGGTCGCCACCGCGCCGGTGTGTCCGCCGCCCTCGCCGCCCTGGACCAGGACGGCGTCCGCGCCCCAGGTGGCGACCTTCTCCGCGTGCCGCCGCGCGCCGATGCTGGGGATGACGACCACGCCGGCGTCCTTGAGCCTGGCGATCAGCTCGCGCGAGGGGGCCAGCGCGAAGGAGGCGACCCGGACGCCCTCCTTGGCGATGATCTCGGCGCGTTCGGCCGCATCCCCGGCGTCCGCGCGCAGGTTCACCCCGAAGGGCGCGTCCGTGCGCTCCTTCACCTCGCGTATAGCAGCCAGTAGTTGAGTGGGCGTCATGGTCGCCGAGGCGAGGATGCCGAGGCCGCCGGCCCGGGCCGTCGCGGTGACCAGACGGGGGCCGGCGACCCAGCCCATGCCGGTCTGGACGATGGGGTGGCGGACGCCGACCAGGCGGGTGAGCGCGGTGTCCAGCCGCACCGGGGCGGCGGTCGTCATCCGCGCACCTCGCGATCGCGGGCGCCACGCGGGTCCAGGACCTCCCGGATCAGGCGCAGTTCCTCGGCGGACGGGTCCCGGGTGGAGGCGATGTCGCCGGGCAGCACCAGAGGGAAGCCGGTGGCGGCGACCACCTGGTCGACCGTCACGCCGGGATGCACCGAGAGCAGCCGGACGGCGTGTCCTTCACCGCCGAAGTCCAGCACCGCGAGGTCGGTGACGATCCGTCGGAGATCGTGGAACCGCCCGGCCGGGCCGTGCAGCCGTCCGTACCCGACGCCGCTGACGACGTCGACCTGCCCGGGGACGAAGACCCGGGTGCTGTGGCGCGGGATCCAGTAGCTGGTGGGGTTGTTGACGGTGTTGCCGGGCGCTCCGCGCATCCCGAGCAGCTGGCGGGAAGGTCGGGACCACTCGCCGATGGCGGAGATGTTCTGGTTGCCGTGCCGGTCCAGCTGGCTGGCGCCCATCATCACATGGCGGTGGCCCATGGCCACCAGCTCCAGGTGCTTCCGGTACGGCAGCGCGCCCTCGACCGCCGCGGGGGCCGCGCCCAGGGCGGGGACGTCGGCGGCGAGCCGTGCCTCGCCGTCGGTGATCAGCAGGTCGGGTTCGAAGGTGAGCTTGGCCAGCCGCGCCCCCAGGGTCGGGACGGTCCCCATCGCGGCGGCCAGCACCTCGCCGTCCCCGCGCCAGGCCTCCGCGCAGGCGATCACGCAGTACTCCGCCCTGGAGACGGCCAGGTCCGCACCGGTGGTGGTCGTGGTCATCGGGTCGCCTCCGCCCGGAGGTCCGCCACCGCGGCCCGGTAGTCCTGCTCGTCGCCCGAGAGGAAGCGCTGCTCGAAGGCGGGCCAGGCCGAGGGGTCCGCCGCGGCCTGGGCGTAGGCGCGCTGGAACGGCTCGTCGCGGTCGTAGTCGGGGACGCAGGAGGTGAAGTGGGCGCCGCCGGGGGCCTCCACCACGCCGGTGACGGACCAGCGGGGGACCAGCACCGAGCCGGGGGAGCCCTCCTTCTGCAGGTCGGCGGTGTCGACCAGGCGCTCACAGCTGAGGTACGCGGCGTCGGCGGCGGCGCAGAACAGGTCGTCCATGTAGGGGTCGGGGCCCAGGTACTGCCCGTTGCCCTGTCGGTCCGCGCGGTTGAGGTGGACCAGGGCGGCGTCCAGCCGCAGGGCCGGCACCGCGACCAGTTCCTCGCCGTCGGGGTAGGGGGAGACCACGGTCCGCAGCTCCGGATTGACCCGCAGCACGTCCGAGCCGAGGCCGGCCCGGGTCGGCAGGAAGGGCAGGCGGTGGGCGGCGGCGGTCAGTCCCAGCAGCAGCATGCCCTCGTCGTACTCGGTCAGCCGCTCCAGCGTGCCGCTCTCCCGGGCCGCCCGGAAGTGCGGTTCCAGCGGGATCGAGTCCAGCGTGACGAAGGCGGTGACCAGGTGCCGGATCCGCCCGGCCGCGGCCAGCAGCCCGATGTCCGGGCCCCCGTAGGAGACCACGGTCAGATCCCGCAGGCCGGACCGCAGGATGGCCCTGACCAGCGCCATCGGCTTGCGCCTCGACCCCCAGCCGCCGATCCCCAGGGTCATCCCGTCGGACAGCCGGCCGACCACCTCGTCGGCGCTCATTGCCTTGTCCATGGCTCTACTTGCCCCCTGTCGCGATGAAGGCCTCACGGTGGGCGTCGGAGGCCCCGGCGAGGTTGGCCTCGAAGGTGAAGCCCTGCTCGAAGCGGTAGCTGCGCCGGACGTCGACCGGGTCGATGCCGTTGATGGCCTCCTTGGCCAGCCGCAGCAGATAGCCGTCCTTGGCCGCGATCTGCCGGGCCAGCGCCATCGCGGCCTCGGTGAGCCGCTCGCGCGGGACGACCTCCCAGACCGTCCCGAAGCGTTGCAGCTCGGCCGCGGAGACGGTCCGTCCGGTGTAGTAGAGCGGACGCATCAGATGCGGGGGCACCAGCCGGGCCAGGTGGGTCGCCGCACCCAGCGCGCCCCGGTCCAGCTCGGGCAGGCCGAAGACGGCGTCGTCGGCGGCGACGATCGCGTCGGCGTTGCCGACCAGGCCGATGCCGCCGCCCAGGCAGAAGCCCTGTACCGCGGCGATGACCGGCACCTGGCACTCGTAGACGGCGGCGAAGGCCTCGGCGCAGCCCCGGTTGGCGCCGATCAGCGACTGCGGCCCGGGGTCGCGCTGGATCTCCTTGATGTCGACGCCCGCGTTGAAGCCGCGGCCGGGGGCCGCCAGCACCACCACCCGGACCCGGGGGTCCTGCCCGACCTCCCGCAGCGCTTGGGCGAGCTCGTACCAGCCCGCCACCGGCAGGGCGTTGACGGGTGGATAGGCGACGGTGACGACGGCAATGCCGGCGTCCGTTCCTTCGTCGGCGGCGATCGAGGTGGAGACACCCATGGGATTCTCGGCTACCTTTCCACCAAACGTTAGTTAGGTACGTCAGGGTCGACGGTAGCAGTGCAACCAGCCGCAGGGGAGCCTCGGATGACACACCGTCAAGAACTGTCCGGCCGCGTCGCGGTGGTCACCGGGGGGACCCGGGGGGTGGGTTCCGGGATCGTCCGGGCGCTGCTCGCGGCCGGCGCGGTGGTGGTCGCGGCGGCGCGCAGACCTCCCGCCGAACCCGTCCAATCCGCGGGCGGGAAGGCGGAGTTCCGCGCCGTGGACGTACGCGACCCGGAGGCCGGAGCCGCCCTGCTGGCTCAGGTCGCCGCCGACCACGGCCGGTTGGACCTGCTGGTCAACAACGCGGGCGGGACGCCGTACCTGCCGCTGGCCGAGGGCGATGCCGAACGGCACCGCCGGATCCTGGAGTTGAACCTGGTCGCGCCGCTGCTGCTGTCCCGGGCCGCACACGCGGTGATGCGGGAGCAGCCCGACGGCGGGTCGATCGTCATGATCGGCAGCGTCAGCGGTTCGCGGCCCTCGCCCGGCAGCGCCGCCTACGGCGCGGCCAAGGCGGGCCTGGACCACCTGGCCCGCAGCCTCGCGGTGGAGTGGGCGCCGAGGGTGCGGGTGAACACCCTGGTCCTCGGCATGGTGCGGACCGAGGCGTCCGCGCTGCACTACGGGGACGAGGAGGGGGTCGCGGCCGTCGGCCGCACCGTCCCGCTCGGCCGCCTCGCCGAGCCGGAGGAGGTCGGCGCGGCCGTGGTCTTCCTGGCATCGCCCCGGGCCGGCTACATCAGCGGCGCCTCACTGCTGCTGCACGGGGGCGGGGAGCGCCCCGCCTTCCTCGACGCCGCCACCGCCAACCGCTGAGCCCCACTGGGCCGCTGAAGGAGCAACGACCATGTCAGGACTGGCCGAAGGCCGCACCGTCATCGTCACCGGCGCCGGGCGCGGGCTCGGCCGCGCCCATGCCCTCGCCTTCGCCGCCGAGGGCGCGGCCGTCGTCGTCAACGACCTCGGGGTCGGCCGGGACGGGCGGCCCGCCGCCGACAGTCCGGCCGCCGCCGTGGTCGCCGAGATCCTGGCACTCGGCGGACGGGCCGTCGCCCACCTCGGCGACATCACCACCGAGGAGGGCGCGGCCGACCTGGTCGCGCTCGCCCTGGACAGTTACGGCCGGCTGGACACCCTGGTCAACAACGCCGGATTCCTGCGCGACCGGATGCTGGTGAACCTGGACGCGGACGACTGGGACGCGGTGATGCGGGTCCATCTGCGCGGGCACTTCCTTCCGCTGCGTCAGGCCGCCGCGCACTGGCGGGCCGAGGCCAAGGCGGGGCGGCCGGTGGCCGGACGGATCGTCAACACCAGTTCCGGGGCCGGCCTGCTGGGCAGCGTCGGGCAGGGCAACTACTCGGCGGCCAAGGCCGGGATCCTCGGCCTGACCTTCGTCGCGGCGGCGGAGTTCGCGTCCTACGGCGTGCAGGTCAACGCGATCGCACCGTCGGCCCGGACCAGGATGACCGAGGGGGCGATCGCGGCCGCGCTGCCCGAGCCCGAGGACGTCTCCCCGCTGGTGGTGTGGCTCGGCAGCGACGCCAGCGCGGGGGTCACCGGGCGGGTGTTCGAGGCGGAGGGGGGCAGGATCACCGTGATGGAGGGCTGGCGTCCGGGCCCCGCCGCGCACAGCGCCACCCGCTGGAGCCCGGCCGAGGCCGGGGAGGCGGCCCGGAAGCTGCTCGCGCAGGCCGAACCGCCGCTGCCGGTCTACGGGGCGCGCTGACCGCGCGGCCTCAGGCCTTCCAGTCCGCCCTGCGGCCGAGGAAGTTGAGCAGCGAGTCGGCCTCGTCGGCGTCGATGGCGGGCTCGATGGCCGGGCCGAAGGCGAACCCGCGCAGGGGCTCCACCAGGGCGTCGGCGGCCGGCCGCAGGGCCAGGGCGAGTCCCGGGCTGAGCGGTGACAGCTGGCCGGTGGCGACGGCGATGTCCCAGGCGTGCACCGCCGCGTCCAGCGCGGCCGCGGCCACGGCGACCCCGGCGGGCAGCTTGAACGGCGGCAGCGGTACGGCCACCTCGGTGTCGGGGGAGTCCACCGTGCCGAAGGCTGCGACGGTGGCGGCCAGCGCGGGTTCCAGCACCTCGGCCGGGGTGGCCCCGAGCTCCCCGGAGGGGGCGAAGGGATCCTCGGTCGGCTTCGGCCCACCGGTCAGCGCCGAGGCGTAGGCCCGCTGGTCACCGGCCGCGTGCTGCAGCACCTGGGTGACGTTCCACGCCTCGGCCGGGGTGGGCCGCCCCCAGCCGTCGGCCGGGATGCCCATGACAGCGGTACGCAGTGCCTGGTGCGCCTCGGTGAGGAGGTCCCACGTCGTAGTCATGCCCGGATCGTATCCCAGACACTCCAGATATGGGTGATCTTGCTTGCCGGGCTGGACAGTTGATTGCCCATCAGTTGACCGTACCAACGGTCAGCAGATGCCCGCTCACCCCCAGCAGCGAGGGCACCGACTCTCGCTCTAGGCATCGTCGGGCAGCAGGCGGAAGCAGGTGTGGGCGGTCAGGGGGCGCATGGCTCGGAAGTCGCGGCGGTCCAACGTCAGTACCGCGTCGGTTCGGTACTCGGCGGCGAGAGCGACGTTGACCGCGTCAGCGAGGTCCAGGTCGAGCGAAGCGTAGCGGCGCATGACGGTGCGGGCGGTGGCCAGCAGATCGACGGTGACGTCGGGCACGAGGAAGCGGCCGCGTCGTCCCTGCTCGATGATGCCGTCGAGCAGGGCATCGCGCAGGACCGGGCCACCGATTCGGCGCATCAGATGGTCGGCTTCGGCGATGATCAGCGGGGAGATGACGACCAGGCCGGCGTTCTCCAGCGCCTTGAGGCTGGCTGCCTGCTCGGGGTGGTCGCTGTCTGCGGCTGCCAGGAGGGCGGAGGTGTCCGCAACGACGAGGATCATGGCGTTCGGCGCTTGCCCGCCTCGTAGGCCGCCGCCTTCTCGTCCCACATCTGGTCGAGAGCCTGATCGACGTCCTCGCCGGGTTGCGGGCTGCCGCTCGCGAAGGACGGCCAGCCGAGCGGTTCGGCCCAGGCTCGTTTGGCCAGGGCGGCCAGGTGGATTGCCTCGCGGATTATCTCCGCCTCGGCGATCCCCTCGCGTGCAGCCGCCTCCTTGATGATGGCGAGGTCCTCCGCGTCGGCGTAGACCGTGGTGCGCTTCAGGGACATATGTGTATGGTACCGCACGCATATGTGCCGCTGCTCCGGTCAGGGACGGTGCCGGGGCCGCCACATGGTGTCCATGCGGGGGGCGTGCTTCGGCAGTTTGAGGGCGCCGGTGACCTCGAAGCCGAAGTGTTCGTAGAGCGGGACGTTCGTCGGGTTGCTGGACTCCAGGTAGGCGGCCAGGCCCTCGGCGTCCACCCGGTCCAGCCGGGAGCGCAGCAGTGCGGCGCCGACGCCCTGGCCGTGCAGGTCGGGGTCGACGCCGAGGATGAAGAGGTACCAGTGCGGTTCGCTGCTCGGGTGGGCCTTGAAGCAGGCGCTCTGCAGGGTGTTGCCGTACCCGATCCGGCGCCCGTAGGCGCGCAGGTAGCCGGGGCCGGCGGCGGCCTGTTCGCGCAGGGTCGGCCTGGCCCTGCCCGGCGGCAGCCAGAGCGCGGCGCCGACGATCCGGCCCTCCTCGTCGCAGGCCACTTCCACGCCGCCGTGCCGCAGCACCTCGTGCCGCAGCATCGTGGTGAAGATCCCCCGCAGCCGCTTCGGCCTGGTCCGCTCGACCGGCAGCGACCAGAGCCACTGCGGGTCGTCGTGGAAGGCCAGCGCGAGCGTGCCTGCGGTCTCGTCGACGTCCGCGTCGGTGGCCGGCCGGACGGTGATACCTGTAGCCCCCATGGGCCGATCGTAGGCGCGGTGCGCGGGAACTGTCGACGGGTCAGATCAACGCCGACGGCCCCGGGCCCGCTGCGGGAGGCAGCGGGCCCGGGGCCGTCGCGGTCGTCGCGTCGGTCAGGACGACGACGGGGGGTACATCTCCGGCGGGATCTTGGACGCCGCCGCGCGGTCCAGCAGCCAGAGCGTGCGCTGCTGCCCGTACGCGCCGGAGGCCGGCGCCTGGATCTCACCCGGGCCGCTCAGGGCCAGGGCGACCGCCTCGGCCTTGTCCTCGCCCGCGGCGAGCAGCCAGACCTCGCGCGCCGCCCGGATCGCCGGGAGGGTCAGCGAGACCCGGACCGGCGGCGGCTTCGGCGCGCCCCTGACCCCCACGACGGTGCGGGAGGTCTCCCGCACGCCGGGGAGCTCGGGGAACAGCGAGGCCACGTGGGTGTCGGGGCCGACCCCCAGCAGCAGCACGTCGAAGCTGGGCACGCCGGCGTGGTCGCCGGGCCCCGCGGCCTTGGCGAGCTCGGCGGCGTAGCGTTCCGCCGCCGCCTCCGCGTTGTCGCCGTCCACCCCGTCCGAGGCGGGCATGGCGTGCACCCGCGCCGGGTCGAGCGGTACGGCGTCCAGCAGCTCGTCGCGGGCCTGGGTGACATTGCGCTCCGGGTCGCCCTCCGGCAGGAAGCGTTCGTCGCCCCACCACAGGTCGAGCCTGGACCAGTCCACCGCGTCCCGGGCCGGCGAGGACGCCAGCGCGGCGAGCAGCGCGTTGCCGTTGCGCCCGCCCGTCAGCACCACCGAGGCGGTGCCGCGGGCGGACTGGGCGTCGACGATCCGGGTGATCAGCCGGGCCGCCGCGGCAAGGGCCATCAGCTCCTTGTCGCGGTGGACCACGAGTTGCGGCGCGGTCACCGCTGGGTCCGGTTGGCCGAGGCGGCGGACTTCTTCGCCGGGGCCTTGGCCGCGGACTTGGTGGCGGCCTTACCGGCCGCCTCCTCCTCCGCCGCCTCCGACCGGGCCTGCCCGGCCGCGGTCCTGGCGTCGACGACCTCGTGCCCGGCCGGCGGACCGTCCTGGTGCAGCTTCTCCACGCCGTAGCGCACAGCGGCCGCGTAGATGTCGTCCGGGTCGAGCCGACGCAGCTCCTCGGCGATCAGTTCGGCCGTCTCGCGGCGCTTGAGCGCCACCATCCGGTCCGGCTGGTCGGGCATGGAGAGCTTGGCCAGCAGGCCGTCCGAACGCTCCAGGGTGACGTCGCCGCCCGCGGTGTGCAGGCGTACGGCGGTCAGGCCCGGGCCCTCGGAGACGACCCGGTCCACCTTGATGTTCAGCCGGTCGGCGAGCCACAGCGCCAGCAGTTCCGCACTGGGGTTGTAGGACTCGCCCTCGACCACCGCCGAGGCGACCTTGACCCGTCGCTGGTCCAGGGCCGCCGCCAGCATGGAGCGCCAGGGGGTGATCCGGGTCCAGGCGAGGTCGGTGTCGCCGGGGGTGTAGGAGGCGGCGCGGACGCCGAGCTGCTCGACCGGGGACTCGGCCGACACCGCGTCGGTGATCCGCCGCTGGGCGAGTGCGCCGAGGGGGTCCTTGGCGGCGTTCTCGGGGGCGTTCTCGGGCCACCAGACGACCACGGGGGCGTCGGGCAGCAGCAGTGGCAGGACCACCGACTGGGCCTGGGAGGCGAGTTCGCCGTGCAGGCGGAGCAGGACGGTCTCGCCGGTGCCGGCGTCCGAGCCGACCCGGATCTCGGCGTCCAGCCGGGCCTCCGCCCGGGCCCGGGGCGAACGCCCGGGCCGGCGGATGACCGCGAGGATCCGCGAGGGGTGCTCGCGGGAGGCCTCGCCGGCCGCCTTGAGGGCGTCGTAGGCGCTGCCCTCGTCGGTGACGATGACCAGGGTCAGCACCATGCCGATGGCACCGGTGCCGATGGCTCTGCGGGCTTCGACGAGTCCGGAGTTGATTTTGCTGGAGGTGGTGTCCGTGAGGTCGATTTTCATGGCCGGCGCCAGCTCCTACCGTCTCGTGCGAGCATCTCGTCCGCCTCGGCCGGGCCCCAGGTACCCGACTCGTACCCGGCGGGGCGGCCGTGCTTGTCCCAGTAGGCCTCGATCGGGTCCAGGATCCGCCAGGACTCCTCGACCTCCTGGTGGCGCGGGAACAGGTTGGCGTCGCCCAGCAGCACGTCCAGGATCAGCCGTTCGTAGGCCTCGGGGCTGGACTCGGTGAACGACTCGCCGTAGGCGAAGTCCATGCTCACGTCGCGGACCTCCATCGAGGTCCCGGGGACCTTGGAGCCGAACCGCATGGTCACCCCCTCGTCCGGCTGGACCCGGATGACCAGGGCGTTCTGTCCCAGCTCCTCGGTCGCCGAGGAGTCGAAGGGCAGGTAGGGGGCGCGTTGGAAGACCACCGCGATCTCGGTCACCCGCCGCCCCAGCCGCTTGCCGGTGCGCAGGTAGAACGGGACCCCGGCCCAGCGCCGGTTGTTGATCTCCAGTTTCACCGCGGCGTAGGTGTCGGTGGTGGACTTGGGGTCGATGCCCTCCTCCTCCAGGTACCCCAGCACCTCCTCGCCGCCCTGCCAGCCGTGGGTGTACTGGCCGCGCACGGTGTGCCGGCCCAGGTCCTTGGGGATCCGCACCGCTGAGAGGACCTTGAGCTTCTCGGCGACCAGGGCCTTGGGGTGGAAGGAGGCCGGTTCCTCGATCGCGGTCAGCGCCAGGAGTTGCAGCAGGTGGTTCTGGATGACGTCGCGGGCCGAGCCGATGCCGTCGTAGTAGCCGGCGCGGCCGCCGATGCCGATGTCCTCGGCCATGGTGATCTGTACGTGGTCCACATAGGAGCGGTTCCAGATCGGTTCGAACATCGAGTTGGCGAACCGCAGGGCCAGGATGTTCTGGACGGTCTCCTTGCCCAGGTAGTGGTCGATGCGGAAGACCTCGTCGCGCGGGAAGACCGAGTGCACGACCTGGTTGAGTTCCTGGGCGCTCTTCAGGTCGTGTCCGAAGGGCTTCTCGATCACCGCCCGGCGCCAGGAGCCCTTGGGCGGGTCGGCCAGGCCGTGCGCCTTGAGCTGCTGGACCACCTGCGGGAAGAACTTCGGCGGCACCGACAGGTAGAACGCGAAGTTCCCGCCCGTGCCCTGGGCCTTGTCGAGCTCCTCGATGGTGGCGCGCAGCTTCTCGAAGGCGTCGTTGTCCACGAACTCGCCCTGGACGAAGCGCATGCCCTTGGCCAGCTGCTGCCAGACCTCCTCGCGGAAGGGGGTGCGCGCGTGCTCCTTGACGGAGTCGTGCACCACCTGGGCGAAGTCCTCGTCCTCCCAGTCACGGCGGGCGAAGCCGATCAGGGAGAAGCCCGGCGGCAGCAGTCCGCGGTTGGCCAGGTCGTAGACGGCCGGCATCAGCTTCTTGCGGGACAGGTCACCGGTGACCCCGAAGATCACCAGACCCGACGGACCCGCGATCCGCGGCAACCGACGATCCGCCGGATCACGCAACGGATTGATCCAGGCGTCGATGACGCCGGTCTCCTCCTCTAGTACTGCTGAGGCTTCTTCACTCACTTCTCGGTGCCCCCCTTCGGGGCGAACTTCGCGAGCGAGGCGGTGACGGTGTCCAGCAGTTCCTTCCAGGACGCCTCGAACTTCTCCACGCCCTCGTCCTCGAGGACCTGGACCACGTCGTCGTAGGAGATGCCGAAGGTGGCCAGCTCGTCGATGACGGCCTGCGCGGCGGCGTAGTTGCCGGTGATGATGCTGTCGCCGCGGATCACGCCGTGGTCGGCGACCGCGTTCAGCGTCGCCTCGGGCATGGTGTTGACGGTGCCCGGTGCGACCAGCTCGACCACGTACAGGGTGTCGTCCAGGGACGGGTCCTTGACGCCGGTGGAGGCCCACAGCGGACGCTGCGGCTTGGCACCGGCCTCGGCCAGAGCCTTCCAGCGGTCCGAGCTGAAGACCTCTTCGTAGGCCTGGTAGGCCAGTTGGGCGTTGGCCACGGCGGCCTTGCTCTTGGCGGCCTTGGCCTCGGGGGTGGCCAGCTTGTCGAGGCGCTTGTCGATCTCGGTGTCCACGCGGGAGACGAAGAAGGAGGCGACGGACTCGATCTGGGACAGGTCGTGGCCGTTGGCCTTGGCGGTCTCCAGGCCGGTCAGGAAGGCGTCCATGACGCCGCGGTAGCGCTCCAGCGAGAAGATCAGCGTGACGTTGACGCTGATTCCCTCGCCGATGACCTCGGCGATGGCGGGCAGGCCGGCCTTGGTGGCCGGGATCTTGATCAGGGTGTTGGGGCGGTCCACCAGCCAGGCCAGCTGCTTGGCCTCGGCGATGGTCGCCGGGGTGTTGTGCGCCAGGCGGGGGTCGACCTCAATGGAGACCCGGCCGTCGCGGCCGTTGCTGGCGTCGTAGACCGGGCGCAGCACGTCAGCGGCCTCGCGGACGTCGGCGGCGGTCATCATGCGGACGGCCTCGTCGACGGTGACGCCGCGGACCGCGAGGTCGCGCAGCTGGGCGTCGTAGGCGTCGGAGCTGCCGCCGATGGCCTTCTGGAAGATGGTCGGGTTGGTGGTGACCCCGACCACGTGCTTGTCGCGGACCAGCTCGGCCAGGTTGCCGGAGGTCAGGCGGGTGCGGCTGAGGTCGTCCAGCCAGATCGCCACGCCTTCGTCGCTGAGGCGCTTCAGAGCGTCAGTCATGATCCTCGTCACTTCTTTCTCTGGTTCGTACTGGCTGTTCGATGGCTGGACTGCTCAGCGGCCTGCGGCCAGGTCGGCCAGCGACTCGTGGGCGGCGGTGACCACGGCGTCGTCGGTGAGACCGAACTCCTTGTAGAGCACCTTGTAGTCGGCGGAGGCGCCGAAGTGCTCCAGGCTGACGACCCGTCCGGCGTCGCCGACGTAGCGGTACCAGGTCAGCGCGATGCCGGCCTCGACGGCGACGCGGGCGCGGACGGCCGGGGGCAGCACGGTGTCGCGGTAGGCCAGGTCCTGCTCCTGGAACCACTCCACGCAGGGCATGGAGACCACGCGGGTGGGGATGCCCTCGGCCTGCAGCCGCTCGCGGGCGGCGACGGCGATCTGGACCTCGGAGCCGGTGCCGATCAGGATCACCTGCGCGGCGCCGCCCTCGGCCTCGAACAGCACATAGCCGCCCTTGGCCGCGTCCGGGTTGGCCGGGTAGGTCGGCACGCCCTGGCGGGTCAGCGCCAGGCCGTGCGGAGCCGGGTTCGCGTCGTGACGGCGGAACACCTCGGCCCAGGTGATCGCGGTCTCGTTGGCGTCCGCCGGGCGGACCATGTTCAGGCCCGGGATGGCGCGCAGCGCCGCCATGTGTTCGACCGGCTGGTGGGTGGGGCCGTCCTCGCCCAGGCCGATGGAGTCGTGCGTCCACACGTAGGTGACCGGCAGCTTCATCAGCGCGGCCAGGCGGACCGCGCCGCGCATGTAGTCCGAGAAGGTCAGGAACGTGCCGCCGTAGATGCGGGTGTTGCCGTGCAGGGCGATGCCGTTCATGGCCGAGCCCATGGCGTGCTCGCGGATCCCGAAGTGGATCGTGCGCCCGTACGGACTGGCCGACGCCAGCGGGTTGCCCTCGGGCAGGAACGAGGAGTTGGCGTCGATGGTGGTCAGGTTGGAGCCGGCCAGGTCCGCCGACCCGCCCCACAGCTCCGGCACGACCTTGCCGACGGCCTTGAGGAACTCGCCCGACGCCTTACGGGTGGCCACCTCCTTGCCGGGCTCGAAGGTCGGGATGGCCTGCTCCCAGCCGTCGGGCAGGCGGCCCGCGGTGATCCGGTCGAATTCGGCGGCGCGCTGAGGGTTGGCGGTGCGCCAGTCCTCGAACCGCTTGGACCAGGCGGCGTGGGCCTCGCGGCCGCGGTCGCCGACCTCGCGGGCGTGGGCCAGCACCGTGTCGGCGACCTCGAAGGACTGCTCCGGGTCGAAGCCCAACACCCGCTTGGTCGCAGCGACCTCGGCGGCGCCCAGGGCGGAGCCGTGCGACTCCTCGGTGCCCTTGGCGTTGGGGGCCGGCCAGGCGATGACGGTGCGCATGGCGATGATGGAGGGGCGCTCGGTCTCGGCCTGGGCGATGACCATGGCGTCGTGCAGGGCCTTGGGGTCGATGTCGCCGCTTTCGGCCGGGGCCACCCGCTGGATGTGCCAGCCGTACGCCTCGTAGCGCCCC
>NZ_JBEUKS010000012.1:0-232096 GCF_042510965.1 Streptacidiphilus jeojiensis
GGCACGCCCGCGCCGCCGTCGGGCCCGCCCGCCGGCGGTCCCGGGATGCCTCCGCCCCCGCCCCCGGCGGGGCTGTACGGCGGCACTCCGCCCGGTGGCGTGCCGGCGCCGCCGGCCGGGGGTGGGGACAGCTACGTCCCGACCCAGCTCGCCCCGTCGCTGAACCTCCCGCCCCGGGGCCCCGGCGCCCCGGGCGGGCCCGCCGTGCCCCCGCCGCCGCCCGCACCCCAGCCGCAGGCCCCGCACCCGCAGCAGGTCCCGCCGCAGGCCGCCGCGCCCGGCGTGCCCACGGTCGGCCCCGGCTACATGGCCGTGCTCCGCTACCGCGGCCCGGACGGCTCGGAGCAGCAGATCATCCAGCGCTCCACGCTGGGCCTGCCGCACCCGGAGTGGCAGATCCTGCAGGAGGTCCGGCGCCTGAACGTGCCGCCGGAGCAGGTGCTGGAGCTGCACACCGAGCTGGAGAGCTGCGACCTGCCCGGCGGCTACTGCCAGCGGATGGTCAAGGAGGCCTGGCCCAACGTCAGGGTGAGCAGCATCGCCCCGTACGGCCGGGACCACGCGGCCCGGCAGCGCGGCGTCCAGCACCTGTTCGAGCACCACGGCGAGCTGCACACCCATGCCGCCGGACCGGCCCCGCAGCGCCCGTTCCGGGTGCCGCTGCCGGCCCCCGGCTCGGTGCAGCCCGCGCCGCCGGTGCCGCCGCAGGCGCTGGCGGACGAGCTGCAGCAGGCCTTCGGCCCGCAGAACGTGTTCCGCTACGAGCCGCAGGCGGTGTCCAGGCAGGGCATTCCCGAGGCCGTCTCGGCCTCGCTGACCTGGGCCGGGCTGCCGGTCGAGTTCGGTCCCTTCTTCTGGGCGCAGGCCCAGCCGGGCCGTCCGATGCCGACGCTGGCCGAGCTGGCCGCCGAGCGCGGTATCGCGGCCCAGCCGGATGCGGGGACCTACCTGGTGCTGGGCAACGACTACGGCCGCCAGCTGTGCGTGCAGTACGGGACGGCGGCGATCGTGGCCGTCGACCTGGGCACGGCCACGCAGCCGGCCGGGGTCGAGGCCCAGCAGCCGCGCTTCGTCAACAGCGGCCTGCCCGAGTTCCTGCGCTGCATGGCGCTGCTGGGCCGGATGTGGCGGTTCCGGTACGGGCTGACCCCGGAGCAGGCGGGCCACTGGACCACCGACTTCCAGGCCCAGCTGGCCGCACTGGACCCGCCGGCGCTGGGCTCGCCGGAGACCTGGTGGGCGGTGCTGCTCGAACAGCTGTGGGACGGACTGCTCTGACACGAAGGCGGCGTCGCCGGGTGTCGGTGTCTCCGTCCGGGTAGGGGACGTGTGCAAAATGGATCGAAATCTGATCATTTTGCTTGCATGGCATTCCACTATCCGGATGAGAGGACCAGCCGATGAGCGACGCCGTCTCTCCGCAGCACGGTTTCACCATGACCAGGCGCGGCTACGACCCGGACCAGGTCGAACGGGCGCTGGCCGAGCTCACCGAGGGCCGTGACCAGGCCTGGGAGCGGCTGTCCGGCCTCGGCAACCGGATGCGCGCGCTGGAGCAGCAGCTGATCGACGCCGCCAAGGCCGCCGAGGAGGCCGAGCCGCCGTCCTTCGCCCACCTCAGCGAACGGGCCGGGCGGCTGCTGGTGATCGCCGAGGAGGAGGCCTCGGCGATCCGGGCCGAGGCGGAGGACTGGATCGACGCCCTCGACGCCGGGGCCCGCGCCGACGGCCAGCAGCTCCGGGCCGAGGCCGACGACCAGGCGGTACGGCTGCGCGCCGCCGCCGACGAGGGCCACCGGCGCGAGCTGGAGCGGGCCCGCTCCCGGGCCGAGGCCGAGCGGGCCGACGCCGACCGTGAGGCCCGCACCCTGCGCGAGGAGGCGGCAGGCTACGCGGGCGGCGTGCGGGACCGGGCTCAGGAGATCGCCGAGACCACCCGCGTCCGGCTGGCGGCGCTGCAGCACCGGGCGGACCAGGAGCTGGCCGCCGCGGAGGCCGCCGCGGTGGCGCAGGAGGAGCAGCTGACCTCCGGCGCCGAGCGCAAGCAGGGCGAGGCCGAACGGCACCGCAAGGCCATGCAGGCCCTGGCCGAGGAGATCGAGGCGGAGGCCGCCACCAGGGTCGAGCGCATCGTCGAGGCCGCCCAGCGCGAGGCCGAGCGGATCGCCGCCGCGGCCCAGCGCGACCAGGCGGCCTTCGCCGAGCGCCGCGACGAGCTGCAGGCCCATCTCGACCACATCCGCACCACCCTGACCGCCCTCACCGGGGCGGTGGACGCCCCGGCCGACCCCGACGGCAGCGAGGGCGCGACCGCCGAGGTTCCGCTCCCGGCAGCGGTCGAGGCAGCTGACGGGGCAGCGGCCGAGGCGGAGGCAGAGACGGCGGTGCTGGAGGCGGTCCAGGTCGAGACGGCGGAGCTGCCGACCGAGGAACTCAGGGCCGCGGCGGACGAGAGCTGAGCGTGCTCCGGCCGGTGTCCGTCCGGGGGCGTACCCTGGGTACCCCCGGTGCGCAACGCGTTCCGGGTGCTTCGCGTTGCCCACGGCTGAGACCCGCTGAGAGAAGTCCATGAGCCTGACCGGCCTGCTTGACGTCGTCGTCGCCGACCCCGCCCTCGCGGAGGCGGCACGGTCCGCCCTCGCCGGGGACCGCCGCCACCTGGACCTGGTCGGTCCGCCCGCCGCCCGCCCGTTCGCGGTCGCGGCGCTCGCGCGCGCCCTGGCCGAGGAGGCCAGGGGCAGCCGAGGGCGGCCCGTCCTCGCCGTCACCGCCACCGGCCGGGAGGCCGAGGACCTGGCCGCGGCGCTGGGCTCGCTGCTGCCCCCGGACAGCGTCGCCGAGTTCCCGGCCTGGGAGACGCTGCCGCACGAGCGGCTCTCGCCGCGCTCGGACACCGTCGGCCGCCGGCTCGCGGTGCTGCGCCGGATCGTCCACCCCAGCGCCGACGACCCGTCCGCCGGACCGCTGCAGGTGATCGTCGCCCCGATCCGCAGCGTGCTGCAGCCGCAGGTCAAGGGGTTGGCCGAGCTGGAGCCGGTGAGCCTGAGGGTCCGTCAGGAGGTGGACCTGGAGGACCTCACCCGGCGGCTGGCCGCGGCCGCCTACCAGCGCGTCGAACTGGTGGAGAAGCGCGGCGAGTTCGCGGTCCGCGGCGGCATCCTGGACGTCTTCCCGCCCACCGAGGAGCACCCGCTGCGGGTGGAGTTCTGGGGCGACGAGGTCGAGGAGATTCGTTACTTCAAGGTCGCCGACCAGCGCTCGCTGGAGGTGGCCCAGCACGGCCTGTGGGCCCCGCCCTGCCGCGAGCTGCTGCTCACCGAGCCGGTCCGGGCCCGCGCCGCCGAGCTCGCCGCCGACCACCCGGAGCTGGCCGACATCCTGGACCGGATCGCCCAGGGCATCGCCGTGGAGGGCATGGAGTCGCTGGCCCCGGTGCTGGTCGACGACATGGAACTGCTGGTGGACGTGTTGCCGCAGGGCAGCGTCGCGGTGGTCTGCGACCCCGAGCGGGTCCGCACCAGGGCCGCCGACCTGGTCGCCACCAGCGAGGAGTTCCTGCACGCCTCCTGGGTGGCCGCCGCCTCCGGCGGGGACCGCCCGCTGGACGTGGGCGCCGCCTCGCTGTGGTCCATCGCCGACATCCGCGAGCACGCCGCCGAGATCGGGCTGCCCTGGTGGTCGGTCAGCCCCTTCGCCGCCGACGACGAGGTGCTGACCGGCCCCGACGTGCTGCACCTGGACCTGCACCCGGCCGAGGCCTACCGCGGCGACACCGCCCGCGCCATCGCCGACGCCAAGGGCCGGCTGGCCGACGGCTGGCGGGTGGTGCTGGTCACCGAGGGCAAGGGCCCGGCCTCCCGGATCGCCGAGATGCTGGCCGGCGAGGGCATCGGCGCCCGGCTCACCCCCGACCTGGTCGGTCTCCCTGACCCGGACGTGGTGCACGTGGCCTGCGGCTCGATCGAGTACGGCCTGTACTCC
Organism: Streptacidiphilus jeojiensis; assembly: GCF_042510965.1. NCBI lineage: Bacteria > Bacillati > Actinomycetota > Actinomycetes > Kitasatosporales > Streptomycetaceae > Streptacidiphilus > Streptacidiphilus jeojiensis. Next base: position 3,982 of record NZ_JBEUKS010000012.1, read on the forward strand.
GAGGGCCTCAGACTGCACCTGGTCACCGAGACCGACCTGGCCGGGCAGAAGTCCTCCACCAAGGACATGCGCCGGATGCCCTCGGCCCGCCGCAACGGCATCGACCCGCTGGCCCTGCAGGCCGGCGACTACGTGGTGCACGAGGCCCACGGCGTCGGCCGCTACGTCGAGATGGTGCAGCGCACCGTCCAGGGCGCCACCCGCGAGTACCTGGTGCTGGAGTACGCCCCGGCCAAGAAGGGCCAGCCCGGCGACCGGCTGTTCGTCCCCACCGACCAGCTGGAGCAGGTCACCAAGTACGTCGGCGGCGAGGCCCCCTCGCTGCACCGGCTCGGCGGCGCCGACTGGACCAAGACCAAGTCCCGGGCCAAGAAGGCGGTCAAGGAGATCGCCGGTGACCTGATCCGGCTCTACTCGGCGCGGATGGCCGCCCCCGGGCACGCCTTCGGCCCGGACACCCCCTGGCAGCGCGAGCTGGAGGACGCCTTCCCCTACGCGGAGACCCCGGACCAGCTGAGCACCATCGCCGAGGTCAAGTCCGACATGGAGAAGACCGTCCCGATGGACCGTCTGATCTGCGGCGACGTCGGCTACGGCAAGACCGAGATCGCGGTCAGGGCCGCCTTCAAGGCGGTCCAGGACGGCAAGCAGGTCGCCGTCCTGGTGCCGACCACGCTGCTGGTGCAGCAGCACTTCTCCACCTTCTCCGAGCGCTACGCCAACTTCCCGGTGGTGGTGAAGGCCCTCTCCCGGTTCCAGAGCGACAGCGAGGCCAAGGCCGTGCTGGAGGGCCTGCGCGAGGGCAGCGTGGACATCGTCATCGGCACCCACCGGCTGTTCTCGGCCGAGACCAGGTTCAAGGACCTGGGCCTGGTCATCGTGGACGAGGAGCAGCGCTTCGGCGTCGAGCACAAGGAGCAGCTGAAGAAGCTGCGGGCCAACGTCGACGTGCTGACCATGTCGGCCACCCCGATCCCGCGCACCCTGGAGATGGCGGTCACCGGCATCCGCGAGATGTCCACCATCACCACCCCGCCCGAGGAGCGGCACCCGGTGCTGACCTTCGTCGGCGCCTACGACGAGAAGCAGATCTCCGCCGCGATCCGGCGCGAGCTGCTGCGCGAGGGCCAGGTCTTCTACATCCACAACCGGGTCGAGTCCATCGACAAGGCCGCGGCCAAGCTCAAGGAGCTGGTCCCGGAGGCCCGGATCGCCACCGCGCACGGGCAGATGGGGGAGACCGCGCTGGAGCAGGTGGTGGTCGACTTCTGGGAGAAGGAGTTCGACGTCCTGGTCTCCACCACCATCGTGGAGTCCGGTATCGACATCTCCAACGCCAACACCCTGATCGTGGAGCGCGGCGACACCTTCGGCCTGTCCCAGCTGCACCAGCTGCGCGGCCGGGTCGGCCGGGGCCGCGAGCGCGGCTACGCCTACATGCTCTACCCGCCGGAGAAGCCGCTCACCGAGACCGCGCACGAGCGGCTGGCCACCATCGCCCAGCACACCGAGATGGGCGCGGGCATGTACGTCGCGATGAAGGACCTGGAGATCCGCGGCGCGGGCAACCTGCTCGGCGGCGAGCAGTCCGGCCACATCGCCGGCGTCGGCTTCGACCTCTACATCCGCATGGTCGGCGAGGCCGTCGCCGAGTACCGCGAGAACGTGGACGGGTCGGGGGAGCCGGAGGAGGAGCCGCTGGACGTCAAGATCGAGCTCCCGGTCGACGCCCACGTCCCGCACGACTACGCCCCGGGAGAGCGGCTGCGGTTGCAGGCCTACCGGTCCATCGCCTCGGTCAACTCCGAGGACGACATCGCCGCGGTCCGCGCCGAACTCGTCGACCGCTACGGCAAGCTCCCCGAACCGGTGGAGAACCTGCTGCTGGTCGCCGGCCTGCGGCTGTTCGCCCGCCGCTGCGGGATCTCCGACATCACCCTGCAGGGCCAGAACATCCGCTTCGGCCCGGTCGAACTGCGCGAGTCGCAGGAGCTCAGGCTCCAGCGGATCTACCCGCGCAGCCAGGTCAAGGCCTCCACCAAGCTCCTCCTCGTCCCCCGCCCCAGCACCGGCAAGATCGGCGGCAAACCGGTCGTCGGCCGAGAACTCCTCACCTGGTGCACCGAATTCCTGACCACGGTGCTGCAGTAGGTTTTTAGGGGCGCGGGGAACTGCGCAAACCCCAGCCACCGCCGAGCCGCACCAACCCAAGGACCCGCACCATGCTCCTAGGCCTGATCATGGCCCTCACCGCCGCCGCCTGTTTCGGCGTGGCCATGGTGCTGCAAGCCCTCGGCGCCCAACGCCACCAGTCCACTCCGGGCGAGGGCCTCCTCGGCACGGCCAAGGCCATGCTCAACCTCCCCTTCGCCGCAGGCCTCCTGCTGGACTGCTTCGGCTTCGTCGCCCAGCTGATCGCGCTGCGCTCGCTCCCCCTGTACGTCGTGCAGGCGGCCCTCGCCGGAGCCCTCGCGGTCACCGCAGTGCTGGGTGCGGCGATGCTCAAGATCCGACTGGGCCGGGCCGAGTGGGCCGGTGTCGCCGGCGTCTGCGTCGGCCTCGCCGTTCTGGGTGCGACGGCTGGCGCCGAGGGGCACCGGCAGCCGTCCGAGGCCTTCCACTGGGCCCTCCTCGCCGCTGTGGCCGCCCTCGCGGCCGTCGGCGGACTCGCCTGGAAGCTGCGCGAGCCGCGCCGCGCCGCCGTCATGGGCACCCTCTGCGGGCTGGGCTTCGGCGTGGTCGGCCTGGCGGTCCGGGTCCTCCCCTCGGTGCACGGCCTGGACCTGGTCCCGCTGCTCAAGGAGCCGGCGACCTACGCCCTGCTGGCCGGCGGCGCCGTCTCCTTCGCCTACATGACCGAAGGCGTCCGTGGCGGCCGGGTCACCACCGCCACCGCGGCGATGGTGCTCGGCGAGACCGCACTGCCCGCCGTCCTCGGCGTGGTGCTGCTGGGCGACGGCACCCGGCACGGGCTGATGCCGCTCGCCGTCGCCGGGTTCGCCGTCGCCGTCGCCGGCGCCCTGGCGCTGGCCCGCTTCGGCGAGGTCGCCCCGGTGGAGGGGGCCGCCGATCCGGCGCACGCGGAGCAGCCCGCGGACCGGGCGACCCCGGTCAGCTGACGTTCCACTGGCCGGTCTGGTCGGCCATCCCGCTGTCCAGGCCGAACTGGATCTGGGTGATCTTCGCGCCGGTCGGCACCTGGAAGGTGATGAAGCCGAGGCCGCTGCTGCCGGAGGCGATGTTCACGGCGCTGGGGAAGCTCGCGCCGGCCTTGGTGTCGCTGAAGTCCGCCTCGTACGACTGGCCCGCGCTGTCCACCAGCTTGGCGCCGTTGGATGGGGAGTCGCTGTAGGCCTTGCTGCCGGTGTCCTTGATCCGGAACTGCACGGCGTAGAAGCGCTTGCCGCTCTCTGGAGCGGTGAACTCGTCGGCGCCCTTGGGGCGGTCGACCACCTTGACCACGGTGACGTCGGCCTTCTCCCCCTCGAAGCCGCTGAGCGCGATGGTGTCGCCGACCTTCGCGGCCGCCTTCGCCGCCGCCTTGGCGGTGGCGCCGCCGCCCGTGCTGCCGGTCGAGCCGGATCCGGTGGACTTCGCCGAGGTGGCGACGGTGCTGCTCGGCATCGAGCAGGCGGTGCCGGTGGCCAGGATCAGCCCGCCTGTGAACACGGCAATGGCCGTCCTGCGCTGCTTGCTGCTCTGAACTCGCATGGTGAACCCCCTGGTTGACGGTCCAGACCGGCACCCGCCGGGCTGTTGGCACAACTAAAGCAGGCGCTGTGTACGTCGTCAACCACTCATCTCGAAATGGCATTGTTCACAGCTCCGACCGGGGTTCGTTATGCTCACGTTCACAGCAGCAGGGGAAGCAGGAGGCACGGATGCCGGACCAGGAGCACCGCGCTCAGGTGAGCGCGGTGGAGATCGCCCGGCTGGCCGGCGTCGGACGCGCCGCCGTGAGCAACTGGCGCCGGCGCCACGCCGACTTCCCGCGCCCCGTCGGCGGCACCGAGAGCAGCCCGGCGTTCTCCCTGGCCGAGGTCGAGGGCTGGCTCCGCTCCCAGGGCAAGATCGTCGAACTCCCGCTGCGGGAACGTGTGCGCGGGCGCATCGAGCTGCTGCGCGACCCGGCCGGCTCGCCCGCGGCGCCGCTGGTCCCGGCCCTGGCCCTGCTGCTCCTGCTGCAGCGCGACCCGGCCGCCCGGCAGCTGCCGGCCCCCGGCGACGACCTCCGCGTCGCCGCCGAACTGCCTGCCGCACTGCAGGAACAGGCGGTGCGGACGCTGGGGACCGAGGGCGCGCGGCTGCTGCGGCTCCCCGCCCTGCTCGGCAGCACCCAGGTGGAGCTGTGCCGGCTGCTGGCCGAGCTCGCCGAGGAGCGCGGCATCGCGCACACCGCGTCCGAGCTGGTCGGCGCCCTGGGCGAGACCGCGGGCCGCCAGGGTGCCAACGTCCCCGCGCCGCTGGCCGGGTTGCTCGCCGAACTGGCCCGCGCGGCCGGCGGCGGGACCGGCGCCTACCTCGATCCGGCCTGCGGCAACGGAGCACTGCTGCTGGAGGCCGCACGGCGCGGTGCCACCGCGCTGCACGGGCAGGAGGCGGACCAGGACCTGGCGGCCGTGGCCCTGCTCCGGCTGGCGCTGGACGCACCCGCCGACCGGCCGGTCCCGCTGCCGTTCACCGTCGCGGCCGGCGACGCGCTGCGCGCCGACGCCGGTCCCGAACTGCGCGCGGACGCCGTGCTGAGCAGGCCGCCGTTCAACGAACGCAACTGGGGTGCGGAGGAGCTCGGCTACGACCCGCGCTGGGAGTACGGCCTCCCTGCCCGCGCCGAGTCCGAACTCGCCTGGGTGCAGCATGCGTTGGCCCGGGTCAGGGCGGGCGGCCCGGCCGTGCTGCTGCTCCCGGGGGCCGTCGCGGCCCGGCGTTCGGGCCGCAGGATCCGGGCCGAACTGCTGCGCAGGGGAGCGCTCAGGGCCGTCGCCGCGCTTCCGGTCGGCATCGCCGCACCGTATGCGGCCGCCCTGCACATCTGGGTGCTGCGCCGTCCGGTCCCGGGCGAGCCCCCGCCGGTCCGGGTGCTGCTGGTCGACGCCGGGGGCGGCTCCGCGAGCGGCTCCGGGGCCCTCGACGGGGTGCTGGAGGCCTGGACGGCCTTCGACGGCGCGGCCGACGCGGATCCCGTCGAACAGCCGGGGCGCTACCGGGCCGTCCCGATCGTCGACCTGCTGGACGACGAGACCGACCTGACCCCGGCCCGGCACCTCCCGCAGCGACCGGCCGACGCCCACCGCACCCTGACGGAGGCTCAGCAGCAACTCGACGGTCTGCTGGACGCGCTGACGCCGCTGCGGGGGAGTCTGCCCGGGCACCGCCCCGGCGCCGACGACGGCTCGCACCGCGCCGCGCCCACGATCGCCGAGCTGATCCGCGCGGGCGCGGTGGAACTGCCGCCCGAGGGCGAGCCGCCGCAGCCCGGGGACGTGGTCGTGCTGCTCGGGGCGGGGGGCCGGGTCGACGTCCAGGAGGAGCCGGTGGGGGAGTCGGCCGGGGGCCGGGCCATTGCGGAGGCCACCGCGCCGGCGCTGCTGCTGCGTCCGGACCCGACCGTGCTGGACCCGTGGTTCCTGGCCGGCTTCGTCGAGGCGACGGTCCGCTCCGAACGGGCCGGGGGCGGTACGGCCGTCTCCTCCTCGTTCACGGCCGGCGCCGGGTCGACGACCTCGTCCGCCGCGCTGCCGGCGGGCAGCTCCAGCACCCTCTCCGCCGCCGCCTCGGCCGCCACCCGCAGGGACGTCCGCAGGACCCGGGTGCCCCGGCTGCCGCTGGCCGAACAGGCAAGCTACGCCCGGCCGTTCCGGCAGCTGGCGGTGTTCCGGCGGAACCTGCTGGAGGCCGCTGACCTCGGCGACCGGCTGACCCTGGGCATCCTCTCCGGCCTGGTGGACGGGAGCCTGGCGCCGGAACAGTGACCACCCCGCGGTGACCAGGAACCGAGGAACCGGGCGGGCCGTCCGCCGTCGGCGGTAGCGTGTGCTCAGCATCGCCCACCCGCGGCATCCGGAGCACTACATGGCAGCGATACCTCCTGGTCAGGCACCACGCTGGCATGCCGGGACGGTGCTGCTCGCGCTGGTGCCCGTGGTCAGCTGCGGACTGCTGGCCTTCGCCCCGGCGGCCTACCTCGCGGTGCTGCGGCGCAATGCGGCCAGCTGGGTGGCGCTGGGAGTCATCGCGGCCATGAGCGGCTTCGAGATGTACCTGAGCGAGACCGCGCCCAAGAACGGTCCCAGCGCGGCCGCGGGGGCGTTCTTCCTGCTGACCATGACCGCCCCGGTCGGGCACTTCGTGCTCAGCCTGCGCCACTGGCAGCGGCAGACCGCCTGGGACGCCGCCGCGGTGGCACAGCCAGCGGCGTACCCGCCGGTCCCGCCGTCCTACGGCCCCAACCCGTACCAGCAGCAGCCGCAGCCCTACCAGCAGCCCTATCAGGTAGCCCAGCCCTACCAGGTGCAGCCGCCGGTTCCGGTGCAGCCGAACCCGCTGTCGTACGACCGTCCCGCGCCGGCCACCGAGGACGTCGGCGCCGAACTGCGCAAGCTCAGCGAGCGGCTCCGCGGGGAGCCCGGGCAGTGACCCCGGCGCAGCGCGTCGTCGCCGAGCGCTACCGGCTGGACAGCCTGATCGGCAAGGGCGGCATGGGCCAGGTCTGGGCCGGCACCGACCTGCGCCTGGGCCGCCGGGTCGCGGTCAAGCTGCTCCGCGACGACCTGGTCTCCTCCACCACCGGCGCCGCCGTGACCAGTTCGCTGGACCTGGCGGACCAGCAGGCCAGGTTCACCCGGGAGTGCCGGATCACCGCACGGCTCGACCACCCGGGCCTGGTCACGGTGTTCGACGCGGGCAGCGACGGCAGGCACCACTTCCTGGTGATGCAACTGCTGGACGGGATGACGCTGGCCGATCTGATCGCCGAGAACGACGACCTGCCCTACTCCTGGGCCGTCTCGGTGGCGGCCCAGCTCTGCGCGGCCCTGGCCACGGTCCACGCCGTGCCCGCGGTCCACCGCGACCTCAAGCCCGGCAATGTGATGGTCCGTCCGGACGGCCGGGTGGTGCTGCTGGACCTGGGCATCGCCTCCGCCTTCGAACCGGAGCTGAGCACCCTGACCCGGACCGGGCATCCGGTGGGGACGCCCAGCTACATGGCGCCGGAGCAGGCCCTCAGCGGACGGGCCGAGCCGCGCAGCGACCTGTACGCGCTCGGCTGCACCCTCTACGCCATGCTCACCGGGGACGCGCCGTTCCAGGGGCGCACCCCGCTGGCGGTGATGACCCAGCACGTGTCGCAGCCGCCCAGGCCGGTCCGCGAGCTGCGCCCGGACCTCCCCGACGCGCTGGAGCAGCTGGTCACCCGGCTGCTGGCCAAGGACCCCGCCGACCGGCCGGCCTCCGCCCAGGAGGTCTACCGGCTGCTGCTGCCGCTGCTCCCACGTTCCAGCACCGACTCCGCCGCCGCGCTGCGGGCCGGCGTCCAGCCGGATCCGTCCCGTCCGTTCCGGCACCCGGCGGCGCCCCCGCCGGGGCCGGGCGCGGGCCCGGGGGCGGGTTCGGCGCCGGAGGGTCCCGCACCGGCTGAGGCGGCCCGGCTGGCCTCCGGCCTCTACGAGGCGCGCCGCTACGGCGAGGCGGCCGCGCTGCTCGCCTCGGCCGTGCCCAGGGCCGCGGCCGAGCACGGCAGCACCGCCGCCCCGGTGCGCGACCTGCGCCGACTGCACGCCCGGGTGCTGATGGACGATCAGCAGTACCGCCGGGCCCACGAGGAGTACGACCTGCTGGCCCGGGCCTACGCGGCCGAGCGCGGCCCGGACGCGGTCGAGGCGCTGGAGTGCGCGGCGAGTGCGGCGGAGTGCCTGGCGCACTCCGGCAACGCGGTGGGCGCGCTCGCCGAGTGCCGCGCGGTGCTGGCCGGCTACGAGCGGCGCCGGATGCAGGGGCTCGCGGTCGAGCCGGAGCGGGTGTTCAGGATCCGGCAGCGGATCGGCGAACTGCTGCTCGCGGCCGATGATCCCGAGGCGGCGCAGGCCGCGCTGCTGCCGCTCTGGCACGAGCTGGAACGCTGCTACGGACCGCACCACGCCAGGGTGGCCGAGGTCGGCGGGCTGCTCGGCGCGGCCCGCTCGGCCGCCGAGGGGCGGGCCGCACGGATGCCCACCGGCTTCGGGCCGCCCCCACCGGCGTGGTGACGCCGCACGGCCGCGACATGCCCACGCCGACCCGGTGACGCCGACCTGGTGACATCGGCCTGGCGCGCTGCCTATCCTCGGTGCTCGGAGCAGTAGCAGACGTATCGTCAGACCCGTACGTGACATGCAGTCGCAGCGCGCCGTAGGCGCCACCGCCGGGAGGCCCCGTGAACCGCCGTCGCACCGCCGCCGCCGTCCTCGCCCTGTGCGCCGCCGGTGCCCTCACGGCCTGCTCCTCGGGGCCGGCCCACCCCGGGGCGGCGGCCGTGGTCGGGAACGACCGGATCACCGTCGCCACCCTGCAGTCGCACGTCTCCGCCTTCCAGAGCGCGGCCGTCGGCGACAGCGCCGCCCAGCAGCAGGCCGGGGTCTCCCAGAAGACGCTGGCCCTGCTGGTGTCGGAGCAGCTGGTGGACCAGGCGCTGGCCAAGGAGGGCAAGTCCGTCACCGAGGGGCAGGTGCAGCAGGTCGAGGCGGCCTACCTGCAGCAGGCCGGCAGCGCGCAGGCGCTGCGGCAGGCAGTGGTGGACAACCTGTTCCTGGCCCCCGCCGACCTGGAGATCTACGCCCACCTCCAGGCCGGGCAGGTGCTGCTGCTGCAGGCGGCCGGGGTGGACCCGAGCTCCAGCACCGCCGACAGCGCGCTGCAGCAGATCGTCGCCAAGGCGAGCGGCGAGATCGGGGTGACCGTCAACCCCCGCTACGGCAGCTGGGACGCCAAGGCCCTCACCCTGGCGGCGGCGGACCAGCCGTGGCTCAAGAAGACGGCGTCCACGACGGCGTAACAGGGTTTTCGGCTGCGGCGTCTGCCTGGCTTGTCGCGCAGTTCCCCGCGCCCCTGGCCAACTGCAACTGAACCACCGTGGGTGAGTTGCAGCCCCGTCAGGGGCGCGGGGAACTGCGCGCCCAGCCAGGCAGACGCCGCAGCCAACAAGAAACGCCCAACCGGTAAGTTCAGGTCGTGGCAGAAAGAGACTTCACCCCCGCCGGACGGCTCGTCCTCCTTTCCAGCACCCACCGCGTCGCCCCCGGCCTGCTCTCCTGGCCCGCCTGGGACACCCTGCGCAGCGCCGACCGGGTCCTGGTCGGCGACCCGGCGCACCCCCAGCTGCCCCCGGTGCGCGCCGCAGGCGTCGCCGTCGAGGTGCTGGACGTACCCGCGTACGCGCTGGCCCGGACCCTGACGGAGGCGGCCTCCGGCCGCACCGCGGTGTGGATCGGCGGTGTGGACGGCGACCCCGGGCTGACCGACGCGCTCGCGCGGATCGCCGTCGAGGGCGGCGGCCCGGCCGCCGGCACCGTCCCGGAGATCGAGCTGCTGCCCGGCTCCTACGACCTGCCCGGGGCCCGGCTGCTCGACCTGGTCGCGGTGATGGACCGGCTGCGGTCGCCCGGCGGCTGCCCCTGGGACGCCGAGCAGACCTCCGAGTCGCTGGTGAAGTACCTGGTGGAGGAGGCGTTCGAGCTGGTCGAGGCGATCGAGGAGGGCGACCGCGAGATGCTCCGCGAGGAGCTCGGGGACGTCCTGCTCCAGGTGATGTTCCACGCCAGGATCGCCGAGGAGGATCCGGAGCAGCCCTTCGGTATCGACGAGGTCGCCGGCGGCATCGTCGACAAGCTGATGTATCGCCATCCCCATGTGTTCGCGGACGTGCACGCCCCCACGGCCGAGCACGTCGAGGCCAACTGGGAGCAGTTGAAGGCCGCCGAGAAGCAGCGCGACTCCGTGGTGGACGGCGTGCCGCTGGCGCAGCCCGCACTCGCGCTGGCCGCCAAGCTGCACTCCCGCGCGGCCAAGGCCGGGCTGGAGCCCGCACGCGCCACGGGCCCGGACATCGGCGACCGGCTGCTCGACCTGGCCGTCCAGGCCCAGCAGCAGGGCCTGGACCCCGAGGCCGAACTGCGCGCCGCGGCCCGCCGCTACCGCGAGGCCATCCGGCAGGCGGAGCAGGGCAGCTGATGCGGCTTCAGCTCACCCCTGACTGGCCGTCGGACCAGGACGGGGCGCACCGGGTGCAGGAGCGGCTGCGTCCGCTGGTCCGCAACCGCCCGCTGCCTGCTCCGCCGCGCACCCTGGCCGGGCTGGACGTCGCCTACGAGGGCGGCCACGGCAGCGCGGAGGACCGGGTGGCGGCGGCCGTGGTCGTCCTGGACGCCCGGACGCTGGAGGTCGTGGACCGGGCCACCGCCGTCGGCACGGCCGGCTTCCCCTACGTCCCCGGGCTCTTCGCCTTCCGCGAGCTGCCGGTGCTGGTCGCCGCGCTGGAGCAGCTGGCGACCACCCCTGACCTGCTGCTCTGCGACGGACAGGGCCTCGCGCATCCGCGCCGCTTCGGCCTGGCCTGCCACCTCGGCGTGCTCACCGGCCTGCCCACCCTCGGCGTCGCCAAGACCCCGCTGCTCGGGAGCTGGGACGAGCCGGGCCCGTCCCGAGGCGACAGCGCCGAGGTCCGGGACGGCGGCGAGGTGGTGGCCCGGATGCTGCGCACCCAGGACGGCGTCAAACCGGTCACCGTCTCCACCGGCCACCTGATCACCCTGGACGACGCCTGCGCCCAGGTCCTGGCAGCAGCCCCCCGCTACCGCCTCCCGGAGACCACCCGCCTCGCCGACCGGCTCTGCCGCGACGCGCTGGCCGCCGCCGACCGGAGTGGTGTCCCCTTGTCTTGAGCAGCGGGCCGTGGTGGCATCGAGCCCATGACCACCCCCTCCGCCGCCACCCCCTCCGCCGGCACCAGCTCTGCTTCCGCCACCGACACCGCGCCGGCCGGCCCCCGCTGGGGCCTGACCTTCCCGCTCGACGGCATCCCGCTGGCCGACCAGCGCCGTCTGGTCGAGGCCCTGCCCGACCTGGGCTTCACCGACCTCTGGTCGATGGAGACGGCCGGCGCCGACGCCTTCACCCCGCTCGCGCTGGCCTCGGTCTGGGCGCCGCAGCTCAACCTGGGCACTGCCATCGTCCCGGTGCACACCCGCGGCCCGGCGCTGCTGGCCATGCAGGCCGCCGCCCTGGCCGAGGCCGCCCCGGGCCGGTTCACCCTCGGCCTCGGCGCCTCCTCGCCGGTCATCGTCCAGGACTGGAACGCTGTCCCGTTCGAGCAGCCGTTCCAGCGCAGCCGTGACATGGTCCGCTTCCTGAAGTCCGCGCTGGCCGGGGAGAAGGTCGACGCCGCCTACGAGACCTTCGCCGTACGCCGCTTCAAGCTGGAGCGGGTCCCCGCGCAGACCCCGCCGGTGCTGCTCGCCGCGCTGCGCCCGGGCATGCTGCGGCTGGCCGCGCAGGAGGCCGACGGCACCATCCTCAACTGGCTCTCCGCCGAGGACGTGACCACCGCCGTCCATGAGTTCGACCAGGCCGGAGGGGCCGGCAAGACCGTCGCGGCCAGGATCTTCACCTGCCCGACCACCGACGCCGACCACGCCAGGGCGCTGGGCCGGCGGCTGATCGCGGGCTACCTCACCGTCCCCGCCTATGCGGCGTTCCACCGCTGGCTCGGCCGCGAGGAGGCGCTCAAGCCGATGTGGGACGCCTGGGCGGCGGGCGACCGCAAGGGCGCCGCCGCGTCCGTGCCCGACGAGGTGGTGGACGCCCTGATCGTCCACGGCGCCCCCGAGCAGGTGCGCGAGCAGTTGCGCCGCTACGCCGCCAACGGCGTGACCGTGCCGGTACCGGCGATCCTGCCGACGCCGGAGATGCTCGACGGCACCGCCACGGCGCGCGACCGCCGCCAGGCGGTCGCGGCAGCGGTCCTCGCCGTCAGCCCAGGCTGAGGCTGCCGGTTCCCGGGTCCACCGCGGAGCCGAGCTTGCCGACCGCGTGGCGCAGGCCGTCCAGCCAGCCGTCGCGGTCGGCGGCCCGGCCCTGCTCGTACTCGGCCACCTCGGGGTGCGGCAGGATCAGGAAGCGCTCGTCGGCCAGGCCCTCGATCACCGCGTCGGCGACCTGCTCCGGCGTCAGCATCCGGCCGAAGGCGCCCAGCACCGCGGCCACCGCCGGGTCCTCGGTCATCGCGGTGCGCACCCCCTGCGGGCACAGCGCGCTGACCTTGATGCCCTGCCCGCCGTAGGCCACCGCGAGCGACTCGGCGAGGGCCACCGCCGCGTGCTTGGTCGCCGTGTAGGCGGCGTCGCCCGGCATCTGCAGCAGCCCGGCGGCGGAGGCGGTGTGCAGCAGGTAGCCCCTGCCCCGCTTCAGCATCCCGGGCAGCACCGCGCGCGCCGCGTAGACGTGCGCCATGACGTTGATCTCCCAGCAGGCCTGCCACAGCTCGTTGGGCGCCTCGATGCCGGCGCCCGAGCCGATGCCGGCGTTGCTGCAGAACAGGTCCACCGGGCCCAGGTGCTTCTCGGCCGTCTCCACCAGGGCCTGGACGTCGCTCTCCCGGGAGACGTCGCTGCCGACGCCCACGGTGTGACAACCCTCACGGTCCAGCGCCAGCGCCAGGTCCTCGACCCGGCCCGCGTCCAGGTCGGCGAGCAGCAGCCCGCGCGCGCCCTCGGCAGCGAAGCGCCGCGCCAGCGCGGACCCTATTCCTCCGGCCGCACCGGTCACCACCACGACGGCTCCGCGTACCTGCATGTCTGCTGCCTTCCTCCCACCGGTCCCCGCACGGACCCGCATACGTTGCCGGTGATCGTAGGCATCCGGCCCGCCACCGCAACAGTGCCCGTCCACGATGCAACCCAACCGCCAGCTAACGTCAAGGAGTGCACAAGCCGCTACCGCCCCCCACCGCCATGCCGGAACTCTTCACCTGGGAGTTCGCCACGAACCCCTATCCGGCGTACGCCTGGCTGCGCGCCCATGCGCCGGTGCACCGCACCACCCTGCCCAGCGGCGTCGAGGCCTGGCTGGTCACCCGCTACGCCGACGCCCGGCAGGCCCTGGCCGACGCGAGGCTCAGCAAGAACCCGGTCAACCACGGCGCCGGCAGCGGCCGCACCGGGATCCCCGGGGAACGCAGCGCCGACCTGATGACCCACCTGCTGAACATCGACCCGCCGGACCACACCCGGCTGCGCCGCCTGGTCTCCAAGGCCTTCACCCCGCGCCGCGTCGCGCTGTTCGAACCGAGGGTCCGCGAGATCACCGACCGCCTGATCGACGGCTTCGCGGGGAAGGGGGAGGCCGACCTGATCCACGACTTCGCCTTCCCGCTCCCCATCTACGCCATCTGCGACCTGCTGGGCGTGCCGGCGGAGGACCAGGACGACTTCCGCGACTGGGCCGGCATGATGATCCGTCACGGCGGCGGCCCGCGGGGTGGCGTCGCCCGGTCGGTCAAGAAGATGCGCAGCTACCTGTCGGAACTGATCCACCGCAAACGCGCCGACCTCGCCGACGACCTGATCTCCGACCTGATCCGCGCCAGCGACCACGGCGAGCACCTCACCGAGAACGAGGCCGCCGCGATGGCCTTCATCCTGCTCTTCGCCGGCTTCGAAACTACAGTGAATTTGATCGGTAATGGGCTATATGCACTACTTGTCCTCCCTCACCAACGGGCCCAACTCCAGTCCTCCATCGCCCTCGGCGAGACCGCCCTCCTGGCCACGGCTGTCGAGGAACTCCTGCGCTACGACGGCCCGGTGGAGCTCGCCACCTGGCGCTACGCCACCACCTCGATCACCCTCGGCGGCCAGTCCGTCGCCGCTGGGGACCCGGTCCTGGTCGTTCTCGCCGCCGCCGACCGCGACCCCGACCGCTTCGACCAGCCCGACCTGCTCGACCTGGCCCGCCGCGACAACCCCCACCTGGGCTTCGGCCACGGCATCCACTACTGCATCGGCGCCCCGCTGGCCCGCCTGGAAGCCCAGTACGCCCTCTCCGCCCTGCTCCAACGCCTCCCCGACCTCACCCTCGCCGCGGACCCGGACGACCTCCGCTGGCGCGGCGGCCTGATCATGCGAGGGCTCCGCCAACTCCCAGTCAACTTCAGTCAGGAGGGCGGAGCGCAGCTGTAACGTCGAACTCTGAGCTCTGGAGGCCGACATGAATGGTTCCCCGAAGACCGCCGTCCAGCGTGTCGCCGACGCGGTGCGCTACTGGTCCGAGCGGCTGGGCGGAGGAGCGCCCCTCCCGTCCCAGGAGGAACTCGCGGAACAGTTCAGCGTCTCCCGCGACACGGTCCAGAGGGCCCTGAAGCTCCTCTCGGAGGAGGGCCTCATCGACTCCATCCGCGGAAGCGGAACCTTTGTCGCCGGGCGCCCGGCGGATGTCGATGCGGACGAGGAGGAACTGGAGCCGGCCATCGTGGTCCTGGGCCCCTACCTGGACGAAGCGCTCCAGGCGCCCCGTGTCACCATCGACTTCTTCGGCTTCACGGCCGAGACTCTCGCCAAGGAACTGACACCGAAGCTGGTCCGTCTGTGGCTCGCAGGATCAACTCCTCCGGAAAGCCTGCACCTCAGGCTCCTGCTTCCCGATCCAGAGCACCTGGCAGTACCACGTGTTGTCGACAATCCCGAGGATCCTCGCCCGCTGGATCGGCTGCGAAGCATCGCAGCACGCTCCATCGACGCTCTGACGCAGTCGGTTGAGGAACTTCGCTCCCGGCAACGCGTGCTTGATGCCAGCCTGGAGATTCGGACGGTGGCGGCCACGACCCCGCAGGTCAAGCTGTACATCATCAACCAGAAGCTGGCCCTGCGCGGCTGGTACAAGGTTCGTCAGGCGCCGGTTCTGTTGCCGGCGCAGGACGGCTCGGGCATGGAGGAGACGGAGATGTACGACTTCATGGGCCTGGAAGCCGTCCTGCTCCGGCAGCGCCCCCACGCCGCCGCCGAGTCCCAGGAGTGGTTCGACTCCCTCTGGTCCACCATCGCGGTGGACTACAAACTGAGCGAGTGACTCTCGAGCATCCACCCCCGCTCTCCGGCTCCGAAGAAGTCGTACGTTGCATCCTGTTCGACTTCGACGGGCCGCTCGTGAGGCTCTTCACCGGCCACTCTGCGGCGCGCGTCGCGAAGGAGGTCCGCACGGATCTGCGCCGCCGATGGGACATCAGATACCGGCCTGTGCGGGGACGGAGCAACTGTCACGGCGCCATCGCGGCATTCCCTGACCTGACCAGGAACCGACAGGACAAGGATGCGATAGAGGCATCTCCGCTCGCACTGATTGCCACGGCCGAACGTCGTGCGGTTCGGGATGCCGCTCCCACGTTCGGAGCCGAGGAACTGGTCCTGCAGTTGCACAAGGACGGCTGGGAGATGGCAATCACCAGCAACAACGCTGACGAGGCCATTCACGACTACCTGGACCAGGACCGCTCGGCGCGCATCAGGCCGGTCTTCGACGGCATGGTGTTCGGGCGCGGGCGGATAGCCGCCATTAAACCGGAGCCCGACTGCGTCAACGAAGCTCTCAAGGCGCTCGGCATAGATGCCAGAAACCACCGTGTGGTTCTCCTGGGGGACTCGGTCTCCGACTACCAGGCCGCCGTCGCTGCCGAGATCGACTTCGTCGGCTACTCCAGGCGCCGCCCCAAGCGCCGCCAGCTGCGCCGCGCCGGTGCGGAGTAGGTGTTCGGGAGCCTGGCCGAGCTCCGAGCGGCACTTGATGCGTAGTCGACGCAGTGCCGCTGGGCACCCGCTCAGGTTCAGAAGTGCAGGTGGATGCTGTGTGCGACGCAGCACACGGCCACTACGGTCAGGAGGCTCTTCAGGCTGACCTCCCCGCCGCTCCCCATCTCGCTGCACAGCAGGATGTTGGGGGCTGCGAACAGCCACCACAGTTCGCTGTTGTGCTGCTGAAGCCGGTAGTTGAGCAGCATCAGCAGCGCCACGTACACCATTTGCCAGCCTGACCTCAGTTTCACCTGGACCACCTCCGGAATCACCCGGCCCCCGTGCCAACTTGTCCAAGATCTCTGCAAGTTGACCGACCAAGTGATGTTCTTATACCGACCTGGTCGGTCAACTAAACTGATGATAGGTCAAGGGCTGAAAGTGGCACCCCACTTGAACCATGTTGTTGTGGGTGGCGGTAGGGTTGTCCCATGTCTCCAGACGAGAGCCCTCCGGAGCCCCGGGGTCCGCTTTTCAAAGTCATCGTTGACTATCTCCAGGGCGAGATCACCAGCGGCGGCCTTGCTCGGGGCGAGAAGGCCCCGTCTCAGCACGAGTTGATGGCGCAGTTCGGTGTTGTGCGTTCTACCGTCCAGCGGGCGATGGAGGAGTTGAAGCGCGAGGGATGGCTGGATGCGGTGCAGGGGAGTGGCACCTTCGTGAAAGGGATCCCTTCCGCTGACGGGAGCGCCGGTGCGCGCATGCCGACCAGTGCCGTGCTGAGTGATTGGCTCAAGCAGGCTTTCCGGGAGAGTCGTGTGGAGCTGGACGTTCTCTCGTTTACCTCGGAGAGTTTCCATCTGGCCCTGGCTGAGGCGCTGATGCCCATCCGCGTCAACCGGAGCGGTCCGAAGTCCATCCGGGTGCGCATGCTGCTCCCGGCCGACGGTCCGACGCTGGCCTACCCGCGCAGGGTGGACGGTCTGCCGGATGAGCGGCTGCGACTGCGCTCGGCCCGGCTCATCGAGCGGCAGGCCGGAAATGTCGACGAGGCCCTTGTGAATCTCCATGCCTGGGGATACGTGGACGAGGTGGATGTCGACATCCGGCGCGTGCCGGTGATGCCTCTACAGAAGATCTACCTGCTCAACCGGACCGAATCGCTGCGTGGCAACTACGAGATCGCCAAGCGTCGCCTCCGGCTGGACACGGGAGAGTTTCTGGAGGTCTACGACGTCCTGGGTCTGGGGGCACAGCTCGACCTCTTCACCAGCGGATCAGGGCGGGTGAGCGCGGAGAGCTCCGAAGTGCCTGAGGAAGCAGGTACCCGCATCGTCCGCCAGGACCAACGACTGTTTGACTCCCTCTGGGAGAGCGCTGACGGGATAGCCGAGGGCTAAGAGGAAGCAATGCCACAGCCTGCCGAGAGAGACGATTCCAAGTGACGCGAAGCAGTACTACCGAACTCGACACCGCAACCGGGCAGGTGTCGAGACATCTGCAGTTGGTCGAGTGGTTGCGCTCGACCCGCGCTGTCGCCTTTGACTTCGACGGTCCGGTCTGCAGACTCTTTGCCGGCTATTCGGCTCCGGGCATTGCCGCGGAGCTGGCCGACATGTTGCCGCGTGAGGAGTTGCCAGGTCTCTTCAAGGACCCGGGCCCCGATCCGCACGCTTTGCTCGTAGCGGTCGATCAGGCGATCGACCGGCTGGGGAGTGGGGACCTGCAGCCACTTGTCGTTGAGCTCGAGGAGCGGCTCAGCAAGCTGGAGGTGGAGGCGACAGTCTCGGCTGCGCCCACGGCTGGGCTACCCGAACTGGTCGGGCTGCTACGGGCGCAGGGCGCTGTACTTGCCATTGCCTCCAACAACAGCGCTGCGGCCGTCACGGCCTACCTGGACCGAACGGGGTTGACCGAGTGCTTCTTCGGTCCAGTGCTCGGTCGCGACCGTGACCCACGCAGGATGAAGCCGTCGCCCTTCGTACTTGAGCGGGTAGTGTCGGAGTCAGGAGTAGCACTTGAGGAGTGGGTCTTCATCGGCGACTCTCTCGCGGATCTGCGCGCGGCTCGGTACGCGGGGATGCGCTTCGTCGGATTCGCCCCACGTGCGAGTCGGAGAGAAGAGCTGCTCCTCGAAGGCGCGGTGCAGGTTATCGGTGGGTATGCGGAGTTGTTGTCGGACCTGAACGACTCGGTTGCGTCGCCGATGGGTTCGCGATGGTGAGGCACATTCGTAACGCCCGCAGGTTGGGAGGTTCCAGTGGCCCATGGTTCACGGTCCGCCTCGGCATTGAGGGGGAGGCGCAGGACCGAGTTGTCGCTCAGCCAGTTCACTGACGCCATGGCGCACTTGGCTCACAAGGGCCGTCCGGTCGGCAGCGGATACCACCATCTCAATCTCAGCCTGAGAATACCCTGCCGGGGCTATCGGACGCTTCGGTACGACACTGTGAAGGTTCGCCGTCGGGTTCCTGCGATCGACCTGGTCGAACGCGTCTGGGAGAACGAAGGGCAGCTGCTCCAGCTGTTGCGCTCCTGGCCCGGAGGACTCCCGGTGGGCGTGCCGCTGCTGCTCCACCACTCCCATGACGGTGTGTCAGTGCACAGCTATGTGCCCGGGACATCGCTGGCAGATCGCTATCCGGAGGGTTCGCGTCTGCCGACCCGGGTGGTGGATCAGATTCTGCAGCTGTTTGCCGTGCTTACCGCTGTGGTGCCGACGAGGTTGCCGAAGCCTTCGGGGGGTCGAACGTTCGCTGTGGATTCCTCTGCCTTTCTCAGGGCGCGGGTGGTGTTCGCCCAGCGGACTCTGGCCGACCAGAATTCGGAGAGGTTCGGGGGCCTGTTCGCATCGCTGGGGGTTGACCCATGGGCCATGGAATCCTTTGGAGCGCGGCTTCCGGAACTCACTGACCGTCCCTTTGCGCTCTTGCACACGGATCTGCACCGGGGCAACGTGATCGAGGGCCGGAGTGCCAGGATCACTGTGCTGGACTGGGAGCATGCCTGTTACGGAGATCCGCTGTACGAGCTGGCAACGCACCTCTGCCGGACCCGCTACCCGAAACAGCAGGAGTCAGAGGTGATCCGACGCTGGGAGGAAGCGGTCGGTCAGAGATCGCCCGCCGGCGTCGAGGGGCTCGCGGAGGACCTCAGGCACTTTATCGACTACGAGCGAGCCCAGTCGTTCTATCCGAACACGATCAGGGCTGCGCTGGCCTACTCCGCGGATCCGACCCCGCGCACGCTTGCCGCCGGCGGGCGTTGGCTGCACCGGACGCTCAGGGAGGCGGCGGATCCGCTCCGCCTCAAGCGCGTGAGTTCCGAGGAGGAGTGCCGGGCCGAACTCCTGCGCTGGTACGAGGGTGACGGGCGGGCGGGTTAGTGCCGCTGGGACGTTACGGGCTTGTGATTATGTAGCTCATATGTCTAGCCTTCCGGGAACGCCCGCATGCGTGGGCACCGCTCCTCGGGACGCCGAGTCCTGTCCAGCCGGGGGGTGGAATCCGAACTTCAGGATTGGGCAGGAGCGGGGGACCCAGGTAAGTCGCCGCAGTTCGCAAGGCTGCGGCTTGGGGTGAAGGCGCGTCAGCGCCCGGGCTACCTCACAGCCCGAACCCGACAGCTCACCTCGCAGGCGTCGGAGAGGGTACCTGCCATGCCTTTCACTACGCCCGGACGCCATCGCAAGCCGCGCACCAGCCAGACCAAGCGCCTGGTCGCGACCGCGAGCCTCGGCACCGCCGGCATCGCCCTGCCGCTGATCGGCGCGACCAGCGCCTCCGCCGCCTCGGTGTCCACCTGGGACAAGGTCGCCAGCTGCGAGAGCGGTGGTGACTGGTCGATCAACACCGGCAACGGGTACTACGGCGGGCTGCAGTTCTCCGCCTCCACCTGGAGCGCCTACGGCGGCGGCCAGTACGCCTCCACCGCGGACCACGCCACCAAGGGCCAGCAGATAGCGATAGCCGAGAAGGTCCTGGCCTCGCAGGGACCCGGCGCCTGGCCGGTCTGCGGGCCGAAGGCCGGGCTCACCCAGGGGGGCGCCGCCGCCTCGGTGAGCACCTCGGGTTCGTCCTCTTCCTCCAGCTCGAGCTCTTCCAGCTCTTCGAGTTCGTCCTCTTCGTCGAGCTCCGACTCGACCAAGAGCAGCACCGAGCAGACCAGCACCAGCATCGGCAAGCACCGGTCGACCGCCGCCACGGACTCCGCCTCGAAGGTCACCAAGCCGGCAGCCAAGACGACGACCACGAGCACGGCCGCGCCCAAGGTCGGTCACGGCAACTACACCGTGAAGTCGGGCGACACCCTCTCCGGCATCGCCGCCGCCGCGCACCTCAGCGGCGGTTGGACCGAGCTGTACAAGGACAACAAGTCCACCGTCGGCGGGAACCCGGATCTGATCTTCCCGGGCCAGAAGCTCGTCGTGGTCTGACACGGCTGTCGACTGACCCCCGTTCGGCTCGCAGCCATCGGGGCGCGGAGCCCCTGCTCGCCAGGTGAACTACTGGTGAGTAGGGGCTCCGTCCGGTGAGACAGGCCGAAGGTCCGGGTGGCCACGCCCCCGGCTGCGGCTAGGCTCTTGTCGTAAGCACCCCTGTATTCCCCCCTAGGAGATGCCTGTGCCGTCCATCGACGTCGTCGTAGCCCGGGAGATCCTCGACTCACGAGGCAACCCCACGGTCGAGGTCGAGGTCGGCCTCGACGACGGCAGCACCGGTCGTGCCGCCGTTCCGTCCGGCGCCTCCACCGGCGCGTTCGAGGCCCTGGAGCTGCGTGACGGTGACCTGTCGCGCTACTTCGGCAAGGGCGTGGAGAAGGCCGTGCTCGCGGTCATCGAGCAGATCGGCCCGGAGCTGATCGGCTACGACGCCACCGAGCAGCGCCTGATCGACCAGGCCATGCTCGACCTGGACGCCACCCCGGACAAGTCCTCCCTCGGTGCCAACGCCATCCTGGGCGTCTCCCTCGCTGTGGCGCACGCCGCCTCCGAGGCCAGCGACCTGCCGCTGTTCCGCTACCTGGGCGGCCCCAACGCCCACGTGCTGCCGGTCCCGATGATGAACATCCTCAACGGCGGCTCGCACGCGGACTCCAATGTCGACATCCAGGAGTTCATGATCGCTCCGATCGGCGCGGAGTCCTTCTCCGAAGCCGTCCGCTGGGGCGTCGAGGTCTACCACACCCTCAAGAGCGTGCTGAAGAAGCGCGGCCTCTCCACCGGCCTGGGCGACGAGGGCGGCTTCGCCCCGAACCTGGACAGCAACCGCGAGGCGCTTGACCTCATCGTCGAGGCGATCCAGCTGGCCGGCTACACCCCCGGCAAGGACGTCGCGCTGGCCCTGGACTGCGCCGCCTCCGAGTTCTACAAGGACGGCAAGTACGAGTTCGAGGGCAAGTCCCGCTCGGCCGCCGAGATGACCGAGTACTACGAGGAGCTCGTCGCCGCGTACCCGCTGGTCTCCATCGAGGACCCGCTGTTCGAGGACGACTGGGCCGGCTGGACCGTGCTGACCGGCAAGATCGGCGACAAGGTGCAGATCGTCGGTGACGACCTGTTCGTCACCAACCCGACCCGGCTGGCCCGCGGCATCAAGGAGGGCGCGGCCAACTCCCTCCTGGTGAAGGTCAACCAGATCGGCTCGCTGACCGAGACCCTCGACGCCGTCGAGCTGGCCCAGCGCAACGGCTTCCGCTGCATGATGTCGCACCGCTCCGGCGAGACCGAGGACGTCACCATCGCCGACCTCGCCGTGGCCACCAACTGCGGCCAGATCAAGACCGGCGCGCCGGCCCGCTCCGAGCGCGTCGCCAAGTACAACCAGCTGCTGCGCATCGAGGAGATCCTCGACGACGCCGCCGAGTACGCCGGCCGCGGCGCGTTCCCGCGGTTCCAGCACAGCGAGGCCTGACCCGCAGGCGCAGCGCGCCTGACCGGTGCCCCGCCGCGTTCACCCTCTAGGGTGGGTGGCGGGGCACCGGCACATCACAGCCGGCACAGCGTCAGCCGGATCGGGCCAGGGAGGGCGAGTACGTGAGCGGCAGCACAGCCAGGGGCAGCGCCCCCCGCAGGCCGCGGCTGACCGGCCGGGCCGCCGTCCTGGCCCTGGTGCTGTGCTCGCTGGTCGCCGCGCTGGCCTATCCGACCCGGCAGTTCATCGCCCAGCGCTCGCAGATCGCCCAGCAGCGCGCGGCGGCGGCCCAGGCCCAGGCCCAGGTGGACGAGCTGCGCCGGGAGAAGGCCCGCTGGCAGGACCCGGCGTACGTGGCGGCCCAGGCCAGGGAGCGGCTGCACTACGGCTATCCCGGCGAGACCCCGTTCGTCTCGGTCGCCCCCACCACCGGCGCGAGCGGTACCTCCGGGACGCCCGCCGCGGCCCAGGCGCAGCAGCCCTGGTACGACAGCCTGTTCCAGTCGCTGGAGACGTCCGACCGGACTGGCGCGGCGGGCGCGACCGCACCCCAGAACTAGAGCCATCCAAGAAAGCAAGGCAATGACGCAGACCCCTGACACCCCTGAGGGCGCCACCCGGGAAGGCGCGCCCCAGGACGCCGTCCCCGCCGTCGCCCCGGACGACGTGGCGGCGATCGCCGCCCAGCTCGGCCGGGTGCCGCGCGGGCTGCGCGCCGTCGCCCACCGCTGCGCCTGCGGCCTGCCGGACGTGGTGGAGACCGCACCGCGACTGGAGGACGGCAGTCCCTTCCCCACGCTGTTCTACCTGACCTGCCCCAGGGCCGCGTCAGCGATCGGCACGCTGGAGGCCGACGGGGTGATGAAGGAGCAGACCGCCCGGCTGGCCGAGGACCCGGAGCTGGCCGCCGCCTACCAGCGGGCCCACGAGGACTACATCGCCCGGCGCGACGCCATCGAGGTGCTGGAGGGCTTCCCCAGCGCCGGCGGGATGCCGGACCGGGTGAAGTGCCTGCACGTCCTGGTCGGCCACAGCCTGGCGGCCGGACCGGGCGTCAACCCGCTCGGCGACGATGCCCTGGCGATGCTGCCCGAGTGGTGGCGCAAGGGCCCCTGCGTCTGCGTGCCCACCGCCGACGGTGCCGAGGGGTGCGACAAGTGACGCTTCAGCGTGTGGCTGCGATCGACTGCGGGACCAACTCCATCCGCCTGCTGGTCGCCGACCTCGACCCGGACACCGGTGAGCTGCACGACCTGGACCGGCGGATGACCATCGTCCGGCTCGGCCAGGGCGTGGACCGCACCGGGCGGCTGGCCCCGGAGGCGCTGGAGCGCACCTTCGCCGCCTGCCGCGACTACGCGGCGGTCATCGCCGGGCACGGCGCCCAGCGGCTGCGCTTCGTGGCGACCAGCGCCTCGCGCGACGCCGAGAACCGCGACGAGTTCGTCAGCGGCGTCCGCGCGATCCTGGGCGTCGAGCCCGAGGTGATCAGCGGCGACGAGGAGGCCCAGCTCTCCTTCACCGGTGCGACCAGGGAGCTCAAGGGCGAGGACGGGCTGACGCCGCCCTACTTGGTGTTCGACCTCGGCGGCGGCTCCACCGAGTTCGTGCTGGGCTCCGACCGGGTCGAGGCGGCCCGCTCGGTCGACATCGGCTGCGTCCGGATGACGGAGCGTCACGGCGGCGACACCATCGCCATGCGGGCCGACATCAAGGCGGCGCTGGACCTGGCCGCCGCCACCGTCCCGCTGACCTCGGCGGCGACCCTGGTCGGCCTGGCCGGGACGGTCACCACGGTGGCCGGGATCGCGCTCGGCCTGCCTGCCTACGACTCCGCCGCGATCCACCACTCGCGCATCCCGCTGGCCAAGGTCCGCGAGGTCACCGCGATGCTGCTGGCGTCCACTCCGGAGGAGCGCGCGGCGATCCCGGTGATGCACCCCGGACGGGTGGACGTCATCGCCGCGGGGGCCCTCGTTCTGCTCGCCGTCATGGAGCGCAGCGGGGCTTCTGAGCTGGTCGTCAGCGAGCACGACATCCTCGACGGCATCGCCTGGAGCGCGGCCGGGGAGACGGCTCGCGAGGGCGCTCCAGAAACTTCGTGAATTTCTTCACATGGGGTTCCCGGCTTTGGGGTCACCCGAAGGGCCGGTTCGTCCGAATTGCGAGACCCAAGGCCCCTGGCGGGCGTCGGCCCGGGCATCCAAGGCCGGGGGCCTTTTTCGCACGCACAATCGCAATGAGTGCGACGAGCTGCGGCGATACCCGGCACCCCGGCAGCGGGCCGGTCGCAGGGCACCCAGTGGGAACCATGGGCCGCGTAGTGTAGCAGGTGGTGTCCAGAGGCATGTGAGGAGGGCCACAAGGGCTGCTCCGGACGGTGCTGGATACTTTCGGATATGAGCACCACGGAGCGTCCTCGCATTCTCATCGTCGGCGGTGGATACGTCGGCATGTATGCCGCGATGCGCATCCTCAAGAAGATGCGCTACGGAGAGGCGACCGTCACGGTCGTCGACCCGCGGTCCTACATGACGTACCTGCCCTTCCTTCCCGAGGCGGCGGCCGGCAATGTCGCGCCTCGCAACCTCGTCGCGCCGCTGCGCAGCACCCTCAAGGGTGCGGAGGTCCTCACCGGTCACGTGACCGCGGTGGACCAGGAGCGCAAGATCGCGACCATCTCCCCGGCCGCGGGCGACTCGTACGAGCTGCCGTTCGAGTACCTCGTCGTCGCGCTGGGCTCGGTCTCCCGCACCTTCCCGATCCCCGGCCTGGCCGAGAACGGCATCGGCATCAAGTCGGTCGAGGAGGCCATCAGCCTCCGCAACCACGTGATCGCCCAGCTGGACAAGGCCGAGTCCACCACGGACGAGGCGGTCCGCAAGCAGGCGCTGACCTTCGTGGTCATCGGCGGCGGCTTCGCGGGCATCGAGACCGTGGCCGAGCTGGAGGACATGGTCCGCGACGCGGCCAAGAACTACCGCAACGTGAAGCGTGAGGACATGCGCTTCATCGTGGTCGAGGCGGCCAACCGCATCCTCCCCGAGATGGGCCCGGACCTCGGTCTGTGGACCAAGGAGAAGCTCGAGGAGCGCGGGATCGAGATCTACATCGAGACCTCGATGGACTCCTGCGTCGACAAGCACGTGGTGCTGAAGAACGGCATCGAGGTCGACGCCTCCACCATCGTGTGGACGGCCGGCGTCAAGCCCAACCCGGCGCTCGCCAACTTCGGTCTTCCGCTGGGCCCGCGCGGCCACGTCGACACCGCCCCGACCCTCCAGGTCCAGGGCTTCGACAACGTCTGGGCCGCCGGCGACAACGCCCAGGTGCCGGACCTCGCCGTCGGCGAGGGCGCCTGGTGCCCGCCGAACGCGCAGCACGCGGTCCGCCAGGCCATCGTGCTCGGCGACAACGTGGTCTCCGGGATGCGGGGCTTCCCGCAGAAGGAGTACAAGCACAAGAACCTCGGCGCAGTTGCCGGCCTGGGCCTCCACAAGGGTGTGGCGATCCTCTTCGGCAAGTACAAGCTGAAGGGCCGTCCGGCCTGGTGGTTCCACCGCCTGTACCACGGCAGCCGGGTACCCACCATGAACCGCAAGGTCCGGGTGTTCGCCGACTGGACCCTGGCCATGTTCCTCAAGCGCGAGACCGTCTCCCTGGTGGAGATGGAGAAGCCGCGCGAGGTGTTCATCGAGGCGGCCTCGCCCGCCCCGAAGCCGAAGCCCGCGGTCGCGGCCGAGGCCGCGAAGACCGAGAAGGTCCCTGCCTGATCGTTCCACCGCACGCCCTCCTGCCCGGCAGCGTCGCCGGACCACACCCGTGGTGCTCATAACCGGCACCGCTGCCGTAAGTGCCCCGGCTCCTCCTCGATGGAGGGGCCGGGGCACTGGCGTTTCACTTGGGGCCTGCGGCCACCGTCGCGGCTTCTCGCAGGGGTACGGGGCGTCGCGCCCCGGGGGATCGCAGTATGACCGGCACCGCTGCCGTAAGTGCCCCGGCTCCTCCTCCACGGAGGGGCCGGGGCACTGGCGTGTGCAGGAGTGTTTGGACGGGCCGTCAGGAGGTCTTGATGGAGTCCAGGATGTCCAGGCGGGACGCCCTGCGGGCGGGCCACAGGGCGGCGCCCAGGCCCACCAGGGCGGCTGCCAGCACGTAGGCCGCCAGCTGTCCCGCAGGGAAGGCCGTGGTGAGGCCGGCCAGCGAGGACTTGAGCAGCTGTACCGCCGCCCAGGCCAGGAACTCGCCGATGGCCACCCCCAGCACCGCGCCGAAGAGCGCGATCGCCACCGACTCCAGCCGGACCATCCGCTTGATCCCGCGCCGGTCCAGGCCGATCGCCCGCAGCATCCCGATCTCGCGCTTGCGCTCGAAGACCGACATCGCCAGGGTGTTGACCACCCCCAGGACCGCGATCAGCACGGCCATCCCCAGCAGTCCGTACATCACGTTCAGCAGCAGGCTGATCTGCGAGCTGAACTCCTTCACCATCTGCTGCTGCGACTGCACCTGGACCAGCGGGTTGCGTCCGGTGGAGTCCTTCAGGGCCTGCTCCAGCGCCGGCGAGGCGCCCGCGGTGCCGGACACCAGCACCGCGCTGTAGTACGGCGCGGTGGTGTGCGGGGAGAGCACCGACTCGCTCATCATCACCGGCCCGAGCAGGCCGCTGTCCTGGTAGATGCCGCCGATCCGGACCGTGCCGGTGCTGCCGTTCGGGTAGGTGAACCGGGCGCTCCCGCCGACGCTCCAGTGGTGCGAGGCCGCGGTGGACTTGTCCACCAGCGCCGCGCCCTGGCCGATCGCGCCGGCCGATCCGTCCAGCATGGTCGGGGCGACCAGCCGGCTGAAGCTGTCGGCGTCGAAGCCGCTCACCGAGAGGTCCCGGCCGTCGGCCTTGACGTACTGGGAGTCGATGACGCTGGTGGCGCTGACGCCCGCGGTGGACTTGATGGCGGGCAGCGCGCTGGGCGAGACCGGCTCGCCGAGCATCACGCTGACCGCGTAGTCGGCCTTCATCCCCGAGGTGACCTGCTTGGTGACCGCGTCGGTGACCGAGGCGCCGATCACCGTCAGCGCGCTGATCAGGGTCAGCCCGATGGTGAGCGCGGACGCCGTGGCCGCGGTGCGGCGCGGGTTGCGCAGCGCGTTCTGCTTGGCCAGCTTGCCGGAGACCCCGTACAGCCGCGCGAACAGCGGCCCGACCAGGGCGATCAGCGGACGGGACAGCAGCGGGGTCAGCACGAACGCGCCGATCAGGATCAGCCCGGCGCCGGCGCCCACCGGCAGCCGACCGGAGCTGCCGCCCAGGTGCGCGCCGTAGAGCACGGCAGCCAGGCCGGTGCCGAAGAAGGCGGCGCCGATGGAGTTGCGGACCACCAGGGACTTCTGGGTGGCGGGCTGGTCGTTGCTGCTCATCGCGGCGACCGGGGGGACCCGGGAGGCGCGGATGCTGGGCAGCAGCGCGGCCACCACGGTGACCACGACCCCGGTGAGCAGCGTGGCCACCACGGTGGTGGGGGCGATCACCAGGCCGCCGGCGGGCAGGTTCCCGCCGGATCCGAGGAAGGCCTTGAGCCCGGCCCCGATCCCGATCCCGGCCAGCAGCCCGCCCAGTGAGGCGAAGACCCCCACGAACAGGGCCTCCAGCAGCACCGAGTTGGTGATCTGGCGGCGGCTGGCCCCGATGGCGCGCATCAGCGCGGTCTCCCGGGTGCGCTGGGCGATCAGCATGGTGAAGGTGTTGGAGATCAGGAAGATGCCGACGAACAGCGCGATCCCGGCGAAGGCCAGCAGCGCGGTGCGCATCCCCGAGGTGGCGGCCTGCACCGCGGCCGTCGAGTCGGCGCTGAGCTTCACCCCGGTCTTGGCGGTGATGTTCCCGCTGTGCGGGAGCACCGGCAGGACCTCGGAGAGCAGCTGCTGCTCGCTGGTGCCGGGCTTGGCGACGGCCTGGATGGTGGTGAACTGTCCGGCCTTGAGGTAGAGCTGCTGTGCGGTGGCGGTGTCGAAGAGCACCAGCGAGCCGCCGGCCTTCACCTGCGGGTCGACCGTGGTGAAGATGCCGGTGACGGTCATCTGCATGACCGGGCCGTTGACGGCGAGCCGGACCGTGTCGCCGACCTTGAAGCCGTTCTTCTCGGCGGTGCGCTGGTCCACCGCGATCTGACGGCTGTTCACCGGACCGGTGCCCTGGACCATCGGGTAGGTGCTGTCCCGGCCGTCGGCGCCGGGCACCCAGTTGGAGCCCTGGGTGTTGCCGCGCTCGCCGATCAGGTTGCCCTGCGGGTCGGAGAGCCCGGCGAAGCCGGTCACCGTGCCGCGGGCGGACTGCGCCCCCGGCAGTGCGGCGATCCTCTGGACGGTGGCGTCGGTGAGCGGCAGCGCCGAGCTGTTGTTGTCCGAGGCCTTGGCGTCGCTGCCGGCGGCGGAGTTGTGGACCTGGACCGAGATGTTGTCGAAGCTGGAGGACTGGCTGTCCTTGAAGGCCTGTCCGACCGAGTCGGAGAAGACCATGGTGCCGGCCACGAAGGCGGTGCCGAGCAGCACGGCCAGCATGGTCATCAGCAGCCGGCCCTTGCTGGCCAGCACATTGCGCAGTGCGGTGCGGTACATGACGGACCCCCTCTCAGCTGGTGCGGCCCTTGGCGTCGAAACGACGCATGCGGTCCAGGACGCTGTCGGCGGTGGGGCCGTACATCTCGTCGACGATCCTGCCGTCGGCGAGGAAGACCACCCGGTCCGCGTAGGAGGCGGCCACCGGGTCGTGGGTGACCATCACCACGGTCTGGCCGAGTTCGCGCACCGAGTTGCGGAGGAAGCCGAGGATCTCCGCGCCGGAGCGGGAGTCCAGGTTGCCGGTGGGCTCGTCGGCGAAGATGATCGCCGGACGGGACGCCAGGGCGCGGGCGCAGGCCACCCGCTGCTGCTGGCCGCCGGACAGCTGGGAGGGGCGGTGCCCGAGCCGGTCGGCCAGGCCGACGGTGGCCACCACCTGGTCCAGCCAGGCCTGGTCGGGCTTGCGGCCGGCTATGTCCATCGGCAGGGTGATGTTCTCCAGCGCGCTGAGCGTGGGCAGCAGGTTGAAGGACTGGAAGACGAAGCCGATCTGGTCCCGGCGGAGCTTGGTGAGCTGCTTGTCCTTCAGCCCGCCGAGCTCGGTGTCGCCGATGGTGGCGGAGCCGGCGGTGACCGAGTCCAGGCCGGCCATGCAGTGCATCAGCGTCGACTTGCCGGAACCCGAGGGGCCCATGATGGCGGTGAACTGACCCCGTACGAACTCGACGGAGACCTGGTCCAACGCGGTGACGCGGGTGTCTCCCTCGCCGTAGACCTTGCTGAGGCCGACGGCGCGAGCCGCGGCAGTGAGCAGGGTTGTCGTCACAGGACTACTCCAGTCAGAGAGGATGGGGTGTGGATCCATCCTCCCGGCCTGGTCACGCCGTGTAGTCGCCCGACCGGACGGTTGCGGGTACTGCCTGCCGTCGTAGGGGACGCAGCGCGCTCTCCTCCCCAGGTATGACAGCACCCCTGAGGGGGTCGACTGCGGTCCCGGGACGGTCGCTCTGCACCGACGATGCGTCAAGTAACGGTGAAATAAGACAACTTCCCCACAGGTGTGGGCATCTGAGGGGTCAGCTGCGGCTAGGCTCAGAGTGCGGAAGGGCCCGGATGGTGGAACGCAGACACGGCGAGCTTAAACCTCGCTGGCCGCCAGGCCGTGCCGGTTCGAATCCGGCTCCGGGCACCCGTCCCCTCGCTACATTGACATGCGCGCGGCGGCGCGGCGCAGACCGTACTCGTGCACCAGGGCCTTGGCGTAGCCGTAGGAGATGCCGTACTCGCGGCGGAGCCAGGCGATCTTCTCCTCGCAGCGGAGCAGGCTCGGTCCCTCGTCGACCGCCTTGAGCCAGTCGCCGAGCGGGCGGCCGGTGACGGCGGGAATGCGGGACAGCAGGTTCTGGTGGGTTTCCGTGGAGTACATGAGGGACACTGGGCGCCTCCAGAGGTGGGCCGGTGCTGGGTCGGCCCGATGTGGGTGTGGCCGACTCTTTCGACTCTGCCCGAGGGCAGACCCCTTGGCAACAGTCGCCGGAGGATACGCTGACGGCATGTCCGATCCGACCCCTCTCCTTTTCGCGGCTGACCGGCTGGCGGACCGTTTCCGCTCGATGCCGCAGCGCAGGCTCACCCAACTGGCTCCGGAGGGCCTGAGGTTGGCCCGGCGGCTGGCCCGGCAGGAGGAGGCGGTGGCCGGCGGTCCGGCCCGCTCCGAGCTCCCGGACGCGGGCATCTTCGCGGTCGGCGACCAGATCGCCCTGGCCGCGCACGACCTGGCCGAAGCGCTGCGCGAGGCCGACCGCGAGGAGGCGGAGACGGTGCTGGCGGAGGCGCTGGCCGCGGTGGAGGACGGCTACAGGCTGGCGACGACCCGGTCGGCGAGGATGTAGACGGTCTCGTCGGCGCTCTCGGCGGCGAGCTCGCCGCCGTCCGTGCTGTCGGTGCCCAGCGCGAAGGTCAGCGCGTGGCCGCCGGGGAGGCGGGAGTTGCCGAGCAGCCGGACCTGGGCGCCGGCGTCGACGGCGGCACGGAGCTTGGCACCGGCCGCCGGGTCGCCGGGGGCGATGCACAGCGTGGTCTCGTCCTCGAAGATGTAGACGTCCAGCGTGCCCATCGGGCCGGGGCGGACGTCGCGCAGCGTGATGCCGACCGCGACCAGCTCGTCCAGCCGCAGGTCGGTCCACTCGGGGGTGGGCGTGGGCCGCGGTACGAAGCCGGGGACGGAGGGGTGCGCGGGGCGGTCCGAGGGCAGCGGGCGTTCGGGGAGCTCGGCCCGGTCCGGACGGTCCCCGGCCGGTGTCACCGGGTGGCCCGCGGAGCCGCTGCTGGTCTCGGAGATCATCTCCTCCAGGGCGGAGCGCAGCGCGTCGGCGAACTCCGGGTCCATCTCGCCCTGCTCGTCCACGTAGCCGCGCGGCGCGGGCAGCATGACCACGCTCTCGCTGTCGAACAGCGGGCCGCCGCCGAGGTCGTCCTCGGCCATCCGGGCCTCCTGTTCGGCCCAGAACGAGCGCGCCTCCGCCATCTCCCGCTCCCGGTCGTCGGCGAGCGCGACGGCGACGGATTCGCGTACGGCCGAGTCGAAGCGCCGGTTGAGTGCGCGCAGCGCGAGCAGACAGGCGGTCGCGGTGGCTGCGGTGAAGACCAGCAGGGCGGTGAGGACGAAGACGAGGATGTTCACGGAAGCACCCCTAGTGAAGGGTTGAACTGGCGGTCAACCCCACAGTGCCCCACGGCGGCGGATTGCGGCAGTGCGTAATGTCCTTTTCATTTGTGACGTCCGACATCAACCGAATTGATCCGGCTGGAAAATTGCACGCAGAGCAATCGGACGAATACGTTGCGTCGACAATCCGTCGGTTTTTCGCAAAGAAAGCGGTCCAGGCCGCGCCGTAGCGTGACCTGGACCTTACCCATCTGATGTGGGGCCAAACGGGTCATTCTGAGAAATCTATGAGAGCCGCTCGATCACCATGGCCATGCCCTGTCCGCCGCCCACGCACATCGTTTCCAGACCGAACTGCCTGTCGTGCCACTGGAGCGAATTGATCAGCGTGCCGGTGATTCGCGCGCCGGTCATGCCGAAGGGGTGGCCGACGGCGATGGCGCCGCCGTTGACGTTCAGCCGGTCCAGGTCGACGCCCAGGTCCTGGTACGAGGGGATGACCTGGGCGGCGAAGGCCTCGTTGATCTCGACCAGGTCGATGTCGCCGATGGCCATCCCGGCCCGCTTCAGCGCCTGCTTGGACGCCTCGACCGGGCCGTAGCCCATGATCTCGGGGGAGAGGCCGGAGACGCCGGTGGAGACGATCCGGGCCAGCGGGGTCAGCCCGAGCTCGCGGGCCTTGGTGTCGGACATGATCACCAGCGCGGCGGCGCCGTCGTTCAGCGGGCAGCAGTTGCCCGCGTTGACCGTGCCGTCCGGGCGGAACACCGGCTTCAGGCCGGAGACCGCCTCCAGGGTGACCCCGGCCCGCGGGCCGTCGTCCTTGGTGACCACGGTGCCGTCCGGGGTGGTCACCGGGGTGATCTCACGCTCCCAGAAGCCGTCCGCGATGGCCTTCTCGGCGAG
This sequence comes from Streptacidiphilus jeojiensis, assembly GCF_042510965.1. Taxonomy (NCBI): domain Bacteria; kingdom Bacillati; phylum Actinomycetota; class Actinomycetes; order Kitasatosporales; family Streptomycetaceae; genus Streptacidiphilus; species Streptacidiphilus jeojiensis. The sequence continues at coordinate 35,778 of NZ_JBEUKS010000012.1, forward strand.
GTTCTGCGAGCGGACGCCGAACTCGTCCTGCTCGCGGCGGCTGATCCCCTTGAGGCCGGCCAGGTTCTCCGCGGTCTGGCCCATGGCGATGTAGACGTCGGGCACCAGCCCGCTCTGCCTGGGGTCCTCCCACGCCGGGGCGCCGGTGCTGGAGGCGGTGGCCACGGTGCGTGCCTCGGCGTCGGCGAACAGCGGGTTCTTGGTGTCCGGCAGGCCGTCCGAGGAGCCCTTGATGCTGCGGGAGACCATCTCCACGCCGGCCGAGATGAAGACGTCGCCCTCGCCGGCCTTGATCGCGTGCAGCGCCATCCGGCTGGTCTGCAGCGAGGAGGAGCAGTAGCGGGTGATGGTGCAGCCGGGCAGGTGGTCCATGCCCATCTGCACGGCGACCACCCGGCCCAGGTTGTAGCCCTGCTCGCCGCCGGGCAGGCCGCAGCCCAGCATCAGGTCGTCGATGTCGCGCGGGTCCAGCTCGGGGACCTTGGCCAGCGCGGCCTGGATGATCGTCGCGGTCAGGTCGTCCGGGCGGACGTCCTTCAGCGAGCCCTTGAACGCCCGGCCGATCGGCGAGCGGGCGGTGCTGACGATGACGGCTTCGGGCATGGGGACTCCAAGGGTGGGGAGGGCGCTCGGGGGACAAGTTACCCTCAGGTAGAACCCGCGTCAGCGCCGACGGCGTGTGAATTACCTGACCTTGCGTCATCGGCCGGAGCCGTTGCGGGCTCCGCCGATTCGGCCGGGTTCCCCTCCGGCAGGTGCCGCCTGCGGCGGTGCTTGAGCAGCGCCCAGCGGCCCCGCGGCCCGGACTCCGAGCCCAGCACGGCGGCGCCGGCCACCTCGGTGCCGCCGCGTCCGGCCGCCTCGGCGGCGGCCTGGGCCACCGGCAGCACGCCCTCGCCGCGGAAGGCGTCGGGGCGCTCCTCGGCGCCGCCGTCCGGCCACAGGTCCAGTGCGGCGCAGAGGGAGGGGAGCATGGCCATCGCCGCGGTGGCGTAGCCCTGGGCCGAGGGGTGGTAGCGGTCCGAGGCGAACATCTCCGGACGGCCGCTGAACTCGGGGCCGAGCAGGTCGCCGAGCGACACGCTGCGGGCGCCGGCCTCGACCACCGCGATGGTCTGGGCGGCGGCGAGCTGGCGGCTGGCGCGCCGGGCCAGCCAGCGCAGCGGCGGCCGTACCGGCTCGATGGTGCCGAGGTCGGGGCAGGTGCCGACGACCACCTGGGCCCCGGCCGAGCGCAGCCGGCGGATGGCGGCGCCGAGCATCCGCACCGAGGCGGTCAGCCTGACCCGCTGGGTGACGTCATTGGCGCCGATCATGATCAGCGCGATGTCCGGTTCGGCCCGCAGCGCCAGGTCGACCTGGCGCTCCAGGTCCTCCGAGGTGGCGCCGTTGGCCGCGGCGACGGACAGCCGTACCGGCCGCTCGGCGATGGAGGCGATGCCGCCGGCGAGCAGCGCGCCCGGGGTGTCCCGGCCGCGGGTCACCCCGAAGCCGGCCGCGGTGGAGTCGCCGAGCACCGCGAAGAGCAGCGGTTCGGCGTCCGCGTCGGCGGCGAAGGCGCGCCCGTAGACGCCGTCGGCCGGCGGCGGCTCTCCCTGCAGGGTGTTCAGCGTGTGCTCGGCGAGCTTGGCCTCGGTCAGCAGGACGCCGGCGAAGCCGACCCCGACCAGTCCGATCCCGCCGCCTCCGTAGGCCGCAGCGGCGGCGATCCGCCGTGCCACCCTCGCTCTCGACATGAGCGACCCCCAAGCTGTCTCTGCCTGTCCTTACCTTGGCAGTCTGCCCCACTAGTCTGATCCCAACAGGGCGACAAACCGTGCGTCCCTAACAAAAAACCGCGGAGGAGAACCCGTGCGGTACCACGAGTCGATCATCGATCTGGTCGGCAACACCCCCCTGGTCCGGCTGAACAAGGTCGCCGAGGGCATCAGCGCGACCGTGCTCGCCAAGGTCGAGTACTTCAACCCGGGCGGGTCGGTCAAGGACCGGATCGCGATGCGGATGATCGAGGCGGCGGAGAAGTCGGGCGCGCTCAAGCCCGGCGGCACCATCGTCGAGCCGACCTCGGGGAACACCGGGGTCGGGCTGGCCATCGTGGCGCAGCAGAAGGGCTACCGCTGCATCTTCGTCTGCCCGGACAAGGTCTCCACCGACAAGATCAACGTGCTCCGGGCCTACGGCGCCGACGTGGTGGTCTGCCCGACCGCGGTCGCGCCGGAGCACCCGGACTCCTACTACAACGTCAGCGACCGCCTGGTCCGGGAGACCCCCGGCGCCTGGAAGCCGGACCAGTACTCCAACCCGGAGAACCCGGCCAGCCACTACCACTCCACCGGCCCGGAGCTGTGGGAGCAGACCGGCGGCCGGATCACCCACTTCGTGGCGGGCGTGGGCACCGGCGGGACCATCTCCGGCACCGGCCGCTACCTCAAGGACGTCTCCGACGGCGCGGTCCAGGTGATCGGCGCGGACCCGGAGGGCTCGGTCTACTCCGGCGGCACCGGCCGCCCCTACCTGGTGGAGGGCGTGGGCGAGGACTTCTGGCCGACCGCCTACGACCGCTCGGTGGCCGACGAGATCGTCCCGGTCTCGGACAAGGACTCCTTCCAGATGACCCGCCGGCTGGCCAAGGAGGAGGGCCTGCTGGTCGGCGGCTCCTGCGGGATGGCGGTCGTGGCGGCGCTGCGGGTGGCCGAGCGGCTGGGCCCGGAGGACGTGGTGGTGGTGCTGCTGCCGGACTCCGGCCGCGGCTACCTCTCCAAGATCTTCAACGACGACTGGATGCAGGACTACGGCTTCCTGGACGAGGGCGGTCCGGAGGCGGTGGCCGGCGACGTCCTCGCCAGGAAGGACGGCCTGGAGCACGACGGGATTCCGCAGTTCGTGCACATTCACCCGAACGAGTCGGTGGGTGAGGCCGTGCACATTCTGCGTGAGTACGGCGTGTCGCAGATGCCGGTGGTCTCCCCGGGGGCCGGGCACCCGGATGTGATGGCCGGTGAGGTGATCGGCTCGGTGGTGGAGCGGGACCTCCTTGACGGTCTGTTTGCGAAGCGGTTCGAGCTGGGCGACCTGATCGGCCCTCATATGTCGCCCCCGCTCCCGGTGGTGGGCTCCGGCGAGTCGGTGACCCGGCTGATGGGAGTGCTGGAGAAGGCCGACGCCGCGGTCGTCCTGGTGGACGGGAAGCCCCAGGGCATCGTCACCCGGCAGGACCTGCTGGCGTTCCTGAGCGCCCACGGGGGTGCGCTCGGTGGGGCGCACGGGACCGGTGTCGGCGTTCACTGAACCGCCTTCAACTGGTACACCTACGACACGTACCGGCAGCACGCGCTTAACAACACCCGGGCAATGTTGTCACCACGGCAAGAAGCCGAGCGTGGTGGCAGCGAAAGTCCGGAGCGGCTCCCGGACCCGCAGTCACCTCAGGACGCGTCGGACGGCCCTGACCCGGCCGGCCGCGTCCCCGCCCGCGGGGAACGCCGTCGTCCCGCCCCTGTCGGTCCCGACCGATCAACAGGGTGCGGCGATCCCCGCGGCACCAGGCTCCGCGTTCCCGGGTGGGGGAACTCAGCGGAGACAGTAGGGCCTGTCCTTCGAGGACCGGCCCTACTGGTGTGTCATGACGGATGTGCCCCGGGCGCCGGTTCGGCGCCGCGGGCAGGGCCGTGCGGGCTCAGCCCGCGAAGCGGCGGCTCACGAAGATCATGCCGACCCCGGCGACCAGGAAGCCCGCCCCGCCCAGCGCGTACGGCGTGGTGTCGACCCCGGTGTCGGCCAGCTGCTCGGTGCTGCCCCCGGTGCTGCTCTGCGCGGCGGCCTTCTGCACGTCGCGCTGGCTCGCCTGGGAGGTGGCGGCCGAGGCCATCGGGCCCAGTGCCAGCGCGGCGGCGGTGCCGAGGCCGGCGGCGACGGCCGTGATCGTGAGCGGGCGGCGGGTGGTCAATGTCGCTCCCAGCGGAGTGTCGTGGTCCGCACGATGCTAATGAGTCAGGGCGGCGTTGGATAGCCTCGGACCCATGACTAGTGACACCAGTGGGCTTGAGAACACCGATCGGCGCTACGTCCGGCTGCAGATCGAACTGATCGTTGAGATCGCGGACGAGAAGGCGCTCCAGGTGGCGGCGCTGGAGCAGGTACGGGCCGACGAGTTCCTGGAGGACGAGGAACGCGCCGAGGCGGTCGCCGCCATCGAGATCGACCCGGCCGGGGCGATCGCACACTTCGTCGACCCGGTGGCGATGCTGGAGGGCGTACCCGGGGTGGAGCTGGCCGAGGCCACCTGGGAGTCCCAGCCGGTCGACTACGACCCGGAGAACGAGGACTGGGACCTCTACGACGCGGAGTAACGACCCAGCGGGTCGATGTGCGGGGCAGGTGCAGTGCAGGCGGGCGGTTCCGGAGTCCCGGGGCCGCCCTTCGTCGTACCGTCCCTCCCCATGCTGTTGCCATGTCAGCATCTGTCGGCTTTGCTCCTGATTGGGATGTAACTGTTGTTTCGGTCTATGTTCATGTGACTATCAGATAACTTGGGTGAACTCTCCTGGGACCTGGGACAACGCCGACCGGTGCACCGCCGACACGAAGGAGCAGCAGTGGACGACACGACGACGTCAGGCAAGGGCAAGGGCGGCCCCTGGGCCAGGCGGACGATCGTGGCGGGACTGATAGCGACGCCGGTGGCGCTGGTCGCCGGATGCAGTTCCTCCGGCTCCTCGGGCTCCTCGGACAAGAGCGGCAGCGGCGGCAGCAGCGCCGCGCCGGTGTCCAAGGCCGCCATCACCACCACTCCGGCCAACGGCGCCAAGTCCGCGGTGTTCACCCAGCCGGTGAAGGTCGCCGTCAGCAACGGCACGCTCAGCTCGGTCACCCTCACCGGATCGGACGGCAAGCAGGTGGCCGGCGAGCTGGCCGCCGACAAGCTGAGCTGGACCAGCACCGGCAGGCTCAGTTCGGGCACCGGCTACACCCTTGCGGCCGTCGGCACGGACTCCGACCAGGTGCAGGCCACCAAGAGCGTCTCGTTCCGCACCGGCGCCCCGGAGAAGACCTTCATCGGCTACTTCACCCCCGACAACGGCACCACCGTGGGCGTGGGCATGCCGGTCTCGATCAACTTCAACAAGGCCGTCACCGACAAGGCCGCCGTGCAGAAGGCGATCACCGTCACCGCCTCGCCGGCGGTGGAGATCGTCGGCCACTGGTTCAGCAGCACCAGGCTGGACTTCCGGCCCGAGACCTACTGGGCCGCCGGCACCAAGGTCACCCTCACCCTCGCGCTCAAGGATGTCGAAGGCTCCAGCGGCGTCTACGGCACCCAGGCCAAGTCCATAAGCTTCACCGTCGGCCGCAGCCAGACCAGCGTCGCCGACCTCAGCGCCAAGACGCTCACGGTCACCAGGGACGGCAAGGTCACCCAGACGTACCCGATCACCGGCGGCAGTCCGGAGCACACCACCTGGGCCGGGAAGATGGTCATCTCGGAGAAGTTCCTGCAGACCCGGATGGACTCGACCACGGTCGGCCTCGGCGGCGAGTACGACATCAAGGACGTGCCGCACGCCCAGCGACTGACCACCTCGGGCACCTTCATCCACGGCAACTACTGGGCCAGCACCTCGGTCTTCGGCAGCGAGAACACCAGCCACGGCTGCGTCGCCATGCACGACACCAAGGGCGCCGGCGACTCCAGCACCCCGGCGGCGAAGTTCTACAACAGCTCCATCACCGGCGACGTGGTCGAGGTGGTGAACTCCGGCGACAAGACCGTGGACCCGGCCAACGGGCTGAACGGCTGGAACCTGGACTGGGCCAGCTGGAAGGCCGGCAGCGCGGTCTGACTCCCCGTCCGGCCCGCCACGAACCGGTATGGACGGAGCCCGGGGCCAGGCCGGACAATCACCATCATGACGACCCCGGAGTCCCTGACCCAGGTGGCTCGGATCTCGGACGCCGAACGCGACCGGGCGATCCGGCTGCTCCGCGAGCACTCGGTGCAGGGGCGGTTGTCGCCCGACACCTTCATCCGCAGGATCGAACTGGCGCTCACCGCCCAGCGCCGCGCCGACCTGGACGAACTCATCGCGGACCTGCCCGACCAGGGCCGGCTCACCCGGCTGGCGCTGCGCGCCGTCGCGTCGGTCTCCCGCTTCGGCGTACGGCTGCGCGGCGCCTGGCAGACGCCCAGACTGCAGCCCCTGGTGCTGCCGGGCCCGGAGACCCCGGTGCTGCGGATCGGCCGGCTGCCCGGGTCGGAGCTCAGGCTCACCCATGAGTCGGTCTCCCGCACCCACGCCGAGCTGCGCCGGATCGGCGACGAGTGGATGCTCCGCGACCTCGCCTCCACCAACGGGACCCTGGTGAACGGATGCCGCATCATCGGCCAGGTCGCGGTCCGCCCCGGCGACCGGGTCGCCTTCGGCCACACGGTCTTCCGCATCGAGAGCCGGAGAAAGCTCTCCTGACGCTGTCGGTGCCGCTCACCGGCGGACCAGGGAGCGGCAGGGGCCGGTGTCCGGCGGGGTGGCGACGAGGGCGTCCAGGGCGGCGTCGACCGCGGGTCCGGTGGTGGTGGGGTCGGCGAATTCGAGGTGGAGCACCTGGTCCCAGGACTGGGCGAAGCGGGCGTGGCCGGAGTCGACCAGGGCCAGCAGCAGGTGCGGGCGGAAGGCCTGGTGGGCGGCGGTGCGGGGGGCGGCGTCGGTCTGCGGGAGCCGGGCGGCGATGGCGTCCAGCCAGCCCGCGTCGATCGCGCCGAGCAGGTCGTCCAGGCCGGTGAGCGGGCGGCCCAGGGCGGCCTGGGCGGCGTCGGCGGCGACGGCGCAGTCGTTGACCAGGGCGGTGCGGCCGGCGCCGCGGGCCAGTTCGTCCCAGGGCACCGGACGCTTGTCGGCCGCCTCGGGGGAGAGCGCGGCCGCGGCCACCGCGGAGAGCAGCAGCTCGTGCTCGCGCAGCAGCGCCAGGGCGGGCCGCTCGGCCCCGGTGACGGTGCGTCCGTCCGGCGGCAGCGCCTCCAGCGCGGCGACCCGTTCGCTGATCGGCGGGTGCGAGTCGTAGGGGGTGGTCTCCTGGGCCGGCGGCTCCCGGCGCAGCTTCTCCAGCTCCTCCTGCCGACCCTCGGCGGCCAGCAGCGAGCGGAAGCCGCCGTAGAACTCCTCGGGCAGCGGCAGCAGCCCCGCCTCCCAGCCCACCGAGGCGTAGCGGTCCAGGTAGAAGTCGTAGGCCGCGTCCAGCATCGGGAGCCGGCGCAGCGCGTCGGCGGCGTGGTCGCGGCCGGCGATCCGGGCCGCGGCCAGGTCCGCGCTGAGCTCCTGGCGGCGGCCGACCGACTCGGAGACCCGGATGTAGAGCTTGGCGTAGCCGGCGAAGAGGTTCGCGGTGATCGCGCGCCCGCTCGACCTGGCGTGCTGGATCACGGTGATCAGGCTCTGCCGTCCGCGCACGGTGATCCCGGCGAGCCGGGTGTCCTTGTTGCTGTAGTGGCCCAGCTCGTGCGCCAGCACCGCGTCCAGCTGGGGTTCGGTCAGGCCGATCAGCAGCGGGACGCCGATCAGCATCCGGCGGTGTCCCGGGACCAGCCCGAGGAACCTGGGGTTCTCGCTGACGGCGGCGTTGACCGCCGGTATCAGCCGGATCTCGTCCGGGGCCCTGGTCCCGACCTGCCCGGCCAGGCCGCGCACCCGGGCCCACAGCTCGGGCTGCCGCTCCGCGGCGACGGTGACGCCGGGCGGTGCCTCGTCCCTGGGGCGGCGCACCAGGAACACCCCGCGCACCAGCGGGATCGCCACCACCACGCTGAGCAGCACCAGCTTGAGCGCCCCGGCGCTCGCGCCGGAGTCCAGATGGGTGAGGATCTCGACGTCCATCAGCACCAGCGCGGCGAGGAAGCCCAGCGCGATCACGTAGAAGCCGGCCAGCAGGGTGAGCGCCTGGACGGCGCGCACGGACGTACGCATGGAAGAACGGCCCCTCTCAGGAGATGCACATCTGTGCGACATCTCGAACAGCGAGGACCGGATCGTAGCGGGTGCCGTGACCGTGCGTCTCCGGCCGGGTGGTGCCGCTCAGCCGGGGGTCGGCTGCGGACGGTGCTCGGCCAGCCAGACCGCGGCGTAGGCGACGGCGTCGGCCAGCGGGAACAGCCGGACCTGGGCCGCCCCCACCGTGGCCCGCAGCACCGGGCGGTCCCGTTCGAAGGCCGCGCCCAGCTCGTCGAAGCGGTCCTCGTCGATCGAGGTGTCGCGCACGGTCTCCCAGCGCCGGCCCTGCGGGGTCGTCAGCGCGAAGGAGACATCGACCAGCGGGGCCGGGATCCGGTACTCGGCCAGGTGGAACGCGGTGCAGGAGCCGAAGCCGGCGCCCAGCAGCAGGATCCGCGCCCCGGCCTGCTCCAGCCTGGCCAGCGGGCTGCGCTCGCCGAGCCGGCAGTCCAGGGCATGGTCGTCCAGGATCTCCGCGGCGCGCGGACCGACGGCGGCGAAGGAGGTCTGCGGATGGGCGCTGCGGAGCGCGCCGGGCCAGGTCCGGACGGTCTCCGGCACCACACCGATGCCGTCGGTCGGCGTGGTCAGCGGGTCGTAGGCCGGCATCGAGGCACGGATGCCCGGCCACCAGCCCTCCGGCACCGGCGGATTGACCCAGATGGCCGGATCGGAGTTGTCGCCGGAATGGGCCGGCACCACCAGGGTCCCGTTGTCGCCGAGGACGTCGAGCAGCGCCTGGACGACGGCGACCGGGCCGCCGCAGACCCAGCCCAGCGAGCTGAGCGAGGAGTGCACCAGCAGGGTCTCGCCGGAACGCACCCCGGCCGCCCGCAGTTCGGAGGCGATCGAGTCGCGCGTGCACATCGGACCGGCCGGCGGCTGGGGCATCGTCATGGCACGTGAGTGTGCCCATCCACAGCCCGGTGCACCACTGAATTCCGCGGGCCGGCCGGGCCACCGGGGGCAGCGCTGCTTGAACGGCGCGGTTTCGGACTACGCTCGGATCCCATGAGCACCTCGCACCCTCACGAGCACAACCACGCCTTCGAGACCCTGGCCATCCATGCCGGGCAGGAGGCCGATCCGCAGACCGGGGCCGTGGTCACCCCCATCTACCAGGTCTCCACCTACAAGCAGGACGGCGTCGGCGGGCTGCGCGGCGGCTACGAGTACAGCCGCTCCGCCAACCCGACCCGTACCGCCCTCGAAACCAACCTCGCCGCGCTGGACGGCGGCCGCCGCGGGCTCGCCTTCGCGTCGGGGCTGGCCGCCGAGGACTGCCTGCTGCGGACGGTCACCAAGCCCGGTGACCACATCGTCATCCCCAACGACGCCTACGGCGGCACCTTCCGGCTGTTCGCCAAGGTGCTGTCGCGCTGGGGCGTGGAGTGGTCGGTGGCGGACACCCACCACCCCGAGGCGGTACGGGCGGCGGTGCGGCCCAACACCAAGGTGATCTGGGTGGAGACGCCGAGCAACCCGCTGCTGGGCATCACCGACGTGGCCGCGCTCGCGCACATCGCCCACGACGCCGGCGCGACGCTGGTGGTCGACAACACCTTCGCCAGCCCCTACCTCCAGCAGCCGCTGGCGCTGGGCGCGGACGTGGTCGTCTACTCCACCACCAAGTACATGGGCGGCCACTCGGACGTGGTCGGCGGCGCGCTGGTCACCGACGACGTCGCGCTGGGCGAGGAGCTGGCGTACCACCAGAACGCCATGGGCGCGGTGGCCGGCCCCTTCGACGCCTGGCTGGTCATGCGCGGCATCAAGACCCTGGGCATCCGGATGGACCGGCACAGCGAGAACGCCGCCCGGGTCGCCGACTTCCTGACCGGGCACCCCAAGGTGTCCCAGGTGCTGTACCCGGGGCTGCCCTCGCACCCGGGCCACGACGTCGCGGTCAAGCAGATGAAGGCCTTCGGCGGCATGGTGTCGTTCCGTCACAAGGACGGCGAGGAGGCCGCGGTCGAGGTCTGCAACCGGGCCAGGCTGTTCACCCTGGGGGAGTCGCTCGGGGGCGTGGAGTCCCTGATCGAGCACCCCGGACGGATGACGCACGCCTCGGCGGCCGGCTCCGCGCTGGAGGTGCCGGCCGACCTGGTCCGCCTCTCGGTGGGCATCGAGTCGGTGAACGACCTGCTGGCGGACCTGGGCGAGGCGCTGAAGTAGGTGCGTGGCGCCGAAGCGGTCACGGCCGGAAGACCTGCATCGACGCATTGAAGCGCGTGAGCAGCTCGCAGAACTGCTCACGCTCCTCCCCGGACCAGCCGTCCAGCAGCTGATGCATCATCAACTGCCGTGACTCGCGCACCTCCTGGAGCCGCTCCCGGCCGAGCGGGGACAGCTCCAGGAGGACCGCGCGCCCGTCGTCCGGATTGGGCACCCGCTCCACCAGGCCGCAGTCCACCAGCGGGGCGACCTGCCGGGTCACCGTGGACGAGTCGATCCCCATCGCCTGGGCCAGGGCCTTCACACCGACGGCCCCGGTCCAGTCCAGCCGGTTGAGCAGCAGGAACGCCGCCCGGTCCATGGAGTTGCGCTGATCGCCCACCCCGCCCATGCGCACCTGCTCCACCCGGCGCGCGAAGATCGCGACCTGGTACTGGAGCCGGTCGTAGAGCACGTCCTCGGCCGCCGCCGCCGAGGCGTCCGGGTGGCTCACGCCCACCGGCTGCGGTTCCGCGGGGGTGCGGGGGGTCGCTCCCCCATTGCTTGGAGTCATCGTCGTCACGATCTGTCGTTCCGCTGAGCTGCTCAGAGAGCCCTCCAGAGCGTAACGGTGCAACGCCCTACGCTGAAGCCTATGAACTCCTGGCCCATCACGATCGACGACATCCGCGGCGCCCACAAGATGTTGTCGGGGGTGGCCAGGGTCACCCCGATGGAGGGCAGCCGGCACCTCTCCCGGCTGTTCGGCGCCCCCGTGTTCCTGAAGTGCGAGAACCTGCAGCGCACCGGCTCGTTCAAGCTGCGCGGCGCCTACGTCAGGATCGCCGGGCTGAGCCCGGTCGAGCGGGCCGCCGGCGTGGTGGCCGCCAGCGCCGGCAACCACGCCCAGGGCGTGGCGCTGGCCGCGACCACCCTGGGAGTCCACTCGACCGTGTTCATGCCGGTCGCCGCCCCGCTGCCCAAGGTCGCCGCCACCCGCGAGTACGGGGCCGAAGTGCGGCTGGCCGGCGAGAACTTCGACGAGACGCTGGCCGCCGCGCTGGAGTACGCCGAGAGCACCGGCGCCGTGGTGATCCACCCCTTCGACCACCAGGACGTGGTCGCCGGGCAGGGCACCGTCGGCCTGGAGATCCTGGAGCAGCGCCCCGAGGTCCGCACCATCCTGGTCGGCGTGGGCGGCGGCGGGCTGCTGGCCGGGATCGCCACCGCGGTCAAGCAACTGCGGCCGGACGTCCAGGTGGTCGGTGTGCAGGCGGCCGGCGCGGCCGCCTACCCGCCCTCGCTGGCGGCCGGCCACCCGGTCAGCCTGGACGGCTTCTCCACCATGGCCGACGGCATCCAGGTGGGCCGTCCGGGTGACATCCCGTTCGAGATCGTGCAACGGCTGGCGGACGGGGTGCTGACGGTCACCGAGGACGCGCTCGCCCGGGCCCAGCTGATCTGCCTGGAGCGCTGCAAGCTGGTGGTCGAGCCGGCCGGCGCCAGCACCGTCGCCGCCCTGCTGGAGCACAGCGGCGAACTGGAGGGCCCGGTGGTGGCGGTGCTCTCCGGCGGCAACGTCGACCCGCTGCTGCTGCAGCGGGTGCTGCGGCACGGCATGGTCGCCGCGGGCCGCTACCTCTCGCTGCGGCTGCGGATCACCGACCGCCCCGGCGCGCTGGCCGCCCTGCTGGTAGCGCTGACCCGGGTGGACGCCAACGTCGTGGACATCGCCCATGTGCGCACCGACCCCAAGCTGGACCTGGGCGAGGCCGAAGTCGACCTTCATCTGGAAACCAAGGGCCCCGAGCACTGCGAGACCGTAGTGTCGGAGCTGCGGCGGTCGGGCTACCCGATCCTGCGGCAGAGCTGACGCCGGGTCGCGCACCGTCCGGATCCCGGCGAGGCTGGTCACCAGGCACGACACGGGACGACGACACAGGACGACACGGCACGACACGGGGAGTGAGCGATGGCGGCGGCCATTGAGGCAGAGGACCTGGTGAAGACCTTCGGGGACGTGCACGCCCTGGACGGGGTCAGTCTGGAGGTCCCGGAGGGCACCGTGCTCGGGCTGCTCGGCCCCAACGGTGCGGGCAAGACCACCATGGTCCGGGTGCTCACCACCCTGCTCAGGCCGGACTCCGGGCGCGCCGTGGTGGCCGGGGTGGACGTGCTCAAGCACCCCAACCAGGTGCGCGGACTGATCGGCCTGTCCGGCCAGTACGCCGCCGTGGACGAGTACCTGACCGGGCGTGAGAACCTGCAGATGGTCGGCGAGCTCTACCAGATGAGCCCGCGCGACTCCCGGGCCAGGGCGGTGGAGCTGCTGGAGTGGTTCAACCTCTCCGACGCCGCCAACCGCACCGCCAAGACCTACTCCGGCGGTATGCGCCGCCGGCTCGACCTGGCCGCGGCCCTGGTGGTCCGCCCCCCGGTGATGTTCCTGGACGAGCCCACCACCGGCCTGGACCCGCGCAACCGGATGGCGCTGTGGGAGGTGATCGAGACCCTGGTGGGGGAGGGCACCACGCTGCTGCTCACCACCCAGTACCTGGAGGAGGCGGACCGCCTGGCGCACGACATCGCCGTGGTCGACCACGGCAAGGTCATCGCCAGGGGCAGCGCCGACGAGCTGAAGGCGGAGATCGGCGGCGAGCGGGTGGAGATCGTGGTCGAGGACCCGGCCCACCTCGCCCAGGCCGTGGAGGCGCTGGCCCCGTACGCCAAGGGCGAGCCCGCGGTGGAGCGGCACACCCGCAGGATCACCGTCCCGGTCAGCGGCGGCGCCAGCGTCCTCGCCGACGTCATCAGGGAGCTGGACGCCCGGACCATCGTGATCCAGGACATCGGCCTGCGCCGCCCCACCCTGGACGACGTCTTCCTCTCGCTCACCGGGCACGCGACCTTCGGCGACGAGAGCGAGGGCGAGGGCGACAGCGACGAGGTGGGCGAGGCCGGGGACGCCGCGGCGACCGTGGGCGCTGCCGTTGAAGGGAAGGACTCCTGATGTCAGCCACCACCACGACCACCGGCGCGATCGGCCGCGCAACGCCCGTCCAGCGCGGCGGCGCGGTGCAGGCCCTGCGCGACTCCTGGGTCGTCGCCAAGCGGAATCTGCGCCGGATGACCCGGATCCCCGAGATCGTGGTCTTCGGGATGCTGCAGCCGGTGATGTTCGTGCTGCTCTTCACCTATGTGATGGGCGGCGCGATCACCATCCCGGGCGCGCCCAGCAACGCCGACACCTACAAGCAGTACCTGATGGCCGGCATCTTCGCGCAGACGGTGACCTTCGCGGTGGCCGGCGCGTCGGCCGGCATCGCCGAGGACATGAACAAGGGACTGGTCGACCGGTTCCGCTCGCTGCCGATGGCCCGCTCCGCGGTGCTGGTCGGGCGGACCATCGCCGACCTGGTGCAGAGCGCGCTGACGCTGGTGGTGCTGGGAGTGGTCGCCTTCATCATCGGCTGGCGGATCCACGACGGGGTGCTGAAGGCGCTGGGCGGTTTCGGGCTGCTGCTCCTGCTCGGCTACGCCTTCTCCTGGATCGGCGCGCTGATCGGGCTCTCGGTCCGCAGCCCCGAGGCGGCCACCTCGGCCGGGCTGGTCTGGCTGTTCCCGCTGACCTTCGTCTCCAACGCGTTCGTGCCGGTCAGCAGCATGCCCGGCTGGCTGCAGCCGGTGGCCTACTGGAACCCCTTCAGCGCCTCGGTCCAGGCGGCCCGCCAGCTCTTCGGCAATCTGCTGCCGCCGCCCGCACCGCAGGCCACGGTGTGGCCGATGGTGCACGCGGTCTGGGTGTCGATCGGCTGGTCGCTGCTGATCATGGCGCTGTTCTCGTGGCTCTCGGTACGCAAGTACCGCTCGGCGGTCGGCTGAGCCTGCGCAGTTCCCCGCGCCCCTTCAGGGGCGCGGGGAACCAGCTACGGTCCGCAGCCGGAAAGTACGTCAGCCCTGGTACGGCTTGGCGGACAGGATCTTCACGCTGGTCTTGCGCCCGTTGGGCAGCTCGTAGGTCGCGGTCTCGCCCACCTTGCGTCCGTCGATCGCGCGCCCCAGCGGGGACTGCGGCGAGTAGGTCTCCAGGTCGTCGGAGGACGCCTCCCGGGAGCCCAGCAGGAAGGTGGTGGTGTCGTCCTCGTCGCCGTCCCAGGCGATGACGACGACCATGCCGGGGCCGACCACGCCGTTGTCGGCCGGGGCCTCGCCGACCTGGGCGCGCTCCAGGAGCTGGTTGAGCTGGCGGATCCGCAGCTCCATCTTGCCCTGCTCCTCGCGGGCCGCGTGGTAGCCGGCGTTCTCCTTGAGATCGCCCTCCTCGCGGGCCGCCTCGATCTTCTGGGTGATCTCGGCGCGTGCAGGACCCGACAGGTGCTCCAGCTCGGCGCGCAGCTGGTCGTACGCATCCTGGGTGAGCCAGGTCACGTTCTCGCTGGTCTGGGTCACGGGTGCTCCTCGTAGGTACATGTGTGGTCCGGCTTGGATAACAGACAACGCCCACTTCCGGGTGGTGTGAGCACATCTACCCCGGAAGGGGCGAAACCAGAAGCCTAACAATTTCCGAAGCGGACCGGGAGGACTCCAACCCAACATGCCGCGGTCAATACGGTCCGGACCGGTTCAGGAGCAGCTGACCAGCTCGCCGGTGGTGCCCCGGCCCGAGGTCCGCAGCGTGACCACGGTGTCGTAGGTGCTGGTGCCAGAGGGGACGGACACGGTCACCCGGCCGACCTCGTTGCCGTTGACGTCGCGCGAGCGCACCGTGCAGCTGCCGGACGAGCCGCTCGGCTTGGACACCTCCAGGTGGATCTGCACCTGGGAGGCGGAGTCCACCTGGAAGGACACCACCTGGCCGCTGAACGAGTCCTTGCCCAGGTAGCTGTAGCCGACCAGCGCCACCACGGCGATCGCCAGCGCGACGCAGGCGTAGTAGACCCGCCGCATCCGCCGCTCGCGCTGCTCGGGATCGACGCCGTAGCGCCCGGCCGGAAGCGGGGTCCCGGCTACGACCTTGGTCGGAGTCTCCATCGGACTTTTGCCTCCATAGCGTGGCCCGGCCCGGAAACGCGGAATGTCCGCGGGTCCTGTTCCGTCACTTTGACATCCTCTCCGGCCTAGGCCAGGAGATTCCTTGGGCCTGCGGGTGCGAGTCCAAGGTGGTTGACGCTTCGTTGCCTGCCTGGTGGCTAGGGCTCCACGTCCTGGCACCCTCAATGTCCTGGGGCGCTCGTTGCTGGGTGAGGAATTGGATGTTGCATGCGGCGTTGGTGTCGGCGTTGCCGGACCATCCGCACAACGGATTCTTGCATGCGAAGCGCGCCTGGCTTTCTCGGCCCCCTGGTGTGGTGAGCCCGCAGACATGACACCGTCTGGAGGTGTTCATGGCGGGGACCTTGATCAGGTGTCCGCCGCGCTGCTCCAGTTTGTAGGTCAGGAATGCGGATGTCCGCGCCCAGGCTTCGGCCGTGATGGCGCGGTTCAGTCCGGCCTTCTGCCGGACCCTGTGGCCCGGGGCGTCCACAGCGCCCCTGGCAGACTTGATCATGTTGCTGATGGCCAGATCCTCCATCCCGATCACGCCGAACGTGTCGGCGAGTTCGGTGGTGGTCCGGTGTTGCCAGTCGGTGGTACGGCGCTTGGCTGTCGCGCGGTACCGGGCGATCTGGTCGTATGTCCGTGTCAGGCGTCGGCTTGCCGGTGCGCCGGGTTTCCGCGCCTGGCGTTGACGGGCGGCCTTGCGTTCCAGCCGGGTCATCCGCGCCCTCTCCCCGGGGGTCGCCCAGGAGGCGTGTTCGCGGAAGGTGCCGTCGGACAGGGCGAGGGGCTTGGCGATCCCCAGGTCGATCCCTACGCCGGGTCCCAGGTGTGGAAGAGGAGCTTCGGTCAGGACCTCGGTCCGGAAGACGATGTGCCACCCGTGGGTCTCCCTCACCAGCCGTGCACCGGTCACTCGGCCCGGTGGCGCCGACCTGGTCGTGCCGGGCAAATCCTTGGTCCAGCGGAATCGGACGAGTCCGACCTTGGGGATCCGCACCTGCCCCCACCTGCGGGTCAGGCGTTTGATGTGCAGGTCGCGAGCCTGAGGCACATCCACGGACATCCGGGAGCGGATGCGGGACTTGAAGGCCGGGGCTGCGGCGCGACCCTCCCAGCAGTTCTTCCATGCCTGAAAGTACGCTTGCAGTACTTGTTGAGCGGCCTGTGCCGGGAGATCGGCGAGCCATGGGAGTTCCCGGCGAGCCCGTCGGATGTGCTGATCGGCCAGCGTCGGCGAGGCTCGCCGCTGCGGGCAGGTCCCTGCCATGGTCCACCAGTCATGCAGCAGATTCCACATCGCCCGAGCGGCGTGGCCCTGCTGATCCAGGACGGTGACCTGCTCTGATGTCAGCTCCAGCACTGCCTTGTGTCCACGCCGGCGTTTCACTGCCACCTCCTTGTCGCGAGCTCTCACGCCCTCAGCCAGCATCGCCCCGCCGCTGCGAAGCTGAACCGTTTCTGCGGGGTGGCAGAGCATGGCAGAACATGGCATAGAGCCTGGAGAGCGGATGTCGGGCACGACAAGTGCGGTACTTGGAACAAGGACAGCGCCTCTAGCCTTGTCCAGGAGGACGCAATACCGACGAAGGGCTTTGGGGCGTTGACTGAGCAGCTGCGACTGATGGCGGTACACGCGCACCCGGACGACGAGTCCAGCAAGGGTGCGGCCACCATGGCCTCGTACGTGGCGCGGGGCGTCGACGTACTGGTGGCGACCTGTACCGGGGGTGAGCGCGGGTCGATCCTCAACCCCAAGCTCCAGGGCGACCCCTGGATCGAGGAGAACATCCACGAGGTGCGGGCCAAGGAGATGGACGCGGCCCGCGAGATCCTCGGGGTCAAGCAGGCCTGGCTGGGCTTCGTCGACTCGGGGCTGCCGGAGGGCGACCCGCTGCCGCCGCTGCCCGAGGGCTGCTTCGCGCTGCAGCCGCTGGAGGTGGCGACCGAGCCGCTGGTGCGGCTGATCCGCTCGTTCCGGCCGCACGTGGTGACCACGTACGACGAGAACGGCGGGTATCCGCACCCGGACCACATCATGACCCACAGGATCTCCATGGCGGCCTTCGAGGCGGCCGGCGACCCGGACGCCTTCCCCGACGCCGGGGAGCCGTGGCAGCCGCTGAAGCTCTACTACAACCAGGGCATCTCGCTGAACCGGATCAAGGCGCTGGACGCGGCGATGAAGGAGCGCGGCCTGGAGTCGCCCTACGCGGAGTGGATCGCGCGCTGGGACGAGAGCGACCGCAAGCCCCGGGAGATCACCACCAGGGTGCCCTGCGGCGAGTACTTCGAGGTGCGGGACCGGGCGCTGCTGGCGCACGCGACCCAGATCGACCCGGACGGGCCGTGGTTCCGGATCCCGCTGGAGATCCAGCGGGAGGTCTGGCCGACCGAGGACTACGAGCTGGCGCGCTCGCTGGTGGACACCTCGCTGCCGGAGGACGACCTGTTCGCCGGGATCACCGCCGACGTGGTCCAGGTCTGACGACCCGCACGACCCGACCCCGGTCCCCCCGCGCGAACGCCGTGGGGGGACCATAGGGGCATGAGTTCCCTCGCAGCGGCGCACGGCGCCGCCACCACCCTGCTCGCCCTGGACGACAACAAGGTCACCCCGGGCATCCTGGGCTTCGTCGTGTTCGCCGTGCTGGGCATCGGCACCTGGTGGATCCTCAAGGCGATGAACCGCTCCCTCGGGCGGGTCGACTTCGTCGAGGAGCCGGAGCCGCAGCCCAAGGCGGCCCCCAAGCCCACCGTCGAGCCGTAGTCGCAGCTCTCTCGCTATTGCACATTAGTTGCAACTACACATCCACAGCCCCTAACGTGGTCGAGTCGTCACCGACCAGGAGGGGTGTGCCGTGGCTGGTACAGATGTGCGCGCTGGAACGCTGGCGCGGATCCGCGGATCGCTGACCCCGCGGGAGTGGGCCCGGATGGGCGGGATGGCCGCCTTCGTCGTCGGCCTGCACGTCATCGGCTGGTTCACGCTGCTGGCGGTCGTGGCGCCGGCCCACTACACCGTCGGCACCCAGCTCTTCGGCGCCGGGATGGGCGTCACCGCCTACACCCTGGGCATGCGGCACGCCTTCGACGCGGACCACATCGCCGCGATCGACAACACCACCCGCAAGCTGATGGCCGACGGGCAGCGGCCGCTCTCGGTCGGGTTCTGGTTCTCGCTGGGCCACTCGTCGGTGGTCTTCGGACTGTGCGCGCTGCTGTCGCTGGGGGTCAGGGCGCTGGCCGGCCAGGTGGAGAACAGCTCCAGCGGGCTGCAGCACTGGACCAGCCTGATCGGCACCACCGTCTCCGGCACCTTCCTGATGATCATCGCGGTGCTGAACGCGGTGGTGCTGTGGGGGATCATCAAGGTCTTCCGGCAGATGCGCACCGGCGCCTACAGCGAGGTCGAGCTGGAGGAGCACCTGGCCAAGCGCGGCCTGATGAACCGCATCCTGGCCCCGATCATGCGGACCGTCACCAAGCCCTGGCAGATGTACCTGGTCGGGCTGCTGTTCGGGCTCGGCTTCGACACCGCGACCGAGGTCTCACTGCTGGTGCTGGCCGGCGGCGCGTCGGCGTTCGCACTGCCCTGGTACGCGATCCTGGTGCTGCCGGTCCTCTTCGCCGCCGGGATGTCGCTGCTGGACACCATCGACGGCTCGTTCATGAACTTCGCCTACGACTGGGCCTTCTCCAAGCCGGTCCGCAAGGTCTACTACAACATCACCATCACCGGCCTGAGCGTGGTGGTGGCCGTGATCATCGGCGGTATCGAGATCACCTCGCTGGTCGCCGAGGAGCTTGATGTCAGCGGGGGGCCGATCGGGTGGGTGGCCGGGTTGGACCTCAACAACGTGGGGTTCGTCATCGTGGGTCTGTTCGTGGCCACGTGGGTCGCTGCGCTGTTGATCTGGCGGTACGGGCGGGTCGAGGAGAAGTGGTCCGAAGGGTTGCGCGACGCGGCGTAGTGGTTTCTGGCGGGACTTCGGGTGCGGCGTGTGCCCTGGTTTGTCGCGCAGTTCCCCGCGCCCCTAGCTGGTTGCAACTGGGCCAGTTGCAGACCCCCAGGGGCGCGGGGCTCTGCTTGCTGAAAAGCGTGCGCGACAAACCATCTACGGTCCGCACCAAAGCAACGGCGGGACCCGGAAGACCGGGCCCCGCCGTCGCGTCCCCCTAGGGCGTCAGCCCAGGCCCGCGGTGAGGAAGCCCGCGCCGTTGTAGCTGCCCCAGCCGGTCACCTTGTCGTAGCCGGTGCCGGCGCTGTACGCGCCGTTGCTGCCGGTCTTGGCGTCGTGGAAGGCGGTGCTGTAGCTGGACGAGGCCAGCGCGTAGATCGAGGAGTTGGCGTAGCCCAGCGCCGACTTGGACTTGGCCGCCGCCTCGCTGTCGTAGATCGCGGTGAACGCGGCCCAGTTGGGCGCGGCCGCGCTGGTGCCGCCGAACTCGTACCAGGCGCCCTCGGTGTAGATCGCCCAGCCGCTGCTCGGGTTGGCGTCGGCCGCCACGTCCGGGACGTCGCGGTAGGTGCCGGTGTTGACCGAGCTCTGGAAGGACGGCGTCTTGAAGTACGAGGAGATGCCGCCGCCGCTGCCGGACCAGGCGGTCTCCTTGCTCCAGGCGCCGGCCGAGGTGAGCGTCAGGGTGGTGCCGCCGGTACCGGTGACGTAGGTGTCGGAGGCCGGGAAGTCGACGGAGGTGCCGCCGTTGCCGGCGTCGTCGGAGCCGCTGTCGCCGGAGGCGGAGTAGACCGACTGCCCCTGGGCGGCGGCCTCCTGGAAGTCGGTGTCCAGCGCGACCCGGTTGCTGGCGGTCTCGTCGGCCTCGTCGATGCCCCAGCTGATGGAGACCACCGGGACGTCGTCGCTGACCAGGGCCGCGTACACGGCGACCTCGCCGGCGTCGCTGTTGGGCGCCTCGTAGACCTTGATCGCGGCCTTCGGGGCCAGCGCCTGGACCACCTCGATGTCCAGCTCGACCTCGTCCTCACCGGACAGGTCGGTGGTGCCGCCGCCCGCGCTGCGGACCACCGGGGTGGACGGGCTCAGCGAGAAGTAGCTGTCGTAGGTGGTGATGTTGGACTGCTTGAAGCCGGAGAACTCCAGCAGGCCCACGGTCACCCCGGAGCCGGTGTAGCCGGCGCTGATGGCGGAGGTGACGTTGTAGCCCGAACGGGCCTTGGTCGGGGTGAGCCCGGTGACCGCCTTGGCGGTGGCCTGCGGGACCACCTTCTTGGTGCTGTAGTGCGAGTACTGCGCGTAGGTGTTGAGGCCCGACACGTCGGTGACGGCCGAGGCGATCGCGGCCGGCAGCACCGGGGCCGCGGTGTTCGCGTAGAAGTCCCGCTTGGTGCTGGCGTCGTGGTACGTCGCCAGGGTGGTGCCGAAGGCCTTCTGGACCTGGGCGGCGGTGCCGCTGGCCTGCAGGGTCAGGTGGTTGCCGGTGACCGCGCCGACGGTCAGGCCCTGGGAGCGCAGGTAGTCGGTGACCTGGCTGACGGTGGCGCTGGAGGCGCCGAAGCGGTCCGCGAACTGCTTGGCCGTCAGGTAGTGCTTGTACTGGCTCGACGCGGGGTCGGTGACCTGCTTCAGGAACGTCTGCAGTCCGGCCGGGTCGCGCTGGGCAAGGCTGACCGTGACGGATATCGCCTTGTTCGCCGCGACCTGGCCGGTGCGGGTGGAGTGGGCGATCGCGGGCAGGACGTCGCTGCTCAGCGCGGTCTTCTGGGTGTTCGGCTGAACGGCGGCGTGGGCGGCCGGGGCGACGGCCAGCGCGATGATGGGCAGGGGGGCGGCCAGCAGTCCGATGGCGGCGCGGAGGGGCAACTTCACGGGTGTCCTCCTGGGACGGATGAGCGCGCAGCGTCCTTGTCCCGGTGGGGACTTGTGCGCTGAGGCGCCGGAAGCGGTCGGGTCTCACGCTAGGAGCGCGCTGTCCCCCGCATAAGCGGGATAACCCTTGCCCCCCGCGTGAACGCCGCGTGTCCTCCGGTGTCCGTGTTGTGCAGGGTGCGCACGGTGCCGAGGGTGACCGTGTGGCGGCCGCGGGGCAGAACGGCCCGGTCCGGCCCTGGTCGTCCGGCGGCCGGACCCGGATAGTGGAAGCAGGCTGTGGACGTGGTGGCCGCACCGCAGACGAAGGAGTCCGATCCGGAGATGAGTGCCAACCAGGGCCGTTTCGCGCCCGATCGGGGACTGACCGCCCGCATGCTGCTCACGCTGTTCCTGCTGGGACTGCTCTACGTGGGCTTCATGGCGGCGCTGGTGGTCCTGCTCAGGTCCTGGATCGCGGTGGTGCTGATCGCCGCCGGGCTGCTGGCGGCCCAGTACTGGTTCTCCGACCGGATCGCGCTGTTCGCCCTGCACGCCCACGAGGTGAGCGCCGAGGAACAGCCGCAGCTGCACGGTCTGGTGGACCGGCTGTGCACCATGGCGGACCTGCCCAAACCACGGATCGCCGTCGCCGAGACGGATCTGCCCAATGCGTTCGCCACCGGCCGCAGCGCCGACCACGCCGTGCTCTGCGTCACCACCGGGCTGCTGCGCCGGCTGGAGGCCGACGAGTTGGAGGGCGTGGTCGCCCACGAGCTGTCGCATCTGGCCCACCGCGACGTGGCGGTCATCACCGTGGCCTCCTTCCTCGGCGTGCTGGCCGGGCTGCTGGTCCGGTTCGCGTTCTACTCCCAACTGCTGCGCGGACGGCGCGATCCGACCTCGGCCGCGCTGATCGGGGCGGTGGTGGGGGTCTCCGCCGGCGTCTATGTGATCAGCTTCCTGCTCATCAGGAGCCTGTCCCGCTACCGGGAGCTGGCCGCGGACCGCTCCGCCGCCCAGCTGACCGGCCGCCCCTCGGCGCTGGCCTCCGCACTGACCAAGGTCAGCGGCGACATCGCCCGCATCCCCGACAAGGACCTGCGCACCACGCAGCCCTTCAACGCCTTCCTGTTCACCCCCGCCGACGGCAAGGGCGGGCCCGGCGTGATGCGGCTGTTCTCCACCCACCCCAGCCTGGAGCGCCGACTGGAGGAACTCGCCAAGATCTCCAGTAACTTGAACCAGCCGGTCGCTTGAACCAGCCGATGTGACCCGGGTGGTCCGACGGACCGTCAGTGCGGGGTGGTGAGCACGGCCCGGCCGGGGGCGGCGACGGCGCGGGTGAGGGCGGTGCGGGAGCGGACGCCGAGCTTGCGGTAGACCCGGGACAGGGTGCCCTCGACGGTCTTGATGCTGACGAACAGCGCCGCGGCGACCTCGCGGTTGGTGGCGCCGCCGGCGACGAGTTCGGCGACGCGGTGCTCACTGGCCGTCAGGTCGTCCGCCGCGCCGGCCCGGTCGCCCGGTTCCAGGCGTTCGCGTTCCTGCTCGATCCGCAGCAGCAGCGGTTCGGCGCGCAGCGTCCGGCAGACCGTCTCGGCCTCGGCCAGTACGGCGCGGGCCGCCGCGCGGTGCCGGGCCCGGCGTTCGACCGCGCCCCAGGCGATCAGGGTGCGGGCCAGCTCCAGCGGGAGCGGCAGGTCCTGCAGCCGGGAGGCGGAGACTCGCAGCGCCGCGATGGCCTCCTCGGTCTGTCCCAGGGCCGCCAGGACCAGGCCTTCGGCGCGGTCCAGCGCCGCCACCGCGCCCGTGCCCCAGGAGCCGGGCCAGCCGCCGGTGAGCCTGCGCGACTCCGCGAGCACGGTGCTCGCCTCCGTGGTCTCGCCGGACTGCAGCAGCGCCTCCACCAGGTCGGCGAGACGCCGGACCGTGTCGGGATCGGCCAGTTCCATGGCCTCGCTCAGCTCGCGGGCCCGCTGCAGCGCCTCACCGGCCCGGGCGGCGCCCTCGGCCCGGCCGGTCAGCAGCAGCGCCTGGCCCAGCACCCCCAGCGCGCGGACCTGGAACAGCCGGTCGCTGGCGGCCGCGCAGCCGTCGACGGCGTGCTGGGCCAGCTCGGCCGCGCGGGCGGTGCTGCCGCCGGCCGCCTCGGCCAGCGCGGCGGCGTAGGCGGCCAGCGGAGAGGGCTGGCCGGCGTCGGCGACCAGCGCGGTGCAGCGTTCGGCGGTGGCCAGGGCCTGGCGGCACTCCCCGGCCCTGGTCTGGATCCGGACCAGGGCGACCAGGGTGGCCAGGGTGTCCTCCACCCCCTCGGCCCCGGCGCCGGGGTCCAGCAGCGCGGTGACCCGGCGTCGGGCCTGCGGCACCTGGTCGGCGTCGAGCTGGGCCAGGGCCAGCCGGCGCAGCAGGCTGGCGCTCTGCTCGGCCGCGGCCAGGTGCAGTGCCAGTTCCAGCGCGGCGTCGGCGGCCATCGGGTTGCCGCGCAGCCCCTGCACGGTGGCGACCAGGCCCAGCGCCTCCACCCGGGTGGCCCGGTCCTCGGCGGCGAAGGCGAGGGTCGCCGCCCGCTGCGCCTCGGCCGCGGCGGTGCCGGTCCGGCCGCCCAGCAACTCCCGGACGGCGGACCAGAAGTAGAGCGGTGCCAGCAGCGCCGGGTCGTCCCCGGCGTCGGTGAGCCCGCCCTGGATCAGGCCCCCCGCCTCGTCCAGTGCCTGTCCCACCGTCTCCAGCAGGATCATCCGGGCCCGGACCCGCTGGGCCGGGTCGGCGGAGTCGGTGAGCACCCCGGCGGCGCAGCGGCGGGCGTCCTCGTGCAGGCCCGCGTCGGCGGCGTGGGCCGCGGCGGCGAGCAGGTGCGCGGTGCGTTGCCGGGGGTCGGCGGCGGGGGTGTGCTCGGCGGCGAGGGCGGTGAGCTCGTAGGCGGTGTCGGCTTCGCCGCGGTGCCGGGCCACGTCGGCGGCGGCGGCGAGGGCGGCGGCCACCTCGGCGTCCTCCCTGGGGCGGGCCAGGGCCAGGTGCCGGGCTCTGGCGATGGGTTCCACGGTGGCCGCGGCGAGGGCCGTGTGGACCGCGATCCGCTCCCGGAGCAGCGCCTCGGCCTGCAGCGCCGCACCCAGCAGCGGGTGCCGCAGCCGTACCCGGCCGTGGGCCGCGACCGAGACCAGGCCCAGGCGTTCGGCCTCGGCGAGGGCGGCCACCGGATCGGCGACGCCGGCGGCGTGCAGCAGGCCGAGCGTGGGCTGCGGCGAGCAGGCGGCCAGCAGCAGTGCGGAACGGGACTGCGGGGGCAGCGCCCGGGTCGGGGCCAGCAGCAGGTTGCGCAGCCGGCGCGGTACCGGCGTCTCCTCCTCGGCCCAACGGCCGCCGGGCTGCGGACGGTTGTGCACGGCCAGGGCCAACTCCCTTGCGTAGAAGGGGTTTCCGGCGGAGAGCTGCTGGATCCGGCGCAGCTCCCGGATCGGCGTCGCGCCCCCCTGGCGGAGGATCAGCTCCTCGACGGCGTCCTCGGAGAGCGGGGGGACGGCCAGCTCCAGCGCGGTCGGCGGGCAGAGCCGGTTGCGCAGCGCGGATTCGCCGGAGCCGGTGCGTTCGGCGGCGGCCACGGTGACCGCCAGTGAGGCCGCCCGGCGGGTCAGGAAGGAGAGCACGGCGGCGCTGGGCGGGTCGAGGTCCTGGAGTCCGTCCAGGACCAGCAGCACGGGGAAGTCCTGGACCAGCGTCCGCAGCAGCCGGACCGCGGCCGTGTGCAGGGCCAGCCGGTCCTGGGCGGTGCCGGGCGCGGTGCGCAGCAGCAGCGGCGGGTGCTGGGCGAGGAGGTCGGGGGGCACGCAGGACAGCAGGTCGCCGAGGGCGGCGTAGGGGAGTACGGACTCCTCCGGGACGGGTGCGCTGCGCAGTACCAGGACGCCGGCGGCGGCGGCCTCCGCGGCGAGGGCGTCCAGCACCGCGCTCTTGCCGATCCCGGCCGGACCGGTGAGCAGCAGCCCCCGGTCGGGGCGGAGGGCGTCGCGGGCCGCGGCGAGGAGCAGGTCGCGGCCGATCGGAGGGGTGCTGCCGCTCGGTACTGGTTGCATGGAACCGTCCGTCCTCCTGAGTACCCCCGCCGCGCCTGCTACGCCATGGACCTGACACCCCGACATGGAGTGACAGCAATCCCAGCGTGCCGCGGGCGCGGCGTCAAGAAGGCGTACCTGTGAGTCAGGAGTTCTGCGGCACATTCGTCGAGGGTGCCCAGGCGACGGCGACGGCCCAGACCACACCCGACGGTGCGGTTACGGAGTAGACGTCGGTCGCCGCTGAGAACAACCCGGTGGCGTCCTCGTTGGTCTCCCCGGAGGGCGACTTGGTGCAGGGGAAGGTGAACGAGGTAACGCCCATCGTGACCGTCAGCTTCCCCACGCCCTGGCACTCGATCGCGGTGTCGACCGTCCCGCCGTCCCGGTGCGCCGCCAGGGTGCCCTGGTAGCCGTTGAGGGTCTGCTTCCCGCTCCGGGCGATCAGCTTGAAGCCGTCCTCCGCCAGCAGGTTCTGGGCCGGGTCCACCCACGGTGCGCTGCTCGGTTGCGTCGCCGGAACTGCTGCGTCGGCGGAGGCGGTTGCGGCGGGGCGGTGCGGCGAGGCCGCCGAACACCCCGCCGCCAGCAGCGCGACCGCGACTGCCGAGCCCGCCCGACCTGCTGTTCCGTGCATGCTGAAGACCATCGGTACTACCCCCCGTTCGTGGACCTCACTGGTCCGGAGGGCAAGAGTACGCGGTGGTCAGACCCGGTCGGCGGCGATCAGCAGGTACTGGAAGCTGCCGTCCTTGTAGGCGCTGAGGAAGGCGTCCTCGATCCCGGTGGTGAGGGACGACTGCGCGCGCAGTTCCCAGTAGGGGATGGTGGCCGCGGTGAGGTCGACCACGGTGACCGGCACCAGCCGGTTCGCGGCCATCTCCCTGAAGTAGGTGCTGCGCGAGTGGATGTCGCAGATGTAGTGGGCGTTGATCTGGCTGACGGCCCTGGACGGCAGGCCGTAGGTGTCGTTGTAGCAGCCGGTGATGGTGGCGTAGCGGCCGCCGCGGGCCAGCAGCCGCGAGTACTCGGCGAACAGCAGGGACAGGTCCACGTACATGGTGCTCTCGTTGTTCCAGATGCCGCGGAAGGAACCCGTCCCGAAGCCGGTGTCCAGCATGTTCTTGAGGTGGAAGCGGACCTTGCCGTCCACCCCCGCCTTCCGCGCCTGCTCGTTGGCGAAGGCCACCTGGGTCTCCGAGATGGACACCCCGTCCACCCGGCAGCCGAACCGCCGGTTGGCCACGAAGCTGCCGCCGCCGCGGCCCGAGCCGGAGTCCATCAGCCGGTCCTCGGGGGTGATGTCGCCGAGGTGGTCGGCCAGGAGGTCGGCCTGGGCGCACTCCAGGCGGTGCAGCTCCCTGATGGTCCGCTCCTCGCGGGTCTCCTCCGGTCCCTCCAGGACGGACCAGTCCGCTTCGCCGATGCCGTAGTGGTGGTGGTAGGTGCCGTCCACCTCGCCGAGGCGGAGGTTGACCGGGTTCTTCTCGGCGTTCCAGTACGAGGCGACGGAGTGCTGGTAGGGGCTGGCGAGGGGGGAGTCCTGAGTGGCGGTCAAGTCGCGTCCTTCTCTTCGGGGGAGGGGGAGTCGTTGTACCGGGCGCTGGTGGCGTGCCATTCCTTGCTGCCGCCCATCCAGGCCCACAGCCCGGCCAGGAACCGCCGGAGCTGGGGCGAGCCGGCCGCGCTCAGCAGCGCGGCCTCCGCCTCGATGGTGTACATCAGCTCGTCGTGGATCTGCGCCGCGCGGTCCACCGCCTCCTGGAGCGAGCAGTGCTCCTCCGCGGCGATGAGGTTGGGCAGATTGGTGTCGGTGGGGTCCTCCTTGCTCATCGAGTAGAGGTCGTTGAGCAGCACGTTGGCGGTGGCCGCGTAGAGGTAGGTGCGGCGGACCCGGGCGTCGGCGAACTCGTGGGCGGGCAGCTCGTAGCCGCCGATCGGGTCGATCAGGACCATGCAGGGGAAGAAGGCGTTCTCGTAGCGGTGCAGCAGGTACTCCCAGACCGCCGGGGTGCGGCCGGAGGAGCGCCAGTGCGCCTCCTGGGAGTAGCCCACGAACATCACGGCCAGTTCGTGCCGGAGCCGGGCCATCTGGGTCGGGCTGGCGATCCCGGCCAGGTGGTCGAGGCAGGAGCGGAAGGCGCGCAGCACCGGCTCCTGCCGCACCACCTGCTCGAACTGCGCCAGGTAGCGGGCCGGGAGCCGGACCGGGTCGACCACCGCATGGGTCAGCGCCAGCCGGTGGCCGAGCAGTTCCGGGGTGGTGTCCTCGCCCTCGTCCACCCAGTGGTCGTCGACGGCCCATTCGGCCAGGCCGCACCTGGCCGCGACCAGCAGGCGGTCGGGGTCGTCGCAGTCGGGGTGGGCCAGCATGAACAGCCGTCCGAACTGGTGCGAACGCAGCCGCTCCAGCCGTCCCTGGAAGAGCCCCATCTCCTCGGCCCAGTCCACCAGCCGGTTGTTGACCTCCTCCCCGAGCGCCGGATCGTCCCGTACCGCGTCGGGGCAGTGCAGCGGCGGCACCCGGACCGAGCCGCGGGCGGCGCCGGGGGAGGAGCCGTCCGACTCCTCCGGCCCGTCCTCCGGCGGACGGCGGGCGCGGGGGACCCGGGCCGCGGAGGTGCCCAGCCCGGTGGGTCCGGAAAGGGCGTGTTCGATTCTTCGCCATTCCGGGCCGGGTTGGGAAATGCGGTCGAAAAGCGACACACCTTCTCCTTCGCTCAGGCGTTCCCGTGGAATTCAACTCCCCCTGGAAGAAGGATTTCCGGGGATGCAAAGTCCGAATCGGGCGTCGGCGAACCAGTGCGCGCAGAAGTCGGCGCAATAGGAGTGCGGGAGGGCGCGCCGCGCGGTGTTCACTCCGATTCGGCGGCCAGGGTCGCCAGGCGGTGCAGCGAGGCGCTGATCGTCGCGGTCTGTGCGGCGAGGCGGTGGGCCTCGGCCGGTGGGATCACCACATGCGCGCTGATCTCGGTGCCCCCGGCGACGGGACGGAGCCGCCACTCGAAGCGGAGGTCGGAGACCAGGCAGGAGATGGTCACCGTGCGCCCCGCCGGGTCGGAACTGACCAGTTGGGGCATCGGGAAGTCCGGGTAGCCCTCCGGGTACAGGGTGAACCCGGCGTCCGTGCGGCTGTCCACGGAGCCGACGCCGGCCCACCACTGCGGGAAGCGGGACGGGTCGTAGAGCAGCTTCCAGACCTCCTCCGGCGCCGCCGCCGCGATCACGCTGTCGTCGAACTCCGGCATGGTGACGCCTCCTCAGCTGGTCGAGTGGAGTGCCGCCGCGAGCGCGGCGAGGTCGGTCCGTACGGCGGCCAGTTCCAGGGCGGGTTCGACCAGCGAGCCGATCGGCGGCCGCCCCAGGTCGATCAGCGCCCCGAGGACGGCCTCGCCGTCGAACCTGGTGCCCCGGCGCTCCCACGCCGCCGCGGACTCCGCGAGCCGGCGCAGCGCCAGCGCTCCGTCCCCCCGGGCGACCGCGATCAGGCCCTGGACGTGGCACATCCGGGCGACCAGGGTGTCGGGGAAGTCGCTCGCGGCGACCGGCTCCAGCGCCGCCGCCCTGAGCTGCACCTCCGCCTCGGCCGGCCGGCCGGAGCGGGCCAGTGCCTCGGCCAGCAGCAGCCGGGTCCGCGGTCTGCTGACCGGCGCCTCGGGAGCCAGCGCCAGTTCCAGCTCGTCGGCGGCCGCCTCCGGGCAGCCGGTGGCCAGGGCGAGCAGGCCGAGGTCGTGGTGGACCAGTGCCTGCAGCTCCGCCAGCCCGGTGAGCTCCGCGATCGCCCTGGCCTGCTCGCAGGCGGTCCGGGCCTCGGCGGTGCGGCCCAGTCTGCGCAGCGCCGAGGCCCGCGCGCAGTGCGTGCCCACGGTGTTGCGGAGCAGCCCGTTGGGGACGACCAGGGCCAGGCAGCGGTCGGCGAAGTCCAGGGCCCGGTCCCACTCGCCGGCCGCGGCGGCCGCGCTCGCCGCGTTCATCATGCAGCCGTAGGCCAGGTCCGGGCGCCCGGCCCGCCCCGCCGAGGCCGCCGCGGCCACCAGCGGCCCGTAGCTCTGCACCAGCCGTCCGGTGCGGATCAGGGCATGGCCGCGGGCCGAGCCGATGTCGTGGGCCAGCAGGTCGCCCGGGGCGCGGTGGCCGGTCACCTCGGCGACCTGCCGCAGGATCCGCTCGACCTGGTCCGGGTCGCCCGCGACGGCCTGGGCCCAGGCCAGCCCGGCCAGGGCCTCCGCCCTGGCCTCCGGGTCGTCCTGCGGAGCCCGGTCGAGCAGGTCCAGCGCGCTGAGGTAGGAGCGCCGCGACTCGCGCGGGTGGCAGACGCCGCCGCGGAGCCAGTGCCCGCGCCGCAGCCAGGCCCGGGTCAGCGCCGGGCCGTCGGAGGGGGCGAGCTGCTCCACGGCCCGCTCGAAGGCCTCGTCGGAGCTGGGCAGCCGCCCGCGCCAGGCCTCCACCTCGGCGAGGTCCAGCAGGATCTCGACCGAGTCCGGGGCGAGCTCGCGCGCCTCGCGGAGGAAGGCGGCCGCCTCCGGCAGGGCGCAGACGGCGCGGGCCGCCGCGGCCGCCTCGGCGAAACGGGCGCCGGCCGGGCCGTCCTGTCCGGACAGCCGCAGGTGCCGGCCCAGCTCGGCGGCGGAGCGGGCGCGGCTCGCGCTGCGTGCGGTGCCGGTGCCGGTGGCCGCCGACCGGGCCGCTCCGGCGGCCAGCACCTCGGCGAGATCCGCGTGCAGCGCGCTGCGCTCCGGCGCCGGCAGGTCCGCGTAGCAGGCCTCGCGCAGCAGTGCGTGCCGGAAGCCGACCCCGGCCGATGCCTCGGAGTAGACCAGCAGCCCGGAGCCGAGGGCCTCCCCGGCCGCGCGCCGCACGTCGGCCAACGGCAGCGCGGCCAGCTCCGACGGTCTGAGCTCGCGTCCGGCGGCGGCCAGGTAGTCGGTCAGCCGGCGCGCCCCGGGGCCGAGCCGCTCGCAGGCGGCGCGGACGGCGCCGCGCAGTCCGGCCGGCAGATCCGCACCGCGCAGGGCGACCCCCTTGGCGGTCTCGACCGCGAGCAGCGGGTTGCCGTCGGCGACACGGGCGATCCCAGACGCCTGATCCTCCGTCAAGTTGCCCTGGCAGAGCGCGATGCGACGGATCGTCGGCAGCGGCAGCGGGCCGAGTTCGATCTCCCGGCCGAGGCTGCCCGAGGCGCGCAGCGCCGCCACCGCGGCGTCCAGTTCGGGGCGTCTGGGCATCCGCCGGCAGGTCGCCACCAGCAGCGCGGGCAGCTGCCCGGCGATCCGCCGTCCGACGTAGGCGAGCAGTTCCAGGCTGGACGGGTCGGCCCGGTGCACGTCCTCCAGGACCAGCAGCAGCGGCTCCGCGCGGACGGCCCGCAGCAGCGCCTGGGTGGCCCGTTCCAGCTGCCGGATCCGCTCCGTCCTGGGATCGATCAGCGGGTCGGCCCTGGTCGGATCGTCGACCAGCAGGCCCAGCGGGTCCACCCACAGGGCGAACGGGGCGCCCCCGCCGGGGCCGCCGGCATAGCCGGTCAGGGTGCGGGCGCCCTCGTCGGCGGCCAGCTGCCCCAACTCCTGGACCAACCGGGTCTTGCCCATCCCGCCGTCGCCGCTGAGCAGCAGTACCGAGCCCCGTCCGGCGGCGGCCTCGCGCCAGGCACTGGTCAGCGTCGCGGTCTCCTCGGCCCTGCCGATGAGGCGGGACCGCCCGGTGCCCGGTCCGGTCGGCCCCCGGGCGGCGGCCCGCAGCCTCCGGGCCAGGGCGGCCGTCTCCGGTCCGACGCCGGTGTCCAACTCCTCGGCCAGCTGCCTCCGCAGCCGTGCGTAGGCCTCCAGGGCCGCGGGGGTGTCGCCCGACTCCGCCAGCAGCGCCATCAGCGTCCGTGCGGCGGCCTCGTCGAAGGGGAGCAGCGCGACCTGTCGGCGGACGGCCGCGATCGCGGCCGGGAGGTCCTCCTCCTGCCGGTAGCGCTCGGCCAGGGCCGAGAGCGCGGCGGACAGCCGGACGGCGTGCTGTTCACGGGCCTCCACCGCCCAGTCCTGCCCGAAGGACGGCAGCAGCTCGCCCCGGCAGAGGCCGACGGCGTCCGCCGGCCGTCCCAGGTCGACCAGGCGCCGGAACTCGTCCAGGTCCACGGTCAGCCCGTCCCGGCACAGGCCGACGCTGCCGCGGTCCGCGGTCAGCTGCCGGGCTCCGGCCGGGCCGAAGGCCGTGCGCAGGGCCCAGACGGCGCTGCGCAGGCTGGCCCTGGCGGCGCTGTCCGGGGCGTCGGGCCAGAACCGGGCGGCCAGGCGCGGCCGGGGCTGCGGCCCCGGGTGCAGCGCCAGCCAGGCCAGCAGCTCGCAGGCTCGTCCGGCCGGTAGTCCGATCCGCTGCCCGTCGAGCTCCGCTTCGAGCTCGCCGAACAGCCGGATGCTGAGCGCCACCGTTTCAGCGTACCCGCGTACCCGCCGGTCACCTGGGGCTTGACGGTGGATTGACGGTGCCGGCGCAGGGTGGGGGCCGGAGGAAGGGAGAGGGCGATGAACACCTTGCAGACGGCTTCCGGTTTCGACACCGAGGCGCTGCGGCGCGGGGTCGAGGAGCGGGACGCGGCGGCCCTGATCGGCCTGTACGCCGATGACGCGGAGTTGTTCCTGGTCGACCGGCAGTCACAGCCGAGCAGCCCGCGGTCGCTGAAGGGCCGCGAACAGATCGCGGACCACCTGGAGGAGATCAGCGGCAGGGACATGACGCACACCCTGGAGCGGGTCCTGGTCGACGGCGGGCACGTCGCCTTCCTGGAGTCCTGCCGCTACCCGGACGGCGTGCGGGTGCTCTGCTCGGCCGTGCTGGACCTCGGCGACGACGGACGGATCGTCCGGCAGACCTGCGTGCAGGCCTGGGACGAGTGACGAACGACGAGTGACGAACGACGAGTGGCGAGAAGGAAGAGAAGGGACGCGATCATGAAGCAGACCGAGCACCGCGATTTCGCCGCACCCGACGAGGTCCGCCGGTTCGACCACGGACGTGCGGAGATCCTCACCGTCGAGGGCGCCGCCATCGGCCGCCTGGTGCTGCAGCCCGGCTGGCGCTGGTCCACGGACGTCAAGCCGATCGCCGGCACCGAGTGGTGCGAGGCGCCGCACTTCCAGTACCACGTCTCCGGCACCCTGCGGATCAGGATGGCCGACGGCACCGAATTCGACGCCACGCCCGGTCAGGTCACCGCGCTGCCCTCGGGACACGACGCCTGGGTCGTCGGGGACCAGGAGGTCGTAGTGGTGGACTGGATGGGCGCGCTCGACTACGCCCACGGGGCCTAGCGGCACCTGGCGGCACCGCGGGGCACCGGTCTCAGGCCCGGTGCCCCCAGCGGTGCTCCACCTTGGCCAGCCGCCAGTAGGCCAGCGCGCAGGCCCAGACGGCCACGAACAGCCCGACGATGACGAAGCCGACGTTGTTGAGGTTGACCGCGGAGATCCAGTTGCTGACCGGATCGTCCAGCCCGAGCTGGTCGTGCAGCACCCCGACCAGCTCGATCGTGCCGATCAGGAACGCGACGGCGATGGAGAGGCCGGTGATGGTGAGGTTGTAGTAGACCTTGCGTACCGGGTTGGAGAAGGCCCAGTGGTAGGCGAAGTTCATGAAGGTGCCGTCGAGGGTGTCGAAGAGGCTCATCCCGGCGGCGAACAGCAGCGGCAGGCACAGGATGGCGTACCAGGGCAGGCCCGCCGCCGCGCCGGAGCCGGCCATGACCATCAGGGTGACCTCGGTCGCGGTGTCGAAGCCGATGCCGAACAGCAGGCCGACCGGGTACATCTGGCCGGGGCGGGTGATCGACTTGGTGAGCCGCCCCAGGATGCGGTTCATGAAGCCGCGGCTGTCCAGGTGCTTCTCCAACTCGTGCTCGTCGAACTGCCCCTGGCGCATCGCCCGGAACACCCGGTGGATGCCGAACAGGGAGACCAGGTTGAGCGCGGCGATCAGGTAGAGGAAGCCGCCGGAGACACTGGTGCTGACCACGCCCAGGGCCTGGTGGGTGCTGGAGGAGTCGTTGGTCAGGGTGCCGGCGAAGCGCGCCCCGGCGGCGATGCCGGCCGCCAGCACCACCACGATGGTGGAGTGGCCCAGCGCGAACCAGAAGCCGACCGAGATCGGCCGCTTGCCGTCGGCCATCAGCTTGCGGGTGGTGTTGTCGATGGCGGCGATGTGGTCCGCGTCGAAGGCGTGCCGCATGCCCAGGGTGTAGGCGGTGACGCCGAGACCGAGACCGAAGACCTGCTTGCCCACGGTGTAGTGGTGCGGGGCGACCATGACGGCCAGGATCCCGAAGGCGACGACATGGAGCGCGGCGATCACCGCCATCAGCCCGCCGGTGCGGATCCAGTCGCGGCGCTCCCAGCGGAGCACGGGCGTGGTCGGTATCGCGGTTGCCGGTGCGGTCGCGCCGGTCGGCGGGGTGGGGATTCCGGGCATGGACATATGGGGGCAGCCTCTCCAGCACCTCGTGGACAGTGAGTCGTGCGGTGCCGTGGCCGGTCTCCTGGCTGACGGGTATGACACCTCCGTCCCCGGCCTTCCCAGGCGCGCGGGCGCGCCCAGTGGCCGCCTGCTCCCCGGTCGAGGAGCAGGTGCGGTGCGGAGATTTCCCGATCACAGTGGCGAGGGCCGCTCCGGTCTGGGACCCCTGAGGGCCCGTCACCGGTCTTCCCGAACACCACGGCTGAACCACCGTAGGCGGGCGGAGGCAGATCAACAAGCCTGCACAGCTGTGCAGGTGTTGCATCTCACTCGGGTTCTGGGGTGGAGTGGGGCGCATGCATCTGGTTCCGGAGGAGCGCGCGCACCGGCGCACCATCGACGAGCACACCGTCTGCGAGGCCATCGAGGGCATCGGCGACACCGCCAGGATCGCCGAGTGGTCCTCGCGGTTCGCGCTGCTGGGGGAGCCGGGGCGGCTAGCCCTGCTGCTGGCGGTGCACCACGGCGGCCCGATCGCCGTCACCGACCTGGCCATCGCCACCGGGATCTCCGACACCGCGGTGTCCCAGATGCTACGGCTGCTGCGGGCCTCGGGCACGGTCACCCCGCACAAGGACGGGCGCATCGTCCGCTACCGGCTCAGCGACGCCCGCACGGCCGCACTGCTGGACTCGCTCGGGGCCGCCGCCCAGGGGTGACCCGAGGGGCCGACCTGAGGGGCCGGCCCGCAGGGCTGACCCGCGCCGCAGTTGTCCCCGGATCGTGGACAACTGCGGCGGGTCGGGCGGTCTCAGCCCTCCTGCTCCTCCTCGACGCTGCGGTTCCACTCCCGCTTGGAGGACTGCCAGCCGTCCTCGTCGTGGCCGGTCCGCCAGTAGCCGGAGATGGACAGCCGGTCCAGCGGGATGCTCCGCTCGACCCGCAGCAGCCGGCGCAACTCCTTCACGAAGCCGGCCTCGCCGTGCACGAACGCCTCGGGGAGGCCGGCCGGGAAGTCCAGCGCGGAGACGGCCCGCACCAGGGGCTCGCCGATCCGCTCGGCGCCGCGGTGCAGCCAGGTGATCTCGGCCTCGCCCGGGGTGGACAGCTTCTGCTCCTCCTCGGGGCCGGCCACCTCGACGAAGACATGGGCGGTGGCACCCTCGGGCAGCTGCTCCAGGGCGGCGGCGATGGCCGGCAGCGCGCTCTCGTCGCCGGCCAGCAGGTACCAGTCGGCGTCGGGGGACGGGGCGTAGCCGCCGCCGGGGCCGCCGAAGTGGATCTCGTCGCCGGGTCGGGCCTGCGCGGCCCAGGGCCCGGCCACGCCCTCGTCGCCGTGGTGGACGAAGTCCACGGTCAGCTCGCCCGCCTCCGGGTCCCAGCGCCGCACGGTGTAGGTGCGGGTCACCGGCCAGTCCTCGCGCGGGAGTTCGGCACGGATCACGGCCAGGTCGAAGGGGTCCGGATAGACCACGCCGGGGCGCGGGAACTGGATCTTGATGTAGTGGTCGGTGAGTCCGCGGGTGGCGAAGGCCGCCAGGCCCTCGCCGCCGAGGACCACCCGGATCATGTGCGGGGTGAGCCGCTCGACGCGCTCCACCCGGCCGCGGTGGGTCTGCTGTGGACGACGCTCCGGTCGGCCTGCCATAAACACTCCCTGGGGATTTCGAACCTGTGACCCCCATAGTGCAGGGGAGGACCCGGCGATCCCGGAAACCTTACCTTTCCAAGCCTTTGCGAGCTGCCCCGTTATGCTGCGACGGCATGATCACGGTCCCCTGAAGGAGGCTCCTCCGTGGACCAGCTCGCGGCCCTCGGGCCGTTCTTCGCACTCGACACCCACCATCGGGACGAACCTGCCCGTCCGCCGTGGCAGGAGCTGCGCACCCTGGTCGAGGATCCGGCCGTGCTGCGGGAGCGGGTGGACGGCGTCCGCGGCCACCTCGCCGCCGCCGGTGGGCAAGCCGTCGCGGTCGTGGAGCTGCGGGTGGCCGCCTCGGTGACCCAACTGGGCCTGACCGCCAGGCTGGTCTCGCCGACCCTGGGCGTCGCCGTGCTGTCCGGCCGTTGGCCGCGCCCGGCTCTGGACCTGGCCCGCTGGCAGCCGGTCCCCGGCGGGGCGTTCCCGCTCTCCTTCGACGCCGCCGCCTTCGAGCCCGGGACGCCGGACGACCTCCTTGCAGGCCCGGTCCGGGAACTGGTCCTGGCCACGGCCGGACTGTCCGTCAGCCCGAAGGTGCTGTGGGGCAATGTCGCCTCCGCGGTCAACGGCGCCGCGACCGTGCTGGCCGGGGCGCGTCCGGAACTGGCCGCCGAGGCCCGGGCCGCGGCCGCGTTGCTGCTGGCGCATCCGCTGCTGCGCGACACCGTTGCGCCGGTGCCCCCGGGTACCGGCCGGTTCCGTCGCCGCAGCTGCTGCCTGATCTACCGTGCCGCCCCCGGCGGGGCCGGCGCGCTGTGCGGGGACTGCGTGCTGTCCCGCTGAACGGGACGGCTGAACGGGACGGCGCCGCCCCCCCCGCCCGGAAGGGGGCGGGAGACGGCGCCGTGTCGGCCGCGAGCGGTTCTAGCAGGTGAGGTTGGAGCCCGGGGAGACGCCGAGGATCGCGGCGTAGGACTCGTACTTGTTGACCCGGTCCTGCATTTCGGCGGTGTTGCCGCCGTTGCACTCGATGCTGCCGTTGATGGCCCAGATGGTCTGGCCGAAGCCGGCGCCGTTGACCATGGCGTTGTGGCCGGTCATGGTGCCGGGGCCGGTGTCGGTCATCCAGTACCACAGCGCGGTCTCCCAGGAGACGGCCGCGTCGGTCGCGACCAGGCCGGGGTTGTCGAGCAGGTCGACGCCCAGCGCGTTGCCGGCCGCCTCGTAGTTGAAGTTCCAGCTGATCTGCATCGGACCGCGGCCGTAGTAGGCGTAGGTGCCGGCCGGGCAGCCGTAGGACTCCGCCGCGCAGTAGTTGCCGGACTGGTCGACCTCGTTGATGTAGACCAGACCACCGGTCTCATGGCTGACGTTGGCCAGGAACGCGGCGGCCTCCTGCTTCTGCACCGTGCTGCTGCCGGTGGTGGCGAAGCCGGGGTACTTGCTGAGCGCCGTGACCAGGCCGCTGTAGGTGTAGAAGGAGTTCCGGCTCGGGAACATCTGGTCGAACTGGGCCTCGCTGACCGGGAATCCGGTGCTGGGCGCGGTCGTGGTGCCGCCACCGGTGCCGGTGCAGGTGTAGGGGGACCAGTACCAGGTGCTGATGGTCGGGTCGTAGCCCGGGTTGTCGTGGGTCGCCTGGTAGTAGAGCCCGTTGCTGTACTGGACGATGGTCCCGGCCGTGTACGAGGTGCCGGCCACCCAGGCGGGGTAGGAGCAGCCGCCACTGGCGGGCGGCGTGGTCGTGCCGCCGCCGGCGCCGTCTCCACAGGCTCCCTGGTCGGCCCAGACGCCCACCGAACCACCGGGGGTGTCGTTCTGGGTCCACCACTGGGCCTTCCAGTTGTGGCTGTTGTACGAGGCGATGTTCCCGTTGGTGTAGACGGTCGTCGAGCTCCAGCTTGCCGCGCAGCTCACCGTGGCGGCATTGGCGGTGGGAAGGACCGCGGCGATACCGAAGGCGAGGGCGAGGGCGGCGAGCAGCGCGAATATCCGGCGCTGTTGGCGCATGGGTCACTCCTTCGTGCGGGTGGGGCCGCACGTCGTGGGGGACGGATTCGTCCCCCTTGGAAGCGCTCTCAACGAGGGACGTGATGAAGACTCAACTCCATTGGTCTATACCTGTCAATACCGGACGGGCCCGACTTTCCGATTTCTCGCCGACCGGACGACCGGTTCAGCCGCTGACGCTGGCCGCTCCGGTCTCGATGTGGCCGGTCACCCGGCGGGTCCAGCTGGCGTCGCTGCTGACGGTGACCGTGAAGTCGTACCAACCGTTCTGGTACGCAACGGCGTTGAAGTAGTCGGACACGGTCGCTCCGGCGGCGGCCTGGTAGGTCCAGGGGCCGTCGGTGCGGTAGTTGTTCGAGGTGACGGTGAAGGTGACGCTGCTGGTACCGGTGTTGGTCAGATGGACGAAGAGCGCCTCCTCGCCGGTGTCCGGGGCGGCTGCGTAGCTGGTGGTGGCCTCACAGGTCTTCCCGGCCGCGGTGGTGTCGCCGGTGAAGCGGCGCAGGAACCGGTTGGGGCCGACGCAGGTCAGGTCGTACTTGCCGCTGCCGTAGCCGGTGCCGACGTTGAAGTAGTCGCTGGTGGTGCCGTCGGTGCCGGTCGACGCGGTGTAGGGGGCGACGGTGTACTGCCAGGGGCCGCCGCTGCGGTAGGCGTTGGCGTAGATCGAGTAGTGCGCGTAACTGGTGGCCTGCGCCCCCTGGTTGGCCATCCGGATCCAGACCAGGGTCTTGCCGCCGGAGTCGAACTCCAGGTGGTCGACCCAGGCGTTGGGCTGGTAGGGCAGCGCGCGGGCCGGCCTGGTGCCGGACTCCTGCGCGGGCAGCGCGTTGGTGGTGGGGCCGGGGTTGGGCAGCGGGTCGCAGTTGGCCTGGCCGAAGACGGTGCTGGTGGCCGGGAGCGACGGCGCGCCGTAGACCGGGTTGGCGAAGTCGAAGGCGCCGGTGAGGTCGCCGCAGACCTGACGGCGCCAGGCGGAGATGTTGCCGCAGACGGCCGGGGTGCCCAGGGCGGCGGTCCAGGTCTCCAGGAAGCGGATCACCGAGGTGTGGTCGTAGACCCGGGAGTCGACGTGGCCGCCGCGGGTCCACGGCGAGGCGATGATCATCGGAACCCGGAAGCCCAGGCCGATGTTGGTGCCGGAGTAGAACTCCGCGGAGGTCCCGGACGGCGCGGCCGGCGGCGGGACGTGGTCGAAGAAGCCGTCGTTCTCGTCGTAGTTGAGGAACAGCACGGTCGAGTTGAAGGTGGTGGTGTCGGCCGCGATGGCCTGCAGCACCAGGTTGACGAAGTGCGCGCCGTCGTTCGGCGGGCCGTCGGGGTGCTCGGAGAAGGCCTGGTTGGCGACCACCCAGGAGACCTGCGGCAGCGTCCCGGCGAGCGCGTCGGCCTTGATCGCGGCGGCGATGTCGTCCGGCGTCGAGCCGGTGCTGGGCACCGAGCCCATACCGCGCTTGTAGAGGTCGCTGCTGGTGGCGGCGGAGCTGAACTGCTTGAAGTAGGCGAGGCCGTTGTCACCGTAGTTGTCACTGGCGTTCTGGTAGACCTTCCAGCTCACCCCGGCGTTCTCCAGCGCCTCGGCGTAGGTCTGCCAGGACAGGCCCGACTCGTCGCCGCCGTCGTAGGCCGGGCCGCCCGCGCTGCCGGACGGGTCGATCATGCCGGACCACAGGTAGGTGCGGTTGGGGCCGGTGGCCGAGAGGATCGAGCAGTGGTAGGCGTCGCAGATGGTGTAGGCGTCGGCCAGCGCGTAGTGGAACGGGATGTCGCTGCGGGACAGGAAGCCCATGGTCCGGTTGGTGCCCTTGGCGGAGATCCAGGAGTCCATCTTCCCGCTGTTCCAGGCCTTGTGCTGGGTCGACCAGGAGTGGTCCAGCGAGCCGTCGCACTGGGCGATGGTCTCGGCGGTCTGGCCGGAGGCGGGCGCGGTGGTGCTCATCTGCCAGGGGTACTGGCGGCTGCTGCCGTTGGGCTGGTTGAAGACGCTGTAGCCGCCCGAGAGCTGGACGGTGGCGCGGTCACCGAAGCCCCGCACGCCCTTGAGGGTGCCGAAGTAGTGGTCGAAGCTGCGGTTCTCCTGCATGAGCACGACGACGTGCTTGACGTCGGCGATCGTTCCCGTGGTCGCGGCCTCCGCGCTGGGCGCGGTGCCGGGCAGTGCGTCCAGGCCGAGCACCGCGCCGAGTGCGGCGGCGGAACCGAGGAAGGTACGGCGGGTTACGGGAGCCACGTGAGTCCTCCGGAACGAGAGAGTTCGACGTGGGGACTATGGAGCGCCCCGATGGCCTGGGTGTGACGGGGACATGAAGCCGGGCCGACCACCTGGCCTAGACTTGTTACCTTTGCGTTATCTGTGGCCGGCGGCGTACCGCGCCCCCGCGCCGCCGGCGGATCGCGCGTGCCGCGAACAGGGCGAGGACGTAGCCGCCGAGGATCGCCGTCAGCAGCGGGTAGTAGGCGAGGGGGAGCGCCCCCATGCCGAGCGAGCGTCCGGGCGGCGTCAGCGGCAGGAGCAGGCCGACGGCGACCAGGGCGCCGTTCCCGGCGCGGACCGGCCAGGGGGCCGGCAGGCGCGGTCGGCCGCCGGGGGATCGCAGGATGTGGATGGTGACGGCCTGGGTGATCAGGTTCTCGGTGAACCAGCCGGTGTGGAAGAGGACTTGGGTCCGCGGCGCGGAGAGCCCGTGGGCCAGGTGTCCCAGGACGGCGAAGGTCGCCAGGTCCGCTGCGGCGTTGACCAGGCCGAAGCACAGCGCGTAGCGGGCCAGGCCGCGGGCGTCGAGCGGGCCGGGGCGGTGCGCCCCGGTGGTGAGCGGCCGGTCGAAGGCCAGCGAGAGCTGGGCGGCGTCGAAGCACAGGTTCTGGACCAGCACCTGCGCGGGGAGCATCGGCAGGAACGGCAGGAAGGCTCCGGCGGCGAGCATGGTGATCACGTTGCCGACGTTGGCGGACAGGGTGGTCCGCAGGTAGTTGCCGATGCCGGCCAGCGAACGGCGGGCGGTGGGCAGGCTGCGGCTGACGGCGGCCAGGTCGGAGCCGGTCAGCAGGATGTCGGCGTGCTCACGGGCGGCGTCGACCGCGGTGTGGGGGCAGATGCCGAGGTCGGCCGCGCGCAGGGCGGCGATGTCGTTGGCGCCGTCGCCGAGGAAGCCGACGGTGCGGCCGGTCGACCGCAGGGCGCGGACGATGCGGGCCTTGTGGGCCGGAGTGGCCCGGGCGAAGAGGGTGGTCGTGGTGGCGAGCCGGGCCAGAGCCGCGTCGTCAAGGCGGTCCAGGTCGGGGGCCAGGACCGGGCGTCCGGGCCGGATGCCGACATCGGTGCAGGCCCGGACCGCGGTCTCGGGGTGGTCGCCGGTGATGACCTTCACGGTGACGCCGTTCGCCCGGAGGGTGGCGACGGCGTTACCGGCGCTGGGTTCCGGCTCGTCGCGGAACCCGACCAGCCCGACCAGGGTGAGGTCGTGCTCGTCCTTCTCGGTGTAGCGGAGGCCGCGGGCCGGACGGTGCGCGACCGCGACGGCGAGCAGGCGCTGACCGTCGGCGGCCTGCCGCCTGACGAGGCGGTGGATCCGAGTGCGCTGGTCGGCGTCGAGGGGCAGGGTGTCGTCGCCGTCCCCATCGTCACCGTCGCTGACGGTCAGTCGGGTGCAGCGGTCCAGTACGTCCTCGACGCCGCCCTTGACGACGAGCGTGTGCCCGCCGGGGCGACCCGATCCGCGCACCACGGCGGTGGCCAGGCGGCGCACCGGATCGAAGGGGATCACCTGGAGGCCGGCCGTCGCCGCGGCAGGGGACGGCTCCAGTTGGTCCGCGGCTTCCAGCAGCGCCTGGTCCAGGCTGTCCAGCACCGGCGGGTCGCCGAGCTGCAGGCAGACGAGGCTGTTGGTGGCGGCCCACCGCAGCACCCGGGGATCGCTGCGGCCCTGCGGGTCAAGGGTGCTGTGCACGGTGAGCCGGTCCCCGGTCAGGGTGCCGGTCTTGTCGACGCACAGGACGTCCATCGCGCCCAGGTCGTACAGCGAGCGCTGCCGC
Organism: Streptacidiphilus jeojiensis; assembly: GCF_042510965.1. Classification (NCBI taxonomy): domain Bacteria; kingdom Bacillati; phylum Actinomycetota; class Actinomycetes; order Kitasatosporales; family Streptomycetaceae; genus Streptacidiphilus; species Streptacidiphilus jeojiensis. The sequence continues at coordinate 76,936 of NZ_JBEUKS010000012.1, forward strand.
TTGACCACGACCCGTCGGCGGCGCAGTTCCGCCACACCCCGGGCCAGGACGGTGGTCACCACCACCGGCAGCATCTCCGGGGTCAGGCCCACCGCGACGGCGATCGCGAACGGCACCAGCTCCCAACCCCGTCCGCCCAGCAGCGTTCCCGCCGCCAGCACCAGGGTGAGGGAGGCGAGCATGAACCGGATCAGCAGCCGCGCCACCGAGCGCGTGGTGCGGTCGAACGCGGTGGCCCGCCGGTCGCGCTCCAGATGCCGGTGGGCGGTGGCGAGGTGGGTGTCCCGGCCGGTCGCCACCACCACCGCGGTAGCGGTTCCGGAGGCCACCCGGCTGCCGAGGAAGCACAGCTGCGGCTGGTCCAGCAGCGCCGGGCGGCGGTCGCCCCGGGACTGCGGATCGGATCCTGCCTGCTTGGGCACCGGCGCCGACTCACCGGTCAACGGGGCCTGGTCGACGGTGAGTCCGACGCTCCTGAGCAGGCGCAGGTCGGCGGGGACCAGGTCGCCCGCGGTGAGCCGAACCAGGTCGCCGGGGACGAGCTCGCCCAGCGGTACCTCGCGGGCCGTGGGTGCCGATCCGTCAACGGTGCGGCGCACCACGGTCGCGGTGCCGCAGGCGATGTCGCGAAGCGCGGCGGCGTCCTGGTCCGCGCGGCTCTCCCCGGCCATCCGCAACGCGCAACTGACCGCCACCAGCACGGCGATGACGGCCGTGCCCTGACGCGCCCCGTTGGCCGCGGAGATGACCGCCAGGAAGCAGAGGACCAGCGTGAACGGGTCGCGCAGCGCGCGGCCGAGCCGCCGCGACCAGGACGGCGGCTCCACCGTCGCCAGGACGTTCTCGCCGCAGGCCATGAGCCGGTGGTGGGCCTGGTCCTCCAGCAGCCCGCGCGGCCCGCTCCGGAGCCGGCGCAGCACCTGCAGCTCGGTGAGGTCAGCGGCGACGGCCGGGGGGATGCAGACGACGTCCTGTTTCGCGTGGTCCCCGTGGTCGGGATGGTGGGGCTGCCCCCGGTCCCGTGCCGCCTCGGACGCCTCAGACAGCCCGGCCACGCCGGTTCCCTTGCCCGGGGGTCGGGCCGGTGAGGTGGTTGATCATCGACTGGACCAGGGACACCAGGTGCGGGTCGTCCACCAGGTAGACCTGGCGGTGTCCCTCGCGTCGGGAGCGCACCAGGCCGGCCAGCTTCAGCTTGGCGAGGTGCTGGCTGACCGCCGGCAGCGCGCCGCCGACCTGTTCGGCGAGCCCGCTGACGTCGCACTCGCCCGAGGCCAGGATCCACATGATGTGCAGCCTCACCGGGGAGGCCAGCATCCCGAAGGAACTGGCGGCCTCGGCCAGTACGTCCGGGCTGGGGACAGCGCCGACGGCACTGCTGCGGGTCACCTGTGTCTCCCTGTGGTGGAGTGTCGTACCGCACCAGGGTACGGACCCGCGGAGGCCGCAGGAGCGCACAGCCACTGCGCGGGCCCGGCGCGGAGTTCCGCCACCGCGACTGACGATTACTTGCTAAGTTGCGCATCTATGTAACCGATCGCTGAGGATTCGCGTCCAGTCCTTCTGGCAGCACAAGACCGAGCAGGACTCTCCGAGGATGTGACGATGACTGGGCATTCAGCCGGCCGACGGGACCGCGATCCAGCACCTGTGCCCGGCGGCCGGGCCGCCGCACGCAACGGGCGGAAGGGTGGCCACCGCAAGGCCCTGAAGGTCACCGCCATGGTCACCGGAGGCCTGCTCGTGGTCGGGGTCGGCGGGGCCTACTACGAGTACCGGAGGCTCGACGGCAACCTGGCCACCGCCTCCCTGACCCAGGGGGACAACCCCGGGAGCGCCGGGACGGAGAAGGCGGACGCCTTCGGCCGCACCCCCATCAACATCCTGGTGATGGGCTCGGACGGCCGGCTGACCGCGGCCGACTGCAAGCTGGGTGGCGACTGCGGCAGCGGGGGCGGCGAGCGGGCGGACGTGGAGATGGTGGTGCACATCTCGGCCGACCGCAGCAGCGCCACGGTGATGAGCATCCCGCGCGACCTGGAGACCGCGCTGCCGGCCTGCACCGACAGCCAGAACCACACCAGCACCGGTGCCCGTACCGACATGGTCAACAGTGCCCTGAACTGGGGTCCGAGCTGTCAGGTCGCGGCCGTGCACCAGCTCACCGGGATACCGATCGACCACTTCGTCAAGCTCACCTTCTCCGGCGTGGTGACGATGTCCGACGCGGTGGGCGGGGTGAACCTGTGCGTCAGCAACGACGTCTACGATCCGGACTCCCACCTCAAACTCGCCAAGGGCACACACACCCTCAAGGGCGTCGCCGCCCTGGAGTTCGTCCGCACCCGGCACGGTTTCGGCGACGGCAGCGACCTGGGCCGCACCTACGCCCAGCACCTCTTCCTCAGCTCGATGATCAGCAGGATGAAGAGCGCCGGCACGCTGACCGATCCCGTCGCCGTGCTGAACCTGGCCGACGCCGCGACCAAGGCGCTCACCGTCGACACCGGCCTCGGCAGCGTCGCCAAGCTGACCTCGCTGGCCCTGGACCTGAGCAAGGTCCCCACCAGCCGCATCACCTTCACCACGATGCAGACCGAACCCGACCCCAGCAACACGTCGCGGGTGGTCATCGCCCCCGGAGCACAGACCCTCTTCGACACCATCGCCAACGACCAGTCCCTCACCGCCGCCGCCACCGCAAGCCCGCCGATCGCGAAGGCCCCCGCCACCGCCCCCACCACCACTGTTGCGATCGACACCAACACCGTCGCCGTCGAGGTCGAGAACGGCACCGGGATCACCGGCCGCGCCGGTGCCGTCGCCGCCTCGCTGATCAGCAAGGGCTACAGCAGGCAGACCTTCGCCGCCACCGGCAGCGCGGCGCCTTCGACCACCCTGAGCTACCCCGCGGACAGGAGCGCCGAGGCCCAGGCCGTAGCCAGGACGCTCGGCCTGCAGTCCTCCGCGCTGCGCCAGGGCACCGGCTCCCGCATCGTGCTGACGATCGGTGCGGACTGGAGGTCCGGCCTGACCTTCCCCGGCAGCGGCACCACCCCCAGCGCGGCCGACACCAAGGCCGCCCTGGCCAACGCCCACGCCCAGGCAGCCGACGACACCAAGGGCTGCGCCCAGGTCAGCACCTACAACGACGTGGTCACCCTGCCCGGCTACGGCTCCATGTCACCCACACGCGCCTACGCCCTCAGCCCAGGCGTCCCCGACTCCGCCCCCTGAGCCCGGTTCGGAGCGTCTCCAGCACCCCAGTCGGCTCACCCCCATTGGCATACAACTGCCGGCTTCGCCCCGGTATCTGATACCGCGCCGGTGATCAGAACGATGGCCCGCTGTCAGTGCCGGCCCGTAGCCTCGCGGGTGCGAACACCGAAACCAGGGGGGACCATGTTGCGCACCACCACGTCACGCCGTCTCACACTTGCCACCGCGATCACGGTCGCGGCCGGCTTCGTGCTGGCCCCGGGCGCACACGCCAGCGATGCACTGCCCGCGCCGAGCGTCAGTTCCAGCTACTTCCCCAACGTCGGATCGGGCGGTACCGCCCCGCTCATGCGCACCCCGGGAACGGTGACGTTCACCGTGGGCGCGGGCACCACCGGGGATCCCGTCCGCTTCCAGTACGACCTCAACAGCGAACTGTCCACCGTCGACGGATCCACCCCCTCACCGACCATGGCAGGCTCCGGATCCGGGTGGGTTCCGATCGCCGCGGACGGCACCGCGACCGTCACCTTGGACCCCACCGAGTGGGACAACTGGATCGACGTGCGCACCGAGAACGCGGACGGCCAGACGTCCCAGTCCACCCGCTACATGTTCTTCACGACGTGGAACGGACCCGACGCCCGCAGCGACCTCAACGGTGACAAGGTCCCCGACCTGGTCGCCACCGGCAAGGACGGAAAGCTCTACATCCTGTACGGCAGCGGCGGCGGGGCCCTGCAAGCAGCCACCAGCTACGCCGACTCCGGAACCGACTGGGCCTCCACTCTGATCGCCCAGAACGGTGACCTGGCAGCCGGCGACGGCTTCCAGGACATCCTGCGCATCAACGCCGCAGGATATGCCGGCACCGAGGTCAACAACGGCCTCGGCGACTTCAACCGCAGCTCCACGGGCTGGTACCGAAGTGACGGCAACACCTGGGCGGGTGCCACCCAGATCGCGCTCCTGGGCCCGGACACCGTCAGCGCCGGATCCGGCGGCGGAACCCTGCTCAGCGTGGAGAACGGGCAACTGCTCGACTGGCCGGGCACTCGCTTCGGCATCCAGGGCACATCCACCGTCATCGACCCGGGCTTCGGCACCGACGCCACCCTGGTCGCCCCCGGCGACATGAACGGCGACGGCCACGGCGACTTCCTGGTGCGCCAGGCCAACAACGGCAAGCTGTTCCTAGCGCCCAGCAACGCGGACGGCACCTTCGGCGGCCCCAGCACCTGGAAGGAGATCGGCAAGCACTTCAAGGCCTCCGACTATCCGCTGCTGACCTCGCTCGGAGACGTCAACGGCGACGGACTGCCCGACCTGTACGCCGTCACCTGCGCCGGCACCCTCGTACTGTTCCCCGGCACCGCGACCGGCGGCTTCGGTCCCGCACAACCCATCGTCACCTCGGGCATCGACTGGAGCCAGATCACCGCGATTGCCTGACCACCCGCCTGACGGTGGGCCGCGCTCCATGGAGCGCGGCCCACCGCGCACCCCCGCCACTCCGCGGCCTCGGTCCCAGCAGGCCGTTGGAGAACGGCGTGAGAAGCTTGGCCGTATGAACCGGTTGGCTGGTGCGACCTCGCCTTATCTGCTTCAGCACGCCGAGAATCCGGTCGACTGGTGGCCCTGGACGCCGGAGGCTTTCGAGGAGGCGCGGCGGCGCGATGTGCCGGTGCTGCTCTCCGTCGGGTATGCGGCGTGCCAGTGCATGTAGGGAAGCAGTAGCTTCTTAGCTGGCGTGATGTCACGAGGTCACATGGCAGGCACCAGCAGTGATGATCTGGGAGCTGCGATCGACGCCTGAGTGGGGAGCACCTCACTCGCTCACCCGCCTGGTCGCCGGAGAGGTGGGCGGAAATCTTGGCCGTCCTCGGGAACAGTCCCGGTGAGCCGAGTGAGCCCACCGAGCTGTAGTCGAGCCCGTCGGATGTGAGCCCGCCTTGCTTTGTGGCGGGCACACACTCCGGCACCGACGGTCTACTCGTCCGGTTCTTCGAGCGGGATTTCGGCTTCGAAGATGTCGACGACGAACTCCGAGGTCCCGCTGCCTTCGTAGTCGATGTCCCGATCGCTGTGCAGAAGCGTGTGGATCCTCACCATGCGTCCCTGGTCGCTGGCGGTGCCGGCGACACCCAAGGCGCTGCGTACAGGCCCGAGACCGGTGGTCAGACGAAGGCTCGTCCAGGTTTCCAGGAGCTTCACTTCTGCGGGGAGTGACCATGTGCGGGGCTCAGAACTGGCCGGCACGGTGACCTCGTCGCTCAGCAGTTGGAGCATCCATCCGACACTGCCGTCGACACCGCGCTCGTTCTGCATGCGGATGCCAAGGCCGATCATGTAGGCGCCCTGGATGTACTCCTCCAACTCCTCGTCGTTAGAGGAGAAGTAGACAGCAGAGCGCACGACCTCCACAGGGCCGAACTCCGTAAGGGCACCAACCTCAGGCTGGGGGACATTGCTGAGGTACTGCCTCGCGGCCATGCGCACCGCATTCGGGACTTGCTCGAGAACCTCGGCAAGGGAGTTGCTGTCGTGGTCAGCGAGGAAGCAGTTCAGTGCTCCGACCAGCTCGTCTGTGAGCTCCGCGTCGGCCGCGCCCAAGGTTGTGACAGCCTCCAGACGCTCATGCGGGTCCTTGACGAGGGCGTACACCCTGCTTCGCCCCGGACTCTTGTGCGCAATGAATGAGTGAATCATGACGGGTCTCCGATCGTCCTGGGTTGGTCATGCCTGCGTGAGCACAGGCATGACCAACTCACAAGAAGTCTGGGAATCCCGCTGGTTGGCGTGTCAGGCGAACTACATGCTCGTCTGCATGACCAACAACCGGGCGGCCGTCAGTCCCGGCACGGTAGCCCGGCACTGCATAGCCGGGCACACGTTAGCCCTGTGCAAGTCAGAACAGCAACGGCGCAGCAGAGTCGACGGATTACAGGGCGAACGATTCCCATGTCAGCGGACTGAGGCGAACGGTTTGGAGCGCCTCGTCCGATCGTCACGGTTGTCGAGGAGGTTCCGGAGCCGTGATCATGCCGTCTGCTCTGTAGCTTGGACAGGGCACGAGTGAGTCATCGTGGCTACAGGAAATTACACGTCCCGGATGATGACACGGTTGCCGCAGAGTTTCGACCAGTCGTCGCGGTCGGACGTCAGGACGACTACGGGAGCGGGCGCGCGGAGCGCGAGCGCAGCAACGAGGGCGTCGATCGCATACTTGTGACCATGGAGGCCGCCTGCCTCCCGCAGTAGCGAGACAGCAGTCAGAGAATCCTCCTGACTGACCGGCTCCACCTGTAGCCGTGAGAGCGTCCACTTCAACCGCGCCAGATCGGTCTTTCCCTGCACGGCTTCCACGACTGTCAGAACAGACAGAAGTACAGGGACTCCGGCCTGCCGTGACGCCTCGATGCGCACCGCCATCCTACGGTCGTTCTGCACGAGCAGCGAGAACGCCTCAGAGTCGAGCACCAGGGAGCGGGCCGGCTGCTCCTTCACGCAGCGCCCCGTTCTACGTCGCTGGCACCCTCATCGCCGAACAGCTCGCGACGGGCAGCCTCGACCTCTCGCTCAGTCAGCGCGCCGTGCTCCTCCTCATGAGCTGCCACGATCTCGGCGAGTCCGTCCATGGCGAGTTGGTGCCTGACGGCCTCGGTGATGTAGCCGGACAGTCCGCGGCGCCCGGTCCGGGAGCGGAGCTCACTGACCAGGTCGGCGGGCATGGACACGGAGATGTTCTCGGTGCTCCCAGCGCGTGTTGGCTTCATGGCTCCCAGTGTACGACGGAGAGTATTACAACTGAACCGGTGGGACGCACTCCGCACAGGCAGGACGGATCCGGTCCTGGAGCGACCTGCACGCACCGCACGTCACTCACTTTCTGAGAGGGAGTCCCTCAGCAGCCTGATTCTGAACTGACATTTCCCGGATGGTTGATTCGAGGAGTGCCGTCAGGAGAGTATTCAACCGTAACGATATTGAGTGGACCAATCCATTCCTCCATGGTTGCCAGAGCTTCTTCGGAGAGTTCTGTGGTGAAGAGTAGAGCGAGATTCTCTTGAGCGCGCGAGCAAGCGACGTAGAAGAGATTCCGCGACCGCTCGAACCTCTTGCGATCGTCCTCGTCGAGCGAGTGGCGGCGAGGGAAGTCAGCGAGCATCTTCGGGAAGTTGTATAGGGACCAGCCACCGAACACGGCCAGTACAGATGGGTATTCCTCCCCCTTGACACCATGCTGAGTGGAGAACGGCGTCTTTTCATCCACGTACGCGCGGAGTGCTACGACCTGGCGGTACTGGACTTCTCGGAGTTTCCCGTACTCGACGATCTGGCGTGGCTCAGACAACGTCTGGTCGGACTCCAAAACGCTCAGCGCGGCCGCCCATTTCTGTTGACGGTCGTGGACGGCCCGAGGGGGGGAGAAGTAGCTCTGATTCAGCACTAGGTCTAGGACGTCTCCGACCGTACCACTGGCACGAGTCTCGTCGAGCCGATGGAAAAGGTCCGTCCAGCCGGTTTTGTCACTGCGAAGTCTCATGCGAGGGCGAGAGCGTTTCAGAATATCGAACATTAGGCCGTACTGCCTGTTGCGAAAGTATTCGTAAGCCGGCTCCAGCGTCTCTAGTAGGAACGCCACGACCTCGTCCTGCTTGCGGACATAGTCGTCGTTGTATCTGAAAGCCTCATTAATCTTGCCGAAGCCTAGCTCTCCGGCGATGGACGAGTGGGTGAGCATGAGAGTCTTAAATGGCCGGTTCTGGGGGACTTGATTTCGCAGCAGGGCGTCCTCTGCGACACAGCGAAGCGTTTCTTTCAGCGCTCCATCAGAGATCTGACCCTTTTTGGAGCGCGACTCCCTAGGACCGGCCCACGAATTCGTGTGGTAGATCACGACGGAGCCGGTCTTGCGGCCTGGGACCGGAGCCTGGGGAAGCTCAGGTCGCATGCGGTTGAGAAAATCTACTACAGCCGGACTGGAACGCCAGTTCGCTCGCTTGTCGATTGCAGTGACCGGAAGGTGATCTATCCTTCCGCATGTTCGATCATAGATCTGCTGCCAGTGGTCCCCGAAGAAGCCATAAGTCGATTCACTGGAGGAGTCCGCAATATTTCCGATCATGGCTTCCGCTAGGCCAGCGGGAGTGTCTTGATATTCGTCGATGAAGATAATTGGGAACCTGTCGGCGACAAGCGACCGAAATTTCTTTCGACCGAAGAGCCTGATGGCAAGTGCCGGAACGTCGTCGTGATGGATACGGATAACGCCGTCCCTGACACGGCGGAATCCTAGGTCGTAGCTGATCGAAAATCCGTCTACAGGCCCCGCATCGGCCAGAATTCCATCCCAGCCAGGAAGCGTTTTTACTTCCTGTGCGAGTATCTTTTGGAACCTGGAGATGATCTCCCAGAGAAAACCATGGATGGTCCCAGCGAACACATGGACACTAGCGTCAGTGCGTCTAATAATTTCATTGCGGGCGACGTTAGTGTAGGTGACACACGCGACTTGCTGGCCTTCTCGGGGCAAGTATTTCGCACGGTCGTCCAGGATGTGGCGGAGCGCGTCGATGAGCGAGTGAGTCTTTCCTGCGCCTGCGCCGGCCTCTAGTTTGAAATTGCGTCGATCGTCTAGAGATGCGAGGATCTCGCGCAGTGAATTTTCACTTTCCTGGTTGGCTGTAGTGATGCCTTCAAAATGCGCGATATTCACTTTACTGTCACCCGACTCTCCGATGGCGTTTCGCCGGCCTCCGCGCCGGGATCCTGAATTACCGTCTCAGCTAGCGTCGGCGTCTGGTGGAGTAGCCATTCGAGACCTCGCGTGATGTAGCGAGGCGTCTTCCATTTCTCCTCCACAACAGCGAAGCGGAGGGCAAAATTGCTCTTCTTTTGTCCTTCCGCCAGGGATCTGGCCCATTGCTCCTGCTCTGCAGGGCTCTTGGATGCGAAGTCTCTCAGTATGAAGATCTCAGGATTGGCCAAGATGAATGCATCTTCGAATGTTCGCCCACATGCACCGCCTGGAAATTCCGACACCTGGTAGGCGAGTCCGCGCCTCTCGATCACGGGCACCTCTTTGTCGGCAAGCTTTTCTAGTTCAGCAAGGGTGATTTTTTCACTGTTGAACCACTTCTTGATCGCCTCGTTGGAGGTTGTGGTTCCCATGTTCACGCAGCATTTTTTTAGCTTCTTAGAAGAGCTGGGCTTAACCGGATCGAGGTCGGTGATGACGAGCGTCGGAAGCCCCAAGAAGTCCAGGAAGGGATAGAACAGGTGGGCGTAAGCACCGCCGACTTCCAGGACAGTGATGTACTGGCTTGTCAGGCTTTCCTTCCCTTTCTCGTCAGGTTGATCAAACCTCGCGATTGCGGCGGGGATGAAGAGGCGTTCGCTCGCTCCTTCGATTAGGATGGCCTTGTCGGCGAAAAATAGGTCGGCCCGTGTCAAGGTCAGATACTTGTGCAGGAACTCCTTGCTTACTCCCGGGGCATCGGCAAGATTCAGGACCTGCGAGCGCGTGGTGCCTTCTGGTTCGCTGCGCTCATCCAGTCGGAAGTATCGAACTGCGGAAAAGCCAACTCTGTTGGCAATATGAGCGGAGTGAGTGGTCACCAGAAATTGTACGTTCCATGATTCCGACTCTTGGTCCGCTGCAGGAAAGTTCTTTTTGAAGACCCCGAGCTTGTGAATGAAGATTTCCTGCATCTGGGGATGCAGATGGGCTTCGGGTTCCTCAATGAAGACCAAGTGGATGCAGGACTTGTTGCGTTGGGCCGCATAGTCTCGATAGTAACTGTATAGCGTGAGCAGGATAAGGAGGAGATTTCTTGACCCTAGGCCACTGTATGACTCGGGGAGTTCGATGCCGGCCGACCCTGGGTATTTGATGCTCGTGAAGTTTGAAAGAAGACGTTTCGCATCGAGAGTAGTCCGAGTAGAGAAATTTCGGTTCCCCAGGCCCGGATAGCCGAAATCAGAGACTGTTGGTGCCATCTTGTCGTACATGTCCTGGATTTTTCCATCCAGGCTTGAAAAGATCTCCTTTAGGGCATCTCCAGCAGCATCGGCAAAGTCTCGTAGGGGGGAATTTTCATCTGCTTTCGATGCGCCGATGAAGAGCGATTCGAAGACCTTTCCGATTGGCTCCTTGGGTCGCTCCGTCTCGTCATCAAGACCGCGTTGCGCTTTGACGAAGTCAACCTTGATCGCTCTGGCGACCTCGCTCATTGAAACGATGCGAAAATTCGTCGGATCGGCTGGGTCTACAGCCGTGGCAGAGCGCTCGAAGAGGTGCGGAATCCTAGGGCCAATAAGGGAAAGGAGGAGTGAATCTCCCCAGCCGTCCGCCAGATTGTCCGGTCCGTCGCGGAAGAGATCCTTCATTGCGCCGGGCTTCAACGCGTAACGGACGGTCACAACTGCCTCGGTGCAGTCCGGGTCGAGATCGACGATGAGCGAGCCGAGAGGGCCGTACTCCGTGGTCTCCTTGTCGTAGCTGATGAAGACAGTCAGCGAGATCTCTGGGAGCAGTTTCCGTGCTGCTTCCTCGTCTCCGGTCATGAACATCTTGTACGCCAGGCCGAACTCCGAGTAGGCCTCTGCGGAGAAGTCCTCCACGCGGAGTTTGAGGTCGCCGGGGCGGAGGAACCTGCTCAGTACCTCCGCCAGTGACGTCTTGCCGGTGTTGTTGCGGCCAACGCAGACTGTGACGTCCTTGTCGAAGGCGATGCGGGCGTCCCGCAGAAGACGGAAGTTCTTGACGTCCGTCCTCGTGACTCTGGGCGGGCACAGCTTCGGCAGGACCCGCGACTGCTCGGACGACTCTGGCTGACTTGCGCTCACGATCGCTCCTGTCAGGGCATGCACTTGGGCCAAAACAGTAGTCGCGTAACGGTGTTGGTGTGCCGGTTGTGGCGAATGCACAGGCTGGTCGGCTTGGAGAGCGGCCTGCTCGACAGCTTCGGAGAACTGGCCGCCTGCGGCTGGTAGCCGCTTGATTAGGGCGCCGATGCCTTGGCTGACCGCAGCTTGGAAGCCGCGCTGCATCGGCGCTGGCTCTGAGCAGTACATCCACAAGGTGCTGACTGATCGATCCTCTCTGGTCTCAGCGTGGAAGGACGCCCTGAGGTTCGGGCTGCACGTCTCCCCAGACTGGCGACACGTCAGAAAGTCGGAGTAACGCCAACGGCCTTGAGAGCCTGGTCGAGTTGGATCGGCCGTACCCGCGACTGGGCGTTGGGCACCAACGGTCCCCATGACCGGAGCGGAGCTTGCCCAGATCACCGAGTGCGGCCGCACGGCTCGCGCCGTCCCCCTACCTCGCGGTGCGGTCGAGGTCTCGGCCGCTGGCGCAGGCCCGGGAGCACATGCTCGTGGAGCCCTTCCTGCTCGCAGCGCTGTCCACCGCTGGCGATGATGGCCCACACCAGGTCGGTACATAGATTGGCGCTGCTGTGGTGGTGGACCCGTACGCCGCGGAGGTCGTCGTCCACACCCAGCCCACTGGCTCCGGTTACATCGCGGCCCGCTCGCATAAGTACGGCTCTGGCAAGCTGTCCGTCGAACTGGCCGACGGACGCACCTACACCCTCGACCTGGACGAGCTGCCCGGGCCCGAGGCAGACGCCCGCTGACAGACGGAGCCGGCTCCGTTCATCGCCCGACTCGTTGGCACTCTGCTCCCGGTCCACAGGACACAGGCACGGCGGATAGTCGAACCGTGTGTCCGGCCGCAAGTTCTGGCCATCGGAGGTGACGAAGATCAGCCCCCTCCGTCGCGCAGGAGCGAGGTCCCCGCTCGGGCGGGGATGCCCGCCTTTTGGGCAGCAGGGTCGTCATGGCCGGAGGCTTCCGGATGATGTGTTGTGATACCGATTCCGCTCCAGGCTGTCAGAAGTGGGCGTTAGCGTTGTCGGCAGGGCTCGCCTCGCAAGGAGGCGTAATCGGCGCCGCCGCTCACGTCGGGGGTCCGGCGGCAGATGAAGGGGAGATCTATGCCGACTATGGTCAGCAGGGGCGCGGCTGCGGCGACGGCCGTGGTTGCCGGCGCGGGAACGGGCGTCGTCACCAACGTCGCAACCAATGGGGCCTCTTGGAGTTGGTGGCTCGCTCTTCTTGTGCTGGTCGCGGTGGGAGCTGCCCTTGCGTTTTATGTGAGCCGCTCGTCCGGGCCGGACGTGAGGGGTAACGCGGCGGCACTGGGGCCCGGATCCGTTGCGGTCGGCGGCTCCGTGCAGGCCCCGATTACGACGAAGGCGACCCATGTCGCATCACGCATCGCGCCCGCCGTTGGTTCGGGCAGGGCGGAGGGCACCGTAGCCGCCGGCCCCGGCGCCGTCGCAGTTGGCGGGGATGCCACGGCATCGATTCAGACCGAAGTTCAAGGACGACTGTGATGCACCGTCACGACGCACGAGCATCAGGCGACGCAGCGGTTGCCATTGGTGGGGACAACAGCGCCGGAGTGATCACCAATCCGACGTTCATCACCTTCACCGCCACGCAGGCAGACCGTTCCTTGCAGGAGCGCCCATGCCTCCTCCCGCCCAAGGCTCCCAACTTCACTGGACGTGAAGCCGAGATCGATGCGTTGAGGTCGGGCTTCAGTTCCCCTGAGGGAAGCCCCGGACCCCGGTTAGCCGTCATTACCGGAAAACCGGGTATCGGGAAGAGCGCGCTCGCCATTCACATCGCGTACGAATCACGTAGCCTGTATACGGGCGGGGAGCTTTACGCCGATCTGCGTGGAGTGAATGATCGCCCAGCGTCGCCAGAGGAGATCATGGGTCGTTTCCTGCGGGCGATGGGCCTGCCCGAACAGGAAGTCCCCACCGACACCCATGCACGCCTCGACATGTACCGCCGCTTGACCGCCGATCGCCCAATTATTCTAGTGCTTGACAATGTCGCTGACGAGAAGCAGGTTCGCCCGCTGCTGCCGCCCGGTGATTCGGCATTGGTGCTGATCACCAGTCGTAACCGACTCTCCGGTCTTGAGGGGGCACAACGTACCGATCTCGACGTCTTCCCCGTCTCGACTTCACTAGCATTCCTTTGCGCCATCGCAGGGTCCGCCACGGTGGAGAATGATCCCATTAATGCCCGGGACGTTGTCTCCTCATGTGGTCATCTTCCGCTCGCGCTGCGGATCGCTGGCAACAGGCTGGCAACGAGACGCAATATGAGTATGGCCGATCTTGCCACGGAGTTGCGTGATCAACGTCAGCGACTGGAGCTCCCGGAGACCGGCGATCTCGCCGTGCGCGTGGCCTTTGGCCTCTCTTATCGGAAGCTGGGCAAGGGGGCAAAGAACGCGTTCAAAAGGCTGGCCCTTGTGCCCGGTGAAGACTTCGGCTCCGGCCTGTGCTCGGCGCTCATGGACTGCGACGCACGCCAGGCTGCTCGGCTGCTTGACAAGCTGTACGAAGCTAACCTGATCGAGCCGGCCGCCACCTTCGGGCGATTCCGCTTTCATGATCTATTGAAAGTCTACTCACGTGATAAGCTGCAGGCAGACCCGGAGAAGTCCTGGCGGGCTGCACAGAGCCGCATGCTGGAGTGGCTGAAACAGTTCAGCAGCCGCTCACACTTCACTCTTGTCGGCCAGATCAGTGCCCTGGGAATCGAGTCGCCCCGGGCCCCATCCGTGACCGAAACTGAATCGGCTCTCGCATGGGCGAATGCTGAGCTTCCCAACGCCGTGGCGGCTCTGCCTGTCCTGCTCGCTGACAAGGCCTCAGCCGATGCCGCCCAACTAGCTCTGTCGCTCAGCGCACTCTGCGAGATCCTCGGTGAGTGGCTGTGCTGGGACGAGGTGATCCGACATGGGCTCACCGCAGCTCAATTGATTGGTCAATCTCTGGTCGAGATCATGTTCCTGAGTTCAAAGACGAACCTTGCCCGCTCGCGCCGGGAGTTCGCCGCAGGGCTGGAACTGGCCCGCACGGCTCACGCCAAGGCCATCCAGGCTGGGAATGAGCTGGCTGTCGCGTCCTCGGCCAATCTACTGGGCTGCCTGCTGATGGATGTCGGCACACCTCACGAGGCCACTCCACTCCTGGAGCAGAGCCTGGCCCTCTTTCGCCAACTCGGCCTTAGGCATGAGGTTGCGCAGGGTTTGTACAACCTTGGGACGATACATCGGATGTCTGGCAACACTTCGGAGGCCATCGGGCTCTTTGAAGAGGACCTGCGCGTTTGCACGGAAATGGGCGATGAGTCCGGCGCCGCGGAGACGCTGAACACGCTTGGCCTTACCTACGGTGAGCTTGGACTACATGAAGAGGCCGAGGAACTTCAGCGGCGGTCGCTGGCCATCTTCGAGAAGATCGGGAATCCGCACAAGGTCAGTATGGTCTGCAATGACCTCGGGCTTACACTGAGAAACCTGAACCGCCCAGAGGAATCGCTCGCGCTGCACTTGCGGGACATTGAGATTTCGCGGCAGTGTGGGAACGTCTCTGGTGAGGCACTCGCACAGGCTAACGCCGCAGAGACGCTCCACGTTCTCGGCCGCTCCGGAGAGGCTCGCCCTCTCTTCGATTCCGCGCTCGCCACTCTCGCTGAGATCGGCGACGAGCTGCGGCTAGCCCGGACTCTGCTGGGCGAGGTGGCATACTACTTCGACATCGGCGCTGCCGACCAGGCAATGGCTTGCGCAGACCGTGCGATTGCCATGCTGACCACCTGGGGAGAACTCCGCGACGTGGTTGCCGCCCACCAAATCACCTCCACGCACAGCGGCAAGACGGGGGATTATGAAATGTCTCTGCGTCACGCACGCGAAGCGCTCCGAATTGGTGAATCCTTCGCTTCCCCCTTTGTGTGCGCCGTCAGCCTTAATTTGACTCTGGCTGCCTGTGAGAAGCTCGGCCGGCATGACGAGGCCCGCGACTACTTGGAGGAACTGCGCGCGCTCGCTGCCCAGCACCCGGGGTTGCTGCGAGTCTTGAGGAGGAACGGAGATCGGTGGTCGGCGGAACCAACATTGGGAAGTGTTCTGCAAGAGCCCTCGCCAACTGCTGGGACCGGTGTGCAAAAGGGGTAATCCTCGTCCACCGCGTGATGGAGCATGAGTGCAAATCGGGCAGGCTGAGGCAAGGTTCGCGGCCTCTCGTCCAGCGCTGTGGCGGTGTGAGAGGGTGGAGTACATGAACCGCTTGGGTGGTCTGACCTCGGCTTATCTGCTTCAGCACGCTGACAATCCGGTCGATTGGTGGCCCTGGGAGCCGGCGGCGTTCGAGGAGGCTCGGCGCCGCGATGTACCGGTTCTGTTGTCAGTCGGTTACTCTGCGTGCCACTGGTGCCAGTGCATTTGTAAAGGCTGGTAGTCCTGAACTGGACCTATGCCAAGAGGTGACAGCATGAGTACCGAACGTGATGAACTCGACGCGGAGATCGAAGCCTGGGTGGCGGCGCAGGTCGCCGAGTCGCCTTCATGGACTCCCGAGAAGTGGGAGAGCATCCTCGCCGGCTTGAGGCCGAGCAAGTCGGAGTAGTGTCAGGCGATCCGGTGGCCTGGTCGAGGTCGCGCCCTCGCCTTGCGCTGCAGGGCCGCTTGGCTGCCCCGGCGGCTGGGTGCGTTGGGCCGCTTCCAGGCGGGCGGGTGCCCGGGTGCGCTGGGTGATCAGCGGTTCCAGTGGTTAAGGTCGGCGGGTGACTGCCGACTTTGACTTCACCCCTGCTGCTGCGGGGGAGGCGCGATGACTTCGGGCCTGCAGCAGGCGCTCGACGCGCTGGACCGGCGGATCGTCGCCGCCCTGCAGATCGACGGGCGGGCTTCCTGGCGGCGGATCGCCGCCGCTCTGGACGAGCCCGAGCGGAAGATTGCGCGGCGCGGGAACCGGCTCCTGGAGAGCGGGGACGTCGAGGTGCGCGGGTTGGCGACGCGCGGTGAGACGGTCATCCTGCGGATGAACTGCCGGCCGGGGTCGGTGCGGGACATCGCCGTCGCCACCGGGCTGCGCGAGGACGCGATCTTCTCCTACGTCCTGGCCGGCGTGACCGACTGCGTCGCGGAACTGCAGTGCGCGCCCGGGCAGCTGGGGCGGCTGGTGCTGGACGAGGTTCCCGCGTTGCCCGGGCTGGTGCAGCAGCAGGTCTCGCCGGTGCTGCGGTACTTCCGCACGGTCCACGAGTGGTCGCCGGGGATCCTGCGCCCCGAGGAGGTCGAGGCGCTCGACAGCGGGGGCGTGCCGGCCGACGGGGTGGGCCTGCCCGAGCAGGAGTTGGCGCCTGACGAGCGCGCGGTGCTGGCAGCCCTGGTCGAGGACGGCCGGCGTACCAACGACGAACTCGCCGCCCTGGCAGGGGTGTCGGTGGCCACGGCGCGGCGCCGGGTGGAGTCGCTGACGCGCGACGGGCTGGTCAGCATCCGGGCCGTGGTGGAGCCCGCGCTGCTCGGCCTGCCGGTCGAGGCGCTGCTGTGGATCAGGACCAGGCCGGATGAGGTGGAGGAGGTCGGCCGACTGCTGGTCGCCTCGCCGCTGGTGCGGTATGCGGCGGTGGTCATGGGGGAGTACCAGCTGCTGGTGCACGTGACCCAGCCCTCGAAGGAGGAGCTGCACCGGTTCCTGACCGAGCCCGCGTGGGTGCGGCGGGCGGAGGCCGTGCAGTCGCATCTGGTGGTCGAGGCGTGGAAGCGGAGCGGCGTGGTGGGCCGGGGGGGTCCGCTGCACTGACTACCCCGCTCGTGCGTCTGAAAAGTTCATGCAAGTGGCTGACATGTCTTAAAAGTTCATATCGATTGAACCATTGACGAAAAAAGTCACATCGGCCAATGTGGTGGCACACGCCCTGCTGCCCGAGGAACGCCATGCATGTGAGCCCCACCGAAGCCGACGCGCTGTGTGCGCGCGACGCCGTCGAAATCGCGGACCTGGTCCGTCGGCGGGAGCTCTCCGCGCGGGAGGTCGTCGCCGCCCACCTGGACCGGATCGGGCGGGTGAACGCGACCGTCAACGCAATCGTCACGCTGGACCCCGAGGGCGCGCTGGCGGCAGCCGGCCGGGCCGATGAACTGGCCGCCTCGGGAGCCGAACTGGGCCCGCTGCACGGTCTGCCCATCGCCTTCAAGGACACCCACGAAACCCGTGGCATGCGCACCACGCACGGTTCGCCGATCTTCGCCGAGCACGTGCCGGAGCAGGACGACATCCTGGTCCAGCGCATCGAGGCGGCCGGCGCCATTCGCCTGGGCAAGACCAACGTCCCGGAGTTCGCCGCAGGGTCGCACACCTTCAACCGGGTCTTCGGGGCCACCCGCAACCCCTACGATCCGACCCGCTCGGCCGGAGGCAGCAGCGGCGGCGCCGCCGCTGCGCTCGCCGCTCGGCTGCAGCCGATCGCGGACGGCAGCGACATGGGCGGCTCGCTGCGCAACCCGGCCTCGTTCTGCAACGTGGTCGGACTGCGGCCGACCCCCGGCCGGGTCCCGGTGCTCGCCGCCGACGACCTGTGGGAGACGCTCGCGGTCGCGGGCCCCATGGGGCGCACCGTCGCCGACACCGCGCTACTGCTGTCGGTAATGGCTGGCCCTGACGCCCGCAGCCCGATCTCGCTGGAGACCCCCGGAGCGGTCTTCCGGGAGCCGCTCGCACCCGACCTCACCGGCCTCCGCGTCGCCTACGCGCCTGACCTCGGCGGGCGCGTCCCGGTCGACGCCGAGGTGCGGGCCGTGGTCGCCCGGCAGGTCGCGGTGCTGGAGGAGCTGGGCTGCCGCGTCACCGAGGACTGCCCCGACCTGGACGGTGCCGAGGACGTCTTCCGCACCCTGCGGGCGCACTCCTTCCGGACCGGCTTCGGAGCCCTGAACGACGGGTCCCCCGACCGGTTCAAGCCCAGCCTGCTGTGGAACATCGAGGAGGGCCTGAAGCTCACCGCGGGCGACCTGGCCCGAGTGCAGGCCGAGCACGGCCGGATCCACCTCGCCGCCGCCGACTTCTTCAGCCGCTACGACGTGCTGATCGCCCCGGTAAGCCAGGTCGCGCCGTTCGACGTGGAGATCGAGTACCCGACCGTCGTCGACGGCCGGCCGCAGCACACCTATCTCGACTGGATGCGATCCGCCTACCTGCTGACCGTGCTCGGCGCGCCCGCACTGTCGGTACCGGCCGGCTTCACGCCCGCCGGCCTGCCGGTGGGGCTGCAGATCGTGGCCGCGCCGCGCGCCGAGCGCACCGTGCTGCGGGTCGGCGCGGCGTACGAGGCGGCCACCCGCCACGGCCGGACCGCGCCCCTCCTCCCGTAGGTCTCCCGCCCGACCCCGTGGGCGTCGCTCTCGCCGACGCTCGCCGTGACGCCCTTCCGTCCCCCGTCCTGACTCCCTCTGCTGGAGCAACCATGATGCGAACTCCGCATGCGCTCTGGGCCGCCGTGCCCGTGCTGGCCCTCCTCGGCACGCCGTTCCTGCCCTTCGTCAACGGCCCCCACCTGTGGCTGGGCATTCCGTCCGTCATGTTCTGGTGCCTGCTGTGGACGGCCGGCACCACCGTGAGCCTGCTCCTGGTGGACCGCCGGTTCCGCGGCGGGGACGACGAGTCCGACGAGTACGACGACACCCAGGAGGCAGCAGCATGAGCACCACCATGGTCATCACGACCGCCGGCATCGTCCTCGTCGCGCTGGTGGGACTGAGCGGACGCCGCCCGCCCAGCCGTGAACTGGGGGAGTGGACCGTCGGCAACCGCCGGTTCTCCACCGCGACCACCTGGTTCCTCCAGGCCGGCGAGTCCTTCACCACCTTCAGCTTCCTCGGCCTCGCAGGCATGGCCTTCAGCGCCGGCGTCGCCGCCTGCTTCGCCCTGTGCTACCTCGCCATCAACCTGGTCCTGCAGTACTTCACCGCCCCCCGCATGCGCCAACTCGGCCTTCGCGGCGGGTACGTGACCCAGGCGGACTTCTTCGTCGACCGGTACCGCAGCCCGCTGCTGGGACGGGTCGTCGCGGTGGTGGGCGCAGTGTTCCTGCTGCCCTACCTGCAACTGCAGATCACCGGCCTGGGCCTGATCGTCCAGCTGGCCACCGGCAGCAGCGCGGGCGGCCGCCTCAGCATGGTCCTGGCGACCGTGCTGACCGTCGGATTCGTGCTGTGGTCGGGCATCCGCGGCATCGCCAGGGTCGCCTACCTCAAGGACGCTCTGATGATCTTCGGGCTGGTCGCGCTGCTCATCGGCGTCGCGGTGACCGTCCACGGCGGCATCGGCGGACTGTTCGCGACCGTCCGCGACACCCACCCGCAGCTGCTCACGCTGAACCAGGAGGGATACGACGCGACCTTCTTCTTCACCGCGGTCCTCATCTCCGGCATCGGCGGCGGGCTGGGCACCATGGCCCACCTGTGGCCGCCGGTCCTGGCCGCACGCAGCGGGCGCGCCCTGCGCTCCAACGCCATCTGGCTGCCGCTGTACCAGATCGCCCTCGGCATACCGGTGATCATCGGATTCGCCGGAGTGCTGCTGGTGCGCAAGGGCACCGCGCCCAACGGCGTCGCCCTCACCCTGGCCGGACAGACCCTGCCGGGTTGGCTCGTCGGCGTCATCGCCGTCGCCGCAGCGTCGGCGGCGATGGTGCCCTCGGCGGCCATCCTGGTCGGCATCTCCAGCATGCTCTCCCGCAACCTGGTCGCCATCCGCTCCCCCCGCACCCAGCTGCGGGTCAACCACCTCTGCGTGGTCGTCGCCGCCGGACTGGCGCTGGCCCTCGGACTGGCCCGCCCCGGACTGCTGTCCAACCTACTGCTGCTCACCTACGGCGGCCTGACGCAGCTCGCCCCGGCGATCGCCATGGGCCTGGCCCGTACGGTCCGGCTGCACGCGGCAGCCGCCCTCGCCGGCATCCTGGCCGGGGTGGCCGTGCTGGTCTGGCTGACCTTCGGCGGAGTGGACGTCGGTACCGTGGACACCGGCCTGATCGCCCTGGTCGTCAACATCGCCGTCACCACGGTGGCGGAGATCGCGGTCCGGCTCCGCCGTCCGGCCGCGACCCCCGTCGCACCAGCGCCCAGCACGCCGGCCCCCGTGTCGTCCTGATCCACACACCGAGTCGGGAGTTCCGATGAACGCACGCGATGAGCAGCAGCGGGACCGCACGGAGGGGACGCCGACCCTCTCCCCGCTGCACCAGCTGCTCACCGACTGCGCCTCGCTGATGGGCGACGGCGGCGAGGCCTCCGTGCGCGCCGTGGCCACCCGGGCGCTCGCCCACTACGGGGAACTCGACGACGACGCCAAGCGGGAGTTCTTCGCCCACATCACCCGGGCGTACGACGCCGACGCCGACCGGGTGCGCGCGAGCTACCGGCAGTGGGAGGCCGCGAGGGCGGCAGGGGGGCAGGGCACCGAGGAGCTGACCGGGCTCTTCGACGCGGTCGAGCCCGCCCGCCAGCAGCTGCTGCGCCGCATGAACCACGCCCCCGAGGCCACCCCGGCCCTGGTGGACATGCGCGCCGACCTGCTCCGGCTGCTGCCCGACCACCCGGAACTGCGCCCCCTCGACCACGACTTCCGCCACCTGCTCACCTCGTGGTTCAACCGCGGCTTCCTGCGGATGGCGGAAGTCACCGCCGACGCCCCGGCCGAGCTGCGCGCGCACCTGCTGCGCGGCGAGCGGGTCCACCCCATGGCCGGCGCCGACGAACTGCGCCGGCGGCTGGACCCCGCCGACCGACGCATCTACGCCTTCTTCCACCCCTCCACCGGGAACATCCCGCTGGTCTTCGTGGAGGTCGCCCTGGTGCGCGGACTGCCCACCGAGATCACCCCGCTGCTCGCGCTCGGCCCCGCGATTCCCCCGGGCACGGCCGACACCGTCGCGCTGTACTCCATCAACAACACCCTCGACGGGCTGTCCGGGGTGTCCTTCGGTAGCTTCCTGATCAAACAGGTCATCGAGCAGGTGGGCGAGCAGCTCCCGCAGCTGACGCTGTTCGCCACACTCTCGCCGATTCCGGGCTTCCGCAGCTGGCTGGCGGAGCAGTCCGGGCAGGACGGCGAACTGCGGCGCCTTGTAGCGGACATGGATGCTTCCAGCGACCCGTCGATGCTCGGGCCAGCCGGGACCGCCCGGCTGCGCTCCCGGCTGCTGCCGGTCCTGGCCCGGTACATCGCGGTCGAGCGCCGCGCGGACGGGCGCCCGCTCGACCCGGTGGCCCGCTTCCACCTGGGCAACGGCGCCGCCGCCTGGCAGCTCGACTGGCCGGCCGACCCCTCCCCCCAGGCCTGGGACCAGTCCTACGGCGCGATGGTCAACTACCGCTACGAGCCGGCCGAACTGGAGCGCCGGCACGAGGACTTCGTCCGCCGAGGCGTGGTGGCTGTCGACGGCCCCATGCGCGCCCTGCACGCCCCGGGGCCACCCCCGGACCGCCGCACCTGAGCCGCGACCGCAGCAACGACATGTCTACGTCCCCGCCCTGGAAGCGGACGGCGATCACGAGAACGGAATTTCCGATGGTCTCCTTCACCCCCGTCCACCGCTCCTTCGAGGAACAGGTGCGGCTGCGCGCCGACCGGACGCTCTTCGAACTACCGGACGGCCACGGGGTCACTTGGCGGCAGACCGACCTGGCCGCCGGGCGGATCGCCGCCCGACTGCTGGCCGACGGAGTCCGGCCCGGTGACCGGGTCGCCGCGCAGGTGGAGAAGTCCCCCGAGGCCATCGCCCTCTACCTGGCCACCCTGCGCATCGGCGGCGTCTTCCTGCCCCTCAACACCGCCTACACCGGCGCGGAGGTCGACTACTTCATCGGCGACGCCCGGCCCCGCGTGTTCGTCTGCGCCCCCGAGCGTCGCGAGCAGCACGCCCACCGGGCCGGCGATGGCATGCTCGTGGAGACGCTCGGCACCACGGGGGACGGCACCCTCCTGGACGGTGGTCCCGGACCGGACGGCCCCGGAGCCGACGACCGGGCGGGGCGCTCCTTCGAAGCCCGCGCCGAGGACCCCGCGGCGATCCTCTACACCTCCGGGACCACCGGGCGCTCCAAGGGTGCGGTTCTCTCGCACGGCAACCTGGCCTCGAACTGCGCAGCCCTGGTGGAGGCCTGGCAGTTCACCGAGGTGGACCGGCTGATCCACGCGCTGCCGATCTTCCATGTGCACGGCCTGTTCGTCGCCGTGAACATGGCGCTGACCACCGGCGCCACCCTGCTCTACCTCCCGAGATTCGACGCCGGGCAGATCGTGGGGCTGCTGCCGCGGGCGACGGTGTTGATGGGCGTACCGACCTTCTACACCCGGCTGCTGGACGAGGACCGGCTCACCCCTGCCGCCTGCGCCTCCATGCGGCTGTTCGTCTCCGGCTCGGCACCCCTCCTCGCGAGCGACCACCGGGCCTTCGAGGCCCGCACCGGCCACGCCATCGTGGAGCGCTACGGCATGACCGAGACCGGGATGAACACCAGCAACCCATACGCGGACGGCCCGCGCCGGCCCGGCACGGTCGGCAGGCCGCTGGCAGGCGTCTCGGTCCGGGTGGTGGAACCGGAGAGCGGCCGGGAGCTGCCCGCCGGCGAGGTGGGCGGGATCGAGGTGCGCGGACCCAACGTCTTCGCCGGCTACTGGGAGCTCCCCGAGAAGACGGCCGCCGAGTTCCGCGCGGACGGCTACTTCAAGACCGGTGACCTGGGCCGCTTCGACGCGGACGGCTACCTCCACATCGTGGGCAGGGACAAGGACCTGGTCATCTCCGGGGGGTTCAACATCTATCCCAAGGAGATCGAGGAACTGCTCGACGCCCACCCCGCCGTGGCCGAGTCCGCCGTCATCGGCGTCCCGCACCCGGACTTCGGGGAGACCGTCGTCGCGGTGGTCGTCGCCGCACCGGGCCAGGAGCCCCGGGAAAAGGAACTCCTGGCCTCCGTGGCGGAGCACCTCGCCCGCTTCAAGCACCCCAGGGCTGTCCACGTGGTCGACGCTCTGCCACGCAACATCATGGGCAAGGTGCAGAAGGCCGAGCTCCGCCGCCACTACGCGGACCTGTTCACCGGCCCCGACCCCCGGGCCGGCCGGGCGCCCCGCTAACGGCCTAGGACTGCTCCCCGGATCGGGCGGATGGGGGCACACCTGGCGCTTGAGGCTGTGACGGGCGGCCAGGGCGGCCTTCCAGACCTTGCGCGCCAGCTCTCCGGCAACCTCGTCCGAGGCGACCAGGTGATGGCGCCTGTCTCCCTGAGTGCGCAGGCCCGACGCGCCGAGCGGGCGTCCAGGTGTGCACCCTACGGCCGAGGGCGTGTGCAACGCTGGTGCGTATGAACCGACTTGCTGGTCTGACCTCGCCGTACCTGCTTCAGCACGTCGAGTAACGCCAGGGGCTTTGAGCGTCTGGTCGGGGCAGCTTCGGCATACTTGATCAGGCGGGCCACCAGTGCCTGTTCAGAAGCACTGGTCCGGCTCGTTGGCGTCTACGCAAGTCAGTGTTGCCACTGTCCGATTCACGACGACCAGACGGTGGCAGGTGGCGGCCCGCCTCCCCACGGCATGAGCCAGGCAGAGACGGTTACGGGCCAGGGCCGGCTACTACGAACGCTTTTGGCGAGCGAGGAAGCCGTCAACGAATCGTTCGACCTGGTGTAGTTGAGTGGAGTCGTCCACGTTCAGCCGGTCGAAGGGCTTCACTCCTGCGTTCAACAGCAGACGGCTTCGGCTGTGATCGTAGCCCGCATGCTCCCGGTGCTGTGGTCCGTCGATCTCGATGACACCCGCCTACCCGCATGCCCTAGCAAGTCGGAGTAGCGCCAACGGCTTTGAGAGTCGGTCGGATCAGATCGGATGATCTCTCGAAGGTCTCGTTCTGCGAGTACACGACGGTCTCGACCAGGGTCTCGTGGCCGTGTGGTCGACGCGCTGTCCCGCAACGTCATGGGCAAGGTGCAGATGGCCGAGCTTCGTCGCCGCTGTGCGGACCTGTTCGCCGGCTCCGCTGCCGGAGCGGGGCAACCGGTCCGCTGACGGAACCGGGAGCAGCCGGGCCCGGTGCGACCGTTCACGGGGGACGGTCGCACCGGGCCTCGGGGCTGGCGGGATGTCACCAGGTCACTGCCGTAGCAGGGTCCAGTCCTGGGTGGTGGTCACCCCCTTGGCGACCTTGACGGAGACTGTGTCGGGTTGGTAGCCGTCCTTGGCGGCGAGGACGGTGACCTTGTCGCTGGGCAGCCAGTACCCGTACTGGCCGTTCCTGTCGCTGTGGACGGTGTACGAGGCGGTTCTGGAGATGATCCGGATGGTCACGCCCGACAGCGGGTGCAGCGCACCGGCGGCGTCCCGGTACTGGACGGTCCCGGCCAGCTTGCCCCACGTGTTGGGCGGTTTGACGGTCATCGTCACGCCGACCGCCGGGACGCGGTACGGGGTGTCCGTGGTCGCCAGCATTCGCCCGGTGTAGTTGCCCGGCTGGGCCACGGAGGCGTCCGCGGCATCGAATGTGACGGTCACCTTGGTGCTGGCGCCTGCCGCGAGGGTGAGCGTGGGGGTGTTGAGCGAGAGCCACGGCGCCGGGCCGTCCGAGGGTTGGTCCCAGCCGGCGAGCACCTGGGCGGTCGGCTGCGCGTCCCCGACGCCGATGCTGCCGCCGATGGCGTAGAAGCCCTGGCTGCCGCCGAAGCGGTACGAGGCGACCGGGGTGTTCGGCAGCTCGGTCCAGCTGTCAGTGGCCGGGTCGTAGGCCCAGCCCTGGTTGGACAGAGCGGTGTCGACGACACCGTCCTGGAGCAGCAGCTGCCCGTTCGCACTGGTGTAGGCGGTGCCCCAGTCGGTCTTCGGGAGCGAGGCGATCGGGCTCCAGGCGTCGGTGGCCGGGTCGTAGACGTAGGCATGGGCGCTGTCGGCGTTCGCCGCCGAGTACCCGCCGGCGCAGTAGAGCTTGCCGGCGATGCCGCCGCAGGCCTCCCAGGCGGTGGGCTCGGGGTAGTCGGCGATCTTCGTCCAGGTGTTCTGCGACGGGTCGTAGGCGAGGGCGTCGGTGCTGCCGCAGCCGGTGTTCGTGCAGCCGCCGACGACGTACATCTTGCCGCCCGCCGCGGCGCTGGCGGCCCCCGCGTGTCCGGACGGGATGGTGGCTCCGGTGCTCCAGCTGTCGGTGGCCGGGTCGTAGATCTCCATCGAGGAGTCGACGGTGGACTGCGGGGTCCATCCGCCGACGACGTAGATCCTGCCGTCGATGGCGGCGTGGGCGGGCGCGTCCCGCTTGTCGTGGGCGCTCGCCTTCTGCGTCCAGGACCCGGTGGCGGGGTCGTAGGCGTAGAGGGTGTTCACTTCGCCCACGTCGTTGCCGGCGAACCCGAGGCCGGAGTAGACGACACCGCCGACGGTCTCGACGACGTTGTCGGTGCTCGCGGCGGGGACGTCCGCAATGGGCTGCCAGCCCTCCGAATCGGCGGGTCCGACGGCGTTCTGAGCCGCTGTCAGAGCGGTGGCGGCCGCCTTCCTCTCGGCGGGGGTCGCGCTCGCCGCGGCGAGGGCCGCGGGTCCCGCGGAGAACGGGCCGGCAATGCGCCGGGTCGGGACGTTCCCGGTGGCGCCGACGGACGCTGCCGTGTAGCCGGAGGACTCGGCCGAGAGCGTGACCGTTGCGGGCGCGGTTCCGGTGTTGCGGACGGTGAGCGTGGTCTTCGCCGTGCCGCCCATCTTGGCAGTGGCGGACAGCGAGGTGGAGGAGAGCTCGACGCGGCCGGCCTTCATGGCGAAGTCGGCCTCGGTGACCGTGCTCTGGACGATGGCCACAGTCGAGGCGGCGGAGGCGTAGTGCGCCAGCGCGGCATCGACGGTGTGGCTGCCGACGCCCGGCACGAAGGCCCAGTAGAAGGCACCGCCGAGGGCGGTGTCGTCAACGACCGTGGACGTGGCGGAGACGGTGCTGTCGGCGGCATCGGTGACGGCCACGCCTGCCAGCGCGGCACCGGTGTTGGCGTCGGTCACCTTGCCGACGAGCAGGCCGCCCTGCTGGGGGTCGCAGGTGGCGCCGCCCAGCTGGACGTTGTCCACCTCCCAGTAGCCGCCGGTGGTGGCGCTGTAGGCGAAACGGATCTGCACCTGGGACTGCCCGGCAGCCTGCGGCAGCGGGACCGAGACGACAGTCCGGATCGAGGTGGCGGAGGGGGAGTTCCAGACGGTGGTCCAGGTGGCGCCGCCGTCGGTGCTGAGCTGGACGGCACCTGCGGTGTCGGTGCCCTTGGCGTAGCCGTCCCCGAAGGAGAGGACCGGAGGGTCGTCCGCGGTGAAGGTGGACAGGTCGGTTGCCGGGCTGGTCAGCGTGGTGTTACGGATGTTGTCCTGGTACGCGTCGGCGTCGACGATCGCGAAGTTGCCGTCACCGGTGGTCAGGTTGGAGTGCCCCAGCGGGTTGGTGAAGACCCAGCCGGCCTTGGTCCCGGCCGCGCTGGCGACGCTCCAGCCGTCCGGGACGGCCTTGTCGTCGAAGCTCTGGAAGAGTCCGTGGTGGTTGAGCTGATACCCCGCCGCCGTGCACGCGGCGGTGTCGATCGGCAGTTGGACGTCGTCGGTCAGCGAGGACGTGCCTGCGCTGATCGTGCTGGTGGTGGACTGGTAGCCCCGGTAGTAGGGGGTGAAGTCCAAGGTGTAGTCGGCGTTGACGGGAACGTAGACCGTGTAGGCGCCGGTCTTCGGATCGGTGTGGACCGGGCCGCCGGTGGCGCCTTCGACGCTGATCGAGGCGTAGAGCGGCCAGCCCTGCCCGGAGCCGTCCTTGACGGTGCCGGACACCTTGACCCGGGCCACCTCGGCGAGCGCGAGGTTCTCGGTCACCACACCGCCGTCGGTGACGGTGACGCCCACCGCCTTCCCGGTCGCGAAGCCGTAGGCCCCCGCGGTGACGTCGTAGGTGCCGGGGGAGAGGTAGAGGTCGTAGCTGCCGTCGGCGGCTGTGGTCACCGAGCGGCTGCCGGCCGAGACGACGGCGTCGGCTACCGGATCGCCGGTCGTTGCGTCCGTGATCGTGCCCTTGACCTGGCCGTGTGGTGCGGCCGAGAACGCGTCCGTGCCGTTCGGGGTGCCCAGGCCGGTGGGGCCGTCGTAGCCGGTCTGCGCGGTGCAGTAGTAGGCCGGCGTGCAGTGGCCGTTGCTGCCGCTGGTCACGTCGTTGAGCGCGGAGCGGTCGTTGTACGGGTAGGAGCTCGGGTAGCTGCCCTGGGCCGGGGTGCCGGCGTCGGCATAGGTGGCGGTGATGATCGGAGCCGATGCGGAGGTGCCGCCGTAGACGGCCCAGCCGCTGCCGCCGTAGGTCTGGTACACGGCCAGGCCGGTGGCGGGGTCGGCGACGGCGGAGACGTCGGCGACGGTGCGTTTGGCGCAGCCGGTGTCGGTCTGCCAGGTCGGCTTGGACTCGTAGACCGAGCAGCCTGAGCCGCCGCCACCGTAGCTGTTGCTCCACGCCGACTCGGTCCAACCACGTCCGGTCCCTGCGGACTTGGTGAGCGAGGTGCCGCCGACGGAGGTGACGTACTGGGAGGCGGCGGGGTAGGTCACGCCGTAGGCGCTGTCGCCGGAGCTGGCCACGACGGCCACGCCCGGGTGGTTGTAGTACGGGTCGGCGGCGGTGGTCTCGGAGGCGTCCTCGCCGCTCCCGGGGGCGGAGGAGTAGCCGCTGCCGTAGGAGTTGGACACGTACTTCGCGCCGAGAGCGACTGCGGTGTCAACGCCGGTGCCCAGGTCGTCGGTGGACGCGGTGCTCGCCTCGACCAGCAGGATGTGGGCGTCGGGTGCGACGGCGGAGACCATGTCGAGGTCGAGCGAGATCTCGCCGGCCCAGCTGCTGTCGGCGGGCGGGAGGGCAGGGCCGCCGGTCTGGTTGACCTTGCTGAGGCAGCCGTTGGCGGTGGTGCAGGCGGGCAGCCCGTACTGGGCGCGGTACACCGCCAGGTCGGCTTCTGCGTTCGGGTCGTCGTAGGCGTCGACGATGGCGATGGTCGCGCCCGCGCCGCCGTCTGCCGGAAGGCTGTAGGCCGAGAGCAGGTCGGAAGGGCCGTAGCCCGCGGGCGGGTTGGTGTTCGGCTGGGCGTCCGCCGGGGTCGCCGCGCCGCTCTTGGCGCCCTTTCCGCGCATGACGCCCTTCACGGCCGAGATGTCGGTGCGCTTCAGGGCGAAGCAGGTGGCCTGGCCGGGCTTGGGCGCGGTCGTGCAGACCGGTTCGCTGTGCGGCGTGCCGGTGTGCCGCTGCGTGTCCGTCGTGGTCGGTATCGTCGGGGCCGAGGCGCTGGTCGCGCCCGATGCCCCGGCGGTTCCGGCGGTGGCGGCCAGCGCCGTCGGGCCGTTGAGGCCCGCCAGCGCCAGCGCGCCGACGGCCGCGGTGGCGGCAGTCAACCGGAGGCGTCTGATTCCCATCGGGTTGGAGCTCCTGTCGCGTGCGTGGCCGGGCCTGATCGCCGACTGGGCGGGCGCACAAGCTCCCGTTCCTGCAGGGAGATCGCACGGAAACGGGATGCCCGGACGGAGGCGCGGCTCGGGAAGCGGATGCGCTTCGTTTCGAGATCATTCTGGTGAATCCCGGATGGACGGAACGGTCTTCCCCTGTCGAGACTGCGACATGACGTGATCTCGCCGCGTACGCGCAAGCCCCCGTGCCGGCTGAGATGTCGTGGTCTCGCCATGTCGTGCTGTCGCCAGTCGACAGCCCTCCCGGACCACCGTCGCCCCGGGTCAGGATGACGCCCCGAAGCGCCCTGCTTCCCGAGCCGTGCGGACACGCAGGCCGTCCCGCACCTGCCCGGCCTCCACGACGGACGGAGAGCACGTGCACCAGCGCATCCCACTCCGCAGACGGGCGATGGCCGTCGCGGCCCTGGCCCTGGCGGGCCTCGCGGCACACCCCGCCCTGGCTGCCGCGGCCAGCTCCCCGGCCGGATCCGCCGTCTCGACGGCCCCAGCGTCCTCGATCCCCACCACCACCGAGACCCAGCAGAGCACGGGACGGATCAGCTCCCAACGGGTGTGCGGCACACCCGCGCCGGGCCGGGCGTCCTGCTTCGCGCTGAAGCGCACCGACATCTCGGCCGTCAAGGGTGTCATGCGCGGCCGTAAAGTGAAGCCCGCAGGTGTGTCGGCCGCGGGCGACACCGTACCCAACACGCCCGCAGGGTACGGTCCTTCGGACCTGCTGTCCGCTTACGCCCTGCCCGCGAACGGCGGCGCCGGGGCGACCGTCGCCATCGTCGACGCCTACGACGACCCGAACGCGGAGGCCGACCTGGCGGTGTACCGCACCCAGTACGGGCTGCCCGCCTGCACCACGGCGAACGGTTGCTTCAAGAAGGTCGACCAGACCGGCGGCACCGGCTACCCGGCGGCCAATTCCGGCTGGGCCGGGGAGATCTCACTCGACCTGGACATGGTGTCGGCGGTCGCGCCGAACGCGCATGTCGTCCTGGTCGAGGCGACCACGGCGTCCAGCACCGACCTCGGCACAGCGGTGGACGAGGCAGTCGCCCTGGGAGCCAAGTACGTGTCCAACTCCTACGGGGCGTCCTACAGTTCGGCTGCTGGCAGCGGCGAGGACGCCTCCGAGGCCGCTGCCTACGACCCGTACTACGACCATCCGGGCGTGGCCGTCGTGGCCAGCTCCGGCGACAGCGCCTACGGCGTCGCCTACCCCGCCGCCTCCCAGTACGTCACGGCCGTCGGCGGCACCTCGCTCACCAAGGACGCGACGACCGGCCGGGGTTGGGCCGAGTCGGTGTGGAAGACCAGTGCCACCGAGGGCGGCGGCTCCGGGTGCTCGCTGTACGAGGCCAAGCCCGCATGGCAGAAGGACACCGGCTGCGCCAAGCGCAGCGTGGCGGACGTCTCCGCCGTCGCGGACCCGGCCACCGGCGTTGCCGTCTACCAGACCTACGGCGGCAGCGGCTGGGCCGTCTACGGCGGCACCTCCGCCTCGGCTCCGATCATCACCGCCACCTACGCTGACGCCGGCACCCCGGTCGCGGGCAGCAACCCGGCCTCCTACCCGTACGCAGTCGCGTCCGCGCTCAATGACGTGACGACAGGAAGCAACGGCACCTGTACGCCGGCCTACTTCTGCACGGCCGGACCCGGCTACGACGGTCCGACCGGACTGGGCACCCCCAAGGGTCTCGACGCCTTCCGCTCCGGTCCGCACGGCGAAGTCAGGGGCACCGTCACGGACTCCGCGACGGGGCAGCCGATCGCCGGCGCCGCTGTGACCGTCGGGTCCGACCAGGTCGTCACCGGGAGCGACGGCAGCTACGACGTCGTCCTGGCCCCCGGTACCTACGACGTCACCGCAGGCGCCTACGGCTACACCAGCGCCAGCGCGACCGGCGCGGTCGTCACCGACGGCGGGACCCTCACCCGGGACTTCGCTCTCGACGCCGAGGCCCGTGCCACCATCAGCGGCAAGGTGACGGACGGATCCGGCCAGGGCTGGCCGTTGTACGCCTCGATCTCCGTCGACGGGGTGCCCGGCGGACCGGTGCACACCGACCCGAGAACCGGCCGGTACAGCCTCTCCCTGCCGGTGGGCTCCGCCTACACCCTGCACGTGACGCCCTACTACCGCGGCTACCAGGTGACCACCCAGCAGGTTTCCCTCGGTGCGACGAACCTGGTCCAGAACATCCAGGTGCCGATCGCCGCGGGCTGCACGGCCGCCGGCTACGCGATGGCCTACCACGGTCTGCACCAGACCTTCGACACCACGGCCACGCCCGCGGGCTGGACCGTGGCCAACGCAGCCGGTACGGGCAACGGTTGGACCTTCACGTCCCCGACGCGCGGCAACATCACCGGCGGCGCCGGGGGCTTCGCGATCGTGGACAGCGACAGGGCGGGCGCCGGGAAGACGCAGGACTCCTATCTCACCGCCCCCGCCACCGACCTGTCCGCCTACAGCGCGGACGCGCCGCCGGTGCTGTCCTTCGCCAACGCCTTCCACGTCGCGCCCAACTCGGCCGGCCAGGTCCAGCTGAGCACCGACGGCGGCACCACCTGGACCACGGTGTGGAACTCCGCGGCGGTCACCACATACGCCCAGAGCGTCACCCTCCCGCTGCCCCAGGCGGCCGGTCAGTCCGCGGTCGAGGTCCGGTTCCACTACACCGGGGCCGACTCCTGGTACTGGGAGCTCGACAACGTCGTGCTGGGCAGGTACGGCTGCGAACCCCTCACCGGCGGCCTCGTCGTCGGCACGGTGAGCGACGCCAACACCGCCGCCGCCGTGCCGGGCTCGACCATCGTCGACGCCGGCGACGCGAAGCTCACCGCCACCTCCGCAACTGTGGCCGACCCGGCCTTGAAGGGCGCGTTCTACTGGTACTTCTCACCCGACTCCGGTGACCGCACCGTCACCGCCGCCATGTCCCGTTACACCACAGGCTCCGCGGTGGCCGCCGTGATCGCCGGCAGGACCACCGAGGCCGACTTCGCCCTCAAGGCGGGCCAGATCACCGCCTCCCCGGACACCGTCGCCAGGACGGCCGCCTGGGGCGGAACCGCAAGCAGTACCGTCACGCTCAAGAACACCGGCACCGCGGCCGCCACCGTGCACCTGACGGACACTCCGACCGGCTACTCCATGCAGGGCGTGACAGCGGGCCCGGACGAGGTCCCTGCCCTTGCCGTGCCGACCAGCACCACGTCCGGAAGCGAACTCCTGGCGGCCAGGAATGCCACGCCCGACCAGCTCGCCACCACCCGCAGTGCGCGGCAGGCCGTGCAGGCGGGCGTCGGCGCCAACACCGCCGACCATTGGCAGAGCGTTGCAGACCTGCCCGTCCCGCTCAGTGACAACATCGCGGACACCGTCAACGGCATCCTCTACACGGGTCTCGGCTACGACGGCAGCAACGACACCAACCAGTGGTACGCGTACAACCCCGCCGCCCAGACGTGGGGTGAGCGGGCACCGGCCAAGGACACCCGTGAGGGCGCGGCGCACGGCGTCGTGAACGGCAAGGTGTACGTCACCGGCGGCTGGCTGCCGTCCGGTGAGACCGACTCGCGGACCGAGGTCTACGACCCGGCCGCCGACGCGTGGAGTACCGCCGCCAACGCTCCTACGGCGTACGCCGGCTCGGGAAGCGCCGTGCTGGACGGCAAGCTCTACACCATCGGCGGATGCACCGACGCGGCCTGCGGCAGCACCGCCGCGTACGCCTTCGAGCCGGCCACGAACACCTGGACGCAGATCGCCGACTATCCCAAGGCGGAGTCCTGGATGTCCTGCGGTGGAGTGGGCGCGAAGGTCTACTGCGCCGGAGGCGTCGCCGACGCGACGGGCGCGACCGCGTACTCCTACGCCTACGACCCGGGGAGCAACACCTGGTCGCCGATCGCCCTGCTGCCGTCCTCCGTCTGGGGCGCGGCGACCACCGCCGCCAACGGCCAACTGCTGCTCCAGGACGGCATCCAGGCGAACAACCTGTCCAACCGGGGCTATGCCTACGATCCCGGCACAGGCACGTGGTCAGCCCTGCCGAACACCCCCACGGCCGGCTACCGGTTCGCCGGCGCGCTCGGCTTCTACACCGTCGGCGGCAGCACCGGCCTCGGCAGTACGTCCAACACCGCCCAGGTGCTGGCGGGCTGGGAGTACTCGGACAGTGTCAGCACCGACTGGCTCTCCCTGGACCGCGACCAGTTGACACTGCAGCCGGGAGAGTCCGCGAAGGTGACGCTCACCTTCGACGCCGCGGTGCCCTCGATCTCCCAGCCCGGCACCTACACCGCCTCGCTGCTCCCCGACGCCGACACCCCCTACCCGGTCGCGGCGGTCAAGGTCGCACTGACGGTCAGCCCGCCGACCAGCTGGGGGAAGATCGCCGGCACCGTGCAGTACCGGAACGCGGACGGCGAGATGAAGCCGGTCGCCGGGGCAACCGTCCAGATCACCACCTGGACGGCCTCCTACACCCTGCACACCGACACCGCCGGTCAGTACCAGATCTGGATGGACACCCGGAACAACCCGCTGACCGTCATCGCGGCCAAGGACGGCTTCGTGCCGCAGACCGCGACCGTGAAGCTGGTCAGGAGGTCCGCGGTGACCAAGGACTGGACACTGGTCCAGGACTGACGCCGGGTCGACACCCCGCCCCGGCCCGGCAGGAACTCCCGGGCCGGGGCACACCGGACCCCGTGGAGCCGTCCTCGGGCAGGCCGGGATCAGATCCAGCTGTTGCGCAGTGCGTGCCAGGCCAGTTGGAGCCTTGAGGTGACGCGTGCCGTGTCCATCAGCGCGCGCAGCCTTCGCTGCACGGTACGTGGGGAGGTGCCGATCTGGTGTGCGGTGGCGGTGTCGGTCAGGCCGGAGAGCATCAGCTGCAGGATCTGGCGGTCCAGCGGCTCCAGTCCGCTGTCGTCCCGCAGGTAGGGCCGGGCCCGTCGCCAGGTCGCCTCGAACAGCTCGCAGGCGAGGACCACGAGCGGCTGGCGGATCATCATGGTCCGCTGCGGGCTGGTGCGCACCAGGGCCACGCTGCGGTCGGCGATCGCCAGCTTCATGAGCGGATGGTCCACCACCCGCACCTGGTGGCCGAGGCTGAGCCGGTCGTTGAGCGCACGGACCGCTTCCGGCTCGGTGAGGAACTCGCTGTCGACGATGACGCGGTTCTCCAGGCCCGGCGGTGCCGCCGGCTCCATGGTGACCGTGCTGGCAACGGAGGTGACGGTGTTGGTGCCCGTCTGGAAGGCCCAGAGGGATTCCTTCGCCGCGGACTGGATCTCCAGTAGTCGCTGCGCCTGGGCGGGACCGTCGATGTACTCCACGAGATCGCTCGGGGAAGACCCCCGTTCCCGGCGGTAGGCCTCACCGAGTTCGGCGAGCGCGACCTCGGCCCGCCGGGTGCTCTCCCGCAGCCGGGTCAGGCGCGGCCCCAAGGCGATCTCAGGCGGGAGCGCGGCCCAGCGACCCTCCCCGCCCGAGACCGGAGCCATCAGGCCGTGCGTGGCGAGGCGTTCGACGATCCCTTCGGCTGTGGCGAGCGGGCAGCCGAGCGCGTCCGCAATGTCCCGCGTGGAGGCACTGGGCACCGACGCCAGATAGCGGAACGCCTTGACGTCGTCCGCGGAGCCGTCCAGTCCGAGATCAGTCAGCACCGGGTCAGTCTGGACGACAGTCCACATGCTTGTCACATGAAACAGACGCGCCCGCAGTGCGCATCGCCTGCCCGCATGCGGGTGTCCGCGGCTGTCGCGCCCCCGGTCGTTCAGTTGCTGCCGCCGGTGCTGGTGGTGCAGGTGTCGCCGTGGGCGGGACAGGTGCGGGTGTTGCCGCCGACCAGGTGGATCTGCAGGGGGTGAGCGGCCAGGCCGGCGCTGTTCAGGGCTGTGCGGAGCTGACTGGAGGCGGGGGTCGGCGGGATGCCGAGGACGGTGACGACGATGGTGCCGGAGCGGGACTGGACGTCGGCGACCTGCCAGCGGCCCTGCGCGGCCCACTGCTTGGCCACCGGGGTCGCGTCGGCGGCGGTGGACAGGTCCTGCGAGACGGTGACCGTGCCGGTGGTGAGCGGGACGGCGACCAGGAGGACGGCGGCGGCCACCACTGCCAGGGTGCGGCCGGTGAGCCGGCCCAGCGGCAGGCCGGCCTGGCGGGCCGCGTCGCGGACGCGGTAGACCAGGAAGACGACGGTGCCGGTGGCCACGATGGCGGCCACGTTGGTGGCGAACAGCAGCGCCGACTCCCCCGCGTCGTGGTACCGGCCGACCTGAAGCAGCAGCCCGGTCACCGCCAACGGGGGGACCAGGGAGATGGCGATGGCAACGCCCGGCAGGGTGTCCGAGATGTCGGAGCGGATCAGTGCGAAGGCCCCGACGGTGCCGGTGGCCAGCGCGCCGACCAGGTCGATCAGTCGGGGGCTGATGCGGCCCGCCACCTGGCTGTTGCTGGCGAAGTGGTCCGGCGGTGCGGCCACCACCGCGAACAGGTAGCCGACGGCGACCACCGCCACGGCCCCGCCCAGCACCAGCAGGATGCTGCGCTGCAGGTGCCGGTGGTCGGCCAGGACCAGCGCCAGCGCGCTGCCGAGGATCGGCGTCATCAGCGGGGCGACGATCATCGCACCGATGACGGTCGCCGTGGAGTCGCCGATGACCCCGGCGGTGGCGATCACGGCGGCCAGTACCAGCAGCACCCAGAACCGGCTGGAGCTCGGGCTGCGCCAAGACTTCTCGATGAACAGTGCGTCCGTCATGCGGTGCACGGCCGCGGTGTCGATGCCCAGCAACTGCGTCCTCTCCCAGGGCCTTCCCGGTCACTGACATCCAGTCGACCGGCAGCCGATCCGGCCCGCCACCGGGGCTGCGCCGTCCGGCGCAGCCCGATCGCTCATGCGGCCTGGGCGCTGACCCGGCCGCGGGCGGCGGCGTTCACCAGGGCCTGGTGGTCGCGTTCGTTCTGGTCGGCGTAGTGCTCGGCGAAGCGGGCCAGGGCTCGGTCGAAGGAGTCGTTGGTGCCGAGGTAGGCGGCGATCGCGATCCGGTCCCCGGAACGGGCGTGGGCACGGGCGAGGGTGGCGCCGCACAGGCGCCCGAACAGGCTCAGGCCCTCGGGGAGCATGGCCTGGGGTTCGGCGATGCCCTTCCAGTCGCGCAGCTGCCGGACGTAGAAGTCGCGGGTCCGCCCGTCGATGCCCTCGGCTCGTTCCCAGCCCAGCAGGATGTCGCTGGTGGCCTGCATCGTCCGCTGCCCGGCCACCACCCGCCGGCCCTGGTTGGTGTACTCGCTGGCGCCGGCGTGTTCGGCCAGCACCGAGGTGTCGGCCTCCTTGACCTGGAGCAGCAGCGGGTCCTGGTCGTCCCTGCCGAGCAGCAGCACGATCCAGCAGCGGGTCCCCACACTGCCCACACCCACCACCTTGCGCGCCACGTCGGCCAGGCGGTACTGGGCCAGCAGGTGCCGGTGGTGCTCCTGCAGCGTGGAGCCGTAGCGGGCGAGCAGGCCGCGCAGGGTGCGCTCCACCGTTTCGCGTTCCTGGTCCGGGAGCAGGTCGGTGATCGGCACGATCAACGGCGGGGCGGCGGTGATGCGGCGCTGCCCGTCGACGAGCCCGGTGAGCTTGTCGAAGGCCTGCAGGGTGTCGCGCGACCGTGCCTTGTCCAGGGTCCGGGCGACGATCCTGCCTCGGCGCGCGTCGAGTTCCCTGGTGGCCAGCGCCTGGAGCCGGTCGGTGTCGATGCGGGCGTACCAGACGTCGAGGTTGCCCATCCGGGCGAAGCCGCGCATCTGCTCGCGGTAGCTGCGGACGGTCGCGCGCACGATCGCGGCCCGTTCCCTGTCGGTGAAGCCGTTCTCGCGCCCGGCGATCACCAGGCTGGTCGCCAACCGCTTCACGTCCCACTCCCAGGGGCCGGGCAGGGTCTCGTCGAAGTCGTTGATGTCGAACATCAACCGCCGCTCCGGCGAGGCCAGCAGCCGGAAGTTCAACAGGTGCGCGTCCCCGCACAACTGCGCCCGGATCCCGGTCCGGGGCGTACCGGCCAGGTCGGCGGCCATGATCCCGGCCGCGCCGCGGTAGAAGCGGAACGGGGATTCGATCATGCGTCCGTAGCGGATCGGCACCAGCTCCGGCACCCGGGCGCCGGACTGCGACTCCAGCAGCGCCACCGGGTCGAAGCGCCCCGACCCGGGCTCGTACTCCTCGTGGCTGCCGCGGGGCGCAGCTGCCCGGGCCGCCTTGCCGATGGCGGCCCGCTCCTGAACCGACAGGTGCTCCGCCGAGGGCCCGGCAGGCCTCTTGGTCTGGGTCATGGGCGAAACCTCCTGTGCACATCCGCTGACACCCCGAAGCCATGTACTACCAGCATGTCCGCGACCGCGCAGTCCCGCGTGCGGGGGCCGCCAACGGTGTGCGGCGAAGCCGCGCTCGGGATGGTGACGCTGCGGCCGAACGGGCCGCTGTGCCGGTCATGCCGCGGGGTCACCCGGAGCGGCGTCCCCGGGCTGTGCTCCCTCGTCGAGGAACTCGACAACGGTCAGGGCGAACAGCACTGCCAGGACGATGCCGGTGACGACCCAGCCGGTGGGGTAGGACCACAGGGCCAGGGTGAGGCCGCCGGCGGCGAGGACGGTCCAGGTCAGCCAGCGCTTCCAGTGGTGGACGAAGCGGCCGACCGGGCCGAGGCGCAGGCCGGCGGACTGGGCGGAGCGGCGGGTGGCGTCGATGCCGGAGGTCCTCAGGGAGCGGAACTGGGTGGCGCGGCGGCCCGGTCCGGAGAGCCAGGCACCGAGGGCCACAGCGGCGCCGAGGACGGCCACCGACCGTACCGCCGTGCGCAGGAAGTGGACGAGCTGGTCGAAGATGTCCGCCGCCGCGTCGGGGGAGACCCCGGCGGGGAGTTTGTCGAGGTAGAGCGCGCGGGCGACGACCAGGCCCAGGCCCAGCAGCAGGACTCCGACGGTGATCGCCAGGGCGGCGGTCACCAGCGCGCGGCGGCGGCGTCGCGCCAGCCACACCGCCGCCGCCGCGAGAACGGCGACCAGGACGGCCAGCCAGTTGCCGAGGATCTGGAGCAGCCGGAAGCCGGTCCTGGCTGCCCCGATGTGCTGCGCGTCCAGGACGGTGTAGGAGGTGTGCACCTGCGGGATCCTCGCCGCCACGGTCAGCCCGGAGTCCACCAGCCGCTGCTTGACCTGCTCGACCACCGGGCCGAGGTCGATCACCACGGAGTCGTCCGTGAGCTGGACCGCACCGCCGCCCTGCCCGGTCAGGGCCTTGACCATGGTGCTGTGGATGCGCCGGTTGGCGTCGGTCCAGAAGGTGTGGAACCAGGAGCTGGACACCACCGCCAGGGCCTCCTTCTGGACCAGGCCACCGATGGCGTTCTCGATCGGGGCCGCGAGGCTGCCCAGCCCCTTGGCCATCAGCGGCCGGTCCTGCGGGGCGGCCTGCTGGAGCACGGTCTGCAGGTCCAGGTGCCCGGTAACGGCCTGGGAGGCTCGGGCGGCGACGGCGGACTGCACGGCGGGGCTGTCCACCAGGGGTCCGACGGTGGCGACATAGCGGTCGGTGTCGCCCATGATGCCCGCCGTCCAGGAGGCGACCACGGCAAGCGGGGCGAGCACGAACGCCAGCACCAGCAGCACGGCGGCCCCGGCCGAGCGCAGTCTGTGGTGCGGCCGGGAGAGTTCGGCAACCTGCTGCCGCAGCCGGGAGACCTCCGCCGCATCGTTGTCCTGGCCCACAGTCACTCCTGTTCTCCCATCGCTCCCGCCGCAAGCGCCTCGACGGTTCGGACGCCCAGTCAACGGGCTGCGCGTACCATCCGCGACCGCGGCTGATCCGTTGGGCTCACGGAGCAGTGACGGCAGCGCTGACGCAGATGAGGACGGCCAGCACCAGCATGGCCAGGGCGATCAGTGGCTGGTACCCGGCCCGGCCCAGTGGCTGGCGCAGCCGCATCCGGTGCTGGACGGAGCGCCAACGGCGGTATCCCACCAGGACGGTGCCCACGGCGAGGGCGATCAGGTAGGCGGCCAGGGCCAGCCGCAGGGCAGTGGGGGTGGCCTGGCCGAGCTGGACCACGGCGAGTGAGCCGGCCAGCAGGGCCAGGCTGGTTCGGGTCCAGGCCAGGAAGGTGCGCTCGTTGGCGAGGGTGGCACGGTAGTCCGGTTCCTCGCCCTGCTCCTGCCAGGGCACTTCGGCGCCGGGTGACTCCGGCGTAGGCGGTCGTTCTCCGGTCGCCATGCGTTGCCTCTCCGTTTCACGCTTCGGCGGGGCCCTGCTGGGGCGATCTGGCGGTGTGTCGCCGGACCAGCCGCACAGCGACACCGACCACCGACATGATCAGGGCGGCCCACAGCGCGGTGC
The DNA here is from genome assembly GCF_042510965.1 of Streptacidiphilus jeojiensis. Taxonomy (NCBI): domain Bacteria; kingdom Bacillati; phylum Actinomycetota; class Actinomycetes; order Kitasatosporales; family Streptomycetaceae; genus Streptacidiphilus; species Streptacidiphilus jeojiensis. The sequence continues at coordinate 115,934 of NZ_JBEUKS010000012.1, forward strand.
CCAAGCCGTGGATCTGCAGGTCGGAGGTGACCAGCGCGGTGACCTTGAGCGTGATGGCGTTGATCACGAACAGGAACAGGCCGAAGGTGATCCAGACCAGTGGTCGGGCAACGGTTCTGAGGAATCCGCCGAGGACGAGGTTGACGACGGCGAACAGCACGGTCGTCCACAGCACGCCCAGCAGGCCGCCCTGCAGGGTCATGCCGGGCAGCAGCCAGCCGCACAGCAGGAAGGTGGCGGCGAGCACGAGCAGGGAGACCACACCGTGCTTGATCAAGAGGGTCTCCTCCCTGGCGCCGTGCGGTGTCGTCGCGGGGTGTTCACCGTCAGGCCAGAATCTTCGCCTTGGCCTGTTGGAACTCCGCTTCGGTGAGTGCGCCCTGCTCCTTGAGGGCGACCAGTTTCGTCAGCTCGTCCGCGTTCCCCGCCCCGGGGGTGCTGCCGGTGCCGGCTGCCTGGCGGACGTAGTCCTGGAAGACCTCCTGCTGGCGCTGGGCCTGGGCCAGGTCGCGCCGGCTCATGTCGCCGCCGTGGATGATCACGTAGACGAGGACGCCGAGGAACGGCAGGACGATCACCACGATCAGCCAGGCCGCTTTGCTCCAGCCGCTGGTCTCGTGGTTGCGGAAGATGTCCCCGATGATCCGGAACAGCAGGAACAACCACATGATCCACAGAAAGAACCAGAGCATGGTCCAGAATGCGTCCAGCAGGGGATAGTTCACGGCCAGACTCCTGTCGCCGGTGCCGGGTCCCTGACCTCGCGTCATGCGACGCCAGATCCTCCAGGCTCGATGAATCTATATGCATTGATATCACCGCAAATCGCCCATCGCCTCCGGATCCCTCGGCGGTCGAGCGGGTGCCACTGCAGCCGTCATCCGTATGCCGTAGGTCGGCTGGCCGGCTCTGGTGGGTGCGGCGAGGGTGGTCGCAATGCCCTCGGAGCCGAGGGCACGGGCGAAGGGGAGCGGGATGGCACAGGACGGCAAGGCCAAGGGCGTGGAGTCCTCGATTCTGGCGGCGAACAAGGCGTTGCTGGAGCGGTTCGCGTTCGGTGAGACCCGTGACTTCGAGGATGCCGCCCGGGGTCTGCTCGGGACCCGGGAGGATCGTCAGATCCGCGACACTGAGGGGCGCGTGGTGTGGGATCTGGACGCCTACGCCTTCCTGCGCGGCGAGTGCCCCGACACCGTCAACCCGAGCCTGTGGCGACAGGGGCAGCTGGTCATCCACGACGGCCTGTTCGAGGTGACCGAGGGGGTCTACCAGATCCGCGGCTTCGACCTGTCCAACATGACCCTGGTCGAGGGCGACACCGGCATCCTGGTGATCGACCCGCTGCTGACGGTGGAGACCGCCGCCGCGGGTCTGGCGCTGTACCGGGCGCACCGCGGCGAGCGGCCGGTCAGGGGGGTGGTGTACACCCACAGCCACGCCGACCACTTCGGCGGCGTCAAGGGGGTCGTGAGCGAGGACGAGGTCGCCGGCGGCGTCCCGGTCCTGGCGCCGGAGGGCTTCCTGGAGCACGCGGTCAGCGAGAACGTGTACGCCGGCGCCGCGATGAACCGGCGCGCGGCCTACATGTACGGCGCGGCGTTGCCGCCCGGGGTGCAGGGCCAGGTGGGTGCGGGGCTGGGGCAGACGCTGTCCACCGGTTCCGTCAGTCTGATCCCGCCCACGGTCACCATCACCAGGACCGGTCAGGTCGAAACGGTCGACGGGATCCGGATGGTCTTCCAGCTCACCCCGGGCACCGAGGCCCCCGCCGAGCTGAACATCCACTTCCCCGACCGGGCGGCGCTGTGCATGGCTGAGAACGCCACGCACAACCTGCACAACCTGCTGACGCTGCGCGGCGCGCAGGTGCGGGACCCGCACGTGTGGGCCCGGTTCCTGTCGGAGAGCCTGGACCTGTTCCTGGACGGCACCGAGGTGGCCTTCGCCTCCCACCACTGGCCGGTCTGGGGAAGCGAGGGCGTCGAGCGATTCCTGTCCGAGCAGCACGACGTCTACGCCTACCTGCACGACCAGACCCTGCGGATGCTCAACCAGGGCCTGACCGGCCCGGAGATCGCCGAGCGCATGCAGGTCCCCCCGGCGCTGGAGCGTGCATGGCACACCCACGGCTACTACGGGTCGGTCAGCCACAACACCAAGGCGATCTACCAGCGCTACCTGGGCTGGTTCGACGGCAACCCGGCCCACCTGTGGGAGCACCCGCCGGCGGAGGCCGCCGCCCGGTACGTGGCCTTCATGGGCGGCGCCGACAAGGTCCTGGACCAGGCCCGCCGCTCCTTCGCCGAGGGCGACTACCGCTGGGTGGTCCAGGTCGTCAACCACGTCGTCTTCGCGGACCCCGGGAACAGCGAGGCCCGGGCCCTGCAGGCCGACGCCTTCGAACAGCTCGGCTACGGCAGCGAGAACGGCACCTGGCGCAACTTCTACCTCATGGGCGCCTACGAGCTGCGGAACGGATCGGTCGGCACCCCCACCGCCACCACCTCCGCGGACGTCCTGGCGGCGCTGACCCTCGACCAGCTCTTCGACGCCCTCGCCATCCGCGTCGACGGCCCCCGGTGCTGGGACAAGGACATCACCGTGCGCTGGAACCTCACTGACGGCCCAACGATCCTCATGCGCCTGCGCAATGGCGTGCTGTCCCACCGGATCAGCCCCACTACCAGCAGCGGTGATGCCCATGTGGAGATCACCCTCTCCGAGGCCGACCTGCGCGCCGTCCTCCTCGGCGAGCTGTCCCCTTCCGATCTGGCCAACCGCGCCCAACTGTCCGGCGATCCCACCAAACTCACCGAACTGCTGGGATGTCTCAGCGACCCCGATCCCGACTTCGCCATCGTCACTCCCTGACAGTGCCGCGGGCCCGGTCGCACTGAGGCGACCGGGCCCGCGGCACGGCAACAGCCCGCACCACCGAAGGTGGGGCAGGACCGGGGCCGCTCCCGAGCGGTGGGAGCGACCCCGGGGCACTGGGGGTGTTACTTCATGGCCGCGAGAGCGGTGTCCACGCCGGCGAGGGGTGAGCCCATGCCGGTGACGGTGTCGAAACCAGGGCCAGCGGTGCACTCGGTGCCGCACAGGCCGTTGGAGCCGGTGGTCACGTCGTTGAGCTTGCTGCCGAGGGCGTACACGTCGGTGTGGGCGGTGTCGCCGTTCTTGCCGGCGACAGAGAGGTGCGCCTTGCCGGCCGTGGCGCGGAGCTGGTCGGCGTCGGCGAGGATGCCGGCCCAGGAGGGGGCCGAGAGGCTGGTGCCGCCGACCTGCAGCCAGTAGCCGCTGCCGTCGATGGTGACGTAGACCGCGACGCCGGTGTTGGGGTCGGCGACGAAGCTGACGTCGGGGGTGGCCCGGTAGCCGGAGGACTGGACGCCCTTCTGGTAGGCGGGCTCCTTCTCGAAGTAGCTGAGGCCGCCGCCGGTGGAGGACCAGGCGGACTCGCTCAGCGTGTTGCCGGTGGCGTCCAGCTTCATGTTGGTGCCGCCGATGGCCAGGGCGTAGGGGCTGGTGGAGGAGTACCCGGCCGGGTAGCCGTCGTCACCCGTGGACTGGGTGCAGACGGAGTCGGCCAGGTCGCAGTGAGCGTCGTAGAACGACTCCTCGGAGAACTCCGGCATGCCCCAGCTGTTGCTGATGACGGCAGGGTCCAGCGTGGAGGCCACGTCGATGCCCTGGTAGAGGCCCTGCGCCGAGGCGTCGGCGGCCTCGACCAGCACGATCTTGGCGTGCGGGGCGACGGTGTGGGCCCACTCGATGTCGAGCGCGGCCTCCTCGTTCCAGCTGGAGTCGGCCTCCGGCTGGCTGCCGGCGGCGTACTTGACCGAGAAGTCGAAGCAGTCGCTGGTGGCGTTGGTGCTGCCGCAGGTCTGCGGCAGGTTGAACTGGGCGGAGAAGGTGTTGAGGTCGGACTGCGCGTTCGGGTAGTCGTAGGCGTCGACGATGGCGATGGTTTGGCCGGTGCCGTCACCGGTCAGACCGAGGCGGCCCTGGATCTGCTGCGGGGTGTAGCCGCGGATCGCGGCGGCGGCGTCGGCGGTGCCGGCGTCGGCCTTGATGGTGGTCGCCAGGGTCTTGGACTTGATCTTGAGCGAGGTGGTGGCGGCGCCGGTGCCCACGGTCTGCTCAGTGACCGGGGCCGCGGTGGCGTCGGTGGCGGTGGCGGTGGTGGTGGTCGGAGCGGCGGCGGCCTTGCCGCTGCCGACGACCTCGTTCACGGTGACGCCGTGGTAGTAGCTGTCGGTCGCGAAGGAGTCCACGCCGAAGCCGCCGACGGAGACGGACAGCGCGTAGGCGGTCCAGTCGTAGGGCAGGCCGACCAGCTGGGTCGCCCCGTCCTTGGCGGCGCCGATCGGGGTGACGGTGCCGGCGAACTCGGAGAAGGTCTCGCTGTCGGGGCTCAGGTACTCACCGTCGTTCGGCAGCGGCAGGCTGTACTCCTCCAGACCGCCCACGCCGCCCACGAACACCTCGTGACCGTCGCTGGTGGTGGTGAACGCGCCCTGCTGGTTGTTCGGCAGGGTGTGCACGTCGTACGCCGCGGAGCCGTCCGCCGGGAAGACCGTCATCTCGTACCAGTGGAGCTCCATCAGGCCGTAGGTCTTCGAGGTGGTGAAGCCGTTGAAGGTCTGCGCGCCGGGGGACAGGTGCGTGGTGACGACCTTGCCGGTGCGGCTGTCGAGGATCTGCACCTCGTGGTCCTCGTAGATCTTGCCCGCGCCCCAGGCCAGGGCCACGCCGTGGCCGTTGGTGCCGGGGATGTCGGCGCTGGCGTAGGCACCGGCCTGCGCCTGGATCCAGGCCGCGTTGTCGGTGTTGGGCTGCTCGGACCAGATCTGCTTGCCGGTGGTCGCGTCCAGCGACACGGCGGTGGGGGCCGGGTCGGTGACGCCCTTGTTGAAGCCGGCGGCCACGCCGCCGTACTCCAGGATCAGACGGCCGTCGACGTCGACAGTGGCGGTGGAGTACGCCACGTTCTTGCCGACCGCGGCGCTGGGCTTGTAGGTCCACTTGGTGGTGCCGTCGGCGGTGTACGCGGAGACGCCCGCGGTGCCGTTGGCGATGATCTCGCCGTTGGTGACGGCGGTGCCGTACTGGAAGGCGCCGGTGGTCACGTCGCTGTCCAGCCGGCCGTCGGTCTCCAGGACCGCGATGCCGTGCGAGGTGGAGGCGACGATGCGCTGCGCGGTGTGCCCGTGCTTGTCGGCCACGGTCGCCAGCTTCAGCTGGTGCACGGCGGCGCTGACCGGGGTGTCCCACAGGATGCGCGGGGTCGGGTCGTTCAGGGTGCGGCCGTCGAGGGCGAAGACGCCGTGGCTCTGGCCGGCGACGACCAGGTCCTTCACGCCGTCGCCGTTGACGTCCACGGAGACCGCGGAGTAGTTGTCGCCGAGCAGCGGCTCGGTGACGGACTTGCCGCTGTTGCCGAGGAACCGGTTCGCCGTCAGGTCGTAACCGACCGTCAGGATGCCGCCCTGGTAGGGCATGACCTGGTCGCCGACGGCGTCGCCGTCCCGCTTCCAGTCGATCGAGCCGTTGCTCGCGTTGAACGCCAGCAGCTGGTTGTGGTAGATGCCCTCGGGGTTGGTGAGGGTCATCGCGGTGGCGTCGCTGACCGCGGCATAGACCTCGCCGCTGCCGTTCGGGTCGAAGGTGAGGGACAGCGTCGGGGCGTTGGCGTTGCCCACGGTGCTCGCGGTCCGGTAGCTCCACAGCGTCTTGCCGCTGCCGTCCAGGCCGGAGATGGTGGACTGGCCGTCGCTCAGGTCGGCGTTGATGCCCAGCTCGGCGACCGCGATGGCGGCCTCGTGGCCGTGCGGGGTCGGGTTGACGACGAAGGCCTCGGGGATGGTGCCGTTGCGCGAGGCGACGACGGTGCGCTTGCCGGTGACCGAGTTGATCGCGGTCAGGTCCCAGCGGACGGCGTCCAGCGGGTCGTTCTGCTCGGCGACCAGGATGTTCTGCGAGCCCGGCTGCTGGGCCATGAGGCGCGGGTAGCCGGGGGTCTTCAGGTCCACCGAGGCATTGCCGGTGGCGGCGTCGACCACGAGCACGTGGCCGTCGGCCGGGCGGGGGTTGCCCAGGCCCATCGGGGTGTCGGTCCAGCTGGTGACCAGCCGGCCGCCGCTGATGGCGGTCAGGTCGCCCCAGTTGGCCCAGGGGGCCTTGGTGGAGTAGGTCCAGGCGGTGCTGCCGGTCAGGGCGCCGCCCTTGCCGACGGCGAAGGAGTACGCCAGCAGCGAGGAGCGGCTGCTGCCCTGCGTCGCGACCGGGTTGTAGGTCCAGTCCGGGCCGGTCTCGTCGGCGGCGATCAGCTTGCCGTCCTCGACCAGCAGCGAGCCGACCGTGCCGGGGACCAGCGTGTGCCAGAGCATCTTGCCGGTGCGGCCGTCCAGGACCGAGACGAAGGTGCCGGTGGACACGTCGGAGCCGGACGCGGTGAACGGCCGGTACGGGCTGGAGCCCACGTTGTAGGCCACCGCCACGTCGGCGACGCCGTCGTGGTTGAAGTCGGCCTGGGCGTAGGGGTGGCTGCCGGTGGCGCCGGGCTGGTACGGGTCGTAGCCCTCGTACATGACCGCGGTGAACGGCTGGTCCAGGTACGCGGTCTGGGGCTTGACGCCCCAGTCGCTGTACAGCTGCTCACCGGTGGTGTTCCACACCGGCTTGCCCGCCGCGTCGTAGCGGGTCAGGCCGCCGCCGGAGAACACCGAGACCCAGTCTGCGGTACCGCCCAGCGCCAGCGTGGACGCCGCGCCGCGCGCCGTCTCCCAACTGCTCTCAGTCGTGATGCCGCTGGACGCCGAGGTGGTGCTGCTGCTCGTACCGGTCGCAGCCGACGAGGAGGAGCCGGAGCTCGTGCCGGTGGAACTGCTGGAGTTCACCGAGTCGGCCCCGGTCGACTCGGCCGCGGCGGCCACCAGGCCGGGCGTGCCGTCCGAACGCGGGGTGTACTTGGCGCTCAGTTCGGCCAGCTTGGCGGCGGTCAGCCGCACCGTGCCCGAACTTCCGGTGTCCGCGCTGGCCACGGGCGCGACGGTCATGGCCGCGGCCGTGGCCAGCACGGCGGTCGCGGCCGCCGTGCGTATACCGGTCCTTCGACGTCTTGTTGACGACACTTCCACTCCTTGTCACCACAACGGGGGGTGCACGTACCCTCCCAGGTCGCGCCTGCCGTCGGTGGGATCAGGGGTGGCCTGCCCCGGCCGCTGGCCACATCTGGCCAACCCGATATGCTCACTGCCTCGATCTTTTGTTTCTGTCGTTGACAAATTGCTGGGGAGGCAGCTGGTGCTGGAGTCGATCGGCGTGGACGACGTCGCGGAACGCGCCTATGAACTACTGCTGCACCAGGAGTTCTTCACCGCTGCCGCCATGGCCGCGGAGCTGGGGCATTCGCCGCAGCGCACGCGTCGGGCGTTGGACGACCTGGTCGCCGCTGGTCTGGTCGCCCCAGCCCCCGGCCGTGCCCGCAGCTATATGGCGGTCGACCCTAGGGCCGGCCTGTCCGCACTGATCCGTTCCCGTCAGGCCGAGTTGGAGCGGGTGGCCTCCTCTGTCGAGACCTATGCCGGCAGATACCACGAGCGCGCCCTGCGTACCGACCCGCACCGGCTGGTCGAAGTCATCGAGGGCTCAACCCAGATCAGCCGCCGTGTCCATGAGCTGATCGCCAGTGCCCAGGTGGAGGTCATGGCATTCGACGCTCCTCCGTACGTCAATCCTCACGCCAGCGCGTCCGAGACCGAGCAGCTGGTGTTGGCACGCGGCATCCCCGTGCGAGCGATCTACGCCACGGAGGTTCTGGAGGTTCCGTCGCTCGTCGAGTGCCTGCAGGCCATGGTCGCCCTGGGCGAGCAGGCCAGGGTCGTACCGCAGGTCCCGATGAAGATGGTGCTGGTGGACCGTCGCGACGCCATGCTGCCGCTGACCGCGGGAGCGGAGGCCGCACGCACCGCCGCCGTGTTCGTGCGCCGATCGGCACTGTGCGACGCGCTGGTCGACCTCTTCGAGGCCACTTGGGCAGCGGCCACCCCCGTTTTCACTGACCCGTCGCCGTCCGCCTCGCCCGGTGAGGCGTCGGACGAGGACCGCGCCCTTCTCCACTTGTTGAACGCCGGTCTCAAGGACGAGGCGATAGCGCGCCAGCTGGGACTGAGCGGGCGCACTCTGCGGCGCAGGGTCGCCGAGCTGACATACAGGCTGGGTGCCACGAGCCGATTCCAGGCGGGAGCGCAGGCCATGCGCCGTAGGTGGCTCTAGCAGGCGCCCCGGCCCGTGCCCGTCGGCGCCCCCTGCCGGCGCGAATGACGAAGGAGGGGTCCGATCGGGCTCAGGTGGCCCGACCATCGGGTCAGCTGTGTCGCCTCCTCCGCGCCGTCAGGTGCAGTACGGCCCCCGCGAGCAGGATGGTTGCGGCCAGGAGTCCGCCGAAGGCGAGGTATCCCGGTGCTCCGGTGCCGGCCAGGTCGCCGCGCTTGGGGGTGTCGGGGGTGCCGGGCACCGACGGTGTGGGGGTCGGGGTGGGGCTGGGGGTGCGGTTGAAGGTGTTGGTGACGGTGATCGTGATCGGCGTGGTCGGGTCGGTGGTGACCACCGCCGGATCGCCGGCCGAGCCGTGGTCGACGGTGACCTGCCGCGCGCCGTGGCTGTCGGTCTCCTGGGCCCAGCAGCGGCTGTTGACGGGCAGCGGTTGGACGGTGACCGGCTTGCCCGTGGTGACCTGGTAGGTCTTGTGCAGTACCAGGTCGCTCGGGGATCCGTCGCCGTTGGGCAGGGCGCAGGAGAGCTCGATCGGGAAGGAGGTGGTCGCGAAGTCGGCCGCACCGTCGCCGTTGAGCTGCTTGACCAGTTGCAGTGCGCCGAACTGGAAGGTGTTGGCGATCTCCACGGTCTGCACCGCGGGCGTGCCCAGGCCCGGGGCGATGGTGAGCTGCACGGGTCGGCTCACGGGGTGGTCGGTGCTGCCGCCGCGGGCCGAGGTCTCCCACACCGAGCAGTCGGCTCCGGCCGGGATGCCGTCCACGGTCCTCGGCCTGGCCGCAGTGACCCGGTAGTCCTGGTCCAGGACGGTGCGGTCGGGCCGTCCCTGGGGGTGGATGACGCAGGTGACGTGGAACGCGAACGGCACGTGCGACAGCGCGCCGGTCAGCTGCGCCGAGGGCGAGTCGACCGTCTTCACCAGCTTCAGCGAACCGTAGGCGAGTGCCACGCCGACCTGGATTGGCTCGTTCGCCTGCAGCACCCGGGCCGAGCCGGCGCGGTCGGTGACCTCGTTGTGGGCGAAGGAGTTCCAGGCGATGGTCGGGTCGCCGTTGTGGGCCACGTCCAGCGGGGTGTCCATGGCGTAGGTGAGGTTGACGAACCCTCCGGGCACCAGCGGAGTGGGGAAGGTCAGTTCCGCGCGGAAGCCGCTGTCCTTGGCGCTGAAGGGGTCGTCCCAGGTGGAGGCGGGGCAGGAGGCCGCTCCGGCGTCCGCGCCGGCCCCGGCCATGCTCAGGTCGTCGGCGCAGATCGCAGCGTCGTTCTCGTAGGCGAGGGTGAGGTCTCCGGGGCCGTCCAGGGCTGGGCGGGTGGCCAGGGTGGGCCGGTGGTCCCAGGCGGTGTTGCGGGCCGAGTCGATGATGACGCCCTTGTCGCCCTGGACCGGGAAGCGGTCCACCACGCGCATGGCGGTGGCGTTCTCGGTGCCGGCGTTCTGCAGCCGCAGCAGGTAGTGGTACCGGTCGCCGGGGTTGACCAGGGCGATGCAGGGGCTGGTGGTGTACAGCAGGCCGTCTGGGCCGGTGAGGGACAGGCAGGAGGAGTCCCCGGCCGGCACGGTGGTCTTGCTCAGTACGTTGTACCAGCCCAGGCTGTCGCGTCCGGAGACCCACTTGCGGGCGGCGAAGCTGGCCCCGGCCTTGGCGGTGAGGGCGGCGGTGGCGGTGCAGTACAGGCCCGTGCCGAAGGTGGCGCCGTCGCGCTGGGAGGCGCCCTCGCAGGCCAGGTCGGGGTCGGTGGAGGTGGCGCCCATGGTGTTGGTGACCACGTCGCCCGCGTTGACGCCGGCCTCCAGCTTCACATGGATCTCGATGGTGAAGGTGGCGCCGGGCGCCAGCACCCACGGCTTGCCGTCGTCGGCCTTGGAGAAGTCCCAGGTCAGCATGGAGACATGAGTGCCGCTGTTGGTGGTGGAGAAGACCGGGGCCGGAACCGCCGGGGTGCCGGTGGGCACCTGCTGGTCCTCGATCTTGTAGGGCTGGCCGTTGTCGCCGGCGAACGAGTCGTTGAAGGCGATGCCGGCCGGCAGGCTGTCCCGGACCACCAGGTCAGGGACATTGGCGGTGCCGGTGTTGACGACCTTCAGGAAGAACGGGGCGTCCTCGCCGGGGGAGAGCGCGGTGTCCGGGGTCTTGCTGACGTCCAGCCGCGGGGTGCCCTTGACCAGGTCGAGGGTGGCGGTGACCGGATCGATGGGGCGCGGCCGGCCGGGCAGCTCCAGCTTGGTCAGGAAGGACCCCGAGACGGTGTCCTCCAGGTGGTCGGGCACCGTGCCGCCGGTGCTGCGCAGCTTCTCGCGCGGGCTGACGTCCAGGTGCAGGATGCCCTGGCAGCTGGTCCCGCTGGTGCACGGGGTGAGGGCGTAGCCGCCGTTGGCGGTGCTGGTGGAGGAGTAGGTGACGCGGAGGCCGGTGACGTCCGCGGCGCTCACCCCGGACGGCAGGGCGGCGGCGGAGGACGGGGTGCCGTTGACCCAGGCGCCGTTGACGTAGGCGTCGATCTGTACCCGGTCGGCGCCGCCGGGCATCTGGTTGGACGTGATGGACAACAGGTCCACGGCGTCGAAGAAGTCGCTGTCCTGGTCGGTCATCTGCAGGTACTTGGCTGACATGTTGCCGGTGTTGGCCACCGTCAGCGCCACGTCGGCATGCTGCTGCGGCAGGCCGGGGACGGGCTTGGGCAGTTGGCCGGGGGAGATCGACTTGTTGAGCGAGGCGCTGTCGGAGGCCGGATCGGTGTTCATCGACGCCGAGCAGGACGGGGTGGTGGTGTAGCCGCCGTCGGCGCTGATGCCGAAGCAGTTGGTGAAGGTGGTGTCGTCGGGGGTGCCGGGCCGGCGCTCGGTCACCACGTTCACGGTGAAGGTGCCCTCGGGCGGCAGGTCGCCGGTGTAGGCGACGCGGATTCCGGTGGCACGGTGCAGCAGCGCGGTGTCGCTCGCGTTGTAGGCGACCCAGCCGCCGGCCCCGCTGTTGGCGGTCGGGTCCCACAGCTCGATGGTGGCCGGAGTGGAGGACGGGTCCAGGGTGACCGAGTCGATCTGCATGACCGAGAAGGGGTTGCCCTGGCTGAAGTCGGGGGTGCCGTCGGCCTTCGCCGGAGGGTCCGTCAGCACCGGGTTCACCAACGGGGTGTTGCCGTTGTTGGTGATCTTGAGGTGGAACGGGATGGGCTGGCCGACCGGGACGGAGGTCTGGTCCGTGGTCTTGTCGCCGCCCGCGTCGGTGTTCGGGTTCTCGACCGTCATGTCCTTGCAGACGCCGCCGCTGGCGGTGCCGGAGCCGTCGGTGCGGCCGGCGTCGCCGGTGAAGGAGGCGCAGTTGGTCAGGGTGCCGGCCGCCACGCCGTCCTTGAGCGTGCCGTGCAGGTCCAGTCCGGCGTCGGCGTTCGGGGCGATGGTGGGGTTGCCGTCCGCGTCGGTGCCGGTGTAGGTGACCTCCACTTTGGTGACGCTGGTGCCCGCTTTGGCGACGTCAACGGTGGTGTCGGCGGTGTAGGTGTTGGTGCTGGTGGTGCCGTCGGCGTAGGTGACGGTCAGGGTGGCCGAGGTGGCGCCGTCGGGGAAGCGCAGCCGGACCTGGCTGACGTCGATCGAGTCCAGGCTGCTGGGGTTCCTGCTCGGGTCGGGTTCGGTGACGGTGATGGTCTTCACCGGGAACGGCGACTTGTTGGTGACGTCCACCAGTGCGCTGACCGGGGAGTTCTCGCCGGTGACGGCATGCTCGCTGCTCTGGTGGGTGAAGTCGCCGTTGGTGTCGGGGAAGAAGTCCTTGGTGGAGTCCAGTACCAGGATGTTCGGCAGGATGTCGTACGGCGCGCACGCCTGGGCGCCGTTCGTGCTGCCGGTGGTCTTCTCCTGCGCGGACGGGGTGGCGCAGTTGTCGACGGTGATCTTGTCAGTGGGGCGCAGCGGGGCCCCGGTGGTGCGGTCGGTGTCGCGCAGCTTCAGCTTGACGGTGACGCTGCCGCCGTCGGTGTCGTAGGGCAGTGGGTCGCCGTTGCTGTTGGTGAACACCACCTGGAATCCGGTGACGTCCCCGGCAGCCACGCCGGTGGGCAGGGGGAGCGCGCCGGGCGCGGTGATCGGGTCCCCGGTGTGGGTGGTCCCGTCGGCGGTGGTGACCACCAGTTGGGCCTGGTCGGCGCCGGCCGGGAACTTGGTCACCTCGGCGGACTCGAAGTCGAAGTACTCGAACGTCTGCTGGCCGGTGTCCGAGATCGTCAGCGAGGTGACGTCGGCCGAGGAGGAGGAGTTGTTGCGCACGCCCAGGGTGAGCGTGCTCTCCTCGCCGCTGCCGGCCACTGCCGAGCCGTCGGTCCAGGTCTTGGTGGCCACCGGCTTGACGACCAGCGGGATGTGGACGGTGACGTCGCTCTCTGCGGACTTGGTGGCGGCGTTGTCGGCGGTCACGGTGGCGGTGTTCGGCAGCACCGTGCCGTCCTTGAGCTGGGTGTCGGCGGGCAGCCGCATGCCGACCTCCACCGAGCCGCTCTGACCGGCCCGCAGTCCGGTCTCCCCGGAGGGGTTGGTCAGCGGCTGCTTGTAGACGATGGTCAGCTTGCGGGTCGCGGCGACGTAGGTGACGTCCCGGGTGGAGTTCGACTGCGGCAGGCTGGTCACCTCCAGGCCGGCGGGCAGTACGTCGGTGACGGTGAAGTGCACGCAGTCCACGGTCAGACCCGAGCACTGCCCCTGCAAGGTGTAGATGAACTCGTCCCCGGGCTCCAGCGGACCGCTTGCATCATTGGTCTTGGTGATACTCACCGAGCTCTGCGGCAGGGCGCGCCTGGCCTCGGCGGCGACCGCCCCGGGGGCGGCGGCCAGCAGTCCGAAGGTGAGGGCGGCCACCGCCAGGCGGTGGAGGCCGCTTGCGTGCAGGCGCATGTGACGGTCCTTCGGCAGAGGGCACGGGGTTTCTCCGGACAGTAAATGGGATGATCCGCGAAGAATGGTCAGCGGCACTGACGCCCCGCACCTTTTCACTCAGACGGCCCCGAGCTGCGAAAATGCAACACAGGGTCGTCCGGTCGGTGACAAGGACTGAACCTCACCGACGTCCTGTGGTGAGGCGCTCTGCGCGCAGCGGGTCGCCAGCTTTGGGAGGCCGAGGGAGGGTGATGGTGCTTCAGAACGGGCTGTCGCTGTAGGTCGGGAACCTGTCAAGCCCTAGTTCGCGCACGTGGGCGTGGGTGCTGGAGTCGGCCCGGTGGACGGTGACCGGGGGATTGCGGGTCTGAGACGCGTTGAGCGCGGCGAAGAAGAACAGGACGGAGGCGGCAGTAGCGCTCAGGTTTGGCCTGGCCGACATCGAGGTGCGTCTAGCCCCGAGGTGGTCGGTGTCTGCTGGGTGGTGGTGCAGAGCACGTCGGTCCTGGTCGGTCTTAGGCCCCTCTCCGCCTAGGTTCTGGGTAGCTGTGCTGTGGAGCGCAAAGTGTCTGTGCGGTCATCGGCCGCCGCTGATGCCGGACTCCTCCAGGTCGAGGTCGTGCTGCAGCTGGCGCCGGGTGGTGTCGCTGATCTGGTGGGTGTCGTACATGCCCTGCAGTTCGGTGCCCTGGACGGCGATGACCTCGCGTCGCAGTTGCTGGTAGATGTGCAGGAGCGGTGTCTGGTCGGTGCTGGGGTCCTGTTGGTCCTGGGCCAGGCTGTGGCGCAGGCGCGCGTCCAGGGCCAGGCGTACGCGTTCGAGTGCGGCTTGTGGGGCTGCGTCGAGGTCGGCGAGCTGGTCGAGGTAGTCCAGGCCCGCGCGGGCCAGCTGTTGACGGGCGTGTTCCTGCTCGCGGGCGGTGTCGCGCGGTTCCAGGGCCAGTCCGGAGCGGCCCACCAGAGGTGCCAGGCTCAGGCCCTGGACGACCAGGGTGAAGACCACTACCGCGGTGGTCAGCACCAGGACCAGTGGGCGTCCCGGGAGTGCTGTGCCGTCGTCGGCTATCAGGGGGATGGACAAGGCGGCGGCCAGCGGCATCACCCCGCGGGTGCCGGCCCAGGTCACCACGGCCGCCACCCGCCACGACGCGGCGCCGTCCACCGGCTTGACCACCTTGGACAGCGGCCACACCCACAGCACCCGCAGCCCGATCAGGACCGCGGCCAGCGCCAGGGCCTGCAACGGCCATCGACCGCTGCCTGCGGGCAGGTCGCGGACCATGGTGGGCAGCTCCAGGCCGATGACCGCGAAGACCACGCTCTCCAGCAGGAACACCACCACCGAGTACACCGCCTGTAGTTGCAGGCGGATCCGTGCGTCGGTCAGCCGGTAGCCGGAGCGGCCGAGGACCACGCCCGCGATCACGACGGCGGTGACCCCGGAGGCGTGCGTGCCTTCGGCGAGCACGTACGCGCCGTAGGGGGTGGCCAGGGCGATCACGGTCTCCAGGACCGGGTCGGTGGTCCGGGCCCGGATGAACGCCACCACTGCGGCCACGGCCGCGCCGACGAGGCTTCCACCGCCGGCCAGCAGGAAGAACTCGCCGCCCGCAGCTGGCCAGCTGACCACGGTGGAGGCCACCGCAAGCCCGACGGCGACCTTGAACAGCACCAGGGAGGTGGCGTCGTTGAACAGGCTCTCGGCCTGCACCATGGTCTGCACCCGCCCCGGCAGTGCTAGCCTGCGGCCCAGAGCGGTTACGGCCACCGGGTCGGTGCTGGCAAGGACCGCGCCCAGGACCAGGGCCATCGGCGCGGTCAGCGGCGTCAGCGCAACCGCGAGCACGCCGACGGCGGCGGCCGAGGCCAGCACCAGGCCCAGGGCCAGGACCGTGACCGGCCGCCACACGGTCTTCAGGTCGCGCAGTGACATCTCCTCCGCTGATGCGTACAGCAGGGGCGGCAGCACCACCAGGGCGATGGTCTGCGGGGCGATGCGCAGTGCCGGGGTGCCCGGTATCAGGGCCACCACCAGGCCCGCGATGACGAGCAGGGAGGGTGCCGGGATACGCCAGCGGCGGGCTCCGGTGGCCACGACGGTGGCCAGGACCACGAGAACAAGCACAGTGCCGACGGCGCGCATTTCGGGATCCCCGGATCGTCACCGGGGTCCCTGCCGCGCGATTGCGGCAGATCCATCCCCGGGCCGACCAGACTTCCCGGCACACCGTGGAGCTACTTTATCGAATCCTTAACACCCTGGGCCGCTGGCAGCACCGACATGTCAGCCGGCGCAGATCCATCTGCCGTGCCCTGCTGTGCACGGCCGATGATCCTGACCGACTGGCCTCCACCCTGTCGCGGGCAGCAGGGTACTTCGATCATCTATGCGGGTTGTAGAGTTTCCGTGCGCCTATGCCATTCGCCCTCGTCGGCGTCAGTGCGCACGAGCGGGTGCAGCTTCTCGGCCAGGAAGCGCAGGAGCGCGCCGGGTCTTGGCCGGCCAGGATGCCTAGGCAAGTCCGCGAAGGTGCTCGGCGAGGGGAAGCGTGGATGTCGGCGGGTGTTGGCCTTGTTGCCGAGAGCCGGAGGTGCATTGACGCGGCTCCAGGGGTCTGCCGGGTTTTCCGCGTCAGTGGGTTTGGGCGTCAGTCGGGGGCCTTTCGCCCGGCAGGTGCTGTGGGCCCGAAGGGTGGATTGGACGCCGCCGGGCAGGATGGCGGGCGGCTGCCTAGGATCTGGCTTAGTGCCAGATGATCATCCTGCTAGGTGAGGCGGCGGCGTATGAGTGGTGCGGGTCTGGACCTGGATGCGGTGCGGGAGACGGCGGCGCAGGGGTGGGTGTACGGGCATCCGGTGCTGGAGAACTACCGCACGATGTACACCCAGGCCATCGACTCCACTGACCCCCGGTACGTGGGCGGCTTCGGCCGGTTCCGGCACTACCCGCAGCCGTCCCGACCGCGGAACACCGACATCGTCACCCCGAACAACGACACCCCCTACTCGTGGTGCTGGCTGGACCTGCGGGCCGAGCCGTGGGTGGTGTCGGTGCCCGCGATGGACCGCTACTACGTGCTGCCGTTCCACGACCTGGACACCACCTACCTCGGATACATCGGCGCCCGTGCTACCGGCCAGGCCCCGGGCGACTACCTGATCGCAGGCCACGGCTGGGACGGCGAAATGCCCGCGGGCATTGCCGCGGTGCTGCGCGCCGACACCCAGCTGATCGGCTGCCTGGGCCGCACCTACCTCACCGGCCTGACCGACCAGGACGTCACCCAACTGAAGAGCATCCAGAACCAGTACCGGCTCCGCCCCTTGAGCGCCTTCATCGGCACCGCCGCCCCGCCCGCCGCCCCGGTGCCGGCGTGGCCGCGGTGGCGCGAGGAGAACAGCGACGGCCTCGGATTCCTGGCGGTGCTGGACTTCCTGCTCGGCTTCTTCCCCGTCCTGCCCACCCAGCGGGACCTGCGCGAGCGCCTGGCCGCCCTGGGCGTCGACGGCACCGGCACCTTCGACCCGGCCGCACTGGACCCCCAGGTCCGAACCGCCCTGGAAGAGGGCCTGGCCCGGGGCCGCGCGCAGGTCGAGGACGCCAAGGCGCAGGCCGTCGGCTCCACCGGGCTGTTCGGCACCCGCGACCAGCTGGGCGAGGACTACCTTGCCCGGTGCGTGGGCGCTGACAAGGGCCTGTACGGGCTGCCCGAGGAGGAAGCCTGGTACGGCGGCTGGATCGCCGACAGCGCCGGCAACCGCCCCCCGAACGCCGCCACCCGCGACTACACCGTCCACTACCGCGCCGACCAGCTCCCCAAGGCCCGGTTCTTCTGGTCCGCCACCCTGTACCGGCTGCCCGAACGCCTGCTGGTCGACAACCCGATCAACCGCTACTCCATCGGCGACCGCACCCCGGGCCTGGTCTACGACCCGGACGGCGGCCTGACCCTGTACGTCCAGCACACCCGGCCTGCCGACCCCGACCGGGTCGCGAACTGGCTCCCCGCCCCGGACGGGCCGTTCACCGTCATCACCCGCATCTACGGCCCCGATCCCGCCGTCCTGGACGGCACCTGGACCCTGCCGGACCTGACCGCCGGACCCGACCGTGGGTGACGCCATCGGGCAGATGCTGCCCTCCGCCGTCGGCATCGCCATCAGCCCATTGCCGCTGATTGCCGTCATCCTCATGCTCGCCACCCCGAACGGCCGAACCAACGGCATCGCCTTCACGGCCGGCTGGACCGCAGCCCTGGGCCTTGCCACCGCCGCCCTGGTCCTGCTCGGGTCCGGCGCCGACGCCGCCAGCGGGGACGGCACCCCGGCGACCTGGACCAGCTGGCTCAAGCTCGCCCTGGGACTGCTGTTCGCCCTGCTCGCCGGCAAACAGTTCACCTCACGCCCCCGTGATGGGCAGGAAGCCCAGGCCCCGGGCTGGATGAAGGCCATCGACCAGTTCACCCCCGCCAAGGCCACCGCCCTGTCCGCGGCGCTCGCGGTGGCCAACCCGAAGAACCTGGTCCTGGTGGTCGGCGGCGCCATCGCGATCGCCAGCAGTACGGCGGGCACCGGCGGCAAGACGATCGCCGCGGTGCTCATGGTGCTGATCGCCTCGCTGTGCACCACCGTGCCTCTGGCCGTCTACCTCTTCGGTGGCCGGCGCGCCGCCACCACCCTGGACAGCTGGAAGGCATGGATGTCCGCCCACAACGCCGCCATCATGACCGTCGTCCTGGCCGTCCTGGGTGCCAAGTACATCGGCGACGCCATCAGCGCCCTCACCTGACGCACCCCAGACGACACCGCCTCCTGTTCGCCGCAGACGACCGACTTCAGTTGAGCCCGACTTGGCCCAGTGCGCGATTGGAGTACCGGCCATCGCGAACACACTGGGGAATGCACGAGTGCCTATTCTCGTGCTCGAATTCTGAGTTCCGGTTGGCCGTGCCGCGATGACGGCTGTCAGCATTGAGGGCGGCCGAACCCTCTCGTCGGACGTGTCCCCACTGCTGACTCTGTCTATTTGACAGATCCATATGTCGCCTTGACAGGAGTGGCGGTGGGGGGTGAGACTTTCGATCACTACCGATGCGACAGAAGTGTTCGTGTGCTGGTCGTGCTGAGCCGGGGATGACGAAGGGCCTTGGGAGGCAGGGCGGTTCATGAACAGGCTTGGCCGAACAACATCGCCCTACCTGCTTCAGCACGCCTCCAATCCGGTGGATTGGTGGCCGTGGGGTAGGGAGGCGATGGCGGAGGCCGTCAGGCGAGATGTGCCTGTTCTGTTGTCAATCGGTTATTCGTCATGCCATTGGTGCCAGTGCATTTGTAAACACTGGTAGTCCTGACCTGGACCTATGCCAAGAGGTGACATCATGAGTACTGAAAGTGACGAACTCGACGTAGAGATCGAAGCCTGGGCTGCGGCGCAGGTAGCGGAGTCGCCTTCGTGGACGGCGGAGAAGTGGGAGAGCATCCTCGCCGGCTTGAGGCCGAGCGCGTCGGAGTAATGCCGGGGGCTTCGAGTGCCTGGTCAGGGCGGCTCCGGTGTACCTGACCAGGCAAGCCACCAGCGCATGTTCAGAGGAAGCGCTAGCCCGGTTTGGCTGTCGCCTGGTTCTGGTGTCCGACCAGGCTTTGGGCTGGTCGTCTGAAATCGCCTCCTGGAGACGAGGGCGACCGCTCTACGCTTCCTGCTGAGGTTGAAAGCGTGATGGCCGTGGGTGGCTGACGTTCCTTGATCCCTGCGGTACGACCGGAGCATGAAGTATGCACAGGGCGGTGGGCTGACCCCGCAGGGGCAGGTGGAGCGGGAGCGGGTACGGCTGGAGGCGGCCGAGCGGTTTGCGCGCGGCGAGGCGACGGCACAGGTCGCGGCGGCGTTGCGGGTCGGTGAGCGGCAGGTGCGCAAGTGGCGGCAGGCCTGGCGTGACGGCGGCGCGGAGGCGCTGCGCTCGAAGGGGCCGCACTCGGTGGAGCGGTTGAGCCCCGCGCAGTGGGACAGCCTGGTGCGGGAGTTGGAGCAGGGTCCGCTGGCCCACGGCTGGAGCGAGGACCAGTGCTGGACGCTGGGGCGGATCCGTGTCGTGATCGCGCGCAGGTTCCACATCGGCTACACGGTGCAGGGCGTGTGGCATCTGCTGCGGCGTCATGGCTGGTCGGCGCAGGTGCCGGTGCGCCGGGCGCTGGAGCGCGACGACGCCGCGGTGGAGGTGTGGAAGGCCGAGGTCTGGCCGCGGTTAAAAGGACCGCGGCGGCCCGTGACGCCTGGATCTGTTTCGCCGACGAGGCGGGCCAGGGCATGAGGCCGCCGAAGGGCCGGACCTGGGCGCCGCGCGGACGCACGCCCGAGGTCCGGGTGTGTGTCGGCGGCCGGGGCCGGGTGATGGTGGCGGCGCGGTCTGCTTCAAGCCCGGCCAGCGGTCGCGGTTCTTCTTCAAGCTGCACATCTACAAAGCCCGCAAGGGTCAGGCGATGAGCTTCACCTGGCAGGACTACCGCGACTTCATCGCCATGACGCATGTGCAGCTCGGCGGCCCGGTGGTGTGGTGCTGGGACAATCTGAACGTTCATCTCGCCGACGGCCTGACCGAGTTCGCTGTTGAGCACCGGGACTGGCTGGAGGTCTTCCAGTTCCCCTCGTACGCGCCGGACCTGAACCCGCAGGAGGGGATCTGGTCGCTGGTCAAGCGCGGGTTGGCGAACTTCGCCGCCGCCAACCTGGACCACCTGGTCCGCGTCATGAAGGGCAAGCTGAAGAAGATCCAGTACCGCCCGCACCTGATCGACGCCTGCCTCGCCGAGACCGGACTGATCATCGAACCCTGGTGACCGCCACGAAGGCCATCACGCTTTCAACCTCAGTGAGTGTGGCGAGCGTGATCTTAGCTGGGTGCTGCCGGCGTTCGTACTCGTGGGGAGGTCGCCACGGCCGTCATCGCCCTGGCTTAGGACCACCGCGTCGAGCGGCTCGTGCACCCGGTTGAGCAGCTGGAGGAGCCCACAGCGAGGGCCGAGGTCGAGCACCGCGCCGAGGCGGCCCGCCAGTTCCGGGTACTCCGCTTCATGAAGCGCAAGCTCAGGAAAATCCAGTACCGCGCACTTGGTCGATGTCTGCCTCGCCGAAACCGGACTGGTCATCGAACCTGCTCTCTTCGTGCGATGTCGGTGACCGTGGGCCTAATCGCCCGAAGTATCCCCGCCGGGGTCGATGGCTCGCAGAATGCGCCGGCCGATTTCACGCAACTGTCGCTGCTGAGCTCTGGTCAGCGGGTCGAAGACCAGGCGGCGGACCTCGTCCACGTGCCCGGGTCTGTAGGCCTGGACTTCGGCACTGCCCTCGTCGGTCAGGATCGCGAGGGTATGGCGTCCGGCGGGGTCCGGGGCGCGGCGCAGCCAGCCGCGCTTCTCCAGGCGAGTTACCACGTTGGATAGCCGGGAGAGGCTGCTGGCGGTGAACTGCGCCAGCTCGCTCATCCTCATGGCGCGTTCGGGCGCGTAGTCCAGCGTGTACAGCACGAGGTACTCGAAGTGGGTGATCCCGGCGTCTCGCTGCATCTGAGTGTCCAGGGCGGCGGGTAGGCGCAGCATCACATGTGCGAGGGTCACCCAGGTCTGCTGCTCCTCGGCGTCCAGCCAGCGCGGCTGTGAATCGTTCATACCCCGAGTGTACTTCAAGCGTGAACCTTGTCACGCCACGGAAAGGGTTGCTGATTCAAGTGATCGGCACTAACCTCATGTTCAAGCTTGAAGCTCGCAGAGGCGGGTGAGCCTGGCATGAGCTGCCGAAAGGCAGCGAGCACCGTCCGTCCCACCGGGCAGGGCGCGCCGTGAGGCCGTCTCGCGCCGGCTTGATCCGGCACCACACGGAGACCAAGGAGATCTGAGATGACGCAGGAACCGTCAGAGCAAGCCGACGAGAGCCAGGGACCCATGACCAGGCGGCGCGTGATGGCCGCGGGCGGGGTGCTGGCCGGCGGGCTGGCAGCTACCGGACTGCTGGCCAATACCGCTGTGGCCGCCGCCGGCGCCACAGCCCCGGTGACCACCAAGACGATCAGCCTCGACCAGGCGCACCGCATCGTCCAGGCTGCGATCCAGTACACCAAAGAGCATTCCCTTCCTCCGATGTACGTCCTGGTCGTCGACGGCGTCGGTCAGCCCACAGCCTCGGCGCGGATGGACGGCAATGCCCTCGCGTCCCTCGACCTGGTTCCCGCCAAGGCGTATACCGCCTGCAGGTTCGGCACCGCTACCGCGGACCTGGCCGCCGGCGTCAAGGACCCTGGACAGATCGCCGCGCTCACCGCCGGCGGAATGAGCCTGCTGCCCGGCGGACGGCCGATCGTCCAGGACGGCGTGGTCATCGGCGCCATCGGCGCCGGTGGATCCATCAACCCGGCCGTGGACGACCAGGTCGCCATCGCCGCCCTCAAGGCACTGTGAGGACACATGTCACCGGCGCCGCGACCGCCGCAAGCCGCGGCACTGTTCACCGACGACGGCGCGTAAAGAGGCAACGGGCGAGTCTTCGATCGCTTTACCCGCCGGCCTGGATCAGGAGTGCTGAATGGTGAAGTGGCCCATGCCAAGAGGTGGACTGGGCGGCTTCCGTTCTGATCGTTGCCTGATGTGCGTTGTGACTGGGAGGTGACGGTTCGCAGGTTCAAGTCCCGTCGCCCCGGCTGGGAGGTAACTCCAAGTCGCAGCTCAGGGCCCTGTTTCACGAAAGTGGAGCGGGGCCCTCGCCGGTTCCCTGGCCTGCCTCTCAGTCGCAAGGCTAGGCTCGCGGGCGCTTCAGCACCCGGCCCAGGCGCAGGCCCGTCAGTTCGCCGTCGCGAATGGCGAGTCGGCCGTTGACGGCGACGTGCCGCACGCCCGTCGCATAGGACAGCGGCTCGGTGTAGGTGGCCGTGTCCGCGACCGTATCGGGGTCGAAAACGACCAGGTCGGCGATGTTGCCCTCGGCGATGACGCCTCGGTCGCCCATGCCTGCGCGGGCGGCTGGCAGTTGGGTCATCTTCCGGACCGTCTCGGTCAAGTCCAGCAGCCCTCGCTCGCGGCTGTCCGCCAGGGCTCGGGCGAAGGCCCCGAAGTTGCGCGGGTGGTGCTGGCCACCGAGGTTGACGTCCAGTGCCCAGCCGTCGCTGACCACCGCGCTGGTCGGATGGAGCAGTACGGCGTCCACGTCCTCCTGGGCCATCGCATGGTCGATGATCAGCACGTTGGCCTGGTGCTCGGCCAGCAGGTCGAGGACTGTCTCTGCGGCGTCGAGGCCCTCAGCGTCGGCGATCTGCTGGACGCTCTTGCCCACCCATGCGCTGTACCGGCCTTCCGGCAGGGTGGCGATGACGATGCCTTCGGGAAGGAATGTGCCCCCGGTGTGGGAGCGCAGCTCGTCCGCGATGGCCTGCCG
Organism: Streptacidiphilus jeojiensis; assembly: GCF_042510965.1. Classification (NCBI taxonomy): domain Bacteria; kingdom Bacillati; phylum Actinomycetota; class Actinomycetes; order Kitasatosporales; family Streptomycetaceae; genus Streptacidiphilus; species Streptacidiphilus jeojiensis. The sequence goes on from NZ_JBEUKS010000012.1 coordinate 138,496, forward strand.
CGTCTCGGGTTCGGCCAGTCTGCGCAGCAGGGCCTGCTGGCCCCCGTCCATGGCCCAGTCCGGCATGCGCGAGGTGAGCACGGTCGAAGCCGCGGTATAGAGGTAGACGTCGCAGGCGACGTCCAGGCCCTCGGCGCGGGCGTCGTCGATGATCCGCAACGCTTCGGTGACCTTGCCGTAGTTGGCTTGGCCCATCGCCTTGAGGTGCGAGATCTGCAGGCTTACTCCGCTGGCGCGGGCCGTCGAGATCGCCTCCTGAACCGCCTCGATCAGCTGATCCCCTTCATCGCGCATGTGGGTGCTGTAGAACAGGCCGGCCGCGTGCGCCTCGCTGGCCAGAGCGGTGATCTCGGCGGCATCGGCGAAGGATCCCGGGGCGTAGATCAGCCCGGTGGAGAAGCCGAAGACGCCCTGCTCTGCGGCCTCGGACAGGAGGGCGCGCATCCGCGCGACCTCCTCGTCGGTGGCCGGGCGGCGGTCGTCGCCGATCGCGCTCTGGCGCAGGGCGATGTGTCCGACCTGCGCGGCGATGTTGACGGCGGGTTCGCAGGCCTGGATGCCCTCGGCGTAGGTGGTGAAGTCCCGCCAGAACGGCGACGGGAAGGGCGAGGTCCCGCAGTTTCCCGTGACGAGCGTGGTGACGCCCTGGCGTAGGCAGCCTTCGGCCGCCGGGGTGATGTTGACGGTCAGGTCGCCGTGTGAGTGGAGGTCGATGAAGCCGGGTGCGACGGCCAGGCCCTCGCAGTCCAGCACCTCGGTGGCTTCGGCCCAGGCGCTCACTTCGGTGTCGTCGGCTGGGATGACCGCGACGATGCGGTCGTCCCGTACGCCGATGTCGGCGCGCCGCCCGGGGGCGCCGGTGCCGTCGTAGACGGTGCCGCCGCGAAGCAGGAGGTCGAATACAGGCATGGAATATCCCTCTCAGTGGTGGGTGTCTGCTGTCCGTGTGCTCGGTTGTGTGCGGGAACCGCAGGGGGTGCCGGGGGCTTGCGTTGGCCCTGTCAGAGGACGTTGGGCGTTCCCTGGTCCTTGACGCGGTCGCCGTCGAGCAGCCGTGTCAGCGCGTCGCGCTGGCAGGCGCCGCTCTCGGCGAGGATCTCCTCGATGCTCTGCTCGGCGCGCACGACGGCGAACCGCACCTGGCCCTCGCCGCCCTGGGTGCCTGCGCCACGGTGCCTGTCCTGCGCGCCATTCGCGTCCGCACGGGTGGTGAAGGCGTAGATGGCCGGCCTGGCCAGACTGTTGTAGGCCCAGTGGGACGAGTAGTAGTAGCCGCCGGTGTCGTGAAGCACCACCAGGTCGCCCGCGGACAACCGCGGCAGCACCCGCTCGCGCGCCACCAGGTCGCCGGCAAAGCAGCACGGCCCGGCCACGTCCTGCACGACGGGCTCGCCCTGGTGCGGGGCCCCCGCCGCGTCGTACGCGCTGACCCGCAGCGGCCATGCCTGGGGCATCAGCACCGTGCGGGTTGCCACCTGCGCCCCGGCGTGCGTCAGCGCGATCCGCCTGCCGCCGGCCTCCTTGGTGTACTCCACCTGCGCGGCGATGAATCCGGCCTTGGCCACCAGCGAGCGGCCGAACTCGGTCACCAGCTCGTAGCGGCCGCTGAAGAGCCCCGGCACGCGGGTGCGCAGCAGGTCGGCATACTCTCGGAAGGCTGGTCGGCGCTGGTCGTCCTGGAAGTTGACCGGCAGTCCGCCGCCGATGTCGATGGCGCGCACCTGCTGGTGCCCGGCGCGGTTGTTGACCTCCTCGGCGAACTCGTACGCGGCCCGGACCCCCGTGGCCATCAGCTCGAGCGAGCAGCCCTGCGAACCGACGTGCACATGGACCCGGCTCAGCTGCGGGAGGTCGAGAACGGCGCCAACAGCGCGTTCGCGGTCGCCCGGATCGCCGATCGGCGTGCCGAACTTCGAGGAGGCGCCGGCAGTGCTCATCGCCTCGATCACCCCGGTACCGACCTGCGGGTTGAGCCGGATACCCAGTGCGGAGGAGGTCTCGTGGTCGGCCAGCAGCTCCTTGATCCGCTCCAGTTCGTCGAGGTTGTCGGCGTTGACGCCCGCACCCAGCTTCAGCGCGTACGCGAGTTCGGCGCGGGTCTTGGCGGGCGAGTCCAGTACGACGCGGTCGGCAGCGGCGCCGGCCGCAAGTGCGAGCGCCAGCTCGCCGGGGCTCGCCGCCTCCCATCCCATCCCTGCGCTCCCGAGCAAGCGAAGTACGGGGACCAGTGGCGCAGCCTTCACCGCGAAGGTGTGCAGCGCCGCGACGCCGTCGAAGGCCTCGTGCAGGTCACCAACGGCTTCGAGCACGGCATCGGCGTCGAGGAACCCGGCGACGGGGTGCTCGGGGCCCACCAGCCCGGCGGCCGCTGCCGCGCGCACCGCGCGGTCGAGGCTCGTCTCCGGTGCCTCCCGTTGTGCCCGCTCATCCATGACGAGGTCCTTCCGGTGGCGTCTGCAGTTCACAGCTAGCATTGGATCAACGGCAGCTCCCTCATCCAGGATGCAGGAAACCGTCGTGTCAGCGGATCAAGGCTGCAATGGTGATCGATGATCATGGACCCAGGTGTTCTGAATGCAGGAATCCTTCAGCGCAGTCGACGAGGTCGATCTTGCATTGATCAACGCGCTGCAAGTCACCCCGCGGGCGTCCTGGGCCCAGTTGGGCAAGGCGCTGGCCATCGATCCCGCCACTGCGGCCCGCCGTTGGGAGCGGCTGCGCGAGGTCGGGCTCGCGTGGGTGACCTGCGTGCTCGGTCCTGCGCTGCACACCTACTTCTGCATGGCCTACGCCGAGGTGGCGTGCGAGCCCGCTCGTCTGGACGCGGCCGGCGACTTCCTGGCCCGGCACGGCGCCGTGCGCTATGTCTACCGCCTGACCGGAAGCCACCAGTTGCTGGTGGCTTCCTCGCACCGCACTCCGGCGGAGGTCTCCGCCCATCTCGCCCAGGTTCTCGCCGCTGCCCCTGGTGTGCGCTCCTACCGCGCAGAGCTGCGCACCGTCGGCTTCGGCGAGTCCAGCCGCTGGCGGTTGCGCAGTCTGGACGCGGCGCAGCGCGGGTTGCTCGCGGGCGGCGCGGTCGACAGGCGCGGCGGCTCCGCGGGGCAGTCGCCGCCAGCGCTGGGTTCGGAGGGTGCCTACCCGGAGCTTTACCAGTTGTTGCAGGAGGACGGTCGCATGCCGTTCGCTCAGCTGGCCCGGCGCTCCGGGGTGAGCGAGCCCACCGTCCGTCGTCGGGTCAAGTTGCTGCTGGATCAGCGCCTGCTGCGGCTGCGCTGTGAGGTCGCCCAGTCGGTGACCGGCTGGCCGGTCACCGCAGTGCTGTGGGCGACGGTGCCCCCGGAGCAGTTGGACGTTGCCGGGCGTGCGCTGACCGTGCTGCCTGATGTGCGGGTTTGCTGTGCGTTGACGGGGCCTCGCAATCTGATGCTGGTGGTGTGGCTGCGCACGCTGGACGAACTGCCTGCGCTGGAAGCGCGCATCGCCCGTCAGCACGGTGTGGTAGTGGTCGACCGGGCCGTGTGCCTGCGCACGGTCAAGCAGATGGACCGGCTACTGGATGCCGACGGGCGTGCCGTGGGCTTCGCCCCAGCCCTTCTTGCTCCAGCGGCGGCACAGCAGGGGGCGGAACAGGAAATGGGGGACACCGGGCTGAGCCCGGCGGATCCGGCGTGAACCACCGGCGTGCCCCACGCACATCGGCTCGGCATCGGTCACCTACCGCCCTGGGAACTCTTCGCCCGGACTTTCAGCGGCTCGGCCGGACGAGCTGCGCGACCATGTCCTCCATGGACTGCTGGGCGGGCCGGTAGCGCACGCCGAGGACCAGGCGGCTCTTGGTCGTGTCGCCGCGGAACGGGAAGCCGATGTTGCTCCGCAGGTAGGAGCGGTCCAAGCCCGCAGCCGGTGCGATCGCGACTGCGAGGGGCTTGGGGAGCGCCCGGCGCGGCAACGGGTACCGGGATCCGTAGGAGGGCATGAGGCGGCGGCCGAGGTCGACGATGTCGGTGGATTCCGCGACGAGGAGGTGGCGGCCCTGGGCCTCGGTCAGGAACGCGGCAGCCAGGTGCGCGTAGGCGACCTCGCGCACGTCGACGACCGTCAGGGTCACGCGGGGGGCGGCGAACCGCGCCCGGCCGTCGACCATCTGACGGGCGATGTTGAAACTCTCGCTGGTCGGGTCGGGGTTCAGCGCGGGGCCGATGACCAGGCCGGGGTTGACGGTGACCAGGCGCCAGCGGTCCTGGGCCTCGGCGATGCGCCATGCCTCCTGCTCCGCACAGGTCTTGGAGTAGCTGTAGGGTTCACGGGCCAGTGACGACGTCGTGTTCCAGCTCTCCTCGGTCACGATCTGGCCAGGGAGTCCGAGGATGTCCGCAGCGTCGCCGAGCATGGCGGCGACCGAGCTGGTGAGGACGACGCGCTCGACGCTCTCCACCTGGTTCGCCGCTTCCAGCACGTTGCGCGTGCCGCGGACGGCCGGGTCGACGAGGTCGCGCTGCGGGTCCTCCACCGAGCGGACGAACGGTGATGCGGTGTGGAGGACGATCCGACAGCCCTGCATGGCTTCCTTGTACGAGCCGTCGCGCAGCAGATCGGATTCGAAAAGCCGGAGCTTGCCGGGAGAAGCCGCGGCTGCGTCGAGCAGATGCTGGACCTTAGCGGCGTTGCGTGGGTCGCGGACGGCGGCATGGACGGTGACCCCGGCGTCGAGCAGGCCCTTGACGATCCAGCTGGCGACGTAGCCAGTAGCACCGGTGACCAGCACCGGGGCTCCTGCGGCGATGGGCAGGTTTCCGAGTTCGATCCGAGTGTCCATGTGCTGCTTCTTTTCACCCTTGCGATGGATTGAGACGGTCTTCAAGGTCGGGTTCGGAAGAGGATTGAGCAGATGACGACGGCGGCTCAGCTGGGCTTGCGGAGCCATCGGCGACCCAGGCCCGATGCCACCTGAGGCGTATGCGGCAGCGGGGCCGGCGGACCGCCGTGACGTGCCCGAAACTCATCCACTCCAGAAGTGAGGTGTAATGCCTTACTATGAAGGATTCGCTGATTCCAGCCCACTTGTCAAATGAACGTTCTTCCACTCACCTGCACCGTCACGCGCCTCCGGTCCAGGGCGAATGAGGAGAACGTCATCAGGGCGCGATGATGGTGACGCCGCCCGTGCCACCCGCGCCACCCATCGCGGCCAGAGCCGCCGGAGCGGCGTTGAGCGGGATGACGGCGGTCACCAGGAGGTCGGGGCGCAGGACACCGGAGCCGACCAGGTCCAGCATCGGGGGGTAGGCGTGAGCAGCCATGCCGTGACTGCCCAGCAGTTCGAGCTCGAGGCCGATCACCCGGCTCATCGGGACGAGCGCGTCCTGTGGCAGCAGCCCCACCTGGACGTGGCGGCCGCGGCGGCGAAGGGAGCGGACGGAGGCGGCGCAGGTAGCCGGCGATCCGAGGGCGTCGAGGGAGACATGGGCGCCGCCGCCGGTGAGCTCGCGCACGACTGCTGCCGGATCGTCGACGTCCGAGGCGGCCACCTGGACGCAGTGCGCGGCACCGAAGCTCCGCGCCAGGTCCAGCGCCTGAGGGGAGAGGTCGAGCGCGACGACGCGGGCCCCGGAAGCTGCGGCGATCATGACGGCGGACAGCCCGACTCCGCCGCATCCGTACACCGCGACCCATTCCCCCGCGGCCACACGGCCGTGCGCGACGACCGCCCGATAGGCTGTGGCGAACCGGCAGCCGAGCGATGCCGCAGTAGCGAAGGACAGGTCCTCGGGAAGCGCGACCAGGTTGACGTCGGCGTGGTCCAGAGCCACGTAGTCGGCGAAGGAACCCCAGTGGGTGAATCCTGGCTGGGTCTGCCGCTCGCACACCTGCTGCTGGCCTGCCGCGCAGGCCCGGCACGTTCCGCAGGCGCAGACGAAGGGAACCGTGACCCGGTCTCCCGGGCGCCACCGTTCCACCCGGTTGCCCACCGCCTCGACGACGCCGGCGAGTTCGTGGCCGGGCACATGGGGCAGGGAGATGTCGGGGTCGTGGCCCATCCAGCCGTGCCAGTCACTGCGGCACAGGCCCGTGGCCTCTACCCGGACCACCACACCGTGCGGTGCCGGACTCGGGTCCGGCACCTCCCGTACCTCGGCGAGCTCCCCATACCTCTCGAACACCGCTGCCTGCATCCGTTCGACCCGCCACTTCTCGCTCGTTCCGGCGCTCCGGCCGGAACACTGGCTGACTGATTCCCAGAGATCGTGCCCTGGATGACACCGGACTTCATGTCGAGGGGACTGGAGCAGCGCGGGCCTCCGCACGCCGGACGGTTTCGCGGCGGACGGTCAGCTCGGCGAGTACCTCGGGTATCGGGGTGACGCCGATCCCGCGACCAGCGGGGACGTCGATCCGACCGTCGACGACGGTGAAGGGATCGGTCAGGTCCTGACGGAAGTACCGGTCGGAGCCGGCGATGTCGGACGGCAGGGTGAAGTTGGGCAGCGCGGCGAGCGCCAGGTTGGCCGCCCGGCCGATGCCGGTCTCCAGCATCCCGCCAGCCCAGACCGGCACCCCGGCCGCAGCGCAGACGTCGTGTATCCGACGCGCCTCCAGGTAGCCGCCCACCCGGCCCGGCTTGATGTTGACGATGCGGCAGGCGCCCGTCGTGATCGCCTGATGTGCTACGGCAGCCGAGGTGATCGACTCGTCCAGACAGATCGGCGTCTGCAGGCCGGCGGCCGCCAGGTGCGCGTGGCCGGCGATGTCCTCCTCCGGCAGTGGCTGCTCGATCAGCAGCAGGTCGAAGCGGTCGAGGACACGCAGGGTGCGCAGGTCGTTGCGGGAGTAGGCGGCGTTGGCGTCGACCTGGAGGAGGGTCTGGTCACCGAAGCGATCGCGGACGGCGGCGACCGGCTCGATGTCCCAGCCGGGCTCGATCTTGAGCTTGATCCGGGCGTATCCGGCGTCGAGGTAGCCGTCGACCGCGTCCAGCAGCTCGGGGATCGAGTCATGGATCCCGACCGAGACGCCGGAGCTGACCGAGGGCTGGACGGCCCCCAAGTACTCGGCCAGCGGCATGCCGGCGGAACGGAGCTGGGCGTCCAGGACCGCCGTCTCCAGTGCAGCCTTGGACATCCGGTGTCCGTGCACTGCAGCCAGCGCCGGGGCGACAGAGGCTGCCGTCACGTCCGGGAGCGCGAGCAGCCGGGGCAGCAACTGGTCGACGAGCGCCCGGTGAGCGGCCTCCGTGTACTCGCTGGAGTACAGGGGGTCGGCGAGCGCCACGCACTCGCCCCAGCCCTCGGCACCGTCGGCGACGACGCGGACGAGCAGCACGTCACGGCGGGTCTGGGTACCGAAGGAGGTGCGGAAGGGGGTCACCAACGGCATGTCGAGTCGCAGCAGCTCAACACAGTCGATCTTCATGCGGTTCTACTCTCCTGTGCTCATGAGGCTGGCTTCGGGGGTGACTGGCACGGTGGGGCCGGCTTCGAGGGTGCACGTACCGTCGCGGTCCACTGCGGTCCAGCGGTACCCCGTGTCGAGCAGCGGAGCCATACGCGCCCGGAGCGCGTGGCGCCAGGCGAGTGCATGCTGGGAGTGCACGACGGTGGGGAGTCGAAGGGTCACGGGGGCGTTCGCCGGCGGCCGCGCCGAGCCCCCGCCGTCGAGCGGTGCCCCGTCCTGGCCGGGCGCCAGCAGGGGTTCCCCGTGGGGCGCCGGGTCCGCGCGCGTGTGCCCGCTGTCGGTGAGGTCCCAGAGGACAAGCACCCGGTCGCTCGGCAGGCCGCGGTTGTGCTGGTCCGTCATCTCCCCGTAGTAGTCGGGGATGTAGGCCGTGCCGAGGGCACCCAGCCGGTTGATGTTGAAGAACGCGTTGCGGTGAACCAAGGGGTCGAAGGTCCAGGTCATGCTGGTGACGCCGCGCACCAGGCACCACTGGCGCTGGTGCTCCTTGACGGCGCGCCCGATCCCCGAGCGCTGGTGGGCCGGGTCCACGCCGACGAGGTGGGAGTGCAGGGACGGCTGGTCGGGAGCCCGGAAGCCGACCGCGCCACCCACCAGCGCCCCCTGGCCGTCGTAGGCGCCCAGCACCATCCCGCCGCAGTGGGCCAGAGCGCGCAGCACGGAGAAGGGCACCAGTGGGGCGGGGGCGCCCCAGATGCCGTCCAGCAGGGTGCCCAGAGCCTCCAGTTCGTCCCGTCGCCGGAGGTCGGTTATCCGCAGTCCGTTGTCCATGGCCGCAGCGTGCCCTGTCGGCCGTCTGCGCGACCTCGTCTTCTGCGTCAATGAGGGTGATCCCGAATTGTGCTGCGCGACAATCAAGCCTCCCGGACGTCTGGATCGAGCCCGTACCATGCCGCCATGCAAGCCGAACTGACCATAGGTGAACTGGTCGAGCAGTTGGGGCCGGCCGTACTGCGGCTGGCCGTGGAGCCTGGCAGCGCAGGGAGCTCGGACCGGGTGCTCGGCGGTGTCTCCATTCACGCACCAGGTGCCGAGGAGGAGGCCCCTGAGCCCGGCGGAGTGGTGCTCGTCGTGGGATTGCGCGACCACGCGGAACTGCTGGCCTTTGCCGAACGTGCAGCCGGTGCCGGAGTGCACGCGCTGGCGGTGAAGGGCCCGCTGCCCGATCCATGGGAGAACTGCCCGCTTCCCGTCATCGAGGTGAACTCCGGTGCGTCCTGGCTGCACGTGGCCACCACGGTGCGGGAGCTGCTGCTGGCCCGGGCCCGGGCCCGGGTGGAGCCGGACGCCGGCCCCGGTGATCTGTTCGGCCTCGCGCAGGCGATCGGAACGCTGCTCGGCGCCCCGGTGACCATCGAGGACCCGTCCTCGGCGGTGCTGGCCTGGTCATCGGGGCAGGACGACACCGATCCGAGCCGGATAGAGACAGTGCTCGGACGGGCGGTGAAGCAGAAGGAGCTTGAAGTACTGAACGCCCGCGGGGACTTCGCACGGCTGCGGGCGAGCGATGATCCGGTGTTCATCGAGCCGGTGGCGCCCGGGATGATGCCGCGGGTGGCCATCGCGGTTCGAGCCGGCTCGGAGGTGATCGGGTACGTATGGGCTGTCACTGCTGAGCCGCTCGCCCCCGAACTGGCAGCCGGGCTGCGTGAGCTGATGCCGATGGCGGCACTGCACCTGATGGGCGCCCGGGCGGACCGGCAACGGCAGCGTGAGCACCGTCGGGAGCTCTCCGCAGTCGTTCTCGGCGGGGGTACGGCGGCCGTCGAGGCCGCTGCCCGGCTTCGCCTGGGGGCGGGACCGCTGTGCGTGCTGGCGGCGGCTCCTCGGCGGGACGCTGAAGTGTTCACGGAGCCGGACACCGAAACGGCGATGGCGCTCGCCAAGGCCCGACGACAGGCCCTGGAGCAGGAGCTGGACCGCTACCTGTGCGCGATGCATCCGTCCGGTGTCGCCATGGCGGGCGGCCCGACGGTGTACGCGCTGCTGGCCTGGCCGCAACGGACGCCCGAGGAGGCGGTAGCCCGCTCCCGTGCGCTGGCTGCGGACTTCCTCACACGTTCCCCGGCCGGCGCTGGATTCGCCATCGCCGTCGGAGGGCCGGTAGCCGAGGTGGGCGCCGTGCCGACGGCCCGCCGGCAGGCAGACGCGGTACTGCGGGTCCTGCGGGGCCGGTATGACTCGCCGCCCGGGCAGGCCGCGACGCGCCCACCGACCGTTGCCACCGTGTCGGAGACCATGCTCCCGGTGCTGCTGGACGGCCTGGCCGACCAGATGCGTGAACTCGACCTACCTGTCGGCTCCGGACCCGTGCGCCTGCTGCGCGAGCTGGATTCCCGGGAGGGCCGGCGCGGGGTCCTGGTCGAAAGCCTGGCGGCGTACTTCGCTGCTGCAGGCAGCACCGAGGTCGCGGCAGAACGGCTGCGGATCCACGTCAACACCATGCGGTACCGCCTGCGCCGGGTACGAGAAGCCAGCGGTCTGGACTTCGCCGACGCCGACGCGATGCTGCTCGCCCAGATCGAACTCCGGCTGACGGCGTCATAGCTGCGAGAGCCACCACCACGGAGGCGCACCTCCGAGCCCGGCTCCAGCCGCGTGACCCGCGGCGGGCTGGTAGCCGACGGCAGCGGCGAAGCAGACTGCGGCCGACGTGGTGGTCGACACCGGCGGCCGGATCGCTGCGTCGCCCCGCCCGGCACGGTTCCCACAGCAGACCGCTACCTCGGCCCCCGATCCGGGCAGCGACTCAGCCCGGCCGACTGACCCGTTCGACCTACCACCGGACCATCGCCGACCTGCGTCCCTACGTACTGAATGCAGCCGAGCTCGGCATCGCCAAGCTCGGCAGCGACCGCATCAAGGGCCCGGCATGAGCAGCCGTTCCCCGCTCACGGTGGCATTCCTCCTCATGTGGGTTGGGGGATGAGGCGTTTGAGGCCTTTGTGGTCGTAGTAGCGGGTCATGGTGAAGCCGAAGGCTAGTGCGGCTGCGAAGCCTACGGCGATCATGATCCAGGCTTGGGTGAGGCCGGCGTCCCCCACCGCGTCGAAGTAGACGATGGCGCGGACGCCTTCGGCCAACTGGTGCATGGGTTCGATGTGGGAGATCCATCGGTAGAAGCCGGGTACGGCTTGGAGTGGGACGGTGGCTCCGGAGGAGGGTAGGCCCAGGACCATGAACACGAACATGGACACGAGTTGGCCGATTCCGCCGAAGGCGGCGTTGATGGCCTGGACTCCGAGGCCGACGGTCAGGGTGGCGCAGTAGGAGAAGATCCAGAGCAGGGGTAGGTGGGAGGCGTCCATGCCCAGGATGCCGATGCAGGTGACCATCACCAGTGTGGAGGTGAGCAGGCTGATGCCGGCGGTCATGGCCATCTTCAGCAGCAGGCCCTGGGTGCGGCTGACAGGTACCGTCGGGCGGCGGTAGTGCCAGGGGCCGACTTCGATGTCGGCGTAGCCGAGGGCGCCGTCCACGCCGGTGGTGATGACGCTGCCTCCCATGAATCCGGCCAGGACCAGCAGCAGGGTGTAGTAGAACGCGGTCAGGCCCAGCCCGCTGTGCTGGCCGATGGGGACCCCGACCTGTGTGGTGACCTGCACCGGGTCGGCGAGCAGGAGTTGCGTGGTTGTTCCTGTGCCTTGGGCGGAGGCTGCGGCGGTGAGTTGTTTGCCGATGTTCTGGGATGCGGTGTGGGCGGCGGTGGTGGTGATCTGGGAGGCCAGGGAGGAGCCGAGGCTGCCCAGGGCGGGGTTGGTCACCACGGTCAGGGTCGGCTTGGCGGTGGCGTGGGTGGTGGTGAGCGCGGCCACCGAGGTGGTGAAGTGGGCGGGGATGATCAGTGCGCCGTAGATTTTTGCGGTTCGTAGTTGTTGCTGGGCCTGGGTGTAGGTCAGTCGGCGCCATTGGGCTTTGCCGGAGGTGTCGGCGAGGACGGCTTGTTCGACTTGGGTGCCCAGGTTCTGTGCCTGGCCGGTCAGTGGCTTGTCGGTGTCGGAGTTGACGATGGCGATGGGCAGGTGGCGTAGGTTGCCGCTGGGGTTGACGATGCCGCCCATGTAGAGCAGCGACATGAACAGTGCGAGCAGTGCGCTCAGGACGGTGGGGGCCAGCCACAGCTGCGGGCGGCGCAGCAGTGCGGCCGCGCTCGCCTGCATGAGGGGGCGGCTGGGAGGCTGATCGGCAGACATGAATTCCTCTTCGGGCGGTACAAGGGGGGCGAAGGGGGTGCCGAGGTGCGGACAGGCGATCGGCGTTTCCACAGTGGGTGCGCCCCTGCCGTGTTGCAGGCTGGTGGCGCTCTACGGGTGAACGGGTGAGCGGGCCAGCCGGACGTTCTCAGTGTTCGAACAGCAGCGCGTCCAGACCGCGCACGAGGCCGGTGCGTTGCGTTGCCTTGACGGCAGCCAGGAGTGTTCCGTCCACGTAGGGTGTGGCGTCCGGTCCGGCGTCGTGGCGGATCGTCAGCCGTTCGCCGGGCAGGCCGAACGCCGCCTCGACACTGAGGGTGTAGCCCGGGAGCCTGATGCTGTGCACTTGGGTGGCGGCGACCGTCGCTCCCCGTGCTCCCGGGACACCTCCGGTATCAGCGAGGGCGACGTCCAGGTGCGGCGTGTGGACGCCGGCGAGGCGTTCGGCCAGTTCGCGTGCCGTTCCGCCGGGTGCGTCCGCCTTGGCGGAGTCCGCGTACTCCACGATCTCCCAGGTCGGCAGGTGCTCGGCGGCGAGCAGCGCCGTGTACTGCAGTAGCGCTGCAGTGATCGAGAAGTTGCCCGAGGCGACGACGCCGCGTCCTGCCCTGGTCGCCGCGGCGTCGATCTCGGCGAAGTCGTCGGCGGACAGGCCCGAGGACCCGACGACCACCGCTACGCCGTGCTGCAACGCGGTGAGCACATGGTCCTTCACGCTCAGGTGCGAGGTGTAGTCGATCAGCACGTCGACCTCGCCGGCATCCAGCGCCCCTTGCACGGTCGGGTACAGGGGCACATCCATCGGGCCGCGGCCCAGGGCGGTTCCCAGGTCCGTCCCGGCGTGCGTACGTGCAACACCGGAGATCAGCGTGAACTCCTCACGCTCTGCCGCGGCCCGCGCCACCGCGGACCCCGTCCAGCCCGTCGCACCGGCAATGCACAGACGTACTGCCACAGCTCCTCCAAGGCGCGGCTCAGCGCCGTCGCTCGACTGGTGTTGCGGCCGTTCGGGGCCGCGGTTGGTCCTCAATGGTTCGTGGTGTGGAACGAGGCGTGGGCCGGAAGTACGTTCCTACTCTCCCCAGACCTCTCGGAAGACGCGCATCCAGTTGCCGCCGATGATCTTCTGCACCTCTTCGGTGCTGAAGCCTGCGTTCAGCAGGCCCTCGGTGAGGTTGACGGCGCTGGCGGGCGTCTCGATGCCCTTGGGGTAGTGGTAGGGCGGGGGCGGGTAGGTGCCGGGCAGCCACTCACCGGTCTCGACGAACTTGTCGTAGATCGCCTGGGCCTGCTCCAGGTTGGAGTAGGGGTGCTGGCCTTCGGAGTAGTCGAGCCCGAGGGCGATGTGGTCCACCCCCACCAGGTCGGCGACGTACTTGATGTGGCCGATGAGCTGTTCCAGGCTGGGCTCGGCGTCACCGGAGACGAAGGCGGGGAAGGCGTTGGCTCCGACCAGTCCGCCGGACTGGGCGACTGCCTTGATCTGGTCGTCGAGGATGTTGCGCGGGGAGCCGTGCACGGCCTTGCAGCCGGCATGGGAGAACACCGTGGGCCGCTCGGAGGCCTCGATGATGTCCATGGTGGTCCGGTGCCCGGTGTGGGAGCAGTCGACGACGATGCGCGCCTCGTTGAGGCGCTTGACGACGTCGAGGCCGAAGCGGCTCAGGCCGGCGTCGGTGCGCTCGTCGCAGCCGTCGCCGATGCGGTTCTTGACGTTGTAGGTCAGCTGGATCATGCCGACGCCCATCGACTTGTAGGCGTCGATGTAGTCCAGGCGGTTCTCGATCGGGTCCCCGCCCTGGAAGTGCAGGATTATGCCCATCTTCCCGGCGGCCTTCGCAGCCTCGATGTCAGCGGCGCTGCGAATGACGGTGATCATTTCACTTGCGGCACGGATGATCTTGTGGGCGAGGCCGATGTTGCGCAGCGTTCCCAGTGCGCCGTCGAGGTTGTCGCTGACGGTCGCGGAGATGGCGGTGAATCCGCCGGCCATGTAGTCGAGCACGCCCTGGGCGTTGGCGGCGAGCGGGGCGGCGCCGTCGATCACGATCGACTGCCGGTGGAGTTCAGCTGCGGAGGTCATCTGGCTTCCTTTAATCGCTGTGATGAGTGAGCCGGGGTGCCGTCCGGGCCCGGGGCCCTGCAGCCCCGGGCCCGCTGCCCGCGCCGGTAGCCGGGCCGCCTGCCGGGCCGTCAGCACTGGCGGGGCTGGCGGAGATGGAAGGTTCACGTCCGCGTCGCGGACGGCAGCCGCGCCGGCAGGCGCGCAGAGCTCGTCGGCCTCATCCCGGCCTGGATCCGGCTCCGCGCCCCCCGCCCTGCGGGGTGCGGAGCCGGTTCCTGGAGCGGGCACGGGCCGACAGTGGGTCTTGACTGCGGTGTGATGCTTAATACCTTACGTAGAGCATTGGCTGATTTCCGTCCACTGTCAAGAGGGCACGCGTTCATACGCCGTTGCCTGTAACCCGGGAGGGCTCCCTGAGAAACGGAAGCCCTCCCGGCGGGGTTCAGGCCGCGGCGGCCGGGGCCTGCTGGTCGAGCGACTCCTGATGGGCGCGTGCGTCAGCTCGGGCCTTGGCCGGGCTCCACCGTCCGGCCATCAGCCAGATGAACGGCAGGAACAGCAGTTGTCCGGCGAGGCACACCCACCACCAGGTCTGCCACTGCGACGGGGCGTCCTTGGCCGCTGTCCTGACCTCCGGCGCTTGGGACTGCAGGCGCTCCAGCGCAGTCGCGACCTTCGGGTCCTGGAGGCCCGGCCCGTAGGTCGACAGGAAGGACAGATCGGCCGATGGGACGGCGGCCAGCGCGGTCAGCTGGCTCGCCGCGTTCTGCACCGGCTTGGCGTGCGCGGACAGGAAAACCAGGTCAGCTGCGGGCACCTGGGCCAGTGCCTTGAGCTTCGCGGCTGCCTGGGAGGGGCTCAGACGCAGCCCGGTCGCGATCTCACCCACGGCCCTGGTCCGGGCCGCGGTGTCCTTCGGGTTGGCCAGAAGCGCGGCCTGGACGGCGGGGGCGATGACGGATGCGGTCGTGAGCTGGTCCTTGTACTGCGCGGACAGCGCCACGGTCTGTTCGACGTCAGGGAAGGCGACTCCGGAGATCTCGGAGACTGCTTCGGCCTGGGTGGCACCGTTGCCAGGCGAGGTGGTCAGGGCCGCGGAGGTGGCGGGCTTGAGTTTCGCGGCCGTGGCCAGTTCGGACTTGTACTGATTGCCCAGTGCCTTGGCTCTGGTGACGATTGTGGGATCGGCCGCGACCGCTTTGACGACCGCGTTCTGCGAGGTCGACAGGGCCGGATCCTGCCCGGAGGCGGAGGCCACGACCTGCGGGCCCTTGTCCACCAGGGTGCTTGCTGCCGGGATGACCTGGATCAGGCCGACCAGTGCGAGGACCACGACCGTGCGCAGGGTGCCGCCCCACACCGCGAGGCCGGTCGCGGTGGCGGCCGGGTTGCGGGCCTCGACGGTCTCGGTGAAGGCGGCCATCCACGCGGCGAACGCCATCGCGCCGCCGACCGCGATCAACGCGATGATCGCGACGAAGTGGTAGTAGCCGGTGCTCGTGTCCGTGGTCGCCACGGCGAACAGCGTGACGCCGACGGCACTGGTCAGGGCTCCGACGATCATGAACGGCTTGCGGACCTTGGTCCAGTCGGACAGCACCCCCACCACGATCAGGGCGATCGCCTGGATGCCCCAGTACCAGTTGGCCAGCGCATTGGCCCGGGCCAGCGGGTAGCTGAAGACCGTGGAGAAGAACACCGTGAAGAAGCCCACGGCTATGTAGTAGAAGAGCAGGAACATGCTGATCGCGAACGCCGGCCCGACGATGTTCAGGCGCAGCATCTGCCGCCAGTGGCCTCGCAGGGCCTCTTCGGGGTCGATGCCGCGGGCGCGGGCCTCGATCAGTGCTCTGTCCCGCAGGCTGACCATCAGCTGGTCGCGCAGCGGCGGTGCCAGCTCGCGCAGTCCGACGAAGGCGACGGCGAACATGGTCAGGCCCACCACGCCGCAGACGCGGAACTGGAACTGCCAGTCCGGGTGCGAGGCCAGGGTGTGGCTGGAGACCTCGGAGACAACCAGGCTGCCCACCACTGGGCCGAGTGTCCAGAAGCCCATCGCCGACGCCCGGCCCAGTTGCGGGGAGAAGTCGCGGATCAGTGCCGGCGTTGCCACCAGGATCATGCCCTCGACGAAGCTCACCAGCACGGTCAGCACGAGGAACGCTTCCTTGCTGTGTGCGTTGGCCTGCCCGAACAGGACCAGTGCACCGGTGGCGCCGAGCCCGTAGACGACCAGGTTCGCCCGACCCCACCGGTCGGCGAGGCCGGCCAGGACCGAGGCGAGGGCGCCCGCGGCGTTGCCGACGATGGAGATGGAGATGAAGTACGTCAGTGACATGTGCAGCTGGTTGGTGAGCTTGGTGCCGACCGAGCCGCCGACGTAGAGCTCGTAGTACAGCACCACGGTGGCCAGCACCACGATGCCCAGGTAGAACGACCGCGGACCGTTGTCGGGATAGCGGTCCAGTTGCCGCCCCCAGATCCCGTGTCTGACGCCGATCAGCGGCGGAGCTGTGTCCGCTGCGGTGCTTGCTGACATGTGGAACCGTCTCTCTGAAGTAGATGGGAACGGTTGTGCAGTACTTCCTTGTCTGGTGCATCCCGGCCACGTGCTGGGATCGGGCACCGCTCTGCCGCCTGCGGGCAACGTGTGACCGGCAGGCGGGAGCGGTAGTGGAGGGCTCCGCATCGAGGCGCGCGGCGGACGTGGTTCGCTGGGCCGCCAGGGAGGGGCGCCCGTCCTGTAGCCGTTGCGTTCCAGGGCATGTGACGTCGAGTCGGCTCAGCGCGGCAGGTTCGCGATCAGTGCGCGCGGGGGAGGAGACGATCGACGTCCCGGTTGTGTCGGCACGGTGGTCGCAGGTGCTGCGTTCTGTGTCCACCGCCGGCGTCGGAGGGCGTGTGGAACCAGGTCCTCGGCAAGGACCTGCGGGTGCGCGGAGCGGAGCGGTGTTCGAGGGGTGGAGCTTCGGGAGGTGCTACTCGCCCCAGACTTCACGGAAGACGCGCATCCAGTTGCCGCCGATGATCTTCTGTACCTCGTCGGTGCTGAAACCAGCCTGCACGAGGGCTTCGGTGAGGTTGGCGGCCTTGTCGGGGGTCTCGATGCCCTTCGGGTACAGGTACGGAGGGGGCGGATAGGAGGCCGGGGACCATTCGCCGGTCTCCAGGTACTTCTGGTAGAACGCCGCGGCGTCCTCATCGCTGGAGTACGGGTGCTGGCCGCTGAAGTAGTCCAGCCCGAGGCCGATGTGGTCGACGCCGACCAGGTCGGCGACGTACTTGATGTGGTCGATGAGCTGGTTCAGGCCCGGCTGCCGGTCGCCGGACACGAACGGCGGGTAGGCGTTGGCACCCACCAGGCCGCCGCTCTGCGCGATGGCCTTGATCTGGTCGTCGACGATGTTGCGCGGCGAGGGGTGCACGGCCCGGACGCCGGCGTGGGAGAAGACCGCAGGGCGCTCGGAGGCCTCGATGGTTTCCATGGTCGTTCTGAAGCCGGTGTGCGAACAGTCCACGACGATGCGCGCTTCGTTGAGGCGCTTGACGACGTCGAGGCCGAAGCGGCTCAGACCGGCGTCGGTGCGCTCCTCGCAGCCGTCGCCGATGCGGTTCTTGACGTTGTAGGTCAGCTGGATCATGTTGACGCCCATCGACTTGTAGGCGTCGATGTAGTCCAGGCGGTTCTCGATCGGGTCCCCGCCCTGGAAGTGCAGGATGACGCCCATCGTGCCGGCGGCCTTCACCGCCTCGATGTCCGCGGCGCGCCGGATGACGCTCAGCGCCCCGCCAGCGGACCGGATCAGGTTGTGGACCCGGCCCAGATTCCGCAGCGTGCCCGCCGCGCCTTCGACATTGTCGCTGACCGTTGCGGCAACGGCGGTGAATCCGCCCGCCATGTAGTCCAGTACGCCCTTGGGTTCTGCCATCAACGGCGCACAACCGTCGATCACGATGGACTGCCGGTGGAGCTCAGCTGCGGAGGTCATCTGGCTTCCTTCAATCGCTCTGATAGGTGATCACGACGCAGTCCCATGCGCTGGCCCGACGTCGGACCAAGTCCGCGTGCACGAGGCCGGTCCCGAAGAGTCGCAGGTGAGATCCAACTGCGGTGTGATGTGTAATGCCTTACGCAGAGGATTGGCCGATTCCAGTCCACTGTCAAGAGGTTGGTTGTTTGCTCGTCGTTGTTCCGAACCTGGGCACAGTCATGACGGCCCTGAAGGTCCCGGGACGTCGGACGAGCCGTGTGCTGCGGCTTCCGGTGCACGTCGGCGCCGCAGCCGAGGAACGCCGTGGGCGGGGTGCCGCGTGTGGGTGTATGTGTCAGGGCCGTATGACGCTCGTGGGGAGCATCGGCCGCATCCCTGATGCCCAGGCGCGCGCCTGGTGCGCCGTGGTGGTCGCCGGCGACAACGTGGTCATCACGTCGAGCGAGGAGCTGTGCGGCATTCCGACGCGGGCCTGGTCACCGCTTCCGGTGACCACCCCTTCGGCGTCGGTGATCAGGACGTGGAACCCGATGATGGCACCGATGTCGGTCGCGATCTCCTGAGCCAGTGCGGGGGTCAGCGCTGGCTCGATCCCGTCACCAGGCACCGTGCCCGATCCGTTCCCTGCTTGGATCATTCATCCAGGTGACCAGCGCTCGGTTCAGGAGTCGGCTTCGGAGCGCCCGGCCCAGATGCCGCGGGTGTGCGCCAGGTGCTTGCGCATGAGCTGGGAGGCCAACTCGCCGTTGCCCGACTCGATGGCGTCGATGATGTCGAGGTGCTCCTCGCCGGAGCGGGTCAGCTCTCCCTGGTCGGCCAGCTTCTGCAGGCCCTGCATCCGAGCCTGGTCGCGCAGCTGTCCGATGATCGTCACCAGGCGGCGGTTGCCCAGCAGTTCAAGCAGGCCGAGGTGGAACTGTCGGTCCAGGTCGAGGAAGGCGGTGAGGTCGCCCTCGCGCGCGGCATCGGTGATCTCCTGCGCGAGCTGCCGGAACCGTGGCACCGGCGCCCCGTCCAGGGCCTGGACCACTTCGGCCATGGCCGGCACCTCCAGCATGGTGCGCAGCCGAAAGATCTCCTCGAGGTCGTGGTCGGTGAGCACCGGGACTCGGAACCCCCGGTTACGGATGACCTCGACGATACCCAGGTTGGCGAGGTCCATCACCGCCTCGCGGACCGGGGTCACCGAGACGCCGAGTTCCGCGGCCACGGTGATGACGCTAGTCACCTGCCCCGGTTCGATCTGGCCCAGCACGATCTGCGTCCGCACAGCCTCCCGGGCCTGCTCGCGCAGGCTGATCGACTTGAGTTGGGGAGTGCGGGCGGCCGGTGCCGCCGGGCGAGAGTTGGTCACGCCTCATACATAACACGAAAGGCCCACAGCGTCGACGCACTTCCACATCGGGCCCGTATAAGGTGTAATACCTTACTTGCAGTTGTGCCTACTCGAAGGCTGGATGCCATGAACACCATCACTGTCGGTGAACGTGAGATACGCGATGCCGTCACGATCGGAGAGGCGATCGAGGCAGTACGGGGCGGCTTCGTCGACCTCGCCGACGGACACTTCGAGATGCCCACCCGCACCGCCCTTCGCGAAGGGCAGTTCCTGGTCATGTCGGCGCACCACCGGCCGACCTCCTCGGCCATCGTCAAGACGCTGAGCGTGAACTTCGACCGCAAGCCCGCCATCACGGGCACCGTCGTCTGGAGCGAGACCGGCCGCCCGGACCACCTGGTCGCCGACGCCGGAGCGGTGACCTGCCTGCGCACCGGCGCCGCGGTCGGCGTCGCCACCGACCTCCTCGCCCCTCCCGGGGCGGGACGCCTCACCCTGATCGGAGCCGGCGGCCAGGCCCCCGACCAGGTCCGCGCCGTCCACGCGGTCCGGCCACTGAGCCAGCTGACGGTCGTGGACTTCGACCCGCAGCGCGCCAAGTCCCTGCTGGAGACGCTGGAACCGGAGCTGGAGGGGGTGGAACTGTTCCGCACGACCGACGCGGAAGCGGCCGTGCGGACAGCGGAGATCGTGTGCTGCGCGACCAACGCGACCAGCCCGCTCTTCCCGGAGTCGGCGCTGCCGACACAGGTGCACGTCAACGCGATCGGCGCCTACCTTCCCACCATGCGCGAGCTGCCCGATGAGCTGCTCGGGAGCAGCACCGTGATCGTCGACGACCTCGCCGCGATCCTGGAGGAGTCCGGCGAGATCATCCACGCCATCGCAGCCGGTGCTCTCACCCCGCATGCCCTCACCGAACTCGGCACCGCGCTGAAGACCCCTACCGCGGACTTCGGCAAGCGGACCGTGTTCAAGACCGTCGGCGTTGCCGTGCAGGACTGGGCCATCGCCCGGCTGCTCGCCCAGAAGTTCCTGCCCTGAACCGAGGCAGCTCGGCCCGGACCACCATTGGAAGGCCCCAGACATGACAGACAGCGCAGTGATCGTCGGTGCAGGCGTGATCGGCCTGGCCACCGCCTACCGGCTCGCCCGCGACGGCCTGGACGTCACCGTCGTGGACGCCGCCCGCAGCGAAGCGGGCGCCTCCGCCCACAATGCCGGGTGGGTCGTTCCGATCATGTCAGCCCCCGTGCCGGCACCCGGCATGATCGGAACAGCGTTGAAGTGGATGGGCCGCAGGGAGAGTCCGCTGAGCGTCCGGCTCTCCCCGCGCCCCGAGCACATGCGCTTCATGACCGGCATGCTGCGCCACAGCAACGCCAAGGACTTCCAGCACGGCCTGGAAGCCCTGACGACGCTCAACCAGCGGACCGTCGAGCTGTTCGACGCCTACGAGAAGGACGGCGTGCCGTTCGAGTACCACCGCACCGGCCAGCTCATGGTCTTCCACACCCGCAAGGCCATGCAGGGCTACCAGGCGGCGGCAGAGGAAGTGGGGCGCATCGGCCACACCGCCGTCCAGCTGAGTGGTGACGAGCTCAGGGACCTCGAACCCGCTCTGGGCGCGCACGTGCAGATGGGGCTGCAGTGCCCACAGGAACGGCATGTGGACCCGGTAAGCCTGCTGCAGGGACTGACCGAGCGCTGCACGGAGCTCGGTGTGCGGTTCCTGTTCGACAGCCCGGTCACCGCCATCCGCCACCGCGGCCCGGTGGTGACCTCCGTGGTCGCCGGCGGGAGGGAACTCGCCGCCGACGTCTTCGTCCTCGCGGCGGGTGTCCGTACCGGTGTGCTAGCACGGCAGGCCGGGTTCCGCCTGCCCATCCAGCCCGGTAAGGGGTACGGCTTCGACGACGCCACCGGTGCCGTGACACTGCGTCACTCGGTCTACCTGGGCGAGGCCAAGGTGGCCGTCACCCCGCTGGCCGACCGGGTGCGGTTCGCCGGGACGATGGAGTTCGGCAGCACCGGTACGGGCGTCGACCGCCACCGCCTGCGGGGCATCGTTCGCTCCGCCCACGAGTACCTGCCGGCCCTGCCGGCCAATGCCCAGCCGCCCGGCTGGGCGGGCCTGCGCCCCATGACGCCGGACGGACTGCCGGTGATCGGCCCGCTGCCCGGCAAGGACAACGTGCTCGTCGCCAGCGGGCACTGCATGCTGGGCGTCACCCTGGCCCCGGTCACTGCGGAGGTCATCTCCGCACAGATCAAGGGCGGTCGGCAGGAATCACCCGTGACCCGCATGGCCCGTCCCTTCGACCCGCGGCGCTTCGCCTCCGGCCGAACCCGGACTGCGGCACACAGCTGAAGAGCGAGCTTGGCGGACACACGATCACAAGGCCATGGCCGTTCCCTGACACTCAAGGAGCCCGAGGATGCCTGCTGAAAGTCCATCAGTTTCACGCTGGGACCGCTGGGAGCGCCATCTGCCGCGCTTCCTGCAGCCGCCGGCCATCCTCGCCACTGCACTGGAGCACAACGAGTACCTGGTGCGCCCGAGGCTGGCCCTGCTCTATGTCTGCTCGGCCGTGGTCCTGGTCCCGTGGACAGTGGTGCTCTTCCTCACCCTCCCCGGGCAGGAGCGTGCCGCGCACTGGTCCGTTGCCTGGGGCGGCTTCGACGCCCTGCTGATCATCGTCTTCGCCGGTTGTGCGGTTCGTATCCTGCGGTTGTCGTCGCGCACAGCGGCCGTGACGGCAGCCGCGGGTGCGTTGCTGGTCACCGACGCCTGGTTCGACGTGATGCTGGCGTCCACGACGTACGACATGGTCGAGGCGCTGGTGATGGCGGTCCTGGTGGAACTGCCGATCGCAGCACTGTGCTTCCGTACCTCGTTCCGGGTCTCCTCACTGCTCGAACAAGCACGCCCGTACCTGCGGGAGCTCGGCTTCACCGTCCGCGACGGACGGCTGGTGCCACCAGTCGACTGGCCGCAACAGAAGTGAGCGCAGGGCACATGCGCGCGTGTGCTGGAGCCTTCGGCCTGATCTGCTAGAACTGCGCCGCCTGACGACGGCTGCCCCATCCCGGCCAGCCCTCAGCGAACCGTGGCCTCGGAACAGACTGAGCATCAGCCCGATGAGACCGCCGTCGCGACTGTTCGGCAACCGGGCCGGTTCCCGTGATGCCGAGCCGAGTGAATTTGGAGATTCTGTCGTGACAAGGGCGGGCGATTCCTACCACCACGGCGACCTGAGGGCCGCTTGTCTGCGTGCGGCGCGTGAGTTGTTGGAGGAGGGGGACGCCAGGCTGTCGCTACGCGCCGTCGCCCGGCGGGCGGGAGTGTCCGCGACCGCTCCCTACCGGCACTTCCCCGACCGGGAAGCACTCGTGTCCGCGGTCGCCGCGCAGGGGTATCGCGAGCTTGCAGAATGCCTCGCGGCGGCGCATCCCGAGCCCCGGACATCGGATGAACTCGCGGACATCGCCGTAGCCTATGTGCAGTTCGCCCTCGCGCACCCGGCTCTGTTCCGGGCCATGTTCTCGGAGCCCTGCGCCCCGGGCAACGCCGAACGGGCCGCGGCGAGCGCCGCCGTCTCCGCGTACGTCCAAGCCCTGGTACAACGCGCCTTCCACGGCAGCGACAATGACTCAACCCCACAAGGGGATCTCGAAGCCTTGGCCATCGCCGTCTGGGCTCTGGCGCACGGCCTCGCAGTCCTCCACGCCGACGCCAAATTCGACACCTCGACCTCGCAGGCTGTTACCGACCGGGTCCGTGCCGCCGTCCATGCACATCTCGGCGTGACCGCACGCCGGCGCCGCACCATTCACCAGAAGTAATTCGCCGCCGCCCGCGACGGCTGCCTGGCAGAGCTGCCGGCCTCACTCGGGTCACGCCGGTTCTCAACCGGGTGGCCGTCCACGCCGAGCAGGTCGGCGTGGACGCCGTGGTCCAGCGAGGTAGGGTCGGTGACCGGCTAGCTGAGGCCGTGCGGTGCGGGCGGCATGAGCACAACGATGTCGTCTTCGGCGATGCTGCCGGCCACGACTGTGCCCTCATGCTCGGCGACGCTGGTGGCGAAGCCGTAGGAGCCGTCATCAGTGCGCAGGTCGTGGACCGTGCGGCCGGAGAGGTCGAAGGCCATGACCCAGGCGACGGGCGCGGGCTTGGGACGCAGTGCTTGCGGCAGGTTCCACAGCAGGACGCGGAGCAATCCGGGGAGCGGGAGCAGGCGGTCGAACAATGCGTTGCGGGGCGCGGCGATCGCGACCCACACCAGCCCGTCGCTGCCGAGGCTGATGTTGTCGGGTGCTCCGGCGAGGTTCTCGACGAACGGTTCCAGGGTGCCCGCCTTCGGGCCGGTGAGCCAGTGGCGGCTCACCCGGTACCCGGAGGTCTCCGCCACGAGCAGGTGCGAGGCGTCGGGGGCCAGGGCGAGACCGTTGGCGAACTTGAGGTCATCGTGCAGGACCGTCACCGTGCCGTCGAGGTCGTACTGGATGAGCATGCCGGTGCAGGAGTGCTCGAAGACGTCGCCGAGGTAGTTCTCCACAGTCCAACGGCGTGAGGAGACGGTGAACCAGACGGTGCCGTCCGGTCCTTCGGCCACGTTGCTGGCGAAGGTGAGCCGCCGTCCCGCAGCGGTGTTGACGAGCACCTTGACCGACCCGTCCGCGTCCATGCGCAGCAGCCCCCGGTCGTGGTCGCAGACCAGGACGCTGCCGTCGCGGGACGGCGCGAGCCCCAGCGGCCGACCTCCGGTGTTGCCCAGGACCGTGCGGGCGCCGGTGCCGGGGTCCAAGCGGACGATACTGCCGTCGCTGAGACCTGTGAGCACGCGGCCCTCGCGGTCGAAGGCCACGTCCTCAGGACCGTGGTCACCGGTCGCCAGGCGGCGGGCAACGGTGAAGCGGCTGGTGAGGGCAGTCCGCCCCTGGTCCGCAGGCGCTGTGGGCGGGGTCCAACGGCGGGGTGAGATCAGGCGTCGCGTCGCGGCCGCAGCGGCAGCGGGCTGACCGGTCACGCTCGCTGCTGCTGCTCGACTGTGCATCAGATGACCTTACCTGCCTGGATGATGTGCTTCAGGGCGGTCCCGGGACGCGTGAGGACGCCGATGTCCTCAAGAGGGTTGCCGTCCACCATGAGGAGGTCGGCGTGGGCGCCGACGGCCAGGGTGCCGATCTCGCCCTCCATCCGCAGCAGCCGGGCCGCCGTGGTGGTCGCCGAGCGCAGGATGTCGGCGGGGGGCTGGACCTGCGCCCGGATGGTGAACTCCTCCAGCTGGGCGACGTGCAGCGGGCCGAGCAGGTCGGTGCCGTAGACGATGTTGACGCCTGCCTTGTGGGCGTGCTCCAGCGCCACCAGGCCGGCTTCGCGGATCTCGGCGTTCTTCTTGTACGTCCGCTCGGACATGCCCACGCGCCGGCCGAACTGGGCCATCTGATCGTAGGTGACCAGCGTCGGGACCAGGAAGGCGTCGTGTTCCAGCAGCAGGCTGATGGTCTCCTCGTCGAGCAGGTTGCCGTGCTCGACGGAGCGCACGCCCGCGCGCAGGGCCTGGTTGACCGCGCGGGGGTGGTAGGCGTGCACGGTCACGTAGCGATTGTGGTTCTCGGCCTCGGTGACGGCGGCGCGGATCTCCTCCTCGGTGTACTGGACGGCGGCGATGTCGTCGTGCGGCGAGGCGACCCCGCCGGAGACCATCACCTTCAGGTGCTGGGCGCCCTTGCGGAACTCGTCGCGGGCCGCGGTGCGCACCGCGTCCACGCCGTCCGCGACGCGCAGACCGGAAAAGCGGTGCTGACAACAGGGCACGGAGTCGTCCTCCCGTGCGCGGTGGTCGCCGTGGCCGCCGGTCTGGGTCAGGGCCTTGCCACCGAAAATCAGACGGGGGCCGGTTGCCAGGCCCTCCTCGATCGCGCGGGCCACGCCGTGGTCGGCCCCGGCGACGTCGCGCACGGTGGTGAAGCCGCGCCGGAGCATCCGCTCGGCCTCCCTCAGGCCGCGCACCGTGGCGTATCCCAGGGTCCAGTTGGCCGCTTCGTTGACGTCGAACGTGGTCGCCATGACGTGCACATGGGCGTCAATGAGCCCGGGCAGCACGGTCGCGCCGGCGGCGTCGAGCACGCGTGCGTCCTCGGGTGCAGCGGGAGGGCGTCCGGTGCCGTGGGCCGCGATGCGGCCGTCGGCGGCCTCCAGCCAGGAGGCGTCGGTCAGCTCCCCGGTCTCCGGGTGGAGCAGTTGGGCGTTGGTGATCAGCAGACGTGCGGGGTTCGGGGAGGTCATCGTCTGGTTCCTTCCGATGGTTCCAGGATCCAACTTGCGGAGAAGGCGAGCGCAACAGTAGATGCATAGATTGTTGCCATGCAATGATTGATTCATGGAATTTACTTCGCTGTCCCTTCGTACGGCGCCCGGCCGCCGTGACGAACTGGTCGACTACTACGGCTCGGTCGGTATCCTCGAGGCCTCGGGCGCACTCGCGGCGCAGGTCCTCATCCCTGCGGACGAACCGGACACCGTCGTGGTCACCGCCCTGTGGCCGGACGCGGACGCCTACACGGCCTGGCAGAATTCCCCCAGGCGCCAGGAGTACGCGCTGGCAATGGAGCAGTTCTTCGACTCCGCCGACGGCATCAGCACCCGCAGCTTCCGCGTCGCCCAGCACCACGCGGCGCAGTGAGGCCGCGACCCGGACCCTGAGAACCGAGAAAAGGACGTCAGTGACCATCGAGTCATGGCTGGCCGAGCGCACCGCCCCCGGGACGCTCGGGCCCCAGGCCGAACGCGTGGCCCACGTCCTGGCCAGGCAGCCCCAGTTCGCCAGCTATGCCTCGGCACGCGGGATCGCCGAACGCGCCGCGGTCAACGTCTCCACCGTGGTGCGAACGGCCCAGCAACTGGGCTTCGAGGGCTGGCCCCAGCTGCGCGAGGACCTCCGGGCCCTCTACCTCGCTTCGGTCTCCTCCGGCGACACCACGCTGGACTCGGCGGCCACCGAGCCCGCAGCGCAGATGCTGCGCCAGGACGCCAACAACATCGCCGCCCTGGCCACCCCCGACAACCTCGCCGCCATCCGCGCCACCGCCCGGGCCATCAAGGCCGCGCGCCGCACCCTGGTCATCAGCTCCGGCAGCGGAGCCGGACCTGCCCACATCCTCAGCTACCTGGGCAGCATCGCCGGCCACGACATCCAGCTCGCCCTCGACTCAGCCACCAGCCAGGCCGTTCAGGTCGCCCGCCTGGAAGCAGGCGACTGCCTGGTCACCATCAACAACTGGCGCCTGACCCGAACCCTGCGGGGCCTGACCCGACTGGCGCGCGAGCGCGGCGCCACCGTCAGCGTCCTAACCGACCTGCGCTCCTCCCCGCTCGCGGATGACGCCGACCATCTGATCATCACCCCGATCGAGGCCACCCACCCCGGCCCGTCCCTTACGGGCGTGGTCGCCGCCGTCCAGGCCGTCCTCAGCGAACTCGCCGACGACGACGCCGCCCGCGCCTCCGGCCGAGTCCAACAACTCTGGCAGGAACTGGACCTGATGGACGACCAGCCCTGAACCCGCGCAGCAGAACGGGCAGCGCCTTTCAGCATCCGAGTAGGGGGTGGCCTCGGGCCACCTGCGCAGGACAGGAAGGCCCCTCGTCCTGGACTGGGCAGCGGACCTACAGCGCGGTTGCTGCCGGGGGGTCTACGAAGATGTCCAGCGCCAGCTTCACGCCTGCGGGCGAGCCCGCCGGCAGATAGCCGGACAGGTCGTACACCCCCTCCTGGGCCAGGACGCTGTCGTCGATGAAGAGGTTGCCCGTCCAATCGCGCGAGGGGCGTGTGAGGATCGCGTGCGCCGCGTCGGCCACGATCTGCGGGCTGCGGGCGCGGTCGGCGCCGCCGAGAAGATTGCGTACGGCGGCGGTGTCGATCAGGGTGCGCGGCCACAGGGAGTTCGCGGCGATGCCGTCCTTGGCGAACTCCTCGGCGAGCCCGAGGGTGCACAGGCTCATGCCGTACTTGGACAAGGTGTAGCCGAGATGGCTGCCGACCCAGTGCGGCTCGAAGTTCAACGGCGGCGAGAGCGTCAGGATGTGCGGGTTCGACGAGGCGCGCAGATAGGGGATCGCTGCCTTGCTGAGCAGGAAGGTGCCTCGCGTGTTGATGTCCTGCATCAGGTCGTAGCGCTTCATGTCCAGCGCCTCGGTGCCTGACACGTCGATGGCGCTGGCGTTGTTGACCACGATGTCAATGCCGCCGAAGGTGTCCACCGCCTGGCGCACGGCCGAGGCGACATCTGCCTCGTTGCGTACGTCGCCGACGACCGCCAGAGCCCTTCCGCCCGCCGTCTCGATCTCCTCGGCTGCGGTGAAGACCGTCCCCTCGAGCCGGGGGTGCGGCGTCGCGGTCTTGGCGAGCAGCACCACGTTCGCGCCGTCACGTGCCGCGCGCAGCGCGATCGCCAGGCCGATGCCACGGCTTCCGCCGGACATCACGATCGTCCTGTCAGCCAGTGTCCTTGTCATTTCTTGCTCACAATCATGTGCGTCGCAAATCGTATGTAGAGCCAATGATATGTTGCACGCATGAACTCCTTCCCGCAACGTCAGGCCGACCGGCTCTACCACGAACTCCTTGCGCCCCAGGAGGTCCAGGACGTCCGTGCCCGTGTACGGGTGCTGGCTGAGAAGGCGGTCGCCCCGCATGCCGCGGCCATCGCCAACGGTGACGAGCGCACCGAGGGCTTCCCGCGGCAGGTCTTCGACGAGCTGGCCGCCGCGGGCCTGTACGGCATTCCCTTCCCGGCCGAGGTCGGCGGGGAAGGGCTGCAGCACCCCATCGCCGCCAGCGCGGTCGCCATCGAGGAACTGGCCTACTACTCCAGCAGCGTCGCCGCCGTGTTCGACGTGCACTGCCTGCTGGCCGGCAACGCCCTGAGCAACGGAACCGACGTGCAGCGGCAGCGCTGGCAACGCAGGATCGTCGACGGCTCGATGGTCGGCGCCTTCGCCACGACCGAGCCGGACGCCTCCAGCGACCTGTCCCCCCGAGCAGTGCAGACCTCCGCCGTCCGCACCGGAACCGGATGGGTACTCAACGGCCACAAGCGGTGGATCTCCAACTCGCCCGTCGCCGGGGCGATCGTCACCCTGGCGCGCACCGGCGAGCGGCTGAGCATGTTCATCGTCGACACCACGCTGCCCGGGGTCCGGGTGGGCCTTCCCGACCGCAAGATGGGCAACCGCGGCCAGTTGACCGCCGACGTCCACTTCACCGACGTCCGGTTGACCGACGACGACCTCCTCGGCGGCGTCGAAGGACAAGGCCTCAGGCACGCGCTGCGCACCCTGGCCCACGGCCGCATCGGCATTGCAGCCGCAGGAGTGGGCATGGCGCAGGCGGCTTTCGACTACACCGTGGCACACCTGACGGCCCGCCACGCCTTCGGCAAGCCAGTCGCGGCCAACCAGCACTGGCAGTTCCTGCTCGCTGAGCGGGCGCTGGAGCTGGAGACCGCCCGGACCCTCTACATGAAGGCGGCGCTGCGCTTGGACGCCGGCAGCCCCTCCCCGGAGCCCGAGGCAGCCATGGCCAAGATCCACGCCACGCGCCTGTCGGTCGACATGGCCCGCGATGCCGTCCAGGCATTCGGGGGCCTGGGGTTCGCCCGGGAACTGGGTGCGGACGACCGCCCCTGCCCCATCGAGGCGCTCTACCGGGACACCAAGATCGGCGAGATCTACGAGGGTACCAACGAGATCCAGAAGTGGGTCATCGCCCGCGAGATCTTCGGCCGCGACATCACCGGCTGACCCCCTTCGCGAGCAGACCGTCGGTGCGGACCGGACGGCGCGCCGGGCCGTGCAGGTGTCCACGCCGCGCGCTCGTAGGGACCTGCGGTCACCCGTCGTTCGTGCGGCGGCGCACTGCGCTGGGGGTGGTCCTCCACCATCGCTGGGCGTAGCGGCTGAGTGTGGCGCTGCTGTGCAGGCCGATGGACGCGGCGACCTGGGCCATGGTCAGGTCTGACTGCGACAGGAGCGTCTGCGCCCGATCGCGGCGGGCTGTGTCCAGGACGTCGCTGAAGGTCGTTCCCTCGTCGGCCAGTTGCCGTTGCAGGGTGCGCGGCGACATCGCCAGCAGGCCTGCGACACCGGCCATCGTGGTCGGGCCGGTGCCCAGGGAATGGCGCACGATGACGCTCACGCGTCCGGTGATCGGATGGCCGACGGTCGAGACCTGGCTGTCGAGGTAGAACAGTGCCAGGTCCCGGCTCAGCTGGTCGCTCTCGCCGAAGGTACGGTGCGGGAGGTCGGCTGGAACCCGCAGGACCGCGCCGGGCCGGTCGAAGTTCACCTGCGCGCCGAACAGTTCCTCGTACCGTGCCCGCGAGGCCAGCGGCGGATGCGGCAGCTCCACGGTGCGCAGGCCGTAGCCGCCGTGGAACAGGTACGTCATCGCCCGGTGCACGAACAGCAGTCCCCGGTCGATGCTCTGCGGCGCCGCCTGGAGGAACTCCGGGTACCCGAAGCGCAGGCCGATGGTGATGTTCGACTCGAGCGGATCGGGGACCTGGGTCAGGGTGAAGCCGGCAGCACCCTTGATCCAGTACTTCGCGGTGTATCCCAGGGCGTCCGCAGCCGTCGGCGCGTTCCTCAGAGCGACGGCCAGCGGGCCCAGGTGTCCCAGGTCCTGGCGCAGCGCGACCCTCATTCCGAAGTCCGGGCAGTGCAGTTCCCGGGCGGCCGCCTCCAGCATCGCCGCGACCGCGGTGTCGCGCACCGGCACCTCGTCGCCGTCCAGCGCTGCGGCAGGGATACCGGCGCGGCACACCATCGCCTCGGCGTCGCCACCCAGTTGCTCGATCGTCGAGCGGACTTCACCCAGCGTCGCCGAACTCACCCATCCCATTCGGCCAGCTTTGCCGCATTGGCGCGATAAGTCAAAATTGTGGCGCAATAGGTCAAGGATGTGCAGGTGAGGCCGCCTAGGGTGAGGCAGTGGGCCTTCCGTACACGGCCCACTCACTACCCGTTGGAGCGTGACCGGCACGGGCCGCTTCGGCGTGCGCCGACGGCGTACCGCCGCCTCGTCGGCAGCCGTCCGCTCCGCTGACCTGAGGAGCCCTCAGTGGCCTCACTGCTCGCGCGGATCGCCCGGTTCGCCTTCCGTCGACGGCGACTTGTGGTCGCCCTGTGGCTGCTCGCGGCCACCGTCGCGATCGCCTGCATGGCTGTGTTCGGTGGCGCAAGCAAGATCAACCAGACGTTCACCGTTCCCGGTTCGCAGTCGCAGCAGGCGCTGGACCGGATGAAGCAGGCGTTCCCGGCTTCCTCGGGCACCAACGCGCAGATCGTCTTCACCCTCCCCGCGGGGCAGAGCGTCACCACCGCTGCCGCCGAGCGGTCGATCACCTCGGTGCTGGCCGCCGCGGCCAAGGCGCCCGAGGTGGCCCAGGTCCTCTCGCCCTCCCAGACCGGTGCGGTCTCGCCGCAGCGCACCGCGGCCATCGCTGAGGTCGAGTACCAGGTCAGCGGAGCAAGCCTGTCCACCTCGACGCTCGACGCGCTCAAGAGCGCGGTACAGAGCGCCCCGCACGGCAACCTGCAGGTCCAGGTCGGCGGGCCGGCCTTCAACAACGGCGCGGCCAACCCGGGAGCGGAGGACCTGGTCGGCGTGCTCGTCGCCGTCATCGTCCTCGCGATCACCTTCGGATCCCTCGTGGCCGCCGGATTGCCGCTGCTGTCGGCGCTGTTCGGGGTCGTGATCGCCGTCGCCGCGGTGCTGTCACTGACCGGCGCGGTGGACATCTCCAGCACCGCGCTGACGCTGTCGCTGATGATCGGTCTGGCCGTCGGCATCGACTACGCCCTGTTCATCGTGACCCGGCACCGCTCCCAGTTGGCGCGCGGCATGGCCGCGCAGGAGGCGGCGGCCACGGCCGCGGGCACCGCCGGCAGCGCGGTGCTCTTCGCCGGACTCACCGTCGTCATCGCGATGGCGGGCCTGTCCGTGGTGGGCATCCCGTTCCTGACTGTGATGGGCCTGTGCGCGGCCGGTGCCGTATTCATCGCCGTGGCGGTAGCGCTGACCCTGCTGCCTGCCTTCCTCGGCTTCGCCGGCACGCGGCTGACACCCAAGCCCGGATCGCGCACGGCCCGCAGGGAAGCCGCTATTACCGACACGGCTGCCGCCTCCGGCCCGGTCAACGGCGCAGAGCGTTGGACCCGCATCGCCATCCGCCGCCCGCTGGCCACCGTGCTGATCGTGGTCGCAGCGCTCGCGGGGCTCGCCTGGCCGGCGCACTCCATGAGCCTTGGCCTGCCGGACAACGCCACCGCCCCCTCAGGCAGTTCGCAACGCGCGGCCTACCAGGAGGTCACCGCGGACTTCGGCCCCGGCTTCAACGGTCCGCTACTCGTCCTCGCCGACACCTCCCACAGTTCCGCCCCGGCGGCAGCGGCCCAGCAGATCGCCGGTTCACTCAAGGCCCTGCCGGACGTGGCGGCGGTCACCGCTCCCCGGCTGAGCGCGGACGGGAAGGCTGCGCTGATCCAGCTCGTCCCGAAGAGCGCGCCGAGCGACCAGGCCACCAAGGACCTGGTCACCGGCATCCGCGACCAGGCCGGGGCGCTGGAGCACGGCACCGGCGCGACCATAGCGGTGACCGGCACCACAGCCGTGGGCATCGACGTCTCCAGCAAGCTGGGATCGGCCATCGTGCCCTTCGCGATCGTCGTGGTCGGGCTCTCGCTCGTCCTGCTCCTGCTGGTCTTCCGGTCCCTGGTGGTGCCGGTCAAGGCAGCCCTGGGGTTCCTGCTGTCGGTCGGCGCGTCCTTCGGCGTCGTGGTCGCGCTCTTCCAGCAGGGCCACCTCGCCAAGCTGATCGGCGTGGATGCCACCGGGCCGGTCACCAGCTTCCTGCCGATCATCCTGATGGCAGTGCTGTTCGGCCTGGCCATGGACTACGAGGTGTTCCTCGTCTCCCGGATGCGCGAGGACTACGTGCACCACGGCTCGCCGATCGGGGCCGTGCACGCGGGAGCGCGCACGGCGGGCAGGGTCGTGACAGCCGCAGCCCTGATCATGTTCTCGGTGTTCGCGTCCTTCGTCACCAGCGACAACATGATCCTCAAGCAGCTCGCCTGCGCCCTGGCCGTAGGTGTGCTCATCGACGCCTTCGCTGTACGGATGACGCTGGTGCCGGCCGTGTTGGCACTCACCGGCCGCGCCGCCTGGTGGCTGCCCCGCTGGATGGACCGTGCGCTGCCGAACCTGGACATCGAAGGCACGAGCCTGGAACAGGACTGTGCCATGCAGTCGGCGGACCCGCACGGCACGCACCAGGAGCCGGCCGGCGCCTCCACACGCTGAAGCGAGCCCGGCCCCGGACGAACACCGGGGCCGGGCATGCCGGCAGAGGCCGCCGCTGTTGTCAGTGCCCGGCTCTACCCTGGCCTCAGGCCGGACACGGTGGGGGTGGGCATGGCCAAGGTTCTCCCGACGAAGAAGACCGAGCGGGCGGGCGTCAACCAGTTCCGATCACTCCTGGAATCTGCTGGGCACATCGTCCAGGAGATCGACGGCGGGAACGACTACGGCGAGGACTGCTACCTGAGCTTCACCGAGTACGGACAGCGCACCGGCGACATCGCGGCGGTGCAGATCAAGAGCGGAGTGACCTACCGCAGGGACACGGGCTACGCCATACCGTGCCGGGACCACGTGAACGACTGGTCGCAGAGCCGGATCCCCGTGATCGGCGTCGTGTGGGACCCCGAGATTCGCAAGCTGTACTGGGTCAACCTGACCCGGTACATCCGCCAGGAACTGGCGCAGGGCAAACACCCGCGCAGCGTGCCGATCGACGAGCACGCGATCCTGGACCAGAACACGATCAAGGCCGTCACGCAGGAGATGCGCCGCTATATCGCGCGCGATGACCACTCGCACCGGCAGGGGCCGAGCCCTGCCCTCGGCTTGGCGGCGGCAGTCAGGCGCTACCGCAACCGCAACTCCAACGAGATCGAGAGCCCAGCCCAGGGTGGCAAGGCGATGCCGCACGCAGCGGCGCAGGTCGAGTTCATCGACCGCCACCCACACCTGATCGACAACACCATGAAGTGGCTCGTGCGCACGGTCACCGCCGCCGTGCTGGCCATGATGATTCCCGGCCTCTACACGGTCGTTGCCAGCCAGTACCCGCACCTGTGGCCGCTGTGGTTCCCGGCCTACTTCGGCATGGTGGGCTACATGCTGCGCGTGGGCGAGCAGGTCGGCGAAGCCCGCCACATCAAGTGGGTGCGGTACGCCGCATACTTCCTGATCCTCTCCGGGTGGTACGTCGCGCTAGGGACCGAACTGCACGGCTGGTCTCCGAATCGCACATTCTGCTGGGTCTTCGTGGTGGAGGTGCCGGTTCTCGCCCAGTTCGCCCTATTGAAGATCATGTTCTACCTGTACGCCCGGGAGAGGGCACGCCGTAGACGGCTCGCGGCAGCGTACGGTGATGCGGCCTGGGAGGCAGGGGCTGAGGGCTGAGGTCCGGCGTACGGCTCGGTCACTGTGTGCCGATGCTGATACCTGCCGCCATGGTTCACCCGCCGTTGGGGCGGGTGATCTCCGCGAGCAGTGCCGGGCCGGTCCACTGGCGGGCCTTGCCGGGGGGCTGTGTCTCCGCGTCCTGGACCAGGCTGATGAGCCGGCGGCTGGCCGGGGCGGGCAGGCCGTGCCGTTCGGCGAGGGAGAGGACTTCGCCCTGGAGGGAGTCGATCTCGGTGGGGCGCCCGCGCTGCAGGTCCTCCCACATCGAGGAGCGGGCCTGGCCGTCGATCCGCAGGGTGTTGCCGGCCACGCGCTGGAACAGGGAGTCGGGCAGCCGCAGGACGCGCGGCATCCAGGCGGCGGGGACCGGGCCGAGCTGGGCCGGCTCGATACCCGCGCCCCGGAACGCCGCGAGTGCCTCCTGCTGACACAGCGCCAGGCAACTGCGGTAGGCACGCTGTCCGAGCTGCTCGCGCAACGGCAGCCCGGACAGGGCGTTGACCGCGTTGTTGAGGTTCATCAGCAGCTTGGCGGCCTGCACGGTCGGCATGTCCCGGCGCAGCTCCAGCTTCAGACCGGCGGCCCGCGCCGCCTGGGCCAGGGTGTCGGCGCGGGGAGCGTCCTGGAGCATGAGCTGCCCGCCGCTGCCCTGGTGGAAGGAGGCCGTCCCGGTGCGCACCACGTTGTAGGGGACCATACCGGCGAGGACCACCTGGTTCGGCAGCGCGGCGCGCAGGACCCGCGGGTTGTGCAGGCCGTTCTGGAAGCTGACCACCACTGTCTCCGGAGTCAGGTGCGCGGCCAGCGCGAGGGCGGCGTCCGCCGTGTCACCGGACTTGACGCACACCAGCACGTAATCCGCGCCGGCCGCGGCCGCCGCGTCGGTGGCCAGCCCCACCCCTACGGCCTGGTGGCGCGCGGTGCCGGGCCCGGTCAGGGTCAGCCCGGCCTGCTCGATGGCGGCCATCGCGGCGGGGCGGCCGATCAAGGTGACGTCGGCGACCTGGGACAGCATGCCGCCCAGGTGGCAGCCGATGCTGCCGGCGCCGAGCACGGCGATGCGAAGGCGGGGGGTGGGGGTGCTGGACACGGTGGCTCCTGCGGGTGGTCCGGTCAGTGGAACAGGTCGGGGTCGGAGGCGGTGATCTGGTCCCACAGCGGGCGGGCCTGGAACCAGCCCGCGAGGTGGCTGCCGACCTGCTCACGGGTGATCAGCGCGGTCTCCCGGTCGATGAGTTGGGGCGTGCCCGCGGCCATCGCGAGCAGTTGGGCCTGGCAGGAGCGTTCCATGGTGATGAACCACCACACGGCCTCGGCCACCGACTCGCCGACGGTCAGCAGTCCGTGGTTCTTCAGGATGGCAGCCTTTGCGCCGCCGAGCGCGTCGGCGATCCGCTTGCCCTCCTCGATCTCGTTGGCCACGCCGCGGTAGTCGCTGTACAGGGCGTGGTCCTCGAAGAAGGCGCAGGCGTCCTGGGTGATCGGGTCCAGCAGGATGCCCAGGCTGGAGAACGCCTTGCCGTGCAGCGAGTGCGCGTGGGCTGCGGCAATGGCGTCCGGGCGTGCGGCGTGCACCTGCGAGTGGATGACGTAGGCGGCCTTGTTCACCGGGCGGTTGCCGTACAGCAGCGTGCCCTCGTGGTCCACCAGGATCAGGTCGGAGGCCTTGATCTGGCTGAAGCTCATGCCGAACGGGTTGACCCACAGCCACTCGGGGCGCTCCGGGTCGCGGACGGTGATGTGCCCGGCCACCCCCTCGGAGAAGCCGAGCTTCCCGAACAGGCGGAAGCCGGCGGCCAGTTGCTCCTTGCGGTACTGCCGTTCGGCCTCGACCGAGTCGAAGGTCGGCGGCATCGGCACGATCAGATCCGTCGGGGCGGGCCCGAGGGCGGCGGCGAGGGCGGGCGGCAGTGCGGTGGTCATGGCGTGCTCCAGGGTGGTGGTGGCATGCGGACAGTCAAAAGATACAGAGGTGAATCCGATACGTCTATGCATCTGATACGGGTAGGTATGCAGAGCGGTAGGGTGGGGGGTTCCGGTCGCACCACACACAGGAGAGACATCCCGATGCCCAAGGGAGTGACCAAGAGGCGCCCGCGTACCCGCACCGCCCTGCTGCAGGCGGCGCTGGAGTGCTTCGCCGAGCAGGGCTTCCGCGCCGCCTCGATCGAGCAGATCTGCGAGAGCGCCGGCTACACCCGCGGAGCGTTCTACTCCAACTTCAACAGCAAGGAAGAGCTGTTCCTCGCCCTGTTCGACGCGCACAGCGAACAACTCCTCGACCGGATGACCACACTGATCGACTCGACCGAACTCACCCTGCAGGGCCTGGTCGACGCCCTGGCCGACATCGAACCCGCCGAACGCGACTGGTACCTGGTCACCACCGAGTTCACCCTGCACGCCATCCGCGACCCGCAGGCCGCCGCGGCCCTGGCCCAGCACGACGCACAACTGCGCGCCGCCCTCGCCCGCGGTCTGACCCACTGCCTGGCCAGGGCAGGCCGCACCCTCACCGTGGACGCGGACGAACTCGCCCGGCTGCTCATCGCCGTCCGCGAGGGCGGACTGGCCCAGAGCTACGTGGAACCGGAGCAGCTGCCCCCCGGCCAGCTCGAACGCCGTTTCCTCCCAGGCGTGTTGACCGCATTCACCACCGAGGGGTGACCCGGAGGGACCACGCCGCCAGCCCGGTTCCTTCGGTGAGGGCAGCGTCATTGGTCCCGCCGGGAGTGGTGACCTGGTTGCACAGGTCGGACGGTGATGCGCCTGTGGCGTAGGAGGGTCGCCCGCCAGGCGCATTCCTTTGACTCGCTGGTCGTTGGACCGGTTGGGTGACCGGGACCGGGGTGCCGCATGGTGGTCACGGTGAGGGTGTCACTGCGCTCTGTAGTCCTCCAGACCGAAGCCGCCCTGCCCAAAAGCTGCCTAGGAAACGCTCAGCGTCCTACGGCCCAGGCGCAGCCGCGGGTGCGTCCGAGCAACTGGACCTGGGCATCTTCACCGACACGGCATGAGCCCCGGGCGGTGAGCTTGTCCGAGGCCATATGCCTGTGCATGGCGGTGAAGCTGGCCACGGCCCCCAAAAAGCAGGTGTGTTACGCCTGCTTCTTGGATGCCGTCGGTTCCCGCACGGCGTCGTAGAGCGCTGGCAGGCCCGACTCGGACGCCAGCTCGCCTAGGACGCGGTGCAGGGTTGCGCGGTCGGCTGCAGCCAGGTCCGCGAACATCGTCGCGTCCAGACCCTCCAGACCGGTGTTGGCTCGGGCAAGCAGGTCGGACCCGGCCGCAGTGATCTCGACGACGTACCTGCGCCGGTCCTGCCGGTCCCGCGCACGCGCCAGGTACCCGGTGTTCTCCAGGAAGTCCAGGCTGCTCGCCATCGTGGCGGGGTCGATGCGCAAGTACGCGCCGAGACCCAGCTGTGGCTGGGGGCCGTTGTCCGCGAGCGCCTGCAGAATGCTGTAGTGACGAACCCTGAGCCCCAGGGCGTCCAGTCGGTCCTCGCTCAACCGGAAGGCCACCTGGCCCAACTTGAGCAGCAGGCAGACCGTGTGGTCCGCCACCGACCCGGGCACCAAGGAAACCTCGGGCACCGTTCACCCACTTCACCGTTTGAGGTACGTACGATTTCGCTTGCCATCGTATGCGAGGTGCAGTCCGACGACGGCACGCTCGGGCCGACGATCCACATGTTCGACAGGACCGGCAGGGTCATGGGCACCTGCCCGATCCCCTGGCGGTCAAAGCTGTCTGACGAGGTTGGGATTAGACGCGGGCAGGCCCAGGGTAAGCCTCAAGTCTCTGTCTATTTGACAAGGAAAAATGTCATCTTGACAGCTAGGGGTGGCTGAGGAAGAGTGGCGCTCGATACCGATGCAACAGGTGTGTTCATGCGCCCGCCGTACTGACCAGGGGACGGTCTTCACCCGTGGGAGGTTGGCCGCTCCATGAGCAGGCTCAGCTCTGAGACCTCGCCCTATCTGCTTCAGCATGCGGCCAATCCGGTGGATTGGTGGCCCTGGGGCAAGGAGGCGATGGCGGAGGCGGTCAGGCGGGATGTACCCGTCCTGTTGTCAATCGGTTATTCGTCATGCCATTGGTGCCAGTGCAGGTGTAAAGGCCGGTAGTCCTGACCTGGACCTATGTCAAGAGGTGACAGCATGAGTACCGAACGTGATGAACTTGACGCGGAGATCGAAGCCTGGGCCGCAGCGCAGGTGGCGGAGTCACCTTCGTGGACGGCGGAGAAGTGGGAGAGCATCCTCGCCGGGTTGAGGCCGAGCAAGTCGGAGTAGCGCTAGGGGCTTTGAGGGCCTGGTCGGGGTGGTTCCGGCGTACCCGATCAGGCTGCCGCCAGTGCATGCTCAGAAGCAGTAGCGTCTCGCTCGCCTGCCATGCATCGACCTCACTTACCTGGAGCCAGCCGAGCGGGAACGGCTGTGGGGCCTGGACACGCCCGTGGAGTACAGCCACGCGCTCACCGAGCAGCTCGGCGGCCAGATCGCGGCGGGCCTGGCCATCACCGGCTTCGCCAAGGCGCCGCACCACTCGGACGCCACCGCAAGCTGCCTCTCCGGCTACTTCGCCACGAGAATGGTGAAGGCGGGCGCCGGTCATTGACCTCCGGCTACGCGATCCGTGCTAGGGACCGCAGGCGTGTTCATACTCTGCCCTAACGATCAAGGACAGCCGGAGTCGCAGTGCCTCATGAGGGCTCAGAGCCTGTCGGTCCCGACGGCCAGCAGCTGGATGGGACTCCAGGGAGTTGATCGGCCCTTGCCCAGTTCCCGGCAGGCTGAGACCCAGGTGCGAATCGCTGAAGCGCCGAGCGGGTCCGGTCGGGCGCCCTATCGATCGGCGCCTTCCGGCTTTGCCCGCTCCCATCCGCCTCCTCGGAGTCTGGCTCTCAGGCGCTGGGCCTGGCCGCTGTGGCCCGCAGGCGGGGCGCAGTTCTCTGGTCGTTCCCTGCTGTTCTTTGGGGAGGGCGGCATTGTCAGACCCGGCCGCTAGCCTTGGTCGGGGGTTCGCAGGAGGGAATGAGCGTTGGCCGGATTCCAGATCAATCATCGCGAGATCGACAACATGGTCCGCGAGATCAAGAAGAGTTTCGAACAGGCGTCTCGACGCCATCAGATCCGAGTTCCGGTTGGGGCTGACATTCCCGGCGGGTCCGGCGCGGACGAGGATCCGTACTTGCCGAAGGCACTGCTGTGGCTGGACGGGCAGGCATCAATGCAACCGGGGGCCCTGCAGGACATGAAGGAGTTCGCCGTCGGTGAGGGACTGCCCGACGAGGAGGCCAGTGGACTTGCCCTTCAACTGGAGCAGCACGGCTTCGTCCAGATCGCTCGTAGTCTCGCCGACGACACGGACGTCTATCTGACGGACGAAGGTCGTGTGGAGGTCCGGCGGCTGCGGAAGCTGGCCGGTGATCGTGTCGCGCGCGCCAACCACTCCTGCGACGGATTGCTGCGCTGGCTGCATGACCGGGACACCCCTGTTGAACCCGGGTACTTCGCCGACTCCCCGACCGCGTACTTCGCTGGCACAGCCCTCACCTCCCGAGAGATCGCTACTTCTGTCGCGGAGCTTGTCCGAGCCGGTCTCGCGGCAGAAGAGGTCGATCAAGCGAATGCCGACTCGTACCGCCTGAGCATTACCGCGGCCGGCGCGGACTGTGTCCGCAGCGGCCACACCGTTAGGAGTTACATGGACAGCAAGAGCACCGGATCAACCACGAACAACTATCACGGCAGTTCCGTCGTCCACGGGGCAGTCAGCGGCGGTGTCATTTCCACCGGCCACCACAACGCGATCAACGTGGGTAACGGGATTGATGCCCAGGCTCTCGCCGCTCTGGTGCAGGGCCTGCGCGACGCTGCACCGCAGCTTGGCCTTGAACCTGTCGATGCCGAAGACTACGCGGTCGAGGTCGAAGCCTTGGAGCGAGACGGTAGTGACGCTGTACAGGGTGGGCGAATCTGGCGGAGGATCACACGCCTGGCCGGGCCAGCGTTCACGACTGCCCTCGCTGCTGGTGCCGGTGAGCAGCTCGTTGAACTCGGTAGCAGGCTCTACAGCTGATCCAGAGAACCAGCAGTACGCCCTCAGGAGTCCGTCGCTGATCTGGAGGAGATGCTGCGTGCCTAGCGGGAGGTGACGCCGGGCGTGGCGGCGGACGACCCGGTCTGGGCGGGCCATCTGCCCGGACCGGTCGCGGGGCAGCTCGGCTGGGTGCACTCGACCTTGTTGGAGTCCTTCAGCCGCCAGATGGTTGCTGGCAGCCCGTCCGCCCAGGTTGCTGTGGAGGCGGCTGACCTGCTGGATCAGATGCGAGTGCGGCTCGGTGACGCCGTCCTCGGCTACGTTCGGCGCGCTGCGCGGTAGCGGTCTTCGCCGCAGGCGGGGTCCTCCCGCGGACTACCTGAACCGATACCGCGGTACCGCTCCCAGCTGGAAGTTCAGCCTGCGGTGCTGGGGGTGCGGGGTCGGCGCGAACCTACGGTGGGGATGTGGCCGGCGGTAGAGCCGTCGCCAGCACTCTCCCCCTGAGGTGTGCCGCACCGGAACCCGAGGACGCATCCCATGATCGAAATTCAGCAGCTGGTCAAGCGCTACGGCGCCAAGACGGCCGTCGACGGCCTCGACTTCACGGTGAAGCCCGGTGTGGTGACGGGTTTCCTGGGGCCCAACGGGGCGGGGAAGTCCACCACGATGCGCATGATCATCGGTTTGGACGCCCCGACCAGTGGATCGGTCACGGTCAACGGCCGCCGCTACGCGGAGCACCGTGCGCCGCTGCTGGAGGTGGGCGCCCTGCTGGAGGCCAGGTCCATCCACCCGGGCCGCTCCGCCTACAACCACCTCAACGCCCTGGCCCTGACCCACGGCATCCCGCGCCGCCGGGTTGACGAGGTCATCGAGATCACCGGTCTGACCAAGGTCGCCAAGAAGCGCGCCGGGGCATTCTCGCTGGGCATGGGCCAGCGCCTGGGGATCGCCGCGGCGCTGCTGGGCGACCCGCAGACGATCATGCTGGACGAGCCCGTCAACGGGCTGGACCCCGAGGGCGTGCTGTGGGTGCGCAACCTGCTCACCGGCCTCGCCGCTGAGGGCCGCACCGTCTTCATCTCCTCCCATCTGATGAGCGAGATGGCGCAGACCGCGACGAACCTGATCGTGGTCGGGCGAGGCAGGCTGCTGGCCGACACCACGGTCGAGCAGTTCGTGCGGGACGCCGGCGGCGACCGTGTCAAGGTCGTGTGCGAGGACCCGGCCCGGCTGCGCGAGCTGCTGGCCGGCCCCGACGTGGAGGTCACCGGCGCCCCCGGCTCCCGGGAGCTGACCGTCTCCGGTCTGACGACACACCACATCGGGACCACGGCCTTCGCGTACGGGATCCCGATCTACGAACTTACCCGGCAGTCGGTGTCCTTGGAGGAGGCGTTCATGTCGATGACCGAAGACTCCGTGGAGTACCACGGCACCACCGCCCCTGCGTCCCTGAGGAGCGCCGCATGAGCACCCTGACCGTTCGTCCCGCAGTCTCCCTGGACAGCTCGTCCTGCAAGGTGACCGGCCTGCGCGTGCTGCGCGCGGAGTGGGCCAAGATGTGGTCCCTTCGGTCCACCTGGATCACCCTGGGCGTGGCGTTGGTTCTGCTGCTGCTGGCCGGGACGCTTGCGGCTGCGAACTACTCGCCGACCGGGGGCACCGTCCGCGGGCCCGGAGCCGACGCCAAAGACGCGGTCGCGCTCGCACTGAGCGGCATCGACTTCGCGCAGTTGGCCATCGGCGTGCTCGGGGTGCTGATCGCGGCCGGCGAGTACTCGACCGGCATGATCCGCTCCACCCTGGCGGCGGTGCCGAGCCGACTGCCCGTGCTGTGGTCCAAGGCCGCCTGCTACGGAGCCGTCGCGGCAGTGGTGGCCACCGTCGGCGCGCTCGCCGCCTTCCTGGCCGGCGCACACTCCTTGAGCGGCGACGCGATCTCGCTGAGCCTGTCCTCCGACGGCGTGTTGCGCAGCCTGCTGGGTGCCGGGCTGTACCTGGGCCTGGTCGGCGTCTTCGCCGTCGCTCTGGGCACCCTGGTGCGTTCGGTCGCCGGCGGCATCGGGCTGCTGGTCGCCACGCTGATGCTACTGCCGGTCCTGACCGGCCTGCTGCCCTCCGGCCTGGGCGACGACATCAGCCCCTATCTCCCGGGCAACGCGGGAAGCTCGGTCTTCGCGCTGCACCAGGCGAGCAACACCCTCAGCCCCGGCGCCGGACTCGCGGTCTTCGCCGGCTGGGTCGTGCTGGCGCTGGCCGGGGCGGCGTGGCGGCTCAAGCGCTCCGACACGTAGGCCGGATCCGCTGTGCTGTTGCAACCCTGGACCCCTGCGGCCGCCCTACAGTGGCCGCGGGGGCCTTTGCGCAGGAACGGCCCGCCCTCGAAAGAACAGGTGCCAGGAACGTGAGGCATGGCAGCAGCGTCGGGCCCGAGGAGCTGTTTCCGCCCGAGTTCGAGCAGATGTGGCAGAGTCCACTGGCTCGTCGGCTGGTGCGCACCGCTCGACGGGTGCACCTGGGCAGCCGGAGCCACGCGCTGCCCCTGGACGCCGCCCTGGCTCTGGTGGCACTGGCGGCCGGCCTGGCCGGGGTCATCGTCCTTGACCGCGGCGGCCAGACCGTCGGGCCCGCGGAGACTGTGCTGCTGGTGGGGAGTGTCCTCGGCCAGGCGGTGCCGCTCGTATGGCGGCGGCGGGC
The DNA here is from genome assembly GCF_042510965.1 of Streptacidiphilus jeojiensis. NCBI lineage: Bacteria > Bacillati > Actinomycetota > Actinomycetes > Kitasatosporales > Streptomycetaceae > Streptacidiphilus > Streptacidiphilus jeojiensis. The sequence continues at coordinate 180,831 of NZ_JBEUKS010000012.1, forward strand.
CGCGCTGCCGGTTCTCGCAGTAGTCATGGTCTCCAGCACCGTGCAGTGGTGGATCAACCAACCCCAGCGAAGCGTCGTGGCCGTGCTGATCGCGATGTACTCGGCCTCCCGTTACGCGCGGCTGCGGTGGCTGCCATGGTCCATCCCGTTCCTTGCGGCGGCGCTGTCCGTGCCCGCGTTCCGGGTTGTCCCGTTCAGGGAGCACGTCTACTACAGCCTGTTCTTCCTGTACGCCACCGGCGTCGCGGCGGTCGCGCTGGGCTTGGTGGTTCGAGTGCGGCAGGCCCAGCTGGACGCTCTTGCCGACCGTGCCGCCCGGCTGGAGGTGGAGCGAGAACAGAGGGTCCAGCTGGCGACCCTCGCCGAACGCTCCCGCGTCTCCCGGGAGATGCACGACATCATCGGACACAACCTCGCTGTGATGATCGGCCTCGCCGACGGGGCGGCCTTTGCCGCCGCCAACGACCCCGCGCGCGGAGCCGAGGTCCTCCCGGTCATCGCCAGCACCGGTCGTCAGGCGCTCAGCGAACTGCGCCGCACCCTCAGCGCCCTGAACGAGCACCCCGACGATTCCGCAGACGGCCCCGCCCCCGGCTTCGAACTCGCGCCCCAGCCCGGCCTGGCGGACCTGGCCCCGCTACTGGAGCGCATCGGGGCGGCCGGGCCGCAGATCACCCACCGCACGGTCGGCGACCTCACCACGCTCGCCCCCGGAGTCCAGCTGACGGTCTACCGCATCGTCCAGGAGGCCCTGACGAACAGCCTCAAGCACGCCGGGCCGACGACCGGCATCCAGGTAGTGCTGCGCGTCCTCGGAGGGGTTGTCGATGTGCGCGTTCAAGACAGCGGCCGCCCCGAGGAAGCGTCAGCCGCTCCGCGATCCGGGCACGCGGAACAGGGCCTGGTGGGCATCCATGAGCGGGCCGTGCTCGCCGGCGGCACCGCGTCCGCCGGGCCGACCCGCGAAGGAGGCTGGCTCGTCCACGCCGTCGTGCCCCTGACCACACCGCCCACCCGGGAGGAAGACCAGCCGTGACTACCGTGCTCATCGTCGACGACCAGCCGCTGCAACGGCTGGGCTTTCGCATGCTGTTGGAGAACAACCCCGACACCAGCGTCGTTGGGGAGGCGTCCCACGGAGCCGAAGCCGTTCGGCAGACAGCCGAGCTGCGCCCCGATGTGGTGCTGATGGACATCCGGATGCCCGGCATGGACGGCATCGAGGCCACCCGGCTCATCGTGGCCTCGGGCAGCCGCTCGAAGGTGCTGGTCCTGACGACCTTCGACGGGGACGCCTACGCCTACAACGCCCTACGCGCTGGGGCGAGCGGATTCCTGCTCAAGGACGCCCTACCGCAGGATCTCCTGGCCGGGATCCGCGCCGTAGCCGCTGGGGACTCTGTCGCCGCGCCGGCTTTGACCCGGCGCCTGCTGGCCGCCTTCGTCCAACAGCCCCCGCCCGGCAGCGAAACGGACGATGAAACGCTGGCGGACCCACGGCTGGAGGTCCTGACCAAACGCGAGCACGAAGTCCTGGAAGCTCTGGCCCAGGGGCAGACCAACAGCGAGATCGCCGAACGCCTGGTCCTCTCGGAGTCGACCATCAAGACGCATGTCAGCCGGATCCTCGGGAAGATCGGGGCCCGGGACCGCGTCCACGCCGTGATCATCGCCTACGAGACCGGGCTGGTCCGACCGGACGTCCCGCCGCACAACTGACCCACGCCGAGCAACTCGGGCTTTCCCCCTAGTGGCCAGGTGATGCCCAACAGCGCCCCCGCGCATCCCCTGTGTCGCTACACCCTGGTCCGCCCGGGGTGGTGTTCGCCGACGCCGAGTCGCAGATTGTGCGCGTCGAGGTCAAGTGGGCCTGGAGTCCGGCCAGATCACGCGCCGACACCAGGTTCTCTCGCCGACCGGATGCGGCCCTTGGGGAGGAATTTCGTTTGCAGGACCGGCCCGGCCCATCCGGCCAGTGCGCCCATCAGCAACGCCGCTGTGATCGTCCACAGGACGTTGTCGCTCACCCCGGCCCGTATGCCGCCCATCTGCATGCCGAACAGGCCAAGGCTGAGATGGACCTGGCCGGCGGCCATCCACGCTACCGCTCCCAGAACGGCAGCGGTGGTCACACTGAACTTGATCGGCAGCCCGAGGGGACCGGCGAGGAGATCCTGGCGGGGCTTGCGCGGGCGGGTCGTCGAGCCGGTGCGAGCCGCGACCGCGGCGCAGCCCAGGAGTGCAACGAGGGCAACCGCGAGGGCGGCCAGCCACAGCGGCCATCCGGCTGTGGTCAGGGAGTCCAGGTGCAGGGTGCGGTCGTGCTGCCCTGCGAACGGGCTGCCTCCCGTGCCGCCCATCATGCCAGCCATCGGGTTGCCGCCCTGGGGGCTGGCGGGGTGCGTGCTGGCTGTCCACGGGGAGCCGAGGCCGAGCGTCAGGAGCACGATCACGGCGTTCGGAGCGAGCAGCAGAGCGGCTCCAGCCGCGGTCTGCACCCGGCCGCCGGCCACGATTCCGACGAGGGTGAAGACGAGCAACGGAGCGGCTCCCAGGATGAGAAGGGTGCGCAGCAGAGCGGAAAGCCCAGGCGCCCAGTGGGGTCGGAGCCGGTCCAGTAGACCGCCCAGTTGCAGCCTGACGCGGCGGCTGATCAGACATCCCACGGTGAGAACGACTGTCAACCACAGGACGCTGCCGAACATGGCCGATACCGGGTCCACGTGGTAGCCCACGGCGAGGCCGTTCGCTCCGCTGCCGAGGAGGCCGCTGAGGGGGCTTCCGCCACCGGTAGTTCCTGTTGCGGAACCACCGGCGCCCAGTCCGCTCATCGCCGACTTGGGGAGCTTGAGCGTGCCCGAAGCGAGGCCGGCGACGATGGTGAGGCTGATGCTCGCCGCGGTCACTGTCCCTGCGATGCGCACCGCCAGCTCATTTTCGCTGAGCTGAGGTAGCCGCCGGGAGAACACGAACCAGAGCACGAGTGTGCCGAGCAGCGTCACTCCCAGCGGCATCAGGTCGACGGCTCCGCTCACCGTCGGGCTCATCCCCCCGCCGAACATGCCCCCCATCCCGGTGGCCTGTGAAGCTGTGCTCGACGCGGTGGAGTGAGCGCTAACGGCGCCTCCGACGGCCATGGCGGTCACGGCCAGGGCAAGGGACCGGGTCGAGCCCACAGATCCCGCGTTGACCAGGGACAGGGCGAGGGCGGAGAGGAACAACATGGCGGTGACCGCGCACAAGGACGCGGCCGCGCCCTCCAGGGCGCTGCGCCACAACAGGGCCGGGGCCGGCCTGCGGCGTGGGGGTGTGCGGCGCGCCTGGGACCGGGGGCGGGGTCGGGAGGCTGGAGTGCCTGCAGGGTGAGGACGGGATGCGGCGGGGGACATGGAGGGCACTCCGCTTCGAGGGGTACTGGGCGGCTTTCAACGGTCGTGAGGGCGGCGGGGCCCGGTGCGTTGCCGGGCCCCGCCGCGGGCCTCTTGGCTGAGGCGGTTGGGCCGGCTGCCGAGGTCGCGTCCGGCAGAGAAGCAGGGGGCTCCTTGCCGGACGCGACGTCGTAGGTGCGCGTCGGTGGTCAGCTGTGCGCGGGCTCGGCCTCGGGGGCTGGTGTCGCCTGGCGGTGGACCAGCTTGGAGGGCCACCAGTTCCATCGGCCCAGCAGCAGCACGGCGGAGGGCACCAGCAGGGTGCGGACCAGGAAGGTGTCCATGAGGATGCCGAGCGCCAGCCCGGTGCCGACGTCGCGCAGCTGGTTGTTGCCGTTGTTGGCGCCGTTGATGGCCAGGACCGCGAACGTGCCGGCCAGGACCAGTCCGGCGGAGGTGACGGTGGTGCCGGTGGCGTTCAGGGCCTTGCGTACGGCCTCGCGCAGCGGGAGGTGGTGGGCCTCCTCGCGGATGCGGGTCATCACCAGGATGTTGTAGTCCTCGCCGAGGGCGAGCAGGAAGACGAACATCAGGAAGGGGAGGATGAAGACCAGGCCGCCGGAGTGGTCGAGCTTGATGAACAGCAGCACCGCCAGGCCCAGCGAGGAGAAGTAGGACAGTGCGACCGACGCGATCAGGTAGAGCGGGGCCACGAGGCTGCGCATGACCAGGATCAGCAGCAGGCCGATGACGGCGATGGCGATCGGGATGACGCTTCCCAGGTCGTTGCTGGAGGTGTCGCTGACGTCGTAGAGGCCGGCCGCCTGTCCGAGGACACCGCTGTCGGTGGCACCGATCTTCTGGGCGACGGCGGTGGTCTTCGCGCGGAGGTCGGGGACGGCGTTCATGGCTGCCGAGGTGTCCGGGGAGCCGGCGGTCAGTTCCACGCGGAACTGGACGGTCGTGCCGTCAGGGCTGACGTACTGGGCGGTGGAGCGGTACGCCTGGTACTGGGCCACGGTGAACTTGCCGTCGATCAGCGCGGCCCCCGTGCCCGTGCCGCCTGCGGCCTTCGTTCCCGCTCCGGCCTTCGTGTGGGCGGGTGAGCTGTTGCCGCCGGCCGGGTTCGCCGCTGCCGAGCGGGTTGGGAGCGGGGGTGTGGGGGAGAGTTTGTCCGCGGGGCCGAGCGCGGTGTGCATGTCGGTGTAGTCGGCGGCGGTCAGGTTGACGCCGTTGGGGGAGAGCGGTCCGGTGACGTTCTTGAACTGCGAGGCCGACTGCAGCTGCTGCTGGGCGTCGGCGAGCGCGGTGGTGTCCGCCCAGGCGGATTGCGGCAGTTGGAAGACCAGCATGGTCGGGTTGGCCGTGGTCCGTGGGAAGTGCTCGGTGAGCAGAGCCTGGCCTTGGGCGGAGTCGGTGCCGGCGGGCGCGCTGGTGCCGCCGCTGAAGCCTGCGGGGGTGTAGCCGGTGGAGGCGGCCGCGAGGGCGCCGAAGAAGGCGAGGCCGATGCAGAGGGTCGCCACCGGGCGCTGCACGATGCTCCCCGAGATCCGGCCCCACAGGCCTGTCTTGGGGATGCCGGGCCGGATCCGGCTGGGCCAGAACACCGCCCGGCCCAGGATCGCCAGTAGCGCGGGCAGCAGGGTCAGCCCGGCGAGCAGCATCAGGCCGATGCCGATGGCGAGCGGGATGCCGAGGTTGGAGTAGACCCCGAAGCTGGCTGCCAGCAGTGACAGCAGGGCGGCGATCACCGTGCCCGCGGAGAAGGTGATGGACTCGCCGACCTTCTCCACCGCCGAGACCACGGCCTCCTTGGGCGCGGTGCCGGCGCGCAGCTCCTCGCGGACTCGGAAGACCAGGAAGAGCCCGTAGTCGGTGCCGGCTCCCAGGACCAGGACCACCAGCAGCACCGAGGCGAGCGAGGAGATGCTCAGGCCGTGTACCGCCGCTTCCGCGATCAGCGGGCCGGACATCAGCACGACCAGCAGCGCGGGCAGCAGGGTGACCAGCGGGGCCAGAACGGCCCGGAACACGAAGGCGAGTACGACGATGATCAGCAGCAGGGACAGGCCCTGGGTCTGGCTGCTGCTGTTGCCGGACTGCTTGCTGTTGTCCACGTCGGTGGCCACGGGGCCAGCCAGGTGCGCCTGCAGGCCGCTGGGCAGGGAGGTCGCCGACACCGCGGACCGCAGGTCTGCGACGATCGTGGTCTCCTCCTGCTGCTTCTGCCCCCCGGTGGCGGAGAGGTTGGCCAGCACCTGGAGCTGTTCGGCCTTACCGTCCGCGGACCTGCCGGTGTCCTTGACCTGGTGGACCGACGGCTCCTTACCCAGCTTCTGCTGGAGGCCGGCGATGGCGCTCTCGTCCGCTGCGGTCAGCTGGCCGTCGCGGGCCACGATCACGGTGATCGAGGTCAGGTTGCTGGGCTGGAGGTTCGAGGCGAGTGTGGCGGCGTGCTGGCTGGGGGCGTTGGCGGGCAGGAAGCTGGTGTTGTCGTTCTGGGTGACGCTGGACAGCGACGGCAGCAGGTGGACCACCGCGATGGCCGCGCCGACCCACAGGGCCACCAGCGGCCATCGGAACCGGACCGAGAACCGGCCGATCGCGCGGAAGACGGAATGCAAGGTGTTTCTCCTCGTCGTGAATCCCCCAGGGCGGGGCGTCGCCGCTGCGGTCGCGGCGGTACGCCTGCACGCCCGCGCAACCGGACGGACCAAGGAGGCGGAGCGCAGGCGTGCAGGCTGTGCTCAACCCTGCCCGGGCGCTGACGGGGCCCGCGTCCCGCTCAGGTCGGTTTGCCCGTACCGCGACCGCGGTATCGGGTCCTGTCACGCGCTACCCCCACCGTGGTGCCGTGACCGGTACCACGGCATGAGGCCCGGGGCTCGCCGGCCGTTTAGCGTGGGTGCCATGGACGGTTCCACCCGCAGGCCACTTGCTCCCCCCGCCGCTGGCTGCGCCCGGCAGCGAAGCCGGGACATCGCCGGGGCGGCGGGAGTCGCCTGCCTGCTCCTGGTCAGTGCCCTCGCCGCGAAGGCCACCGGTGGAGCCGAAGCCCTCGGCCCGACCCGTCAGGCGACGCACCTGACCGGGTGGCTGCTGGCCGTCATCCTGGTCACCTGCGTCGCGCTGCCCTGGCGGCGGCGCCGACCGCTGACTGTGGTCGCCGTGACCACCGCTGGCGCGGCCGTCTACCTGGCGGGACGCGGCTCTCCGCCCACCCTGCTGATCGCCCCCATGATCGCCCTCTACCACCTCGCGGCCACCTTCGACCGCCGCAGCGCCCTGCTCTACGGGCTGCCGGCGGTGGCCGTCCTAGTGGGCTCGGTCGGGCTGCTGCGTCCCGGTGTCTGGTACGACCCGATCATCCTGGCGGTGACCGCGCTGACGCTGCTGGCCCTCGCCGCAGGGGACGCCACGCGTAGCCGTCGGGCCGTGCTGGCCGCGGCCCAGGAGCGGGCCCACCGCGCCGAACACGAGCGGGACCTGGAGTCACGCCGCCTACTCATCGAGGAGCGGCTGCGGATCTCCCGCGACCTGCACGACCAGGTCGGCCACCAACTGGCCCTGATCCACGTGCACGCCGGAGCGGCCGACTACGTCCTGGACGAGCAGCCCGCCCAGGTCCGCGCCTCCCTCGCGCACATCCGCTACGCGGCCAAGACCGCGCTTGAGGAGCTCAAGGACACCGTCGGCCTGCTCCGGGAGCCCACCGACGGCATCCGGCCCACCGAGCCCACGGTCGGTCTCGACGCCCTCGACGAGCTTGTGGAGACCTTTCAGGCATCCGGCCTGCCGGTGGAGTGCCGCCGCGAGGGCCGGCCGGGACCGCTGGCATCGGCTGCGGACGTGACGGCCTACCGAATCGTCCAGGAGGCGCTGACCAACGTGTGCAAGCACGCCGGGTCCGTCCGCACCACCATCGGCCTGACCTACGAGCCCGGACGGCTGCGCATCGTCGTCGACAACGAGGGCCAGCGGCTCGGGCCGCTGAGCGACCAGAGTGACGAGGGACGTGGCCACGGCCTGCGCGGCATGCGTGAACGCACGCAGATCATCGGCGGCAGCCTCGACGCCGGCCCCCGCGACGCAGGCGGGTTCCGCGTCAGCGCCACGCTCCCGCTCTCCCCGGCGCCCGACCCGGCCGAGCAGTTCGCGTCGGCCGGGGGCCGCTCATGAGCATCCGCGTGCTGCTGGCCGACGACCAGGCCCTACTGCGGGCCGGTTTCAAAGTCCTCATCGACGCCACTGCGGGCATGGATGTCGTCGCCGAGGCCGCCAACGGCCACGAGGCCGTCCGGCTCACCCGGCAGAGCAGGCCGGATGTGGTCCTGATGGACATCCGCATGCCCGAACTGGACGGGATCGCCGCCACCCGCATGATCACCGGGGACCCGGACCTGGCCGACGTCCACGTCCTGGTCCTGACCACCTTCGAGACCGACGATTACGTCTACCAGGCCCTGCGCAGCGGAGCGAGCGGCTTCCTGGGCAAGAGCGTAGGACACCGCGAACTCATCGACGGCATCCACACCGTCGCCCTGGGCGACGCGCTGCTGACACCGGTCGCGCTCAGATCGCTCATCACCCGGCTGCTGCCCCGACAGGAGCTGCAACAGACCCCGCACCCGGCCTTGGAGCGTCTGGCGACGCTCACCGAACGCGAGCGCCAGATCCTGGTCCTGGTCGCCGCGGGCCTGTCCAACGACGACATCGCCACCCGACTCGACGTCAGTCCGCAGACCGCCAAGACGCACGTGAACCGGGCCATGGCCAAGCTCCAGGCCCACGACCGCGCCCAACTCGTGGTCATCGCCTACGAGACCGGACTGGTTCGGCCCACGCACCTCACGCAGTGAGGTGCGTGCCGCACCTGGCGGACGTGCACCGCCCGCGGTACGCCGCAGAGTCCGGCATACCGCGGGCGCGGTATGCGGGTGGCGACCGGAGGTGGACGCGCGCGGCATCGGTGGCGGGCAGGCTGGTGCGCAATTCGCAGTTCCATTCCTCCACAGCGTCACCAACACACCCTGTTCGGGAATTCCCACAGGAATTGAGCCCGTCGCTCTTTCTGGCATGCCGGAAAACCGCCCGGTCGGTGACGCCCTGACGACATGGCCAATAAGCGCCAGTCACAGCCGTTGCCCCGAAAAGTCAGCCGTCCCTACCGTCCTCCGGTACCGGTGCACGACGTGTACCGCGTCCCCCCACGGAGGTTCCACACGTGCGTGCAAGAAGAACCCTGCGCGCAGTGGCCACAGCCGCTGCCGCACTGGCAGCGCTCATAGTGCCGCTGTCATCCGCAACTCCCGCCGCAGCCACCCCCGCGGCTGGTTCCCCGTACTCGGCAGCCCAAGGCCAGACCCCGGCGCAGACCACTGCCGACCAAGGCATCACCCAGCACCCTGTGCGCAACGCGTGCGACACCGCGCCGAAGACCGGATTCGCACGCTGCTTCGCCGAGGTCCGCACCGACGTCAAGGGACACATCGGCCCGTCGGCCGCCACGGACAGCGTCGCCGGCTACGGCCCGGCCGATCTGGTCAGCGCCTACAAGCTGCCCTCGTCATCGACGGCCGGCACCGGGCAGACGGTCGCGGTCGTGGACGCCTACGACGACCCGAACGCCGCCGCGGACCTGGCCACCTACCGGTCCCAGTACGGCCTGCCTCCCTGCACGACGGACAGCGGCTGCTTCACCAAGGTCGCGCAGGACGGCAGCAAGCACTACCCGGCCCCGAACTCCGGTTGGGCGATGGAGATCTCCCTGGACCTGGACATGGTCTCGGCCACCTGCCCGAACTGCCACATCCTGCTGGTCGAGGCGAACGACAGCTGGCTGCCGAGCCTGGGCGCCGCCGTCGACGAGGCCGTGGCACTGGGCGCCAAGTACGTGTCCAACAGCTACGGAGGCAACGAGGACCCCGCGGAGGTCACCGCGGAGAACAGCTACTACAACCACCCGGGCATCGCGCTCACCGTGAGCAGCGGCGACAACGCCTACGGCGTCGAATACCCGGCCGCCTCGCAGTACGTGACCGCGGTCGGCGGCACCTCGCTGACCCCCGACACCTCGGCCGCCCGGGGCTGGCACGAATCAGCCTGGTCAGGCAGCGGCAGCGGATGCTCTGAATACGTGACCAAGCCCTCTTGGCAGAAGGACACCGGCTGTCCCGGCAGGACCGTGGCGGACGTGTCGGCCGTCGCAGACCCGAACACCGGCGTGGCGATCTACGACAGCTTCTACACCAGCGGCTGGGCCGTCGTGGGCGGAACCAGCGTCTCCGCCCCGATCGTCGCGGGAGCCTACGCGCTGGCGGGAACCCCCGTCGCCGGCACCTACCCCGCCTCCTACCCGTACGCGAACACCAAGGCCCTGTTCGACGTCACCGGTGGCACCAACGGCACCTGCACCCCGGCCTACCTGTGCACCGCGGGCGCCGGCTACGACGGTCCGACCGGCCTGGGCACCCCCAACGGCGTCGCCGCGCTCACCACCGGGCCGCACGGCAGCGTCACCGGGACGGTCACCAACGCGGCCACAGGCAAACCGATCACTGGCGCGGTGGTCGACGCGGGGCAGCAGTCCGCGGTCACCGACGCCGCCGGAAAGTACACCCTCACCCTGCCAGCGGGCAGCTACAGCCTGACGGTCAAGGACTTCGGGTACGCCACCTCGACCGTCGGCGGCGTGGTGGTCAAGAACGGCGCGGCCACCACTCGGAACATCACGGTCAGCGCCGTCAAGAGCACCACGCTGACCGGCAAGGTCACCGACGGATCCGGGCACGGCTGGCCGCTGTCAGCCAAGGTGAGCGTCCAGGGCACCCCGGCCTCCACCTACACCGACCCGGCGACCGGCCGCTACACCCTGACCCTCCCGGACAACGCCGCCTACAAGATCGTCGTGGATCCGGCCTACACCGGCTACCAGCAGACGACCACGGACGTGACGGTCGGTACTGCCGGCGTGGCAAGGGACATCAGCGTGCCGGTGGACGCGTACACGTGCAGCGCCGCGGGCTACCAGTTGTCCTACGACGGGGCCACGCAGACCTTCGACTCCACCTCGACGCCGTCCGGCTGGTCGGTGGCCAACGCGGCCGGCACCACCTATGGCTGGGAGTTCGACAACCCGGAGAAGAACCAGAACAACACCGGCGGATCAGGAAACTTCGCGATCGCCACCAGCCTCAACTACGGCCCCGCCGGCAATGAGGACACCGAGTTGACCACACCGGTGACCGACCTGAGCAAGGACTCCTCGCCCTACCTGCAGTTCGACTCCAACCTGCTCGGCGGCTTCTACGACCAGCAGTCAGCCGACCTCAGCGTGGACGGCGGCGCCACCTGGACCAGCGTGTGGTCCAAGACCGGCGACGCAGGCGCCCCGGGCCCGAACCAGGTGGTGATCCCGCTGCCAACGGCCGCAGGCAAGAGCCAGGTGCAGGTCAGGTTCCACTACTACAGCATCAATGGCGTGTACTGGGAGCTCGACAACGTGTTCCTGGGCAACCGGACGTGCACCCCGACGGCGGGCGGCCTGGCCGAGGGAACCGTGCACGACGGCAACACCGGGGCCGGCGTCAACGGCGCCACCGTGACGGCCGCCGGACAGAGCACGACCACCGGAGCCGGACCCGCGGCCGGATCGTTCTCCCTGTTCCTCCCGGCCACCGGCAGCCAGAAATTCACCGCCGCGAAGACGAACTACGTCACCGGCAAGGCGACCGGCACCCTGGCCGCGGACAAGGCGACCTCGGTCAGCCTCACGATGCAGGCCGGACGCCTGACCGTCTCCGGACCGGTCACCGCCACGGTCGCCATGGGCGGCACCACCACCAAGACGATCAAGCTCACCGACACCGGCAAAACCCCGGTCCACGTCAAGCTCTACCAGGCGCCCGGCTCCGTCACCGTCCTCGGTGCCAAGCCCGACGTGGAGGGCGCGCCGGTCCAACGCATCAACGGGACGTTCAGCCCGCTGCCCGCATCCCGCCTCAAGAAGACCCCCGCCGCGTCAGCATCCGCGGCGCAGCCCTACAACGCGCCGTGGGTCCCGGTCGGCAACTACCCCACCACCATCATGGACAACGCGGTGGCCACCGACCCGGCCACCGGGCTGGTGTACTCCGTCGGCGGCTACGACGGCATGTTCATCACCGACACCGCCTACCTGTACAACCCGGCCACCAAGGCATGGAAGACCCTCCCGCCGATGCCGCACACCAGGGAGGCCGCCCAGACCGCGTTCATCAACGGGAAGCTGTACGTCGTCGGCGGCTGGAGCGTGGTCGGCGGCTGGGACATCCACACCATCACCGTCCCCCAGGTCGACATCTACGACCCGTCCACCAACACCTGGTCCACCGGCGCGAACAACCCCAAGCCCTACGCCGGCGCGGCGGCCGCGGTGGTGGGCGCCAAGCTGTATGTCTTCGGCGGCTGCGACCCAGACAACTGCGGCCACACCGACGTGCAGGTCTACGACCCGCTGTCGAACAAGTGGGGCAGCGCGGCCAGCTACCCCGAGTCCATCGCCTGGGAGGGATGCGGCCCCATCAGCGGCCAGATCTACTGCGCAGGCGGCTCGAACACCACCGCGGACACCCCGGACGCCTACGTCTACAAGCCCGCCACCGACAGCTGGTCGGCCATCGCCCCGCTGCCCATGGACCTGTGGGCGATGAACTACACCGCGGCCGACGGCAAACTGCTGCTGTCCGGCGGTGTGACCAACGGATTCTCGACCGTCACCAACCAGGGCTACGCCTACGACGCCGCCCTGGGCGAATGGACGGCCCTGCCGAACGCGAACACCACCGTCTACCGCGGCGGCGGCGCGTGCGGCTTCTACCGGATCGGCGGCTCCCTGGGCGGCATGGCCCCGGTGAACACCGCACAGCAACTCCCCGGCTATGCCGACTGCGGGACCTCCCAGGTCTCGTGGCTGACGCAGAGCAAGGACGGCTTCACCGTCAACCCAGGCGCGTCCGTCACGGTCACCCTCAAGCTGAACGCAGCCGGCAAGTCGGTGTCCCAACCGGGCGCCTACACGGCGCAGCTGCTCGTCACCGACGACACGCCCTACGCCGGCCAGCGAGTCAAGGTGACGATGAACGCCACCCCGCCCAAGACCTGGGGCAAGATCACCGGCACCATCACCGGACTCGCCTGCGCCGGAACCACGCCCCTGACAGGAGCCACCGTCCAGATCACCTCCGGAACGACCAGCTACACCCTCAAGACGGACGCCAACGGGACGTACGCTCTCTGGCTCCCCGCCAGCAAGAACCCGCTGACCGTCATCGCCTCGCGAGACGGCTGGCAGCCGCAGGCTGCCAGCCTCACCGTCCGGCAACAGCAGACCCTCGTCAAGAACCTCGCCTTGAAGCCGAACGTGGCGTGCTGACGAGCAAGCCCACCACCGCATGAACCGGTGGCCGAGGCGCACTCCAGCGCCCCGGCCACCGGCAGCACAGCACTCTGGACCGGGAACCCGGGCGAGGGGACGCATGAACAAGCCGTCGCTGCTTTCTCCGCTGGCACATGGAAGTTGGATCATGCTCGAAGCTCTGGGACTGAGCACGGCAGAGGAGGCCGCATACTCCTGGCTCCTGGACCGGGGCCCCACCGCGGAGGAGGAGTTCATCGAGCGGCCCACCGGTCTCGGGCCCACCGACGGCGAAGACGGTACCCTCGCGACGCTGGTGGCGAAGGGGCTGGTGACCCGCCTCCCCGGGATTCCCCGACAGGTCACAGCCTCCCCACCTGAGATCACACTCGAACATCTCGCCCACGCACGCGAGACAGAACTGCACCGGGCCAGGCGAGCGATCGTCGACCTGCAGAACCGCTACCGGCTCAGCTCGGCCAGGGACTCCTCCCATGAACTGGTCGAGATCCTGCACGGCTCCGAGGCCATCGCCAGCAGAGCAGAGGTCATGGTGAGCAGCACGCGCACGGAGTTCTTCGGCATCGACGCACCACCGCACCACGCCAACACCTCAGTGCCGAACCCCCACGAGCTCCAACTGCTCGCCCAGGGCGTCAGATGCCGGTCCATCTACGACAGCAGGAGCCTGGAAATACCTGGCTACCTGGAGGTCGTCGAAGAAATGATCAGCTCCGGCGAAGAGGCCCGAGTGATTGACCGTGCCCCATTGAAGCTCGCGATCTCCGACCGCACCTTCGCCCTCGCACCCCTGGAGAGCGACATGACCAAGAGGGCCGGCATGCTCTTCATCCGCAAATGCGGACTGCTCGACGCCCTGGCCGAACTGTTCGAGTCCGTCTGGGCCCGCGCGATCCCGCTGAACCTGACCGGCACCTTCGACACCGGCTACGGCGCCGACGGCCGACCGGGAGACGACGACCGCAGGCTGCTGGCCATGCTCGCCTCCGGCCTGCCCGACGACAGCATCAGCCGCGCCCTGGGAATCAGCCACCGCACGATGCAGCGCCGCCTGCACCGGCTGCAGCAGCAGCTCCACGCCCCCACCAGGTTCCAGCTGGCCATGCAAGCCTGCCGCCGAGGCTGGCTGTGATCCCCCCACTGGACGCTCAGCCGGAGTCAGGGCGGACCAGCACACCTACCCCCGCTAGGCCATACGGGCGTCCGCGACTGCGGCCCCTGCGCGAGGTACCTATCATGACAATCAGGTGGAAGTCAGTGACTCTATGTCATCGGTTCTGATCACCGAATCGACCGAACAGACGGCAGCGTGGACGCGAGGGAGCGGATACGACATGCAACCAGGCGTACTCACGCTTGCCCTGATCAGCATCGCCGGCCTCGTTGGCTACCTGGGACTATTCGTCGCGCTGCACCGTCTGCCCACCGGATACAGCCCCGTCCGGCATGCCGTCAGCGACTACGCCGTAGGCGATTCCAAGCCCCTGTTCGGCAAGGCCCTGCTGCTGTCCTCCCTCGCCGTCCTCGCACTCGCCCTCGGCCTCACCTGGGAACCCGGCGCTCCGCCGCTCGCCACGAGCAGCCTCGTCTTCCTCTACCTCGTGCCCGCCATGCGTGTCGGCATGATCCTCTTCCCCACCGACCTCGAAGGCGAGAAACTCACCCCCACCGGCCGCCTGCACTACCTCTTCGCCATCGCGGCCTTCGGCTTCACCTACGCTGCGATCTCCGGCATGACCTCGGACCTGACTCGACTCTCGCCCTGGCAGTCCGCGCACGTCCTCCTCGACGTGCTCCAGTGGGTCTGTCTGGTCTCGCTCGTCCTCCTCGTCGTGACCCTGCTCCCACGCTTGCGGAGCATCTTCGGACTCTTTGAACGAGCATTCCTGGTCAGTACGAATCTCTGGCTGCTCACCGTCGGCGTCTGCCTGGCGGTCAAAGCTGCCTGACGAGGTCGGGATTAGACGCGGGTAGGCCCAGGGTGAGCCTCAAGTCTCTGTCTATATGACAAGGAAAGATGTCATCTTGACAGCTTGGGGTGGCTGAGGAAGAGTGGCGCTCGATACCGATGCAACAGGTGTGTTCATGCGCCCACCGTACTGACCAGGGGACGGTCTTCACCCGTGGGAGGTTGGCCGCTCCATGAACAGGCTCAGCTCTGAGACCTCGCCCTATCTGCTTCAGCATGCGGCCAATCCGGTGGATTGGTGGCCCTGGGGCAAGGAGGCGATGGCGGAGGCGGTCAGACGGGATGTACCCGTCCTGTTGTCAATCGGTTATTCGTCATGCCATTGGTGCCATGTGATGGCCCATGAGAGTTTTGAGGACGCCGGGTTGGCCGGGTACCTCAATGAGCGCTTCGTGCCGGTGAAGGTGGACCGGGAGGAGCGGCCCGATGTCGACGCCGTGTACATGGAGGCGGTGCAGGCGGCGACCGGGCAGGGTGGGTGGCCGATGACGGTGTTCCTGACGCCGGGGGGCGAGCCGTTCTATTTCGGGACGTACTTCCCGCCGCAGCCCCGGCACGGGATGCCCTCGTTCCGGCAGGTGCTGGAGGGCGTCTCGGCGGCGTGGCTGGAGCGGCGCGACGAGGTGGCCGAGGTGTCGGCGCGGATCGTCGCCGACCTGGCCGGGCGGGGCGATGTGTACGGCGCCGCCGCGCAGCGGCCGCCGACCGAGGCGGAGCTGCACCAGGCCGCCGTCGCGCTCGGACGGGAGTACGACGACAAGCGCGGCGGCTTCGGTGGCGCGCCCAAGTTCCCGCCGTCGATGGCATTGGAGTTCCTGCTGCGGCACCACGCGGCGACCGGCTCCGCCGAGGCGCTGCGGATGGTGGAGGGCAGCTGCGCGGCGATGGCCCGCGGCGGGATCCACGACCAGCTCGGCGGCGGGTTCGCCCGCTACGCGGTGGACGCCGAGTGGGTGGTGCCGCACTTCGAGAAGATGCTCTACGACAACGCCCTGCTGCTGAGGGTGTACCTGCACCTGTGGCGGGCCGACGGATCCGAGCTCGCGCGCCGGGTCGCGCTGTCCACCGCCGACTTCCTGCTCGCCGAACTCCGCACCCCCGAGGGCGGGTTCGCCTCCGCCCTGGACGCCGACAGTGCGGGACCGGACGGGCACAACCACGAGGGCGCTTTCTACGCCTGGACGCCGGCCCAGCTAGACGAGGCGCTCGGCCCGCAGGACGGGGCGCGGGCCGCCGCGCTGTTCGCCGTCACCGCCGCCGGGACCTTCGAGGGCGGGGCGTCGGTGCTCCAGCTCCCGGAGGACCCCGACGACGCCGAGTGGTTCGCCTCGGTGCGGTCCCGGCTGCTCGCCGCCCGCGCCGGGCGCCCGCGTCCGGCCCGCGACGACAAGGTGGTCGCCGCCTGGAACGGACTGGCGATCGCCGCCCTCGCCGAGACCGGCGCCCTGCTGGAACGCCCCGAGTACCTGGAGGCCGCCCTCGCCGCCGCCGACCTGCTGGTCGCCGTCCACCTCACGCCGGAGCCGGAGGGACGGCTGCTGCGCACCTCGCGCGACGGCCGCCCCGGCGCCAACGCCGGAGTGCTGGAGGACTACGCCGACACCGCGGAGGGCTTCCTCGCGCTCTACTCGGTGACCGGGGACGACAGTTGGCTGACCCTGGCCGGAGTGCTGCTGGACACCGTGCTGGCCAGGTTCACCGACGAGGAGTCAGGAGCGCTGTACGACACGGCGTCCGACGCCGAACGGCTGATCCGCCGCCCGCAGGACCCGACCGACAACGCCGTACCCTCCGGCTGGACCGCCGCGGCCGGAGCGCTGCTCGGCTACGCCGCCCTCACCGGGTCCGAACGGCACCGCACCGCGGCCGAACGGGCGCTCGGCGTGGTCAGCGCGCTGGGGCCGCGCGCCCCGCGCTTCATCGGCTGGGGCCTGGCCGTGGCCGAGGCACTGGTCGACGGCCCGCGTGAGATCGCCGTGGTGGGCCCGGCCGACGACCCCGGGACGGCGGCCCTGCGCCGCACTGCGCTGCTCGCCACCGCGCCGGGCGCGGTGCTCGCGGTGGGCGAGCCTGGGGCGACGACGGTGCCGCTGCTGGCCGACCGTCCGCTCCGGGACGGGCTGCCCACGGCGTACGTCTGTCGCCGTTTCAGCTGCGACGCCCCGGTCACCAATCCCGTGGCGCTGGCGGAGAAGCTGTAAGAAGATCGACCGCATGGCTTGGGAGATAACGCACGACGTCGATGCCTTCCACAGCGCCGCGGCCGCGTACCTGGCGGCGGATCCGGTGCGCAACACCGTGCTGCTGACCGTCGCCGACACGGTTCGGTCGCGCGGGCCGCACGCCTACGGCGGCGACCTGCCGGCCCGGTTCGGGTGGTGGCGGGGCCAGGACAGCACGGTGCAGGGGGCGTACGTCCACACACCGCCGTTCCGGCCGACGCTGGGGCCGATGCCCGACGAGGCGGCGCGGGCGCTGGTGCGGAAGTGGCGCAGCAGCGGCGCGACCGCCCCCGGGGTGTCGGGCGGTGTCGGACTGGTCCGGACGGTCGGCGAGGAGTGGGCCGCCACCGGCGGCGGCTGGACCGTGTTCCGGGACCAGCGACTTTTCCGTCTCGGTGAGTTGACGCCGCCTCAGCCGGAGTCGCCCGGCTCCGCACGGCTGGCCGACGCCGCCGACGTCCCGCTGGTGGTGCGCTGGTTCGAGGAGTTCTCCGAGTCGATCGGTGAGGGCAGCGGGAACATCCCCACCCAGGCGCAGCGCCGGGTCGCGGCGGGGAACCTGGTGCTCTGGGTGCTGGACGGGGCGCCGGTGAGCATGGCCGGCTTCTCCCGGGTGATCGCCGGTCAGGGCCGGGTCGCCCCCGTCTACACCCCGTCGGAGCTGCGCGGACGCGGCTACGCCGGGATGGCCACGGTCGCGGCGAGCCGCGCGCTGAGGGCGGCGGGCGCCGCGGAGGTGCTGCTCTACACCGACCTGGCCAACCCCACCAGCAACGCCCTGTACCAGCGCCTCGGCTACCGTCCGGTCGAGGACGTCACCGTGCTGGACCTGCACGACTGACGGAGGCACGACTGACGGAGGCTCAGCTCCAGGCTGCGCCGCTGAAGCCCTCGGCCACCGCGTTCAGCGCCAGTTCGCACAGGTCGGCCACGTCCCCCTGGCCGTCCCGGTCGGCCCAGTACGCGACCGCCTCGCTGCAGGCGGCGAGTATGGCCGAGACCAGGGCGCGCAGCCCGAGGTCGTCGTCCGGGCGGCCGGTGCGCTCGGCGAGGACGGCGACGATCAGGTCCCGGGAACGGATCATCTCCAGGGCGCTGCGGCTGCGGATCGCCGGGACCTCGTTGAGCAGCTTCATCCGCAGCAGCATGTCACCGCCCTCGGTCCCGGTGATCTGGCGCAGGGCCGGCACGAGCGCCTGCCGCAGGGACTCCGTCAGCGGCTCGTCCAGCGGCCTGGCGCGCAGTCCCGCCACCATCACCGGATCGTAGTCGTCGCTGACGATCAGGTCTTCCTTGGTGGGGAAGTACCGGAAGAAGGTGCTGGGCGAGACCTCGGCGTCGGCCGCGATCTGATCCACCGTGGTGGCGTCGTAGCCCTGGGTGGTGAACAGGCGGAAGGCCGCCGTGCGGATCGCACGGCGGGTCTTCAGCTTCTTGCGCTCCCGCAGCCCCAGCGGGGCGGCGAGGAGTTCCTCGAGTGCGTCCTGATCGGTCGTGTCCTGATCGGTCGCGTTCGGCGGTGCGGGGGTCATGCCACTGATTGTGCGTGATCCGCCGCACCGTTGGCGATGTCCCGACCCTCCTGCCGGGCCGCGCGCCCGGCGGCACCCGGCATCCGCAGGGCGATCAGCGCCGCGGAGAGCACCGCGGTGATGCCGCAGACCAGCAGCACGGTGGTCATCCCGTGCAGGAAGGCGCTGTGCGCGGAGGCGGCCAGTGCGGTGGAGTGCAGCTGGTCGGCGACGGCCTGGGCGGCGGAGACGGAGCCGCGCGCGGTGTGGGCCAGCGGGCCGGGGAGGCCGGAGGTGTCGAGCCGGCCGGTGTAGATCCCGGCGAGCAGCGCGCCGAGCAGGGCGACGCCGATGGCGCCGGCGGACTGGCGGAGGGTCTGCAGCAGACCGGAGCCGACGCCGGAGCGGTCGGCCGGCAGCGCCGTCATGGCTGCGCCCATCGCGGGCACCATGGTGAGGCCCATGCCCAGGCCCAGCACGGTGAGCCAGATCGCGGTCCAGCCGTAGCCGTCGGTGGATCCGGTCAGGCTGCCGAGGAACATGGCGGCGGCGACCAGCAGCAACCCGGAGCTGATCACCCAGCGGGCGGAGACCGCGGCGACCAGCCGCTCGGACAGCCGGGCGGCCACGATCAGGCCGAGCATCAGCGGCATCAGCCGGACCCCGGTGCCCAGCGCGTCGTAGCCGAGCACCGACTGCAGGTACTGCGGCAGCACGAACAGCGCGCCCATCAGCACGGCGGTGACCAGCACGGTGGCGATGGTGCTCCAGCGGAACACCCGGTCGGCGAGCAGGGTGAGGTCCAGCATCGGGTGCTCCTCGGAGCGTTCGCGCAGGACCAGGCCGCCGAGCAGCAGGACCGAGGCGACCAGCATGCCGACGATCAGCGGGGAGCCCCAGCCGTCGCTGGGGGCCTGGATGAACCCGAAAGTGAGGGCGGCCAGGCCGGCGGTGCCGAGCAGGGCGCTGACCGGGTCCACCCGGGGGACGGCGGGGTTGCGGGACTCGGGGACCAGCAGCACCAGGGCGAGGATGCCGACGGCGATCAGCGGCACGTTGATCAGGAAGATCGAGCCCCACCAGAAGTGGTTGAGCAGCAGCCCGCCGATGATCGGCCCGAGCGGCAGGCCGAGGGCCGTGCCGGTGGTCATCACGGCGACGGCGCGGCCGCGCTCGTCCGAGGGGAACAGGTTCGGCACGATCGACATGGCCAGCGGCATGATCAGTGCTCCGCCGAGGCCCATCCCGGCGCGGACGGCGATCAGGGTGGCGGGCGAGTCGGCGAAGGTGCCGACCAGGGAGGCCGCGAGGAAGAGGGTGAGGCCGGCGATGAGCAGCCTGCGCCGCCCGAAGCGGTCGCCGAGCAGTCCGGCCGGCAGCATCGCCGCGGCGAAGACCACCAGGTAGGCGTCGACGATCCACTGGAGCTGGCCGGTGCCGGCGTGCAGCTGGACGGCGATGTCGGGCAGGGCGACGTTGAGGACGGTGCTGTCGAAGCCGATGACCAGGACGGCCAGGCAGAGGGCGCCCAGTGCCCACCAGCGGCGCGGGACGGCGGCTGGTGCGCTGGCTGGTGCGGCGGGGGGCTCGGACGAGGAGGACATGGCAGGCTCCATCAGTTGAGTGAAACTGTCTTATGACAGTAACTCTCAAAAGATTGGAGCAGTCAATATGCGGTTGTATGAAGCTGTGCGGGAGCGACGGTTTCAGGCCACGGCCGAGTACGCCACCAGTGAGACGCCGACGTACTGGACGATGAAGGCTGCCAGCGTGCAGAGGTGGAACACCTCGTGGAAGCCGAACCAGCGCGGTGACGGGTTTGGCCGCTTCAGGCCGTAGATGACGCCGCCGGCGCTGTAGAGCAGTCCGCCGACGACCAGCAGCACGACCACGGCGATCCCGCCGGTGCGTAGGAAGTCCGGCAGGAAGAACACCGCCGCCCAGCCCAGGGCGATGTAGCAGGGGGTGTAGAGCCAGCGCGGCGCGCCGACCCAGAAGACCCGGAAGGCGATCCCGGCCAGGGCGCCGGCCCAGACCAGCCAGAGCAGCAGCTCCCGGCGGCCGCCGCTCAGCAGCAGGATGGTGAAGGGGGTGTAGCTGCCGGCGATGATCAGGAAGATGTTGCTGTGGTCGAGCCGGCGCAGCACCGCCTCGCCGCGCGGGCCCCAGTTGAAGCGGTGGTAGAGCCCGCTGATACCGAAGAGCATCCAGGCCGAGGCCGAGTAGACCGCGCAGGCGATCCTCGCCTGGGTGGAGTCGGCCAGGCAGATGAGGACGATCCCGGCGGCGATCGAGGCGGGGAACATCCCGGCGTGCAGCCAGCCGCGCAGTTTCGGCTTGAGGGTCTCGAGGGTCTCGAGGGACTCGAGGGGCGCGGGAGCTGCGGCGTCACTGGTGGCGCTGGTGGCGTCGGTCATGGGGCAACCATACCTACGGAACCGTAGGTTACCTGTCAGTAGAGGGTGTGAATCCTCACTCATAGGTTTCCGGAAGTCCTGTTTCGGCGCCGTGGATGCGACGGATTTCCGGATTCGTCTCCCAGGAAGGCGAGATCTTTGTGCGCTGGGTCACATTGAGCGGACAGGGGCGGTATGTCGCATTCGGAATATCGGCGTTACGCTGCGAGAACCCTCAACCCCGTCACCGAATCAAGGACGATTCGGTGCGAAACGGAGCGATCGTGCCGTACGAGAACTCTGCCCTGGCCACCTCCGCGCCCACGCAGCACAAACCGCTGCTCGCCTGGGTCCAGGAGATCGCAGAGCTCACCCAGCCCGACCGAATCGAGTGGTGCGACGGCTCTGAAGCCGAGTACCAGCGCCTGTGTGACCTCCTGGTCGACAAGGGGACATTCACCAGGCTCAACCCCGAGAAGCGGCCCAACTCCTACTACGCAGCCTCCGACCCCAGCGACGTCGCCCGGGTCGAGGACCGTACCTTCATCTGCTCCGAGCGGGAGCAGGACGCCGGACCCACCAACAACTGGAAGGCCCCCGCCGAGATGCGGGCGGTCTTCGGCGAGCTGTTCGAGGGTTCGATGCGCGGCCGGACGATGTACGTCGTGCCCTTCAGTATGGGCCCGGTCGGATCCCCTCTC
Source organism: Streptacidiphilus jeojiensis (assembly GCF_042510965.1). Classification (NCBI taxonomy): domain Bacteria; kingdom Bacillati; phylum Actinomycetota; class Actinomycetes; order Kitasatosporales; family Streptomycetaceae; genus Streptacidiphilus; species Streptacidiphilus jeojiensis. Next base: position 202,413 of record NZ_JBEUKS010000012.1, read on the forward strand.
GCCGCGTGCGGCGTCGAGATCACGGACTCCGCGTACGTCGCCGTCTCCATGCGCACCATGACCCGGATGGGACGGGCCGTCCTGGACCACCTCGGCGAGGACGGCGAGTTCGTCCGGGCCGTGCACAGCCTGGGCGCCCCGCTGGCCGAGGGGCAGGCGGACGTCGCCTGGCCCTGCAACTCGACCAAGTACATCTCGCACTTCCCGGAGACCCGCGAGATCTGGTCCTACGGTTCCGGCTACGGCGGCAACGCGCTGCTCGGCAAGAAGTGTTACGCCCTGCGGATCGCGTCGACCATGGCGCGGGACGAGGGCTGGCTGGCCGAGCACATGCTGATCCTCAAGCTCACGCCGCCCAACACGGCCTCCGGCAAGGGCGAGCCGGTCTACCTCACTGCGGCCTTCCCGAGCGCCTGCGGCAAGACCAACCTGGCGATGCTCCAGCCCACGATCCCGGGCTGGACGGTCGAGACCATCGGCGACGACATCGCCTGGATGCGCTTCGGCGCCGACGGCCGGCTCTACGCGATCAACCCCGAGTTCGGCTTCTTCGGCGTCGCCCCCGGTACCGGCGCGGACACCAACGCCAATGCGGTGGAGTCGATGTGGGGCAACACCGTCTTCACCAACGTCGCGCTGACCGACGACGGCGACGTGTGGTGGGAGGGCCTCACCGAGGAGCCCCCGGCGCACCTCACCGACTGGCGCGGCAACAGCTGGACGCCGGAGAGCCCGACCCCGGCCGCGCACCCCAACGCGCGGTTCACCGTGCCGGCCTCGCAGTGCCCGATCATCGCCCCCGAGTGGGAGGACCCGGCCGGGGTGCCGATCTCGGCGATCCTCTTCGGCGGACGCCGCGCCAGTGCGGTCCCGCTGGTCACCGAGTCCTTCGACTGGCAGCACGGCGTCTTCCTCGGCGCCAACGTCGCCAGCGAGAAGACCGCGGCGGCCGAGGGCACCGTCGGCGAGCTGCGTCGCGACCCCTTCGCGATGCTGCCGTTCTGCGGCTACAACATGGGCGACTACTTCGCCCACTGGGTGAAGCTGGGCAGGCAGGCCGACGCCGCCAAACTGCCGAAGATCTACTACGTGAACTGGTTCCGCAAGAACGCCGACGGCAAGTTCGTCTGGCCGGGCTTCGGCGAGAACAGCCGCGTGCTCAAGTGGATCGTCGAACGGCTGCAGGGCGGCGCGGACGGGGTGACCACCCCGATCGGGGTGCTGCCCACCCGCGCGGCGCTGGACCTGGACGGGCTCGACATCGACGAGGCCGACCTGGAGCTGCTGCTGAGCGTGGACCCGGAGATCTGGCGGCAGGAAGCCGCGCTGATCCCCGAGCACCTGGAGCTCTTCGGCGAGCACACGCCGAAGGAGCTGTGGGCCGAGTACGACCGGCTGGTCGAGCGGCTGGGCTAGCCCACCGCAAGGGTCGACAGTGCCGTCGCATGGGCGTCCATGCGGCGGCACGCCAGCATCGCGGTGGCGGTGTCCTGCTGTGCGGCGGCGACCACCAGCAGCCGCCCGGCCAGTGCGTGGGCCTGCTGGTGCAGCTCGCGGAGCGGGCGGCCACCGGCGGACGGGACTGACGGCAGGACGCCGGCGGCCCGGTCCGAGACGGCCGAGACCTCGTGGATCCTGGTGCCGATCTGCTTGAGCGCGGCATCCAGCTCGGCCTGCTGCGTCCGGTCCTCGGCGGCCTGCCGGACCGCCTCGGTGGCGGAGCGCAGCGCGGCGAGGTGGCCGACCAGCCGGGTGTCGCGCTGCGGGGCCGGGACGGTGCTGCTGTGCGCGCTGCTGTTGTGGACCGGCGTCTGTCCGGGTTGGACCCGGGTCGGTGCGCGCCGGTAGGCGGGAAGGGTCTTGGGCTGCTCGTACATGGGGCGCCCTCGGGGCATGCTGGTGACGATGTGCGGGACACCATCCTAACTTGGACTCAGTCCAAACTGGATCGCATTTCGCCCCGATCCCCGTCCCCGGCCCGGCGCCGCCCCGGTTCAGGGCTGGCTGTAGCCGTCCAGGAAGTGGCCGATCCGGGTGACCGCCTCGGCCAGGTCCTCCGCGCGGGGCAGGGTGACCAGGCGGAAGTGGTCCGGGTCGGGCCAGTTGAAGCCGGTGCCCTGGACCACGTAGATGTGCTCCTGCTTCAGCAGGTCCAGCACCAGCTGGGCGTCGTCCTTGACCCGGTAGACCTTGGGGTCGAGCTTGGGGAAGGCGTAGAGCGCGCCCTTGGGCTTGACGCAGGAGACGCCGGGGATGTCGTTGAGCAGCTTCCAGGCCACGTCCCGCTGCTCCAGCAGCCGGCCGCCGGGGAGGACCAGGTCCTTGATGGACTGCCGGCCGCCGAGGGCGGCGGCGATGGCGTGCTGGGCCGGCATGTTGGCGCAGAGCCGCATGGTGGCCAGCACGTTCAGGCCCTCGATGTAGCTGCGGGCGTGGTCCCTGGGGCCGGAGACGGTCATCCAGCCGGAGCGGAAGCCGGCCACCCGGTAGGCCTTGGACAGCCCGTTGAAGGTGAAGCACAGCAGGTCCGGGGCGAGCAGCGCGGTGGGGGTGTGCGTGACGTCGTCGTAGAGGATCTTGTCGTAGATCTCGTCCGAGTAGATGATCAGGTTGTTGCGGCGGGCGATCTCGGTGAGGCCGCGCAGCAGCTCGTCGTCGTAGACGGCGCCGGTGGGGTTGTTCGGGTTGATGATCACGATGCCGCGAGTGCGGTCGGTGATCTTGGCCTCGATGTCGGCCAGGTCCGGGTACCAGTCGGCCTGCTCGTCGCAGCGGTAGTGCACGGCGGTGCCGCCGGACAGGCTCACCGAGGCGGTCCACAGCGGGTAGTCCGGCGCCGGGACGAGCACCTCGTCGCCGTCGTCCAGCAGCGCCTGCATGGCCATCTGGATCAGCTCGGAGACGCCGTTGCCGATGTAGACGTCATCGACCGTCAGATCCTCGAAGCCGAGGTCCTCGTAGTGCATCACCACGGCGCGGCGGGCCGCCAGCAGCCCCTTGGAGTCGCCGTACCCGTGTGCGTTGGCGAGGTTGCGCAGGATGTCCTGCAGGATCTCGGGCGGTGCCTCGAAGCCGAAGGGTGCCGGGTTCCCGGTGTTCAGCTTGAGGATCCGGTGACCCTGCTCCTCGAGGCGCATGGCCTCGTCGAGGATCGGTCCGCGGATGTCGTAGCAGACATTGGCGAGCTTGCTGGACTGGATCACCTGCATGGCTCGGTACTCTACGGGGCCTGGGTGCTGGATGCCTTGTGGTTTTCGTCATGCGGACTGGTGTCGTCACCGCTGCCGGTGCGTTGACGTGGGAACTTCACCGGCAGTCTGACCCCGGACGGGAGCTTCGGCCGGCTCGGCAGCTTCACCTTGGCGGGGAGCCTCACCTTGGCGGGGAGCTTGACCTTCGCGGGCAGCTTCAGCCTCGCGGACAGCCCGGCCTTCGACGGGAGCTTCAGCCCGCTCGGCAGGTTCAGCCGGGCCGTCAGTTTCTTACCCGCCGTGAGCGCCGCCGCCAGCTTCAGCCCCAGGCCCAGCCGCAGCTTCGCGACCCGCGCCGGTCCGCTCCCGGCCCGCCAGCGGCGGGCCGCCCGGCCGCCCAGTTCCCTGGTCGGCTCGACCAGGTAGACCAGCACCAGCCGGCCGCTCTCGGCCCACCACTCGCGGGCGCGTTCCACCGCCGCGGCCGGGACCACGGCGAACACCGCGGCCAGGCCCGGGATCCAGCCCAGCGCCACGCACCAGACCAGGCTGACCAGCGCGCCCAGTGCGGGGTAGCCGAAGTAGGCCAGCGGTCCGCCGGCCACCTCCCGGGCCACGACCAGGCCGCGGAAGAAGCCGGAGAGCAGTCCGCCGGCCATCAGCGCGCCCCAGCCGACGAAGAACCGGTGCAGCCGCCCCGAGCTGGGGTAGTTGCGGCGGTGCCGGGCGAGCAGCCGGACCACCGTGCCGACCAGCAGCAGCGCGGCGAAGTCCTCGCAGCCCAGCGCGGTCCAGCTCTCCTGGGCGAAGCGGGTGAAGCGCAGCCCGGGCAGCAGTACGGGCACGCCCAGGGAGCCGGGTATCAGCAGGTCGCCGTAGTTCTGGGTGAACCAGAAGAGCAGCGAGTCCGTCCCGAACAGCAGCACCAGAAGCAGCGTCACCAGGCCGCCGGCGTAGGCGACCTTCCGTCCCGTCAGCGCGCGCGACACGGCCGCACGCAGGAGGGAGGGACGCTGCTCGATCATGGCCATGCGCCGGACTCTAGTGCCGGACGATCCGTCTGGACAGCCGTTCCCCGACAATCTCAACCTGCGAATACGCCGTGACATCTTGGTACTGAATCAGGACATTGCCAGAGTGGGATGTATGGTTCCGGCGATCTAGGATCACCGGATCGGTACTTCGGGGCGGGCGGGGTGTGGGGCTAGTGGCGCGGCTGCGGCGATGGCTGGTGAACCTGGTGGTTCTGGCCTGCGCGATAGGACTACTGGGGGCGGTGGGGGCGAAGCCCTCCGGGCACGGTGCGTGGCAGGAGCGATTCATCACGGATTCGCAGGGCCGCGCTCTGATCCTCTACGGACTGAACACCTCCAGCAGCTCCAAGTACTCGGCCGACGGAATGCCCTGGATCAAACAGGCCGACGTGGCCGCGGAATACAACACTCTGGGCACGGATTTCGTGCGCTACCTGATCCAGTGGAGCGATGTCGAGCCCGAGCCCGGGGTGTACGACGACCACTACCTGGCCGAGGTCAGGCAGCGCATCGGCTGGTACCAGGCGCAGGGCTACCAGGTGCTGCTGGACATGCACCAGGACGTGTACGGGGCCGCGGTCGGCGGCAACGGCGCCCCCGGCTGGGTCACCGACAGCGGCGGCCTCGCCGCCACCGTGCAGAGCCCCTGGGAGATGACCTACGTCCAGCCCGGGGTGACCCACGCCTACGACGAGTTCTGGGGGACCCGGACCGACCACCCGGAGTACCAGCAGCAGTACGTCGCGGCCTGGACCCATGTCGCCTCGTACTTCGCCAGGAACAACACCGTGCTCGGCTACGACCTGATGAACGAGCCCTGGGGCGGCTCGGTGCAGGGCCCGGCCTTCGAGACGGGGCCGCTGGCGCACCTGTACCAGAACGCCATCGACGCCATCAGGACCGTGGACCCGAACCACTGGATCTTCGTCGAGCCCGAGGCGGCCACCACCAACTACGGCCTGCCCAGCGCCCTGCCCAAGCTGGACGACCCGAGGACGGCCACTCCGGGCGCCGAGGCCAGGATCGGCTACGCGCCGCACCTCTACCCGGCCCCCATCGACTCCGGCGGCACCTACAGCGGCACCGACCAGTACCTGACGGACCGTACGCTGGCCTCCTGGCAGACCCAGGTGCAGCGGACCGCGGCGCGGATGGACGCGCCGGTGCTGATGGGCGAGTGGGGCCTGGACGCCACCCAGGACGGGGCGCACCTCTACGTCGACCACGTCCAGACGCTGCTGGACACCATGATGATCGGATCGGCCTACTGGTCCAGCGATCCGGGCAGCTGGTCGCCGTGGAAGGCGCCGGGCAAGCCCTCCGACATCGCCGACGTGCTGGCCACCGCCTATCCGCGGGCCATCGCCGGGCAGCCGGTGGACTTCAGCTACGACAAGTCCACGCTGGAGCTGACCATGGACTGGAACGACAAGGTCGGCGTCACCGGCAGCACCGACGTCTACCTGCCGCCGGGCGACTTCCCGGACGGCGGCGACGTCCAGCTCAACGGGGACTACAAGGCGAAGTGGGACGCGAGCCGGCACATCCTGTCGCTGACGGTGAAGGCGACGCCGGGGGTGACGCACCATCTGGTGATCACCCCGACGGTGCCGGGCGTCAACGAGAGCTCGATCGGCTGACGCCCCGTCTGACGCTGCGTCCGGGGGTGGCGGCGGTGCGCCGGTGGTCGTCGACCACCGGGACGCCGTCCACCAGGACGTAGGGGATGCCGGACGGCGCGGCGCGCGGCTGCTCGTAGGTCGCCCCGGCCGCCACCGTCTGCGGGTCCAGCAGCACCAGGTCGGCCCGGAAGCCCTCGCGGACCAGGCCGCGGTCGGTCAGGCCGAGCCGCCGGGCCGGGCCGGCGGAGAGGTGCCGCACGCACTCGGCCAGCCCGAGCACCCCCTCGGTGCGCACGTAGTGGCCGAGGTAGCGCGGGAAGGTGCCCCAGGCCCGGGGGTGCGGCCGGTCGCCGACCAGCAGCCCGTCGCTGCCGCCGGTGTGCGCGGGGTGCCGCATGATCGCCCGGACGTTCTCCTCGTGGCCGACGTGCTGCAAGACGGTGGTCCCCAGTCCGTCCGCGCGCAGCAGGTCGACATAGGCGGTGAAGGGGTCGACGCCGTCCCTGGCCGCGAGTTGGCTGACCGTCAGGCCCACGGCGGACCGCAGCTCGGCCCGGCGCACCCCGCTGACCTGCACGGTGTCCCAGTCGGCGACCACGCCGTGGCAGCCGTCCGAGCCGTGCAGCTCCAGGTCGGCGCGGATCCGGGCGAGCACGGCCGGCGACGCCAGCCGGCGCAGCGTCTCCTCGGGGCCGCCGGCGGTGGCCCAGCCGGGCAGCAGTGCGGCCAGGGTGGTGGACCCGGGCAGGTAGGGGTAGCTGTCCAGGGTCAGGTCCACGCCGTCGGCGAGCGCGGCGTCCAGCAGGTGCAGCAGCTCGCCCGCCCGGCCCGCGTTGACCTGGAAGTTCATGGTGGCGTGGGCCAGGTGCAGGGCGCAGCCGGACTGCCGGGCCACCTCGGTCATCTCGGCGTAGGCCGCCAGGGCGTGGGCGCCGTAGGAGCGGTGGTGCGGGCAGAAGTAGCCGCCGTGGGCGGCCACCGTCCGGCACAGCGCCACCAGTTCGGCGGTGTCGGCGTACATGCCGGGGGAGTAGCTGAGCCCTGCGGACAGGCCCATGGCGCCCTCGGCCAGGGCCCGGTCCAGGTGGCGGTCCATCAGCTCCAGCTCGGCCGCGGTGGCGGCGCGGTCCTCCCAGCCCAGCACCAGGGCGCGCAGGGTGCCGTGCGGGACCAGGTAGGCGGCGTTGACGGCCAGTCCGCCGCCCAGCGGTCCGGCGTCCAGCCGGTCCAGGTACTCGCCGACGCTGCGCCAGGACCAGTCCAGGCCTTCTGGATCGCCGTTCCAGCCGGCGAGTTGGACCCGCAGCCCGGCCAGGGTGGCGTCGTCGACCGGGGCGTAGGAGAGGCCGTCCTGGCCGAGCACCTCCAGGGTGACGCCCTGGGCGGCCTTGGCCTCGTGCCCGGGGTCGGTGAGCAGGGCCAGGTCGGAGTGGGCGTGCATGTCGATGAAGCCGGGGGTGAGCGCCAGGCCGTCGGCGTCCACGGTGCGGCCGGTGGTGCCGGGTCTGCCGACGGCGGGACGCCGGCCCGGGTCGGTCTCGCGGTGGATCGCGGTGACCACCCCGTCGCGGACCAGCGTGTCGGCCCGGTACGGGGTCCCGCCGGAGCCGTCCACCACCAGCGCGCCGCGGAGCAGGAGGTCCTGACGGGCCCCCTGACTCGTCGTCGCAGGCATCAGAAGAAGGTCCGGATCAGGTCGACCACGGTGCCGTCCGCCTCGACCTCGGGGATCAGCTGCCACTTCTCGAAGGCCGTGCAGGGGTGCGAGAGGCCCAGCGCGACCCAGTCGCCGACGTTGACCTCGGCGCCCTGGGCGACCGTCACGAAGGCGTGCTGGTCGGCGAGCTTGTCGACGGTCAGTCCGGTGGCCGGGCGCTGCGCGCCGGTGCCGGGGTCGCGGACCAGCTCCGGCAGCGGCAGGCCGAGGTCGTAGGGGAGGTCCCGCTTGCCCGCGTTGAGCAGGGCCAGCCCGGGCTCGGGCCGGGAGACGACCTGGGCCCACAGCCGCAGCGCGGGCCGCAGCCGCTCCGCCTCGGCGGCGTCGCGCAGCGGCGAGATCCCGGCGTAGTGCAGCGCGTCGTGGGTGACGTAGGCGCCGCTGCGCAGCAGCCGCAGCACCGGCCGGGAGAGCCGCAGCGCCGGCTCGGTCAGCGCCTCGGCGACCAGGTCGAAGTGCTCGCTGCCGCCGGCGCTGACGATGATCTCCTCGGTGCCGGCGAACAGCCCGGCGGCGTCCACCCGGTGGGCCGTCTCCACCAGGTCGGCCAGCCAGGCCCGGACCAGGGCACGGTCGTCGACGGTGGCGATGGTTCCCTCGTAGCCGGCCACCCCGACCAGCCGCAGCCGCTGGCTCGCGGCGGCGCGCCGGGCCAGCTCGACGGCGGCCGCGACTCCGCGCACGCCGGTGCGGGCGCCGTCCGCGCCCAGCTCGACGACCACGTCCACCGGCCGGACGCCGGTCGGCAGGGCCGCCTCCATCAGTTCCACGCCGCGCACCGAGTCGACGTAGCAGACGAAGCGGAACCCGGGATCGGCGTCCAGCTCGGCGGCCAGCCAGGCCAGCGCGGCCGGGTCGACCAGCTCATTGGCCAGGAACACCTGCGGCACCCCGAAGGCCCGGTACATCCGCAGGTGGGAGGGCATGGCGGCGGTGATCCCCCAGGCGCCCAGCTCCAGCTGGCGCCGGTAGAGCTGCGGGGCCAGCGGGGTCTTGCCGTGCGGGGCGAAGGCCAGTCCGTGGGCCGCGGTCCAACGGGCCATCAGGGCCAGGTTGTGGCGCAGCGCGTCCGCGTCCAGGGTGAGCACCGGGGTGGTGAAGCCGTCCTCGAAGAGGCTGGGCTCGGCCGCCACCAGCTCGGCGACGGTGCCGCCCGCGCGGGCGGGCGGCATGCCCTTGAACCGCCAGTCGAGGAGGGTGCTGCCGAGCTGCTCCAGCGCGAGGTGGTCCACGATGCTCCTGACAGGGTGTTGCGGCAGACGCAATGCTGGTTGCATATCCTGCCGCACGGCAGTTCGTCCGTACAGATCCGCCCGTACAGATCCGCCCGTGCCCGTCCGTCCGTTCCAGCGCCGAGGAGTACCACCGCCATGAGCAAGAGCGTCGTCCGCACCGACCAGGCCCCGACCCCGATCGCGAGCTTCTCCCAGGGCGTCGCCAAGGGCGGGCTGCTCCAGGTCGCCGGCCAGGTCGGCTTCGACCCGGCGACCGGGACCCCGGTCGGCCCCGGCCTGACCGAGCAGATCGAGCAGACCCTCCGCAACGTCCAGTCCGTGCTGGAGGCGGGCGGCGCCGGCTGGGACGACGTGCTGATGATGCGGGTCTACCTGACCGACACCGCGCACTTCGCCGAGCTGAACGCGGTCTACGACGCCTGGTTCGCCAAGGCCCTGCCCGAGGGCGGCTTCCCGGCCCGGACCACGGTGTACGTGGGCCTCCCGGCCGGCCTGCTGGTCGAGATCGACGCCCTCGCCGTCACCGGCTGAGGTTAGTCTGAGGGCCTCCGGGGGAGAGGGGGCGACCGTGCTGGGTCCGTATGCGTTCACCGCGGTGGCCGGCGGCCTGGTCGGTGTGGCTGTCCATGGCCCGGTCCGGCGCGAGGCCGCCCGGTACACCGCGCAACTGCCCTCTCCCACCCAGGTCATGGGCCTGTGCGTGGCGGCCCTGGGGGCCACCGCGGCGGCCACCGGCTACCACTGGCACGTCCTGGCGCTGCTCTGGGCGGCCGCCTGCGCCGTGCCGCTGGCGCTGGTGGACGTCACCGAGCACCGGCTGCCGCGCCGGCTCACCCACCCCTCGGCGGCCGGGACGCTGCTGCTGCTCGGCGCCGCCCGGCTGGCCGGCGACCGCACCGGCTCCGCGCTGCACGCCCTCTACGGGGCCGCCGCGCTGGGCGCGGTGTTCTGGCTGATGGCGCTGGCACTGCCGTTCGGCCTCGGCGACGCCGCGCTGGGGCTGACCGTGGGCGCCGTGCTCGGCTGGTACGGCTTCGGGGCGGTCTTCGAGGGGGTGCTGCTCGGCTTCCTGCTGGCGGCGGTCTACGGCACGGCGAAGCTCGCCGCGCGCCGTGCCGGGCGTCGCGACGAGCTTCCCTTCGGACCGTTCCTGCTGCTGGGGGCGCTGGTGGCGGTGGCGCTCAGCCACTAGCGCCCCGGCCGCCGCCGACTACGCCATCGCGTGGACGAAGACGCCCTCGTTGTTGGCGAACTGGTTGCCGTTGCTGGCGTCCCAGTTGGTCGACCAGGTCATCACCCCACCGATGGCCGGCCAGGTGGTGCTGGGCTTGAAGGTGCCGCAGTTGGTGCCCTTGGCCAGGCAGTTGAGGGCGTTCTCGACCACGCTGGGTGCCACGTAGCCGCTGCCGGCCGCGCTGGTCGAGGCCGGGACGCCGATGCCGACCTGGCTGGGGCTGAGCCCGGCCTGGATGGCGGTGCAGGCCATCGAGGTGATGAAGTCCACGGTGCCCTCGGAGTAGACGCCGCCGTCGCAGCCGTTCATCGAACCCGAGTTGTAGTACTGGGTGTTGACGATGGTGAGGACGTCCTTGACCGCCAGCGCCGTGGCCAGGTAGTCGGAGCTGGAGTTCAGCATGTCGATGGTCTGCGGGGCCATGGTGAGCACGAAGCCGGAGCCGGCCTTGCTCGCCAGCGAGTGCAGCGCCTGCGCCATGTAGGTCGGGTTGAGGCCGTTCTCCAGGTCGATGTCGACCCCGTCGAAGCCGTACGTCTGCATCAGCGAGTAGGCGCTGTTGGCGAAGTTGGTGGCGGCGGCGGAGCTGGCGACGGAGATGGTGCCGTTCTGGCCGCCGACCGAGAGCACGACCTTCTTGCCGGCCGCGTGCTTGGCCGCGATGTCGGCCTTGAACTGGGCGTCGGTGTAGCCGCCGAGCTTGCTCTGCAGGGTGGAGTCCAGCGAGAAGGTGATGCCGCCGGTGTTGCTGGGGTCGGCGGTGGCGAAGGAGACCGCGATGATGTCGTACTGCGAGCTGACGTCGCTGATCTTCTGGTCGGTGGCGCCGTTGTCGAAGTCCTGCCAGTAGCCGGTGACCAGGTGCTTCCCGGTGCCGGTGCTGCCGGTCGAGGTGGCGGTGGGGGTCGGCGAGGCGGTGGTCGCGGTCGGCGTGGGGGAGGCGGAGGCGCTGGCGCTGGCGCTCGCGGAGGCCGACGCGCTGGCGGTCGGGCTCGCCGAGGTGGTCGCGCCCGCGGCGCCGCTCAGCACCACGTCGTCGGCGTAGTACGCCGCCTGCCCGTACCAGCCGTGCAGGTAGATGGTGACGCTGGTGGTCGAGGCGCCGGTCTTGAAGGTGGTGCTCAGCTGGTTCCAGGAACTGCTGTTGGACCAGGTGCTGACGTCCGTCGTGCCGTCGCCGCTGGTGCCCAGGTAGACGTACGGGCCCTGGACCCAGGAGCTGAGCGAGTACGAGGAGTTGGGCTGGACGCTGATGGTCTGGGTGCACTGCGCGTCGTCGCCGCTGGTGGGGGTGGCGACCAGGGCGTGGGTGCCGGAGTGCACCGTGGCCGTGGTGACGGCGCCGCCGCTGCAGGTCCAGTTGGAGAGGGTGCCGGTCTCGAAGCCGGGGTTGGCCACCAGGTTGGTGGTGTCGGCGCTGGCGCCGCCGGTGAAGGCGACCAGGCCGGTCAGACCGAGTCCGACGGCCGTTGCACAGGCGGTAATTGCGCCGATGGCGCGGCGAGGGGAAGCCATGGATCTGTCCTCAGGGTGTGGGGGAGGGAAGACAGCAAGTGAAGCTTGACCCACAAGTTGGACTAGACCAGTTGGCATGTCAAGACCCCCAACTGCTGCTTAAGGTTCCGTTGAGACAACTCCGAGCAGGCGGTCGGGAGAGCAAAAAGGTACAGACCACATCCGGAGGGGATCCCCCCGAATGCGGTCTGTACCAAGTCGTGCCTTTTCAGCCCTGGCTGGAGGCCGACCAGATGTTGATGTCGGCGTCGGTCGCGTAGCGGTCGATCTCGGCCAGTTCCTCCATGGTCAGGGCCGGGCCCTGGATTGCGGCGATGTTGGTCTCCAGCTGCGCCACCGAGGAGGCCCCGATCAGCGCCGAGGTCATCCGCGGGTCCCGCAGCAGCCAGGTCAGCGCCAGCTGGGCCAGCGACTGGCCGCGCTTGGCGGCGATGTCGTTGAGCGCGCGCAGCTTGAACAGGGTCTGCTCGTTCAGCGCGCCCGGGTCCAGCGACTTGCCCTGTGCGGCCCGTGAGTCCTCCGGGATGCCGTGCAGGTAGCGGTCGGTGAGCAGGCCCTGCGCCAGCGGCGCGAAGCCGATGCAGCCCGCCCCCTCCTGCTCCAGGGTGTCCAGCAGCCCGTCCTCCTCGGTCCAGCGGTTCAGCATGGAGTAGGAGGGCTGGTGGATCAGCAGCGGAACGCCCAGGTCGCGCAGGATCGCCGCGGCCTTGCGGGTGTTCTCGGCGTTGTACGAGGAGATGCCGACGTACAGCGCCTTGCCCTGCTGGACCGCGGACGCCAGCGCGCCCATCGTCTCCTCCAGCGGGGTCTCCGGGTCGAACCGGTGCGAGTAGAAGATGTCGACGTAGTCCAGGCCCATCCGCTGCAGCGACTGGTCCAGGCTGGCGGTGAGGTACTTGCGCGAGCCCCACTCACCGTAGGGGCCCGGCCACATGTCGTAGCCGGCCTTGGTGGAGATCACCAGCTCGTCCCGGAACGGACGGAAGTCCGCGGCCAGGTGCCGGCCGAAGTTGGCCTCGGCGGCCCCGTACGGCGGGCCGTAGTTGTTGGCCAGGTCGAAGTGGGTGACGCCGAGGTCGAAGGCCCGTCGCAGGATCGCCCGCTGGGTCTCCAGCGGCTTGTCGTCGCCGAAGTTGTGCCACAGGCCGAGCGAGATCTCCGGCAGCTTCAGCCCGCTGCGGCCGGTCCTGCGGTAGTTCATCGAACCCTGGTAGCGGGTTTCGGCCGGCTGGTAAGGAGCTGGGATCATGGGGTGGATGCCTCTCCGGATGGCGCATTTTGTCAGACCACTGAACAATAGTCCGCCGATCCCACCGGCACGATTCCATGACGCTCAGGTGCCGGGAGTATGGTGACCCCCCGGGGACGGGCTGCTGCTGACGCCCGCCTGCCCGGAAGGTCGCAGCCGACCGGAGGGTCGCAGTAGAGGGGCGCAACAACCATGGACCTCGGGCTGGTCATCCGCCGCACACCGGTACTCCGCAAGCTGACCTACGGGCTCTACGGCCGCCGGGTCGAGGCCCACCTGGACCGCACCGCGGTGCCGCGCCACGTCGGGGTGATGCTCGACGGGAACCGCCGCTGGGCCCGCGCCGCCGGGATGTCCACCGTGGACGGGCACCAGAGCGGCGCCGACAAGATCCCGGACTTCCTCAGCTGGTGCGAGGAGGTCGGCGTCGAGGTGGTCACCCTGTGGATGCTGTCCACCGACAACCTCAGCCGGCCCAAGGAGGAGCTGGTCCCGCTGCTCGGCATCATCGAGCAGGCGGTGCGCGACCTCGCTGCCACCGGCCACTGGCGGGTCCACCCGGTCGGTGCCCTGGACCTGCTGCCGACCGGCACCGCAGCCGTGCTCAAGGAGGCCGAGCAGGCCACCGCGCACCACACCGGGATACTCGTCAACGTCGCCGTCGGATACGGCGGCCGGCACGAGATCGCCGACGCGGTCCGCAAACTGCTGCAGGAGCAGGCCGCACTCGGCACCTCGGTCGAACAGCTGGCCGAGATGATCGACGTCGAGCACATCGCCCGCCACCTCTACACCAGCGGCCAGCCCGACCCCGACCTGGTCATCCGCACCTCCGGCGAGCAGCGGCTGTCCGGCTTCCTGCTCTGGCAGAGCGCGCACTCCGAGTTCTACTTCTGCGAGGCCTACTGGCCGGCCTTCCGCAAGGTCGACTTCCTCCGGGCGCTGCGCGACTACGCCAACCGCCAGCGCCGCTTCGGCGGCTGACCCGCGGTCCGGTTCCTTGTCCAACAGCCGAAGAACGGCTGATGACGATGGGGCGTCAGTTCGTTTCCATCGGCATGGGTTCGGGCGAGCCGGGGAATAACCGGGTCAGACCGTGACCTCGGCCATCGGGGCCCGAGGGTCCGGCGAACCGCGGATGACAGCAGGTCGTCCGCCCGGGAGGCCCTGTGGTCAGCTCCAAGAGCCGCCGGAGTGAGCAAGACCGGCGCACGTACGTCCTCGACACCAGCGTTCTGCTGGCCGACCCGAACGCGATGACGCGATTCGAGGAGCACGAGGTCGTGCTCCCCGTGGTCGTGGTCACGGAGTTGGAGGCCAAGCGGCACCACCCGGAACTCGGCTACTTCGCCCGCCAGGCGCTGCGCCTGCTGGACGACTACCGGGTCCGCTACGGACGGCTCGACGCCCCCATTCCCGTGGGCGACGTCGGCGGAACGATCCGGGTCGAGCTGAACCACACCGATCCGTCCGTCCTCCCGGCCGGCTACCGGCTCGGGGACAGCGACAGCCGCATCCTGGCGGTCGCCCGCAATCTGCAGGCCGAGGGCTACGACGTCACCGTCGTCTCCAAGGACCTGCCGATGCGGGTCAAGGCCAGCTCGGTCGGCCTGCTCGCGGAGGAGTACCGCGCCGAACTGGCGATCACCTCCGGCTGGACCGGTATGCACGAGCAGGCAGTCTCCGGCGAACAGGTCGACGCCCTGTTCGAGGCCGGGAGCGCCGACACCGTCGACATCCCCGAGGTGCGCGAGCTGCCGGTGCACACCGGCCTGGTGCTGACCTCGGAGCGCGGCAAGGCCCTGGGACGGGTCACGCCGGACGGCAGGGTGCGCCTGGTGCGCGGGGACCGCGACGTCTTCGGGCTGCGCGGCCGCAGCGCGGAGCAGCGGATCGCGCTGGACCTGCTCCAGGACCCGGACATCGGCATCATCTCGATGGGCGGACGGGCCGGCACCGGCAAGTCGGCGCTGGCGCTGTGCGCCGGGCTGGACGCCGTGCTGGAGCGCCGGCAGCACCGCAAGGTGATGGTCTTCCGGCCGCTGTACGCGGTGGGCGGGCAGGAACTGGGATACCTGCCCGGTTCCGAGTCGGAGAAGATGAGCCCCTGGGCCCAGGCGGTCTTCGACACCCTCTCCGCGGTGACCACGCCGGACGTGATCGAGGAGGTGCTGTCCCGGGGGATGCTGGAGGTCCTCCCGCTCACCCACATCCGCGGGCGCTCGCTGCACGACGCCTTCGTGATCGTGGACGAGGCGCAGTCGCTGGAGCGGAACGTCCTGCTGACGGTGCTGTCCCGGATCGGCCAGGGGTCGCGGGTGGTGCTCACCCACGACGTGGCGCAGCGGGACAACCTGCGGGTGGGGCGGTACGACGGGGTCGTCGCGGTGGTGGAGAAGCTGAAGGGGCATCCGCTGTTCGCACATGTGACCTTGAACCGGTCGGAGAGGTCGCCGATCGCCGCGTTGGTCACGGAGTTGCTGGAGGACATCCACAGCTGAGGCCTGTGCCGGGGCGCGGGGTGCTGTCCGTCGGGTGGTGCACGGGAGTGCATGGCCGGGCGCGCAGTTCCTCGCGCCCCTTGTTGTGGTTCGGCGCGGAGGCAAAGTTGTCCGATCGTAACCATGGCACCAGCTGTCCCACAGGGGTTCGGCCGAACTTCCTGCCCCATCCGCCATGTGAGCTTCACCACGCAACCGGGAATTGCGCCGGGCCGTCCGAGTCGGGCAAGGTGTGGGTTCTGTCAGGCCCCGCGTGGGACAGGACTGACCACTCGTCAGAGTGAAAAGTCCGGTCGTACGCCGCCCGAGTTCGTTGGCGCCCCGTTCCCTTCGAGGCGCTCCGGGCCCGTGTCTCCCGTGACCATCGCAGCGGGGAGGCCAGCGTCAGGGGTGGGGTTCGTCCGTGCGGTCACCACACGGACGACGCTGGAAGGAAACCGTGTGAACCGGATTTCGGTTCGGGGTGTGGCTGTGGCCTCCGCCACCGCCGTCACTGCCGTCGGAGCCGTGGTCGGCGTCGCCTCCGGCGACACCAAGCCCACCGTTCAGACAGCCGATGTCGCAGGATCCACTCTTCTCGCCGAGATCCCGTCCGGCGAGCAGGCCCAGACGGTGAGCGAGAACATCGCCATGCAGGCCGACGCCCAGCAGGCGTCCGCCACCGCAGCCGCGCAGAAGGCCGCCGCCGAAGCCGCCCGGATCAAGGCCGCCCAGGTCGCCAAGGCCAAGTCCGACGCGGACAAGGCCGCCGCCGCTGCGAAGGCCGCCAAGGCCCGCGCCGACGCGGAGGCCGCGGCCAGCCGTGCCGCCGCCCGCGAGGCCGTCACCAAGACCTACACCGCCGGTTCGTCGCAGGCGATAGCCCAGTCGATCGTCCCGGCCTCGCAGTTCACCTGCTTCAGCAACATCGTCGAGCGCGAGAGCGGCTGGGACTACACCGCCACCAACGCCAGCTCCGGCGCGTACGGCCTGGTCCAGGCCCTGCCGGGGAGCAAGATGGCCTCGGCGGGATCGGACTGGCGCACCAACCCGGCGACCCAGATCAAGTGGGGCCTGAGCTACATGGACTCGCGCTACGGCAGCCCGTGCGACGCCTGGGCCTACTGGCAGGTCCACCAGTCGTACTGACGAGTAGCCCCGAGGCCGTGCAGAGCGCGGCCGCGCGGACATGTTGAAGCCCCCGATCCCTGTCCGATCGGGGGCTTCGATACATCTCCCACGGAACGGCCGCCGTGTGCGGAGCGGCCTTGATGCTGGTCGTCCCCCGATCCCTGTCCGGCTAAACCCATAAAGCCAAGAATGACCGGATTTTCCGATCAGCTGTCGAAGGATGACCGGCTCAGCTTTCCGGTGGGCCGCCCCGGTGACCGCTGTGAGCACCGGGTAGCGTTCGGGGCGCGGACTTCATCTGGTTCACGGGGCTATCGGGTGTGAAGGGGGCGGGGCGGCGATGCCAGGCGAGCAGCACAGCGGACCGGTGGCTTGGGGGGCGTCGCTGCTCTCACGGATCGCCTCGCGGCTGGAGCACCGGCGCCGCGAGGTCGAGGCCGACGTCAAGGTCGCCGAACACCGTAACGACCCGCCGCCGGTCCCGGCCCTCCCCGCGGTGGAGAACGGCCTGTCGCACTATCCCGCCAGGCCCAGCAGCCCGACCGAGGCCGTGCCCTGGTCGCTCAGGGTCACCGCCGAGCTGATGTGGCGGCTGCTGATCGTCGGCGCCGGCGTCTACGTGCTGTTCCGCGTGGTCCAGACGCTGCGCATCGTCGCCTTCGCCTTCATCGCGGCGCTGCTGATCAGCGCGCTGCTGCAGCCCACCGTGGCCTGGCTGCGGCGGCACGGGGTGCCCAGGGGGCTGGCCGCCGCGATGACCTTCATCGGGGGCCTGATCGGCATCGGCCTGGTCGGCTGGTTCGTCGGCTGGCAGGTGACCACCAACCTCAACGAGGTCACCGGCAAGGTCCAGAACGGCATCTCGCAGATCCGCACCTGGCTCACCCACGGGCCGATGCATCTGACCGACAAGCAGATCAACGAGTTCGCGGGGCAGCTGTCCAAGGCGATCGGCACCAACAGCGACCAGATCACCTCCTTCGGCTTCTCCACCGTCGGCATCGTGATCGAGATCCTGACCGGGGTGTTCCTCGCGGCGTTCTGCACCTTCTTCCTGATCTACGACGGCGAGCGGATCTGGGGCTGGCTGCTGCGGCTGTTCCCGCCGAGCGCCCGGCGCGGGATGGCCGGGGCCGGGCCGCGGGCCTGGTCCACGCTGACCGCCTACGTCCGGGGCACGGTGCTGGTGGCGTTCATCGACTCGGCGTCGATCGGCATCGGCATCTATCTGCTCGGGGTGCCGCTGGCCCTGCCGATCTCGGTGCTGATCTTCCTCGGTGCCTTCGTCCCGCTGGTCGGGGCCCTGGTCACCGGCACCGTCGCGGTGCTGATCGGGCTGGTGACCAACGGGGTGTTCACCGCGGCGATGGTGCTGGCGGTGCTGCTGGCGGTGCAGCAGATCGAGGGCCACCTGCTGCAGCCGCTGATCCTGGGCCGCGCGGTCCGGGTGCACCCCATCGCGGTGGTGCTGTCGGTGACCATCGGATCGGTGATCGGCGGCATCGGCGGCGCGGTGGTCGCCGTCCCCCTGGTCGCCGTCACCAACACCACGGTCGGCTACCTGAAGACCCGCCAGCACGTGGACGAGGACGTCCGGGCCGCACTGATCGCCGCCGAGGCCGACGCCGCGGCGGGCGTGCACGACCAGCCGCCGCAGACCTAGGACCCGGCGCCGCGGGACGCTCGTCGCGCTGCCGGTCCGGCTAGTCTCGTCACAGCGGCCCGTGACGGCCGGCGGCACGGAAGGGGAGACCACGGGTGTACGTGTCGAGAGTCCAGATCGACGGGATCCGCGGGTTCCACGGAGCCCGCTCGGTCGATCTGGTGCTCACCCGCCCCGATGGGACCCACGCCGGCTGGACGGTTCTGGCCGGCCGCAACGGTTCCGGGAAGTCGACCCTGCTCAAGGCGCTCGCAATAGCTCTGTGCACCCCGTCCGTGGCCTATCCGCTCGCCCCCGACCTGCACGCGTGGCCGACGGCGACGCCCAGCCGGATCCGGCTGACCATGGACGCCGACCCGGACGACATCGAGTTCCTGCTGGGCGGCAGGCCCGGCAGCGGCAGGCCGGCGGACGGGGCCGGGCACGGGGAGATCCGCACCGAGTGCGTCTGGGTCGACGCCAGGAGCCGTTCCGGCAAGCGCCCTCCGCAGCCGGTCTGGAACCGCAGGCTCACCCTGCGGTCCACCGGCGGCCGGGGCCGGAAACCGGTGCGCGTCGCGATCGCCGACCCGGAGTGGGACAGCCTGACCGACGGGATGTTCGTCGGCTACGGTCCGTTCCGGCGCCTGGCCAGGGACGGCGGGCAGGACGCCGCCACCTTCGCCACCCTCTTCGACAACGACGCCGCCCTCGCCGAAGGGGTGGCCTGGCTGGTCGGTGAGCACCACCGCAGCCTGGAGGGGCGGGCGGGCTCGGCCGAGATCATCGACGCGGTGCTGGCCCTGCTCGGCGACGGACTGCTCCCGGACGGGTTCCGGGTCTCCCGGGTCGACTCGCAAGGTCTGTGGGTCGAGCGCGGCGGGCGGGAGTTCGCGCTGCAGGAGATGAGCGACGGCTACCGGACGGCCGTCGCCATGGTGGTCAACCTGGTCTGGGACACGCTCGGCCCGCTGCACCCGGCCGAACCGGTGGTGGAGCGCAAGGACGGGCGGGTGGTCGTCCCCAGGGCCGGGGTGGTGCTCATCGACGAGGTCGACGCGCATCTGCACGTCACCTGGCAGCAGCGGGTCGGTGACTGGCTGAGGACGCACTTCCCCCGGATCCAGTTCATCGTCACCACCCACAGCCCCTACGTCTGCCAGGCGGCGGACCCCGGCGGCCTGATCCGCCTGGCTGCGCCGGACGAGGACGCCGCTCCGGAGGTCGTCGACGACGACCTCTACAGCCGGGTGGTCTACGGGAGCGGGGACGACGCCGTGCTCTCCGAGCTGTTCGGGCTGGAGAGCCCGTACTCCGCCGTGGCCGAGCGGGCGCGCCGGCGGATCGGCGATCTGGAGGGCCGGGTGCTCAACGGCGCGGCCTCCGAGGCGGAGCTCGCCGAGTACGAGGAACTGAGCAGCAAGCTCAACAGCTCGCTCAGCGCCCGGGTGATCGAGGTGTCCGCCCGCCTGGCCCGGCGCTGATGATCCCACTGGGGAGGCCGGCCCTGGAGGAGCGGCTGGACCGCCGGCTGGTGTCGCGCACCGCCGCCCTGGTCCGCAGCGGTGCCACCGCCGAGCAGGCGCGCCGGGCCTGGTCGGGGGCGGCCGCGTTACGCAGGCAGTTGCGCGAGGCGCTGGAGCGGATGGCTCCCGGTGTCCAGCGGTGCATGTACTGCGGGGACAGCCACGGTGCGTCCATCGACCACTTCGAGCCGCTGGCCCGGAACCCGCTGAAGGCGTTCGTCTGGGTCAACCACCTGCTGGCCTGCACGCACTGCAACAGCAACCACAAGCGCGACCGCTTCCCCGTGGACGCCTCCGGCGACTGCCTCCTGGTCGATCCCACCCAGGAGGATCCGGCGGACCACCTCCAACTGGTGCTGCGGTCCGGGGAGTACCGGCCGCGTTCGGAGAAGGGCGCGGTCACCATCGACGTCTTCGGCCTGAACCGGAGGGCGCTGGTGGACGGGAGGGCGGCGGCCTTCGTCCGCTGCCGGTCCATGCTGCGCGACATCCACCACCAGCTCGGTTCCGCGCAGGGTGCGGAGGCCGACCAGGTGGCGGACGCGCTGGCCATCCAGCCCTTCGCCGACGTGCTCCATGCGATGCAGGCGCTGCGCGAGCAGCCCGGTGCCGCCCTGGTCATGGGAGAGCCCGAACGGGAGAGCCTGCGTTGGCTGGCCCGCCGTTCCGGCTAAGGTGCGATGGTATGAGCAACCTGGAGACCGCGCCGCAGGCGCGGGTGTGCGGTGGGCGTGAGGACGTTGCGGCGGAGCCGGTGCACGAGCTGCTGACGGGCCGGCAGGTGCCGCTGGGCGGCAGCACCGTGGTGCGGCGACTGCTGCCGAACCTGGGCCGGCGGATGGTCGGCGCCTGGTGCTTCGTGGACCACTACGGGCCCGACGACATCGCCAGCGAGCCGGGGATGCAGGTGGCCCCGCACCCGCACATCGGCCTGCAGACCGTCAGCTGGCTGCACGACGGCGAGGTGCAGCACCGGGACAGCCTCGGCAGCCTGGCCACCGTCCGGCCGCGCGAGCTGGGGCTGATGACGGCGGGTCGGGCCATCGCGCACTCCGAGCAGTCCCCGTCCCCGCACTCCCCGCTGCTGCACGGCGCGCAGCTCTGGGTGGCCCTCCCCGACGCGGACCGGCACACCGAGCCGCACTTCGAGCACCACCCGGTGCTGCCCGAGGTCACCGCGCCCGGGCTGCACGCCACCGTGATCATGGGCGAGCTCGACGGCGCCCGCTCGCCGGGCCGGACCTACTCGCCGCTGGTCGGCGCCGACCTCACGCTGGCCGCCGGCGCCTCGGTGCGACTGCCGCTGCAGCCCGACTTCGAGTACGCGGTGCTGGTGATGTCGGGCGACGCCGAGGTGGACGGGGTGCCGGTGCAGCGCGGCTCGATGCTCTACCTGGGCTGCGGACGCCGCGAGCTGCCGCTGCGCGCCGCGGCCGACAGCGGCCTGCTGCTGCTCGGCGGCGAGCCGTTCGAGGAGAAGCTGGTGATGTGGTGGAACTTCGTGGCCAGGACCCAAGACGATATCACCCAGGCCCGCGAGGACTGGATGAACGGTGATCGTTTCGGCACAGTGCATGGCTACGACGGCGCACCGATCCCTGCTCCCACATTGCCCCCAGTGCCCCTGAAACCCCGAGGGCGAGTGCGCTGACCTGTGTATTTACCAGGACCTGGTCGCCCGCATCCAGGGCGACTCTGGGATGGGCGACGGCCTCCGTAGTCGTGCAGTGGGAGCGCTACAGGCCCGGGGGCTCTCAGGACGGCAGTGCGGCAGTTCGTGACCTTGTTTGACCGGGTCTGCCAAGACGGATGCTGACCTTTTGCTGACCTGGCTGACGGGGTATCAGGTAACTGGCGTGCCGCCAGGCTCTTCGGAGCTGTCATTCGTCTGAGTCATGGCGCGAGGCCGAGGAGGAAACTCGGGCGGTAGGGGAAGAACTACGATGGGATACCCCTCTGCATGAGATGCTCGGGTGCGGTTGTCGGAGGCCGCCGCTAGCTTGACAGCACGAGTCGCCGAAGGAGGCGCAGACCATGACCGCGAGCGCCGACCACCTGAAAGCCTTGCTCAGTGCGCATGCCGCAGGGGACGACGACCAGTTCTACAGCATCGCGCTACAGGTAGCGGCCAAGTCGGCTCGACAAGGGCATGGGAGACTTGCTGTTGAACTTCGCGAGTTGATCGACTCATCTCGTGGTCAGAGAATTACTCGCCGCGCCGCACCGACGCCGGTTGTGCAACCTCGCGGCGAACTTGGGAGCTTGCTAAGCGCTGATTACCCCGATGTCCGCCTTTCGGATATGACGCTCGCCGAGGGTCCAAATGCGCTGTTGGAAAAGGTCTTGCACGAGCAGCGGCAGCGCGGACAACTGGAGAAATTCGGTTTCACGCCCGTGCATCGAGTTCTCCTGTCTGGTCCGCCTGGGACCGGGAAAAGCATGACGGCAGCGGTGCTGGCCGGAGAGCTGGGCCTGCCCTTGTTCACAATCCGACTGGATGGCTTGATCAGCCGATTCATGGGCGAGACGGCCTCGAAGCTTAGGTTGGTCTTCGAAGCCGCGGCCGAGACAAGGGCCGTTTATCTCTTCGATGAATTCGATGCCCTGGGTGCTGATCGGGCCGCAGGAAATGACGTCGGCGAGGCTCGCCGTATTCTGAATTCTTTTCTTCTTTTCTTGGATCAAGCGCCTCCGGAGTCGTTGGTGGTTGCCGCCACCAATCATGGCCAATTGCTCGACGGTGCACTCTTTCGTCGCTTCGATCTAGCGATCATGTACGCACCACCTTCGGCCGAGCAGGCGATCGAGGTTCTTCAGCGAAGGCTCTCCGCGATGGATACCGCAGCTGTAGCGTGGTCTGACCTGGCTGCTCTCACGGATCGACTGAGCCATGCGGAACTGGTCAAGGCGGCCGAGTCGGCGGCCAAACGGGCGATTCTCGGGGGGAATGACATGATCGACGCGGAACACCTGAGGAACGCATTGAACGAAAGGCATTCCCTGCGTCATGCCTGAGGGCCCCGCGCCAAGCGCTTCGCATCTCTTCGTCCCGTGGGCCGCGCGAACCCTCATCCCACGGCCCCCCAAGGGGGGTGGTGGTGGCACCCCCGTTGATCGCTCCGGCAATCGGGCAGGGCACGCTCAACGGCTCCACGACGAACTCTCCACGGTGCAGCAAGCGGCCCACACCGCTGGTGCCTCTGTGGATCCCCGGCTGCGAGCTGACGGCTTCGCGGTACGCGTTGAAGCTTCGCCCAACCATGAGCTCAAGCTCGACTCACTGGACAGCTCCGGCCTCTCTCTGATGAGCGTGCGCCCTGCCACCGACGATCGTCCGCAAGACGCGGTTGTGTGGATCCCAGAAGGCGCTGTCACCACGCTGCTGAAGAAGATTGACGAATTTACCCAAAGTACCCCCGGTGGCAAACCCAAAAACAACGCACTGGTCGCCAACATCGAGCAGATCGAACAGGCTACGATCGAGAACCTATGGCAAGAGGATCAGCCGCTCCCGGACATGGATACACAGGCATGGTGGGAGCTATGGCTCGACGACGCACTGACCTCGGCTGATCAGGTCGCCACCCTTCGAGCGCTCGCTGAGGCCCACAGTTGGACCATGCTGCCGCGCACCATGGGCATTGGACAGTTCCGTGTTGCCCAGATCAGCACCACCCGCCGCCAGCTTGCTCAGGTCTTGCGCACCAACGCATGCCCGTCCGAGATCCGCAAGCCCACCTTCGCCGAGGATCTCCACAGCCCTCCACTGCGAGAGCTGCATCGCGAGTTGGTAACCGACCTCGCAGACCGGATGCGTCCGGCTGCATCTGGTGCGCCCGCCGTCACTCTTTTGGATACCGGCATCGATCAGCAGCATCCCCTGCTGCGGGCTTGCATCATCGGTGCCCACAGCGCCTTGACTGCTGAAGGTCCCGACGACAACCGCGGCCATGGCACGCAAATGGGCGGCCTCTCTCTGTTCGGCGACACCCTCGACCGAGAACTGGCCTCAAACAGCGTGGTGCAGCTGAGCCATCATCTGGAGTCGGTGAAGATTCTTCCGCGTCCGGGCAGAGAGCATCGTCGCCCCAATGGTGAAGTCACGGCAGTAGCCATCACTACCGCCGAGACAGCAGCCCCCGACGAACCTCGCACCCGAGTCTTTGCCATGGCAGTAACCCTCGAATCCGGAAACGGAATCAATGGTACTGATGGCACAGCCACGCTGTGGTCCGCCGCGTTGGACGCCATGGCTGCCGGCACCGACATTAACGTCACCGACGAGCGCATCGACCTTCTAGGACCGCCCGACCCCGATCAGGCCCGCCTGATTCTCGTATCAGCTGGTAACGTCCGCGACCATCAACCAGCCGACCTCATCAACCCCGATAGTGGCGCCATCGACCATTTCGGGCTGTGCGACACCTCGCGCATTGAGGACCCTGCACAGGCCTGGAACGTACTCACCGTCGGAGCTCACACCGACGTTGACCACGTACCCACCGACTCAGGCCATGAGGGATACCAGCCGATCGCGGCCAGAGGTCAACTGTCGCCGCACAGCCGTACCTCAGTTGCCTTCAGCGAAGCAGCCCCGACCAAGCCCGACTTGGTCATGGAGGGTGGCAACCTCCTCATCGACGAGGCCCGAACCTGGGTCGTCGAACACCCCTCCGTCAACCTGACTACTACAGATCGCACCTACCACGGGCGCTTGCTCACCACCATGTCGGCCACCAGTCCTGCCACCGCGCAAGCAGCACGCCTTGCTGCTCTCGCCTACGCTCGTTATCCCCAGCTCCGCCCAGAAGCCGTCCGCGGCCTGCTCGTTCACGAAGCCGAGTGGACCCCGGCCATGCTCGAAGGCGTCTACAACCGCAATGACCGTCGCAAGATCAGCGCCCAACAACTCGCCCGCACTGTCCTGCGCCGCTATGGCTGGGGGGTGCCCACCGAGGACCGGGTCCTCGCGAGTACCGCGAGCGCCGTGACCTTGATCGTTCAGGACGAACTGAAGCCCTTCATCCGAGATGGCAAGCAGGTCCGCCTGGGTGAACTGAAACTCCACGAACTGCCTTGGCCCCGGGAACAGTTGCTGGATCTCCATGCGGCGAAGGTCAAACTGCGCGTCACCTTGTCCTACTTCGTCGAGCCCAATCCCGGCCGGCGAGGAATGTTCGGCCAACACACGTACGCCTCGCACCGCTTGCGGTTCGCCCTCAAGGGCCCCAACGAATCAGTCGCTGCCTTCGAACAGCGCATCGCCATCAACGCCCAAGCCGAGGACGACTCTCGTACCACTGGCAAGCCGTTCGACACCGATAGGGACTGGCTCCTGGGGCCCACCAACCGTGACCGCGGCTCCCTACATTCAGATGTGTGGCGCGGCAGCGCGCGTGAGCTTGCCGACTGTGGAGTACTTGCCGTCTACCCCGCTGGCGGATGGTGGAAATACCACAACAGTGCCGACCGCGTTGGCCGCCTTGCCCCGTACGCCCTACTGATTTCAATGGCCACCCCCGAGATCGCAGCAGACCTTTACACTCCTACGGCCATCCAACTCGGCGTCCCTATTCCAACCGAGATCAGCAATGCGGGCCCCATCGAAACGCGCCTTTTCTAGCTGCGGCTCGCTGGCGACGCACCTGACAGGTTGTGGGCTGGGCGGGGGTGATTCGGGCAGACTGGCGTGATGAGCTTCGGGGCGGGGCAGAACGAGGGTGGCTGGGACGATGGCGGGGTCCTCCGGGCTGTGTTGAGGCGTACGGCCGAGGAACTCGGGCTCGCCCTGCCCGAGTCGGACAGGAAGTGGGGTCGCCTCGCGGAGTACGTCGACGCGGGGAGCGGCCGGCGCGTGATGGTCTACCCGCCCGACGAGGGGCGGCAGACCTTCCAAGTGAACCTTCAGGACAACGGCACGCGCCTGGCCTGTGGGTGGACCACGGACCTGACCAAGGTTGCCAGGGCGACGGCGGCGTGGACGGGCGGCGCGGGGCTTGAGGAGACCCGGGCGGGCGCCTCGTTCGTCCGGTTCAGGCCCTGGGCCCTCACCCACGAGCGGGAGCCATTCGGTGCCGTCGAGTTGACGTGGTGGGCCAAGCTCGACCGTATCCACATGCCGCCCTACGACCGGCACCCGCGTGCCCACGCCCTGCTGGCGGCGGCGTACGCCCAGCCGGTGCTGCGCGTGCTGATGCCGGTCAACAGCCACTTCAACCTCTGGTTCTCCACCAGTGTCGAGGAATTCTGGAAGGGTCGGGTCGGGTACGTCATCTGCCCCTACGACGATGGGTTTTACGGGTTGCGGAAAGACAGCGAGTTGGTCGCACGCACCGAGACGCCGGAGGAAGCCGTCGCCCTCATGGTGGCCGCCCTCCCGGAGGGGCTCGGGCCGGCAAGCTGAGGCGACGTAGAGGATCGTGGGCAGCACGCGGGGCTTTGCAGCACGGGAGTCGGACCGGCCTCCTTCAGGTGCTGAGGGCGAGATCCGTAAGGCACGCCCCAGTTCCCAATCAAGGAAGCCCAGTTGCGTCTCGGTATCGTCCAACTGGCGGGTTGCAGCCGTACGGTTGCTACTCGTCTTCAGCATGCAGGCGGACCTAACGGCCCAAACGCGGAGATTCCCGGCCTCGACAGATCCGGCGAGATGCTGACTTTTGCTGACTTGAGCAGCTGGATATTCCTCTGACCTGCGGAAATGTCAGCAAATGAAGATGTGGTGGAACTTCGTGGCCCGCAGCGGCGACGAGATCGCCGAGGCCCGCGAGGCCTGGATGACCGGCTCCCGCTTCGGCGAGGTGCACGGCTACGACGGCGCCCCCATCCCCGCCCCGGCCCTTCCCGACCTGCCGCTGAAGCCGCGCGGCCGAGTGCGCTGAGCTGAACCCCGGGGATCAGGGCTTGCGGGCGATCAGCAGGTAGGCGTCGTCGACGGCCGGGTCGTCGGCGTAGGGGAGTTCGGCGTCCCCGGCGAAGGCGGGCCACCAGGTGGTGGGCGTGGCGACGCCGGGGGCGAGCAGCTCCAGGCCGTCCGCGAAGGCCTCGACCTCGGCGCGGTCGCGGGTCTGGAAGCGGACGCCCGCCGCGCGGTAGGTGTCCGCGCCCCGGTTGACCGCCTCCGGGTTGCTGTCGGCGGTGGCGTGCGACAGCACCAGGTAGCTGCCGGGGGCCAGCGGCTTCAGCAACTCCCGGACCAGGGCGTACGGTTCGTCCTGGTCCGGGACGAAGTGCAGCACCGAGATCAGCTGCAGTGCGACCGGGCGGTCCAGGTCGAGCGCCGGATGCTCGCCGGTCAGGCAGCTGTGGCCGAGGATCTGCTGCGGCTGCCGCAGGTCCGCCTCGATGTAGTCCACCCGGCCCTCGCCGGTGGTCCCGGTGAGCAGCGCACGGGCGTGGGCGAGCACGATCGGGTCGTTGTCGGTGTAGACGATGCGGGCGTCCGGGTGGATGCCCTGGGCGATCTCGTGCACATTGGGCGTGGTCGGGATGCCGGTGCCGATGTCCAGGAACTGGGTGATCCCCTGCCTGGCCAGGAACTCCACCGCGATCCGCATGAAGGCCCGGTTCATCCGGGTCACCGTGCGCAGCCCGGGGTAGGCGGCCAGCGCCTGCTCGGCGACCGCGCGGTCCACCGGGAAGTTGGTCTTCCCGCCGAGCAGGAAGTCGTACATCCGTGCCGACTGCGGACGGTCGGTCCGCAGGTCCACCGGCTGGATCGGCTCAAGACGCACGGCTGTGCTCATCCACCCCGACGCGCTATCGGTCATCGCCGACCACCCTTGTCCGTACGGGACCGCTCTCGGCCACTGTAGGGCCGACGATCTGATCATAACCGGCAGTCAGTCACCTTATTGGTCCAGACCCTTGACGGAGTGATTGGTCTGTACCACATTGAGTGGCAGGTACCTGCCCAACGCATGCGCATGCGCTCACGTCCCCCTCATCCCCCACTTCGGGAGGACGCACCATGCACCAGTCCATGCGCCGTTCCATGCGGCAGCCCGTGCAGCAGTCCACACGCGGTCCCGACCGGCCGCGCCGTGGTCCACGGGGGCTCGGCATGACCGTCGCCACCGTCGCGGCAGCCCTGGTCGGACTGTCCGCCTCGCTGCTGGCCACCTCGGCCGGGGCCGCCACGGTGGCCCCGGCGACCAATACCACCGGCGCCGCGGCCACCAGCGGCGGTCTGAAGATCGGGTACTTCGACCAGTGGTCGATCTACCAGAACACCTTCTATCCCAAGAACCTGCAGACCGAGGGCATCGCGCCCAAACTCGACTACCTGATCTACGACTTCGAGAACATCGACCCGACCTCGCACACCTGCTTCGAGGCCAACTCGGCCGCCTCGCAGGACGAGACCAACCCCAACGCCGGTGACGGCGCGGGCGACTCCTTCGCCGACTACGGCAAGTCCTACGACTCCAGCATCAGCGTCGACGGCACCTCGGACGCCTACAACATGCCGATCGTGGGCAACTTCCACCAGCTCCAGGAGCTCAAGGCGAAGAACCCCAACCTCAAGATCCTGCTGTCGATCGGCGGTTGGACCTACTCCAAGTACTTCTCCGACGCCGCGGCGACCGACGCCTCCCGCAAGGCCCTGGTGTCCTCCTGCATCGACATGTTCATCAAGGGCAACCTGCCCTCGCAGAACGGCTACGGCGGGGCCGGCACCGGCAAGGGCATCTTCGACGGCTTCGACATCGACTGGGAGTACCCGGGCGGCGGCGGCCACACCGGCAACCACTCCAGCACCGCGGACAAGGCCGACTTCACCGCGCTGCTGGCGGAGTTCCGCAGCGAGCTCAACACCCAGGGCGCGGCCGACGGCAAGACCTACGCCCTCAGCGCCGCCCTGCCGTCCGGCCAGGACAAGATCCAGAGCATCGAGACCAACAAGATCGGCCAGTACCTGACCTTCGGCGACGCCATGACCTACGACATGCACGGCGGCTGGGAGCCCACCGGGCCCACCAACCACCAGGCGCCGCTCTACTCCGGGCCGAACGACCCGATGACCCCGATCGCCCCCGGCACCGCCAAGTACTCGGTGGACGAGGCGGTGAAGGCCTACACCGTCGGCGACTCCCAGTACGGCATCACCGGCGGCTTCCCACCGGGCAAGCTGACCCTGGGCATCCCGTTCTACTACCGGGGCTGGACCGGGGTGCCGGCCGGCAGCAACCACGGCCTGTTCCAGACCGCGACCGGTCCGGCGACCGGCGCAGCCGACTCCGGCAACGTCGCGGGTGTGCGGATGTACAAGGAGCTGACCGGGGTGGTCGACAACGCGGCCGACACCTTCTGGGACCCGACCGCGCAGGCCGCCTACTTCTACGACGGCAGCAACTTCTGGAGCGGTGAGGACGCCCAGTCCATCCAGGCCACCGCCAACTACCTGCACTGCAACGGCCTGGGCGGAACCATGATGTTCTCGATGTACGACCTGGACCCGGCGGCGACGCTCTTCAACGACACCGTGGCCGACACCAACGGCTCGGCGTCCAGCTGCCCGGCCCCGCCGACGACGGCCCCGCCGACCACCGCGCCGCCGACCACGGCCCCGCCCACCACGGCTCCGCCGACCACCGCGCCTCCCACCACCGCCCCGCCCACCACGGCGCCGCCCACCACGGCTCCGCCGACCACCGCGCCGCCCACCGGCGGAGCAGTCGTCAACGGCGGCTTCGAGACCGGCTCGCTGTCCCCCTGGACCTGCTCCGCAGCGGGCAGCGCCACCGTCCAGAGCAGCACCGTCCACAGCGGCAGCCACGCCCTCACGGCGACGCCGACGTCCAGTGACACCGCCCAGTGCCAGCAGACGCTGACGCTCAAGGCCAACACGGCCTACACCCTTACCGGGTGGATCCAGGGCAACTACGTCTACCTGGGCGTCAGCGGCGGGGCCACGGCCAGTACCTGGGCCAGTCCCGGCTCCAGCTGGCAGAAGCTGACCGTCACCTTCACCACTGGCTCGTCCACCTCGGTCACCCTCTACATCCACGGGTGGTACGGCCAGAGCGCCTACTCGGCCGACGACATCGCCGTCGCCTGAGTAGTCGGATGCCGGCTGTCACCACCTGTCAGCCCTCAGCCGGCATCCGAC
>NZ_JBEUKS010000012.1:232106-317783 GCF_042510965.1 Streptacidiphilus jeojiensis
CCCCCCCCCGCCGCCCCCCCACGGCCCGGCCCTGACCGCTTCCCCCACGCGCGGTCAGGGCCGGGTCATGCCCAGCACGTCCAGGGCCGTGTCCAGCTGCTGCTCCGTCAGCTCGCCGCGTTCGACGTAGCCGCGCTCCAGCACCACCTGACGGATCGTCTTCCGCTCGGTCAGCGACTGCTTGGCGACCTTCGCCGCCTCCTCGTAGCCGATGTAGCGGTTCAGCGGGGTGACCACCGAGGGCGAGGACTCGGCCAGCTCGCGCATCCGCCCCACGTTGGCGGTGATGCCGTCCACCGTGCGGTCGGCCAGCAGCCGGGCGACGTTGGCCAGCAGCCGGACCGACTCCAGCAGGTTCCTGGCGATCACCGGCAGCATCACATTGAGCTCGAAGTTGCCCGCGGCGCCGGCCGTGGCCACCGTCGCGTCATTGCCGACCACCTGCGCGGCGACCATCACCACGGCCTCGGGGATCACCGGGTTGACCTTGCCCGGCATGATCGACGAGCCGGGCTGGAGGTCGGGCAGGTTGATCTCGCCCAGCCCGGTGCGCGGTCCCGAGCCCATCCAGCGCAGATCGTTGGCGATCTTCGTGAAGCCGACCGCGACGGTGCGCAGCTGGCCGCTCAGCTCCACCAGGCCGTCCCGTGCGCCCTGTGCCTCGAAGTGGTTCCGCGCCTCGGTCAGCGGCAGCCCGGTGGCCCGGGCGACCTCGGCGATCACCGCGGCCGAGAAGCCGGGCGGGGTGTTGATCCCGGTGCCCACGGCCGTCCCGCCCAGCGGCAGCTCGGCCACCCGGGGCAGCGTCGCCCGCAGCCGCTCGACGCCGTACCTGACCTGGGCGGCGTACCCGCCGAACTCCTGCCCCAGGGTCACCGGGGTGGCGTCCATCAGATGGGTCCGTCCGGACTTCACCGCGGCCGCGAACTCCACCGCCTTGCGCTCCAGCGCCTCGGCCAGGTGCTCCAGGGCGGGGACCAGGTCATGGGTGACGGCGGCGGTGGCCGCGATGTGGATCGAGCTGGGGAAGACGTCGTTGGACGACTGGCTGGCGTTGACGTGGTCGTTGGGGTGCACCGGCGCCCCCAGCCGCTCGGCGGCCAGCGCGGCGATCACCTCGTTGGCGTTCATGTTGGACGAGGTCCCGGAACCGGTCTGGAACACGTCGATGGGGAACTCCCCGTCCCAGCGCCCCGACGCCACCTCCTCGGCCGCTGCGGCGACGGCCTCGGCCACGTCGCCGTCCAGCACCCCGAGCTCACCGTTGACCCGGGCCGCCGCCGCCTTGATCCGCGCCAGCGCCTCGATGTGCGCCCGCTCCAGCCGCTGCCCGGAGACGGGGAAGTTCTCCACCGCCCGCTGGGTCTGCGCCCCCCACTTGGCGTCCTTGGGAACCCGCACCTCGCCCATCGAGTCGTGCTCGATCCGGTAGCCGTCGGTTGCATCCATGTTCATGGTCATGACCTCCGTCTACCCACAGCGACGGGGGCGGAGCTGGTGTTCCCCGGCCCCACCCCCGTCCGGAGGAACCAGGTCCTGTCTGGAGTTCCGGCGCGGCGTCCCGACGCCCGGCACGCGCCCTCGCCGCACCGGCCAAAGGCCCAGGTAGCTCCGCTACAAGGGCCTTCGTCCGGCACGCCGAGGACACGCACCGAACGCCGCTCCTTCCTCCACGCCGGAACTCCAGACAGGACCTAGCGCACCGGAATGCTGGTGATCAGCGGCTGCGCCGCCGCCCCCGGGTCGGTGAAGAAGTCGTTGCCCTTGTCGTCGACGACCACGAAGGCCGGGAAGTCGACGACCTCGATCCGCCAGACCGCCTCCATGCCGAGCTCGGCGTACTCCAGCACCTCGACCTTCTTGATGCAGTCCAGGGCGAGCCGGGCGGCAGGGCCGCCGATGGAGCCGAGGTAGAAGCCGCCGTGCTTGGCGCAGGCGTCGGTGACCTGCTGGGAGCGGTTGCCCTTGGCCAGCATGACCATGGAGCCGCCGGCCGCCTGGAACTGGTCGACGTAGGAGTCCATCCGGCCCGCCGTGGTCGGGCCGAAGGAGCCGGAGGCGTAGCCCTCGGGGGTCTTGGCCGGGCCGGCGTAGTAGACCGGGTGGTCCTTGAGGTACTGCGGCATGCCCTCGCCCGCGTCCAGCCGCTCCTTGATCTTGGCGTGGGCGATGTCGCGCGCGACGACCAGCGTGCCGGTCAGCGACAGCCGGGTCTTCACCGGGTGCCTGCTCAGCTCGCTGCGGATCTCGCTCATCGGCTGGTTGAGGTCGATCCGCACCACCGCGTCGTCCAGGTGCTCGTCGGTGGTCTCCGGGAGGTACTTGGCCGGGTCGGTCTCCAACTGCTCCAGGAAGACGCCCTCGGCGGTGATCTTGCCCAGCGCCTGGCGGTCGGCCGAGCAGGAGACGGCCATCGCGACCGGCAGCGAGGCCCCGTGCCGGGGCAGCCGGATCACCCGGACGTCGTGGCAGAAGTACTTGCCGCCGAACTGGGCGCCGATGCCGATCTTCTGGGTCAGCTCCTGCACCCGCGCCTCCAGCTCCAGGTCGCGGAAACCGTGGCCGGTGGGGGAGCCCTCGGTGGGGAGGGTGTCCAGGTAGTGGGCCGAGGCGTACTTGGCCGTCTTCAGGGCGAACTCGGCGCTGGTGCCGCCGACCACGATCGCCAGGTGGTACGGCGGGCAGGCGGCCGTCCCCAGCGAGCGGATCTTCTGCTCCAGGAAAGCCATCATCGACGACTCGTTGAGGATCGCCTTGGTCTCCTGGTAGAGGTACGACTTGTTGGCGCTGCCGCCGCCCTTGGCCATGAAGAGGAACTTGTAGGCGTCGCCGTCGGTCGCGTACAGCTCGACCTGCGCCGGGAGGTTGCTGCCGGTGTTCTTCTCGTCCCACATGGTCAGCGGGGCCATCTGCGAGTAGCGCAGGTTGAGCTTGGTGTAGGCGTCGTAGATGCCGCGGGAGAGCGCCGCCTCGTCGCCGCCCTCGGTGAGGACGTTCTGGCCGCGCTTGCCCATCACGATCGCGGTGCCGGTGTCCTGGCACATCGGCAGCACGCCGCCGGCCGCGATGTTGGCGTTCTTCAGCAGGTCCAGGGCGACGAAGCGGTCGTTGGGGCTGGCCTCGGGGTCGTCCAGGATGCGGCGCAGCTGGGCCAGGTGCGCCGGGCGCAGCAGGTGCGAGATGTCGTGCATCGCCTCGGTCGCGAGCAGCCGCAGCGCCTCGGGCTCGACCTGCAGGAAGCGCCGCCCGTTCGCCTCGAAGGTGGAGACACCCTCGCTGGTGAGCAGCCGGTACGGGGTGGGGTCCGTGCCGAGCGGCAGCAGGTCGGTGTAGGCGAAGTCCGGCATCGTGGGTCCTCATTCTTCGGCGATCGGAGCTCGGCGGCGGGCTCCGAGCTCCGGCAGCCGTGGCGGAGCCCTCCCCAGGGTACTGATCGGGGCTGCCGGGGCTGTCATGGAGGGTGGCAGGGTGACTATCCTCACCCTGTGGACAACTCACCCGTGCCGAAGCCCGTTCCGGATCCGTTGAAGAAGCCCTACGCCGACCCGGCGGCGGCCGAACTGCGTGCTTCCGACGCCGACCGCGAACGTGTCGCCGAGGCGCTGCGCGAGGCGTACGCGGAGGGCCGGTTGACCGCGGAGGAGCACGGCGAGCGGGTGGACGCCGTGTACGCGGCGAAGACCCTGGGCGAGCTGGTGCCGCTGACCCGGGACCTGCCCTCGCACCACGCCACCCAGCAGGGGATGCCGACGGCCGGCGCGGCCTCCACCGCCGCGCGGCCGGCGCCGCAGTCCGGCCGGCCCCCGCTGCCGTCCCGCTCCGAGCCTGAGTCCATGGTGGCGATCTTCGGCGGGGCCGAGCGCAAGGGCCGCTTCCGGGCCGGGCGGATGCTCAAGGCCGTGGCGATCTTCGGCGGGGTGGAGATCGACCTGACCGAGGCGGTGTTCGACGCACCGGAGCTGGAGATCCACTGCACGGCGGTCTTCGGCGGCGTGGAGATCAAGGTCCCGGAGCATGTGACCCTGCGCGGCGGCGGTGCCGGGATCTTCGGCGGCTTCGACGTGAAGCAGCAGGAGAGCCCCGATCCGCACGGCCCGGTGGTGACCATCAAGGGTGCCGCGGTGTTCGGCGGGGTCGAGGCGAAGCGCCGCAAGCCGAACAAGCTCGCGGCGAAAGCACGGGAGAAGGCGCGCAAGTTCCTGGACGCCGGCGAGGGCTGACGAACCGGGCGTCGGATTGTGTGCGCAATGCATGAATCGGTCGGCGGCGGGGTAGTTCTGGCCTCACACACCGAGCATTCGCCGCTGTCGTCAGGAGTGCGTCGTGCTTCATCCGATACAGGCCCGTATGGACGACCCCCGTGCGCATGTTGCACACGTCCCGGCACAACGCGGACCGGCGGATGACAGCCCATGGCATTCCAACGCGGCCTGCCGCCGCGACGAGGCGGGCCTGTTCTTCGCCCCCTCGAAGGAGCCGACGGCGGCCCGGCTGGCGCGCGAGGAGCAGGCGAAGCGGGTCTGCGCCCGCTGCCCGGTGCTGCTGGAGTGCCGGGAGCACGCGCTGCTGCAGCCCGAGCCCTACGGCGTCTGGGGCGGCCTGACCGCCGCCGAGCGCCGGGTGGTGCTCGCCCGGCGCCGCCGCCGGGAGCAGGAGCTCCGGGAGGCGGCGCGGGTCGGCAGCCAGATCGCCGCCGCGGGCTGAGCGCCCGTCAGTTCTGGGCTACCGCCTAGCGGGCACGGTCGAAGTCGATCGCGCTGTAGGCACGCAGCTTGGACAGCTTGTGGGTGCTGTCGATCTGTCGGATGGTCCCGCTCTTGGACCGCATCACCAGTGAACTGGTGGTCGCCGTCTCCGACTTGTAGTGCACGCCGCGCAGCAGCTCGCCGTCGGTGATCCCGGTGGCGACGAAGAACACGTTGTCGCCGCTGACCAGGTCGTCGGTGTGCAGCACCCGGTCCAGGTCGTGTCCGGCGTCCAGCGCCTTGCGGCGCTCCGCCTCGTCCTTGGGCCACAGCCGGCCCTGGATCACACCGCCCAGACACTTTATGGCGCAGGCCGCGATGATGCCCTCGGGCGTCCCGCCGATGCCCAGCAGCAGGTCGACGCCGGTGCCCTCGCGGACGGCCATGACGGCGCCGGCCACGTCGCCGTCCGAGATGAACTTGATCCGGGCGCCGGTGGCCCGGATCTCGGCCGCCAGCTGTTCGTGCCGCGGGCGGTCCAGCAGCACCACCGTGACGTCCTCGGGCGCGGAGCCCTTGGCCCTGGCCACCGCGCGGACGTTGTGCTCGACCGGGGCGGTGATGTCGACCAGTCCGGCCGCGTCCGGGCCGGCGACCAGCTTGTCCATGTAGAAGACCGCACTGGGGTCGTACATGGTGCCCCGGTCGGCGACGGCGAGCACCGCGACCGCGTTGGGCATGCCCTTGGCGGTGAGGGTGGTGCCGTCCACCGGGTCCACGGCGACGTCGCACTCGGCACCGGTGCCGTCGCCGATCCGCTCGCCATTGAAGAGCATGGG
This sequence comes from Streptacidiphilus jeojiensis, assembly GCF_042510965.1. Lineage (NCBI taxonomy): Bacteria > Bacillati > Actinomycetota > Actinomycetes > Kitasatosporales > Streptomycetaceae > Streptacidiphilus > Streptacidiphilus jeojiensis. Next base: position 237,631 of record NZ_JBEUKS010000012.1, read on the forward strand.
CGCGTCGTCCTTCTCGCCCTCGCCGATCACGACGACGCCGTTCATGGAGACGGTCTGGACCAGGGTGCGCATGGCGCGAACGGCGGCGCCGTCGGCGCCGTTCTTGTCGCCACGTCCTACCCAGCGGCCGGCCGCCATGGCGGCGGCCTCGGTCACGCGGACGAGTTCGAGGGCGAGGTTGCGATCGGGCGCCTCGGGGGCGACCTCCAGGGATGAGGGAAGAGCGTGGTTGTGGTGCTGGTTTTCGGTCATCGGTTGCGTACCTCTCTTGTACGACGACGGCCGGATGAGGGTGCTGCGAGCCTATCCGTGACCTGCGCGGATGTCTGTGGCCTGGGGCACCCCGACCAGGCGGCACACGGCATCGGCCCCGGTCGGGGCCCGGAATGCGGCGGTTCGGCACCCCGGTGCGGACACCCCCGCGGGGCATGGGCCACCATGGAGGCGTGGCAACTGAGAGCGCGCCGGCGCAGACCGGGACAGCACCCACCAAGACCCAGAAGCGGCCGGGCATGGCCGGGAAGTCCGTGCGCGACATGATCCTGTCGCTGCTCGCGGTGATGGCGGCGGGCTTCGTGATCTACTACTTCGTCCCGCACAGCGGCGGCGACGGGGTGCACCCGGTGCAGTACCAGGCCGCACTGGACTCGGCCGAGCGCGCGGCCCCGTACCAGGTGCTGGCGCCGACCGGGCTGCCCTCCGGCTGGAACGCCACGGCCGTCGAGTACGACGGCGCCGACCCGCAGAACGCCGAGTGGACGCTCGGCTTCATCGACCCGGCCAAGCAGTACGTCGCGGTGCGCCAGAGCAACGGCCCGGCGGCCGCATTCCTCGCGGACGCGACGACCAACGGCGTGAAGCAGACCGCCACCAGCACGGTCGACGGCCAGGTCTGGAGCCACTACCAGGGTGACCGCTACCGGGCCCTGGTGCTGCAGACCGACAAGGTGACCACGGTGGTGACCGGCACCGAGTCCTTCGCCGGCCTGGAGAAGTTCGCCGCGACGCTGAAGTAGCACGACGCACGAATGCCCCGGCCGTGAACACGGCCGGGGCATTCGCACACCCGGTGTCAGACGGTGGTGACGGCCTCGTCGAAGGTCAGGCGCGGGTTGCGCGGGTACCAGGCGTCGGCACCGGGCTTACCAATGTTGATGACGGCCAGCACGGAGTGGTCGCCGTCCGGGAAGAAGTCCTTGTTGATCCCCGCGGCGTCGAAGCCGGTCATCGGGCCGGCGGCCAGGCCCGCGGCGCGGATGCCGACGACGAAGTAGCCGACCTGGAGGGCGGCGTTGAAGGAGCTGGAGGCCTCGCGGACCGGACGCTCGGTGAAGAAGAGGTCCTTGGCCTGCGGGAAGGCCGGGAACTGGGCCGGCAGCTCCTCGTGGAACTCGTGGTCGGCGGCGACGACGGCGACCAGCGGCGCGGTGGCGGTCTTGGCCTTGTTGCCGTCGGCCATGTGGCCGACCAGGCGCTCACGGGCCTCGGCGGAGCGGACCAGGACGATGCGCAGCGGCTGCTGGTTGAACGCGGTCGGGCCGAACTTCACCAGGTCGTAGATCGCCTGGATCTGCTCGTCGCTGACCGGCTCGTCAGTGAAGGTGTTGGCGGTGCGGGCCTCGCGGAACAGCAGATCCTGGGCGGCGGCGTCGAGTACCAGAGCGTCAGACATGATTCACCTTTGCGATGTGTACCTGTGGAGGGACGGCAGGTGCGCCGCCGTCACGGGTACCAACATAGGTGAACTTTCAACTATTTCCCAAGGGGACCCCAGCCCGCGTGACGTGGATCACCCCAGGTCGGCAGCGCTCAGTCCGTCTCGGACTGCTCCTCGCCCTCGGCCAGTGCGGCGTCCAGCCGGGCCTTTGCGCCGTCCAGCCAGCGCTCGCAGGTCTTCGCCAACTGCTCCCCGCGCTCCCACAGGGCCAGCGACTCCTCCAGCGACGTCCCCCCGGTCTCCAGCGTCCGGACGACCTCCAGCAGGGCGTCCCGCGCCTGCTCGTAGCCCAGGGTGTCGTCCACCGCTGCCTCACCCGCCGACTTCTTTGCCATGCCCCCAGCGTAGGGGCCGCCACCGACATTTCGGCCCGACGCCCGCAGCAGTCCGGCGCGGGCTCAGCCCTGATCCACCGTCACCGCGAACTCGCCCTCGGCGACCCGGGCCCGCAGCCGCTCGCCGGAGGCGACCTGTGCCGGGTCGCGCACCACCGCGCCGCCCTCCCGCTGCAGCACCGCGTACCCGCGCTGCAGCGTCGCCGCGGGGGAGAGGGCGACCACCCGGGCCAGGGTGTGCTCCAGCTCGGAGACGGCCCGGTCCAGCCGGTGGCCCAGGGTCCGCCGGGAACGGTCCAGCAGGGTGCTCAGCTCGGCGGCCCGCTCGTCCACCATCCGGTGGGGCGCAGCCAGCACCGGCCGGCTGCGCACCGAGGCCAGCCCGCTGCGCTCCCGCTCCAGCCGGGCCTGGATGCCGTACCTGGCCCGGTCGCGCAGCCCGTGCACCCGGGACAGCTCCTCCCGCACGTCGGGGACGACCCGCTTGGCGGCGTCGGTGGGGGTGGAGGCCCGCAGGTCGGCGACGAAGTCCAGCAGCGGCTGGTCCGGCTCGTGGCCGATGGCGCTGACCACCGGGGTCCGGGCCGCCGCGACGGCGCGGACCAGCTGCTCGTCGGAGAACGGCAGCAGGTCCTCCACGCTGCCGCCGCCCCGGGCGACGATGATCACGTCCACGTCCGGATGCTCGTCCAGCTCCTTGACGGCCGCGATCACCTCGGGGACCGCGTGCACGCCCTGCACCGGGACGTTGCGGACCTCGAAGCGGACCGCGGGCCAGCGCCGCCGCGCGTTCTGCAGCACGTCGCGCTCGGCGGCGGACGCGCGCCCGGTCACCAGGCCGATGCACTGCGGCAGGAACGGCAGCGGCTTCTTGCGCTCGGCGGCGAACAGCCCCTCCGCGCCCAGCGTGCGCTTCAGCAGTTCCAGCCGCGCCAGCAGGTCGCCCAGACCGACCAGGCGGATCTCGGCGGCGCGCAGCGAAAGCGTGCCGCGCGGCCCGTACCACTCGGGCTTGGCGTGCACGACCACCCGCGAACCCTCGGTCACCAGTTCCGCCACCGGGTCGAAGACGGCCCGGTAGCAGGTCACCGAGAGCGAGACGTCCTCGGAGGGGTCACGCAGCGTCAGGAAGACCACCCCGGCGCCGGGACGCCGGCTCAGCTGGGTGATCTGACCCTCCACCCAGACCGCGCCGAGACGGTTGATCCAGCCGCCGATGAGCTGGGACACCTTCGCCACCGGGATGGGGGTGTCCGCCGAAGTGTCCAAGGCCATGAGTCGAGACTATCGGCAGGGTCCGACAGTGCCGAGAGCCACGACCGGCCCCGGCCGTCCGGTCGCCCAGGGGGCCGGCGCCCCCTGCCGGTAGGCTGGGCACCATGCCTGCTACCGCATCCCGCCGTGTCCTGCTCGCCGCCCCGCGGGGCTACTGCGCCGGTGTCGACCGTGCCGTCATCGCCGTGGAGAAGGCTCTGGAGCAGTACGGGGCCCCCATCTACGTCCGCAACGAGATCGTCCACAACAAGTACGTCGTGCAGACGCTGGAGAAGAAGGGCGTCATCTTCGTCGGCGCCACCGAGGAGGTCCCCGAGGGCAACATCGTGGTCTTCTCGGCCCACGGCGTGGCCCCCTCGGTCCACGACGAGGCCCAGCGCGGCAAGCTGGCCACCATCGACGCCACCTGCCCGCTGGTCACCAAGGTGCACAAGGAGGCCCTCCGCTACGCGGAGGAGGACTACGACATCCTGCTGATCGGCCACGAGGGCCACGAGGAGGTCATCGGGACGATGGGCGAGGCGCCCGAGCGGACCCACCTGGTGGACGGTCCCGGCGACGTCGACAAGGTGCAGGTCAGGGACGAGTCCAAGGTGGTGTGGCTGTCGCAGACCACGCTCTCGGTGGACGAGGCGATGGCCACCGTCGGCGCGCTGAAGACCCGCTTCCCGCTGCTGACCAGCCCGCCCAGCGACGACATCTGCTACGCCACGCAGAACCGGCAGGTCGTGATCAAGCAGATCGCGGCCGAGTCCGACCTGGTCGTCGTGGTCGGTTCGCGCAACTCCTCCAACTCGGTGCGGCTGGTCGAGGTCTCCCTGGAGGCCGGCGCCAAGGCCGCCCACCTGGTCGACTTCGCCGACGAGATCGACGAGGCCTGGCTGGAGGGCGTCAGCACCATCGGCGTCACCAGCGGCGCCTCGGTCCCGGAGATCCTGGTCGACGGCGTGCTGGAGTGGCTGGCCGCGCGGGGCTTCGGCGACGTCGAGGTGGTCCGCACCGCGGACGAGCACATTCAGTTCTCCCTGCCCAAGGAGCTCCGCCGGGACCTCCGCGCGGAGGCCGCAGGCAAGTAGGGCCCGCACTGATTCACGTACGTGAGGCGGCTTGGCGGGGTAGGTCCTACGTTGGCGTTATCGGGTTCAACGACGAACAGGGGATTCTCGACGTGAACGTCTTCGGTGTGGACATCGGCGGCTCGGGCATCAAGGGGGCGCCCGCCGACCTGGATCGGGGCGCCCTCGCCCAGGAACGGCACAAAGTGCTCACCCCGCACCCGTCCGAGCCGAAAGCGGTGGTCGGTGCGGTTCAGGAAGTGGTCCGCCACTTCGACTGGCAGGGCCCGGTCGGTCTGACCTTCCCCGGCGTGGTGGTGGACGGGCACACCCGTACCGCCGCCAATGTCGACAAGGGCTGGATCGACCTGGACGCCAGGGCGCTGTTCTCGGAGGCCCTCGGCCTGCCGGTGGCCGTGGTCAACGACGCCGACGCGGCCGGCATGGCCGAGGTCGCCTACGGCGCGGGCAAGGACCGCAAGGGCGTGGTGCTGCTGCTCACCCTGGGCACCGGCATCGGCAGCGCGCTGTTCATCGACGGCGCGCTGGTGCCCAACACCGAGCTGGGCCACCTGGAGCTGCACGGCAAGGACGCGGAGAAGCACGCCTCCTCGGCGGCCAAGGAGGAGCACGACTGGAGCTGGGCGCACTGGGCGGAGCGGCTCGACGACTACTTCGCCATGGTGGAGCAGCTGTTCTCACCGCAGCTGATCATCATCGGCGGTGGGGTGAGCCGCAAGGCCGACAAGTTCCTGCCCCTGCTCAAGCCGCTGCGCGCGGAGATCGTGCCGGCGCAGCTGCAGAACGATGCGGGGATCGTCGGGGCAGCGATGGCCGCCTCGAAGCTGGGCTGACCGGTCCGTTCCCCGTGCCCCCAGGGGCGCGGGGAACTGCGCGATCAGCCACTTACGGTCCGCAGCCGAGAACAGTACGTCAGCCCCGGCGGCGGGCCCGGCCGAGGGCGATATGGCGGGCCAACGCGATCACCGCAGAGATCGCGGTGCCGGTGAACAGCCACCCCGCCTGCAGGGCCAGCCCGGTGGCCAGGCTGACGATCCGTCCGACGAACCCGCCGGGCCCACCGCCCAGCACCAACAGCGTGATCGCGAACGCGATCGGCCCGCTGATCGGGGCGACCGCCAGATCCGCAGGACGCACCCGCACCGCGACCTGGAAGCAGGCGGCGACATAGGCGAGCCCCATCACGATGCCGGAGCCGCCGAACAGCCAGAAGTCCAGCGCCCCGCCCAGGAAGGTCGCACCGAGGGTGACCACGGCGCCGCCCACCGCGGTCAGCCGGTGCGGCGTCCGCGGTCCGGCACCCGCCCGCTGCGCGGGCCGCGCGGCGGGCCGGCGGGCGCCGCCGCCCCGCTGTTCCGGGGTACGCGGCCCGGGGCCGGCCTCGGGGTCGTGGGAGCGTGCCGGTCCGGGCACGGCGGCGGCCCGCCCGGGGACTGCTGCGCTCCCGGGGCGGTCGGTGGTGCGTGCGTCAGACATGCGTCGGTACTCCACGAGTCCAACGTACGGTCGGATGAACGCCACTCCCTGTGACGGACACGCCGGTGCCGCGTCACCGTCACCCACTGTGCCTAACGTCCCCGCGAACCTCCGTAGACTGGGGCACCGACCCCTTGTCCTCTCGTCGCCTCCGGGCTGCCTCCTCCACCAGGATCTCGCCACATGTCGCTTTCGATCGGAATCGTGGGCCTGCCGAACGTCGGCAAGTCCACGCTCTTCAACGCCCTGACCAAGAACGACGTGCTGGCGGCCAACTACCCGTTCGCGACGATCGAGCCCAATGTCGGCGTCGTCGGCGTCCCGGACCCGCGCCTCGCGGTGCTGGCGAAGATCTTCGGATCGCAGCGGATCCTCCCGGCGACGGTGGACTTCGTGGACATCGCCGGCATCGTCCGCGGCGCCAGCGTCGGCGAGGGCCTGGGCAACAAGTTCCTGGCGAACATCCGCGAGTCCGACGCGATCTGCCAGGTCATCCGGGCCTTCGAGGACCCGGACGTGGTCCACGTCGACGGCAAGGTCTCGCCCAAGGACGACATCGAGACCATCAACACCGAGCTGATCCTGGCGGACCTGCAGTCCATTGAGAAGGTGCTGCCGCGGCTGCAGAAGGAGTCCCGCCTCAAGAAGGAGTCGGCGACCCTGTTCAAGGCCGCCGAGGCGGCCCAGGCGGTGCTGAACTCCGGGAAGACCCTCTTCGAGTCCGGCTTCGACCGCGACTCGGTCCGCGAGCTGCACCTGCTGACCGTCAAGCCCTTCCTCTACGTCTTCAACGTGGACGAGGACGAGCTGACCGACGAGGACTTCAAGGAGGCCCAGCGCGCCCTGGTGGCCCCCGCCGAGGCCATCTTCCTCAACGCCAAGATCGAGTCCGAGCTGATCGGCATGGACGAGGACGAGGCCCTGGAACTGCTCCAGTCCATGGGCCAGGAGGAGGCCGGCATGGCCACCCTCGGCCGGGTCGGCTTCGAGACCCTGGGCCTGCAGACCTACCTCACCGCGGGTCCCAAGGAGGTCCGCGCCTGGACCATCAAGAAGGGCGCCACCGCCCCGGAGGCCGCGGGCGTCATCCACACCGACTTCCAGAAGGGCTTCATCAAGGCCGAGATCGTCTCCTACGACGACCTGGTCGAGTGCGGCTCCATCCCCGAGGCCCGCGCCAAGGGCAAGTCCCGCATCGAGGGCAAGGACTACGTCATGCAAGACGGCGACGTCGTCGAGTTCCGCTTCAACGTGTAGCGCCCGCTCTGTCACGGGTTGGTGCAGTTCGCCGATCTGCAGGTGGGGCGGGGTTTGCGCATATGCCAACGGCCCCGTTCCACCACCCATGCTGGATATGTGCTGGATAAGATGACGCCCGGTCGGACCCGGGCATCATCATCGTGGGGTACGGTCCTGCCGCAGTCGGGTCTCCAGGGCGTCCAGCCCGGCCTCGACCACGACCACGGTGCGGACGGTGGTGTAGCCGAGCCGGAGGTTCACCTCGATCATGTGGGTGTTCTCGGCCCCGGTCGAGGTGCTGATCCACACCATCTGCGGGCGTTCCGCCACGAGCCGGCGCATCATCGCTGCCTTGGCGAACCGCCCGAGCCCCCTGCCTCGGTGCTCCGGCAAGACGGCGGTGTACTGCTGCCATCCGTCGCCCGGCTGGTTCGGATGGCGCACCAACTCCGTCAGCCCGACGACCTGTCCGCCTTCGTCGCAGGCGGCCGCGACGAAGTACTCGAAGCCTCGCGCGGCCCAGTCCCGCTCCTCCTCGCGCACCAGCTTGGCGTCCCACCGGGGAGTGGAGTAGCTCGATGTGCCCACGGGTGCGTCGTGGATGGCGCCGCGCGCCCGGGCGAAGGAGTCCACCAGCGATGCCGGCGCCGCTGCGAGCCACTGCTCCAAGTGGTAGCCGCTCGGCGCCTGGACCTCCCACAGCCCGGGATCGACGTCGGCGATCATCAGCCGCTGCAGCACCCGGCGGTGCACCTGGCGGAATCCCAGCGCGTAGGCCCACTTCTCCCCGTCGCCGCCCTCGGTCACCCCGTGGCAGACCACCAGGGTCCGCCCGCGACGGCGGAGCTCGGGCAGGGCTTCGCGCAACAGCGCCGTGCCGATGCCCCGGCGGCGCGACGCCGGATCGACCGTGATGCGCACGGAGGCGATGTGACCGTTCTCGGCCTCGGGCAGGTGCACGTCCGCCACCCCGGCCAGGCGGCCGCTCCGGTGCGCGGTCCAGAACAGTGACGGCCCCGGACCCGTGACCGGCTCCAGCAGGTCCGCGACGACCGCCTCGCGGGACGGCACGGGGGCGTCGGGGCGGTCGACCGCTATGGACGCCAGAGTCAGCTCGTGAAAGCCGGCGAACTCGGCTTCGGACGCCTCAACCGGAACGAACCGCCTGATTTCCATTGCGGACCTGCTTCCTCATGCTGGTGGGTACTCGACGTTTCGAGCTGGGCCGGTCAAGCCGGGCCTCCCGCAAGGGCAGCGGCTGCAGAGGCAATAGCGACCATTCGATCATGATGGCCACTGCGCCGATCGCTGAGGTCGGCCGGGGTGTGGTGCGTGATCTACATTCGGTACGAGATTTAGGTACGAGAGTGGTACCGTAAACAAGTACAATACTGGAGGTGGCGTGCATGACGATCAGTGCCAGCGAGGCCCGTTCTCGGCTGTTCCCCCTCATACAGCAGGTCAATGACGACCATGCGCCGGTGCGGATTTCATCCAAGGCGGGCGACGTCGTGCTCATGTCTGCCGAGGATTTCGACTCGTGGCAGGAGACGATCTATCTCCTGCGGTCGCCAGCCAACGCCCGGCGCCTCATGGAGGCCGTCGCCCGGGACAAGGCGGGGTACACGGTCGTCACCAAGACGATGGCTGAGTTGGAAGCTCTGGCTGGTGATGCGTGAGGAGCGTCCACTTCGACCCGGGCGCCTGGGAGGACTTCCTCTTCTGGCTCGGTGCGGACAGAAAGAAGGCCAAGCGGATCACACGCCTGATCGGGGAGATCCAGCGGGATCCGTTCACCGGCGCGGGTAAGCCTGAACCGCTCAAGGGGGATCTGTCCGGCTACTGGTCGCGCCGAATCGACGATGAACACCGGCTTGTATACCGGGCTGACGACAAAGAAGTGAAGATCCTCAAGGCCCGCTACCACTACAGCGACTGATTTCCCGGTCCGTGACGAGGTGGACGAGTCGGTGCTCGTCGTCGATCCGGCGTGACCACGCGCCGGGCAAGTGCTACTTCAGCGGTTCGGGCTTACCGATCCCGACGAACACGCGGCAGTGCCGGGGCTCAGTGCTCCGGGGTGGCGTTGGCTGCGAGGCGGGCGAGGGTGTGCTCGAACCGGGTCAGGTCCTCGTCGGTGAGGCCGTCGCGGAGGCGGTGGTTGAAGCCGAAGGCGACCTCGCGGAGCCGGAGGAAGAGCTCCTCGCCGGCCGGGGTGAGTTCGACCGCGTGGACGCGGCGGTTCTCCGGGTTGCGGGCGCGGGTGACCAGGCCGGACTTCTCCATGCCGTTGAGGTGGTGGGTGAGGGTGGCCCCCTGGATGCCCATGGACGCGGCGAGTTCGCGCTGGTTGCCGGTCTGCCGGCTCTTGACCGCGATCAGCACCTGCCAGATCGCCATCGAGCCCCCGGCGGCGGCCATCTCCTCGTCGAAGGCGCGGCTGACCGCCTTCGCGGTCGCTGCCAGCCGGAGGCCGACGGGTGTGCGGAAGGGGATCGGCGGGGTGCTCATGGGCCGACTTTAGCATTGACTTCTAACCGTTAGATATCTAATGATGAGGTATCTAACGGACCGCGAGGAGCGGAGTACTGCCATGACCGGTACCAGTACCAGCAGCAGCACCGGAACCAGTTCGACCGGTCGCCCTCTCGACGGCGCGGTCGCGTTGGTCGCCGGGGCCAGCAAGGGCATCGGCGCGGCCACCGCGCTGGCGTTCGCGCGGGCCGGGGCCGCCGTCGTGCTCGGGGCGCGGGACGGCGACGCGATCGAGGCGCTGGCCAAGGAGATCCGCGCCGAGGGCGGCCGGGCGCTCGCCGTGCGCACGGATGTCGGCGACGCCGAGTCGAGCGCCGACCTGGTGCGGCAGGCGGTGGACGCCTACGGGAGGCTCGACGCCGCCTTCAACAACGCCACCGACGGACCGCGCCCGGCCCCGCTGGCCGAGATCGACCCGGACGACTTCGACCGCGGCATCCGGACCAACATCCGCGGCACCTTCCTGGGCATGAAGTACCAGATCCCGGCCATGCTCGCGGCCGGCGGCGGCGCGGTGGTCAACATGGCGTCGACGGCCGGCACCCACGGCGTCTCCGGGCTGGCCGCCTACAGCGCGGCCAAGGCCGGGATCATCGGGCTGACCAAGGTCGCCGCGCTCGACTACGCCGACCAGGGCGTACGCGTCAATGCGGTGGCGCCGGGCCCGATCCTGACCCACCACCTGGAGGCGGCCGGCCCCGAGGCCCGGCGCGGAGCCGCGATGGCGGTGCCGATGGGCCGCATCGGCCGCGTCGACGAGGTGGCCGCGACCGTGGTCTGGCTCTGTTCCGAGCAGGCCTCGTTCATCACCGGCACCCTGATCCCGATCGACGGCGGCCAGCTGGCGGGCAACCGGATCCGGCGCCCGATGGGCAGCTGAGCCGGGAACCGATCGGAGCGCGCGCCACCGCCCGTCCGGCTGGGATGCCGGGCGGGCGGTGGGGCGGACGGGATCAGCAGTGGCCAGGGGTGGCCAACGCGGTCAGGAGCCGTCGGTCGGGGGTGTCTCGCCGATCTGCTTCTTGGCCTGGTCCTGGACCATGTCGACCTGGCTCTGGAACTTGTTGCCGGTCTTCTGGTCGATCATGTCGCCGGCCTTGTCGACGGCCTGATTCGCCTGGGCTTCGTGACCCTTGAGCGCACCCTTGATCTTGTCGAGCACGGACATGACGGTCCTCCTCACGGATTACTGACCCCACCAGCATCAGCGCCCGGCGCGCAGTCCGCATCTCCAGCGCCCGGCGCCCCTGGCTGCCGGAAAATCGCGGTGCCGTCCGGCCGGTCCGTCGCTAGCCTCGACGGGACTGCGCCCCGGCGGGGCGGGTCGGCCCTCGGACCCGGAGGTAAGCGATGCCCACAGCACGTTTCAAGGACCTGTGCCTGGACGCCAACGACGCCCCCGCGCTGGCCGACTGGTGGTGCACGGCGATGGGGTACCGGCGCCGTTGGGACGGGCCCGACGACGGCGGCTCCATCCCGATCGAAGACCCGTCCGGCGCGGGTCCGCTGATCTGGGTCAATCCGGTGCCCGAGGCCAAGTCGCTGAAGAACCGGATGCACCTGGACGTCGTCGGCAGCACCGACGAGCTGGTCGCCCTCGGCGCCACCCTGGTCCGCCCGATCGGCGGCGACATCGAGTGGGACGTCCTGGCCGACCCGGAGGGCAACGAGTTCTGCTGCTTCGCCAAGGACACCGCGCCGGAGCCGGAAGGCGCCTAGAGGGGCGTCGGCGTCCGACGTTCAGAGATCCGCGCCGTAGGAGTCGTAGCGGCGTCCCTCCGCGGCGGCGAGCTTCATCCCGGAGCCGCGCTGGAAGGGGGAGATGCCGCCGGGGCTCCAGGGGCCGACCGAGCCGGCCCGGACCGCCAGCGGGTCCTTCTCCGGCAGGCCCAGGTCGCGCCGGACCCGTTCGACCGGCAGGTCCGCCAGGTCGAACCAGTCGATGCCGAGCAGATCGGTCCCGGTGACCGCGCCCCGGCGCATCGCGTCGCCGAGGCGCAGGGCCACCCCCTCGCGGGAGAGGTGGCCCGCGTCGGCCTCGAACAGCCCGGCGGCGCGTGCCAGCAGCCCGGTCTCGAACAGGCCGAGCACCATCGCCAGCAGCGAGAAGCCGCGCGGGTCCGGGATACCCCGGCCGATCAGGCCGAAGACCTCCAACTCGGACTCCAGGGTGGTGCCGTAGTCGGCCACCACGTGCACCCAGTCGTGCTGGGCCAGGTACGGGGGTGCGCTGTCCGGCAGGCCCGGGTGGACGAACCCCCTGGCCCGGTAGAAGCGGTGCACCCCCAGCCCCAGCGAGCCCTCGGGGCAGTGGGCCAGCGCGGCCCAGCGGGCGGCGAGCTCCGGGTCGTCCGCCACCTGCTGCCAGGGCTCGGTGAGGGCGCTGCGGGCGTGCAGTTGGGTGGAGCGGTCGGCGTCCCAGCCGGCGGTGTAGCCGTTGCGCTCGAAGTCGGTCAGGGCCAGGCCCAGTGCGCCCTCGGCGTAGTCCTTGGCGACCTCGCGCATCCCGTCGTCCACCCCCATCGCCTGGGCGTACCCGCCGATCGCCACGCACACGTCCTCCGGCGGCGGGTTCAGCACCAGCTCGCCGAGCAGCATCAGCTGCAGCACCCGGGTGCGGAAGATCTCGTTGCGCGCGGCCAGGGCCTCGGCCAGGCCGCGGGCGTCGAGCGGTTCGACCGTGTCGGGGTCGACCTCGAAGCCGGTCATCGACCGGGACACCGCCCGCAGCAGCAGTTTCTGAAGCTCGGTCAGTCCGCCCGCGCCCGACAGGGCGCCCTTGAGGCCGCGGATGATGCGCACCGTCTCGGCGCGGTCGGGCGGGCGCAGGTCGACCTGGTCGGCGCGGGGGAGCGGGACGGGCTGGGGCTCGGACATCGGTGGCTCCTTCCTGTGCTTCCATTGCGCCATCTCCGGGGCGGCGCCCGCAGGTGTGTACGCGCACAGCTCAATCCGGTTCCGCGCCGGGAGCCCTTTCCCGGACGTTCATGACCGGTTCCTGTCACGTACTGGAAACGCCTTGTGCACTCCCCGCTTTACACGCGTTACCTAGCGTGTCGGCCACAGCAGTACCCGAGCGACACCACGACGCCGACACTCACCAGGAGCCGTGATGACCGACACCGCAGCAACCGCCACCGAGCCTGACGCTCCCCGCAGGTCCTACGCCAAGTCCGCCGCCGACGAGTCGCTGGAGGACTACTCGCTCCGCTACGCGCCGCACTCCTTCCGCCGCTGGTCGCCGCTGGCGGTGGCGACCACCGCCCTCGGCGGCATCGCCTACCTCGCGGACTACGCCATCGGCGCCGGCATCGTCATGTCGTACGGGTTCACCAACGCCCTGGCCGCGATCCTGGCCGCGGCCGCCGTCATCTTCCTCACCGGGATCCCCATCGCCCGCGCCTGCGCCGCCAACGGCGTGGACATGGACCTGCTGACCCGGGGCTCCGGTTTCGGCTACTTCGGCTCCACGCTGACCTCGCTCGTCTACGCCAGCTTCACCTTCATCTTCTTCGCCCTTGAGGGCTCCATCATGGCGCAGGCCTTCCACCAGGTGCTGCACATCCCGATGCCCATCGGCTACCTGCTGACCACGCTGATCGTCATCCCGATCGTGTTCAAGGGGATGGCCTGGATCGCCAGGATGCAGGCCTGGACCCAGCCGCTGTGGATCGTCGGCCTGATCCTGCCGTTCGTGATCCTGGCCGTCCACAGCCCGCACACCTTCTCGGCGTTCACCCACTTCGGCGGGGTCCACGGGGTCGGTTCCGGGTTCACGGTCATGGGCTTCGGCCTGGGCACCGGTATCGCCCTGTCGCTGATCGCGCAGATCGGCGAACAGGCCGACTACCTGCGCTTCATGCCGCAGAAGACCGCCGCCAACTCGCGCCGCTGGAACTTCGCCGTGCTCGCGGCCGGCCCGGGCTGGGTGGTCATCGGCGCGGCCAAACAGCTCGGCGGCGCGCTGCTGGCCTTCAGCGCGCTGGGCGTGGTCGGCAACACCAAGGCGCTGGAGCCCATCGCGCCGTACGTGGAGGCGTTGCGGCCCTGGTTCGGTGCGGCCGCCCTGCCGCTCGCCGGGCTGTTCGTGATCGTCTCCCAGGTGAAGATCAACTCGACCAACGCCTACTCGGGGTCGCTGTCCTGGTCCAACTTCTTCTCCCGGCTGACCCACCGTCACCCGGGCCGGGTCTGGTACATCTTCCTCAACTGCGGCATCTCGCTGCTGCTGATGGAGCTGAACATGTTCAGCGCCCTGAACACCCTGCTCGGCTTCTACTCCAACGTCGCCATCGCCTGGATCGGCGCGGTCACCGCCGACCTGGTGATCAACAAGCCGCTCGGCCTGAGCCCCAAGTACATCGAGTTCAAGCGCGCCTACCTGTACGCGGTGAACCCGGTCGGCTTCGGCGCCATGTGCATCGCCGCCGCCGTCTCCATCGTCGCCTTCTACGGCCAACTCGGCAGCTATGCCAAGGCGTTCTCGCCGTTCATCGCGCTGGTCCTGGCGATGGCCTGCAGTCCGCTGATCGCCTGGGCCACCGGGGGCCGCTACTACCTGGCCCGGGCCAACCCGGACGCGCTGGCGGCGGAGCGGAGCGTGGAGCCGGGGGCGGTCGTCGAGACCCGTACCTGCGTGGTCTGCGAGGGCGCCTACGAGCTGCCGGACACCGCGGACTGCCCGCACCACGAGGGCACCATCTGCTCGCTCTGCTGCAGTCTGGACGCCGACTGCCACGACAGCTGCACCAGGGCGGCCCGGGCCGAGGGACCGGTGCTGCTGGGGATGCCGACCGTGCAGTCCTGATCGTGCAGTCCTGACGGTGCCGTCCCGACCCTGCTGTCCTGGGCGGCCGTAGAGTTCTGCCCCATGACCACCAGGGAGACGCGGATCGTCGTCGGCGGGGCGCTGCTGCACCGGGGCCGGGTGCTCGCGGCCAGGCGCAGCGCGCCCGCCGAGACCGCCGGGCGCTGGGAGTTCCCCGGCGGCAAGACCGAGCCGGGGGAGACCCCGGCCCAGGCGCTGGTGCGCGAGCTGCGCGAGGAGCTCGGGATCGAGGCCAGGGCGCTGGAGCGGATCCCCGGCGCCTGGCCGGTCCGGGCCGGCCTGGAGCTGCACATCTGGACCGCCGAGCTGCTGGCCGGCACCCCCGCCCCGCTGCAGGACCACTCCGAGCTCCGCTGGCTCTCCGCCGCCGAGCTGGACCAGGTGGACTGGCTGGACCAGGACCGCTTCGCCCTCCCCGAGGTGTCCCTGAGGCTGACCGGCGCCGCCTGACCGGCGCCGCCTGACCGCGGCCGGCTGACCGCGACGGCGCCAGGGCGGCGCCACGACGGCGCCATGTGACCCGAACGGCGGGGTACGCAGAGGTTTGAAAGGGTATGCCCGTATTCGGTCACCATCGAGGAGTGGCCCGCGACCCTACCCGGACGGGGACCACGTGAGGGAGCCACGGCGCAGGCCCAGCAGCGCAGCAGCCCATGCCCGACTGCGCCGCCGGGCCGTCGCCGCACGGTCGGAGGCCCCGTACGCGTCCCCCCGGTCCACCCGGACGGACCAGCCGGAGACCCCCACCCAGCTGCGCGCCCGCCCGGCGGCCCCCTACCCGACGGCCGCCGACCCCGCGGTCCCGAACGGCCCGCGCGGTGGCAGCGTGCTGGACATGGTCCGGGTGGCCATCGTGATGATGGACACCTCCGGCCGGTTCGTGCTGTGGAGCCCTGCGGCCGAGGAACTCCTCGGCTGGCCCAGCGAGACCCTGGTCGGACGCGGTCTGGAGGCACTGCTGGGGGGCGATCCGGAACTGCTGCGGCGCGGCCGCGAGGTGATCGCGGCGGTGGTCCGCGACGGCGGCTGGCGCGGCCCCGCGATGGTCCGCAACAGCGACAACGAGAAGGTGGCCCTGGATGCGCGGCTCTCGCTGCTGGTGGACGGGGAGGGCGTCCCCTTCGTGCTGGCGCGGCTCGCCGACGCGGGCAAGCTCGGTTCGGTCGAGCGCGACCTCGCGCTCCAGGACGCCCTGTTCGAACAGTCGCCGCTGGGCATCGCGGTGTTCGACCGGCAGTTGCGCTACGTCCGGGTCAACTCCACCCTGGCCCGGATGAACGGCCTGCCGATCGCCGACCACCTGGGCCGGACCACCGGGGAGACCCTGCCGGAGCGGGCCGCGGACGAGGTCAGCGCGATCCAGCGGCAGGTGCTGGCCACCGGCGAACCGGTGATCGACCTGACCGTGGCCGGGCCCGACCCGCGCAAGCCCGGGTTCCGCTCCATCTCCTACTCCCGGCTGCACGACCGCACCGGACGGGTGCTCGGCGTCACCGGGATGATCATGGATGTCACCGACCGCTACCGCGCGGTCGCCAAGGTCGAGCACGCCCGGCGCCGGCTCGCCCTGCTCAACGAGCTGGGCTCCAGGATCGGGGACCTGCTGGACCCGGTCCGGATCGCCCAGGAACTGGCGTCCGCCCTGGTCCCGGCGCTGGCCGACTTCGCCGGGGTGGTGCTGCTCCGGGCCGTCGCCGACGGCGACGACCTGCCGCACCCCCCGCACACCCGGCTCACCCCGCTGGTGATGAGCGGCACCGCGGCCGCCGAGCCCGGCCCGCTCGCCGACGCGATGATGACCCCCGGGGAGCCCGTCACCATGGGTGAGGGGTCGATGTTCGCCCGGGTGCTGCGCAGCGGCATCGCCGAACAGCTGGAATCCCCGGTGCTGCTGGAGGACACCACGGTCCCGGACGACCCCCGGCTGCGGGCCGCCTACGAGCTCGGGGTGCACTCGATGCTGGTGGTGCCGCTGCGGGCGCGCGGCATCGTGCTCGGGCTGCTGGTGCTCAGCCGGGCCGGCCGGCGCGAGGGCTTCGACCGCGACGAGCTGGCCTTCGCCGGCGAGCTGGCCGACCGCGCGGGTTCCTCCATCGACAACGCCAGGCTCTACGCCCGCGAGCGCGCCGCGGCGCTGATGCTGCAGCGCAGCCTGCTGCCGCAGTCCGTGCCGCAGCTGCCCGGGGTGGAGATCGCGCACCGCTACGTCCCCGGCAGCAGCGGCACCGAGGTGGGCGGCGACTGGTTCGACGTGATCCCGCTGCCGGCCGGCCGGGTCGCCCTGGTGGTCGGGGACGTGATGGGCCACGGTCTGCGCGCGGCGGCGACGATGGGGCGGCTGCGCACCGCCGTGCGCACCCTGGCCGGCCTCGACCTGCCGCCGGCGACGCTGCTCCAGCACGTCCACGACCTGGCCGACGACCTGGCCCAGGGGCCGGAGGAGGCGCTCATCGCGACCTGCGTCTACGCGGTGTACGACCCGGCGAGCCGGCGGCTGGTGCTGGCCAAGGCCGGGCACACCCCACCGCTGCTGATCCCGGCGGGCGAGCCGGCGCAGGTCCTGGACCTGCCGTCGGGCACCCCGCTGGGGGTGGGCGGGGTGCCCTTCGCCTCGGTGGAGCTGACCGTGGCCGAGGGGACCCTGCTGGTGCTCTACACCGACGGCCTGGTCGAGTCGCGCACCGAGGACATCGACGTCGGCACCGCGCGGTTGAGCACGGTCCTGGAGGGCCCGCACGCCTCGGTCGAGGAGCTGTGCGACCGGGTCGTCGGCACCCTGCAGCGCGGGCAGGAACCGGACGACGTGGCCCTGCTGCTGGCAAGGCTCGGCAGCAGCGGCTCCGCGGGCGGCGACCGGGCCGGCGGCCCCGACCCGTCGCCGCTCACGGTGGCCTGGACCCTGGCTGCCGAGCCCACCGCCGTCTCGCGGGCCCGCCGGCTGGTCCGGTCCACGCTGCTGGACTGGGGCCTGCTGCCGCTGCTCGACACCGCCCAGCTGCTGGTCAGCGAGCTGGTCACCAACTCGGTCCGCTACGCGGAGGCGCCGATCGGGCTGCGGCTCAGCCGCGGCCGGACGCTGCTGGTGGAGGTCTCCGACCCGTTGGCCGACCCGCCGCTGGAGCGCGACTCGGCCGGCACCGACGAGGGCGGCCGCGGGCTGCAGCTGGTGCACCGGCTCGCGGACCGCTGGGGCACCAGGGCGGAGGGGACCGGCAAGGTGGTCTGGTTCGAGCAGGCGCTGCCCGCAGACCCTCCCGTTCCGGGTGGCTGAGGCGTAGGGTTCCGTTCCTCTGCCGGGTCAGGGTCGGATCCTGTGACGGAGGTGAGCCGGCTGGGACAGATTTGGCAATTCCTTACCTCGATTTGATGTTGTGTAGTCCTGGGACGTGTGCCGCCGCCCCGGGATGATGAATACTCGGACCAGCGACATCCAGGTGCCGAAGGCTGGAGGAGTCGGGCAGTTGAGCGATTCGCCGACACGTGGTGCACCTCTGGGCAGCGGAACGGGCCCGAGGTCCGCCGAACACGACCGGAGGGGCGGCATTCCGCGCCCGGCTGCCGGCGACCGTCCGTCCGGACCCTCCCGGCATCCGGTCCAGGCGCTGGACCCGTACCCGGACCCCCACCCGTACCCGGACCCCGACGGCATCGGCTCTGGAGCCATGGACCCCGCACCCCGCACGCCCCCCGCCACCACCCCGGCCACCCCCTCCGTCGCCTTCGACCCCGAGGCGATCGAGAACTGGGGCCACGGCGAACCGGGCTCGATCTACGACTACATACGGGTCGCCGCCTTCGCGATCGGTCCTGACGGCCTGATCAGCCAGTGGAGCGACCGCGCCGCCGAGTTCTTCGGCATTCCGGCCGAGGAGGCCGTCGGCCGGGACCCGATCACCAGCTTCGCCCCGCGCGAGCTGTGGCGGCGCGGCCGGGAGCGGATGGCCGAGATCCTGGCCGGCCAGGAGTGGGTCGGCACCGCCCCCTACCGGGACCGTGACGGCAACGAGAGCATCGCCGAGCTGTACCTGATGCCCGCGCAGGGCGAGGACGGCCGCAACGGCGTCGTGTGCATGGCCGTCGACCTGCGCAAACTGCGCCGGATCGAGACCGATCTGGCCGCCTCCGAGGCGGTCTTCGGGCAGGCGCCGATCGGCTTCGTGCTGTTCGACCGGGACTTCACCGTCCAGCGGGTCAACGACAGCTTCGCCGAGGGCCTCGGCGCGACCCCGGTGGACCTGCACGGACTCTCCGTCAAGGACCTGCTGCCGCGCCCCGAGGCGGAGCGGCTGGAGCAGGCGCTGCGCACGGTGATGGAGTCCGGCGAGCCGGTGGTCGACCTGCGCTTCAACGGCGCCGTGCCGACCCGTCCCGGCCGCCGCCGCTGGTCCATCTCGCTCTACCGGCTGCTCAGCGCGGGCAACAAGCCGATGGGCGTGGCCGGGCAGATCGTCGACGTCACCGGCCGTCAGCGGGCCGAGCGCGAGGCAGCCAGCGTCCGCCGCAGCCTGGCCCTGCTCAACGAGGCCGGGGCGCACATCGGCTCCACCCTGGACCTGGAGACCACCGCCCGCGAACTGCTGGACGTCACCGTCCCCGGCTTCTGCGACGTCGCCGCCGTCGACCTCTACCAGGGCGTCCTCGCCGCCGACACCGACCTGGCCCTCGGCCACCTGGGCCGGCCGGACGGCGGCGGCGAACTGCGCCGGGTCGCCTCCGCCAGCACCGTCTCGCACTTCTCGGTGCTGCATCCCGAGCCCGAGCACCGCGGACCGCGGGCCGAGATCAACGGCACCTTCGGCTACCCGGCCGGCTCCGCCTACGCCAAGGCGCTGCGCACCGGACGCAGCGTCACCCTGAACGGCCCCGCCAACCCGGACCCCGACCCGATGATCGCCAGCACCGTGATCGTCCCCATGGTCGCCCGGGACATCGTGCTGGGCCTGGTCCAGCTGTCCCGCGCCAAGGGCAGCGAACCCTTCGACCCCCGCGACGTCGCCATCGCCAACGAGCTGGTGGCCCGCGCCGCGGTCTGCATCGACAACGCCAGGCTCTACCGCCGCGAGCACGAACGCGCCCTGATCCTGCAGCGCAGCCTGCTGCCCCCGGGCAGCCCGGCCGCCTCCGGGCTGGAGATCGCCTGCCGCTACCGCCCCGGCAGCAGCGGCACCGAGGTCGGCGGCGACTGGTTCGACGTCATCCAGCTGCCCGGCAACCGCACCGCACTGGTGATCGGCGACGTCATGGGCCGCGGTCTGCGCGCCGCCGTCGCCATGGGCCAACTCCGCACCGCGGTACGCACCCTGGCCATGCTGGACCTGGACCCGGCCGAGGTGCTCACCGCCCTGGACGAGATCGCCCGCGGCCTCGGCGACGGCAACGAGCCGGAGCCCGACGACTCCGACCGGGTCGAGCTCTACCTGGCCACCTGCGTCTACGCCGTCTACGACGCGGTCACCCGCCGATGTACCTTCGCCAACGCCGGGCACCTGCCGCCGGTGCTGCGGGTCCCCGGCGAGGAGGCGCTGATGCTGGACGTGCCGCCCGGGCTGCCGCTGGGCGTCGGCGGCGAACCGTTCGAGGAGGTCACCGTCGAGCTGCCGGACGGCGCCCTGCTCGGCCTCTACACCGACGGCCTGGTCGAGTCCCGCAAGCACCAGCTGGAGGAGGGCCTGTCCGCGCTGCGGGACACCCTCTCCGGGCCGCCGCGCGAGCTGGAGAACCTCTGCGACCACCTGCTCACCGCACTGGACCCGCACCACGGCGAGGACGACATCGCCCTGCTGATGGCCCGGGTGCACGCCATGCCGGACGACGCGGTCGGCGACTGGACCCTCCCCTCCGAGCCCACCTCGGTCGCCCGGGCCCGCGAGCTGGCCTGCGCCTGGCTGCTGGCCCGCGGCCTGGACGACCTGATCGACACGGTGGAGCTGCTGGTCAGCGAGCTAGCCACCAATGCGCTGCGGCACGGTCGCGGTGACATCCGGCTCCGGCTGCTCCGCGACCGCACCCTGGTCTGCGAGGTCTGGGACAACGGCTACGCCCAGCCCCGCCAGCGCCGCGCCCGCGACACCGACGAGGGCGGCCGGGGCCTCCAGCTGGTCAGCCTGCTGGCCGACCGCTGGGGCTCCCGCCGCACCCCCATGGGCAAAACCGTCTGGTTCGAACTCAGCCTGCCCACCCCCCGGGGCTAGGGGCGCGGGGCTGTGCTTGATCAACTGCGTGCGCGAACCCCAGCCCCGCGCCCCGGTAGAGCCCCTCGCCGACCCTAGTTGGCGCGACGGAGGATCTTCGACCCCAGCCAGACCAAGGGATCGTACTTCCGGTCAACCGCCCGTTCCTTCAACGGAATGAGCGCATTGTCGGTGATCTTGATGTGCTCCGGGCACACCTCCGTGCAGCACTTGGTGATGTTGCACATCCCCAACCCGTGCTCCTCCTGGGCCGACCGCTTCCGGTCCAGCCCGCCCTCCGCCGCGGCGTCCAGCGGGTGCATGTCCAGCTCCGCCACTCGCATGAGGAACCGCGGTCCGGAGAAGGCCGGCTTGTTCTCCTCGTGGTCGCGGACCACATGGCAGGTGTTCTGGCAGAGGAAGCACTCGATGCACTTGCGGAACTCCTGCGACCGGTTCACATCCTCCTGCTGCATCCGGTACTGACCCGGCTTCAGGTCCGGCGGCGGGACGAAGGAGGGCACCTCCCGCGCCTTGGTGTAGTTGAAGGAGACGTCCGTCACCAGGTCCCGCAGCACCGGGAAGGTCCGCATCGGGGTGATGGTCACCGGTTCGTCCGCCGGCAGCGTGGACATCCGGGTCATGCACAGCAGCCGGGGCCGCCCGTTGACCTCGGCGCTGCAGGACCCGCACTTGCCGGCCTTGCAGTTCCAGCGGACCGCGAGGTCGGGGGCCTGGGTGGCCTGCAGCCGGTGCACGATGTCCAGCACCACCTCGCCCTCGTTGACCTCCACCTGGTACGGCTCCAGGCTGCCGCCCGAGGAGTCGCCGCGCCACACGCGGAAGTTGGCCTGGTAGCTCACTGCTCGGCTCCGTCCGGTACGTCGGCGTCCTGTCCAGCACTGCGTTGTTCGGGGATGGCGGCCGACGGCAGCTCGCCCTCGGTCAGGTACTTCTTCAGTTCCGAGGTCTCGAACAGCGCCAGCAGGTCCGGCCTGATCGGCGGGTTGTCCTTGTGCACCAGGGCGATCTGCCCGTCCGAGCCGTCCTTCTCCGCCAGCGAGCAGATCAGGTTGACCTTGCGCCAGGCGCTGTCCATCTCCGGGTGGTCCTCGCGGGTGTGGCCGCCCCGGCTCTCGGTGCGCTCCAGCGCGGCCCGGGCGACGCACTCGGAGACCAGCAGCATGTTGCGCAGGTCCAGCGCGAGGTGCCAGCCCGGGTTGAACTGCCGGTGGCCCTCGACCACGGCGCGCTCGGCCCGTTCCCGCAGCCCGACCAGCCGCTGCAGCGCCTCGGCCACCTCCGCCTCCCGGCGGATGATGCCGACCAGGTCGTTCATGGTCTGCTGGAGCTCCTGGTGCACGGTGTACGGGTTCTCCGGCGGGCCGTCGACCTCCGCGCCCTCGAAGGGGTTGAGCGCCTCGGCCGCCGCCGCGGTGATCTGCTCCTGGTCCAGCTCGGGCCGCTCGGCCAGCGCGGCCGCGTAGAGCGAGGCGTGCAGCCCGGCCCGGCGGCCGAAGACCAGCAGGTCGGAGAGCGAGTTGCCGCCGAGCCGGTTGGAGCCGTGCATCCCCCCGGCCACCTCGCCGGCCGCGTAGAGCCCGGGCACCGACGCGGCCGCGGTGTCCGGGTCGACCTCGACCCCGCCCATGACGTAGTGGCAGGTCGGTCCGACCTCCATCGGCTCGGCGGTGATGTCGACGTCCGCCAGCTCCTTGAACTGGTGGTGCATCGACGGCAGCCGGCGCCGGATCTCCTCGGCCGGGAGCCGGGTGGAGACGTCCAGGTAGACCCCGCCGTGCGGGGTGCCGCGGCCGGCCTTGACCTCGGAGTTGATGGCGCGGGCCACCTCGTCCCTGGGCAGCAGCTCCGGCGGGCGCCGGTTGTTGGCCTGGTCGGCGTACCAGCGGTCGCCCTCGGCCTCGGTCTCGGCGTACTTCTCCCGGAAGACGTCCGGGATGTAGTCGAACATGAAGCGCTTGCCCTCGCTGTTGCGCAGCACCCCGCCGTCGCCCCGGACCGACTCGGTGACCAGGATGCCCTTCACCGACGGCGGCCAGACCATCCCGGTGGGATGGAACTGGACGAACTCCATGTTCACCAGGGTCGCCCCGGCCAGCAGCGCCAGCGCATGGCCGTCCCCGGTGTACTCCCAGGAGTTGGAGGTCACCTTGAAGGACTTGCCGATGCCGCCGGTGGCCAGCACCACCGCCGGCGCCTCGACGGTGAAGAAGCGGCCGGACTCGCGCTGGTAGCCGAAGATCCCACTGACCCGGTCCTCGCCGCGGGCGCTGCGGCCCTTGAGCACCCTGGTCACGGTGTACTCCTGGAAGACCCGGATCCGGGCCTCGTAGTCGCCGTACTCCTTGAAGTCCTCCTGCTGCAGCGAGACCACCTTCTGCTGCAGGGTGCGGATCAGTTCGAGCCCGGTCCGGTCGCCGACGTGCGCCAGCCGGGGGTACTCGTGGCCGCCGAAGTTGCGCTGGGAGATCCGGCCGTCCTTGGTGCGGTCGAACAGCGCGCCCCAGGTCTCCAGCTCCCAGACCCGGTCCGGGGCCTCCTGGGCGTGCAGCTCGGCCATCCGCCAGTGGTTCAGGAACTTCCCGCCGCGCATGGTGTCGCGGAAGTGCGTCTGCCAGTTGTCGTCGGAGTTGACGTTGCCCATGCTGGCGGCGATGCCGCCCTCGGCCATCACGGTGTGGGCCTTGCCGAACAGCGACTTGCAGATGATCGCGGTCCGCATCCCCTGCTCGCGGGCCTCGATCGCAGCACGCAGCCCGGCGCCCCCGGCTCCGACCACGACCACGTCGTACGTGTGGCGCTCCACCTCGGTCATGTCTCTGGGTATCCCTCTAGAAGATGCGCGGGTCGGTGAAGGCACCGCTGGCGAGCAGGTAGACGTACAGGTCGGCGACCCCGACGCTGATCAGCGAGGCCCAGGCGAGCTGCATGTGTCGGGCGTTCAGCTTCCCGACCAGGTTCCACATCCGGTAGCGGACCGGGTGCTTGGAGAAGTGCCGCAGCCGGCCGCCGACGATGTGCCGGCAGGAGTGGCAGGAGAGGGTGTACGCCCAGATCAGCACGATGTTGGCGAGCAGCACCAGGGTGCCGACGCCGGCGTGCCCCCACTGCCCGGCCGGGTTGCGCCAGGCCAGCACCGCGTCGTAGGTCAGGATCCCGGCGACCACGATCGCGAAGTAGAAGAAGTAGCGGTGGATGTTCTGCAGGATCAGCGGGAACCGGGTCTCGCCGCTGTAGGAGGCGTGCGGTTCGGCGACCGCGCAGGCAGGCGGTGAGGACCAGAACGCGCGGTAGTAGGCCTTGCGGTAGTAGTAGCAGGTCAGCCGGAAGCCCAGCGGGAAGATCAGCACGATCAGCGCCGGGGAGAGCTGCCACCAGCTGCCGAACAGCGCCCAGTCGGCGCCGGACTTCATGGCCGGGCAGTTGGCGGCCAGGCAGGGCGAGTAGAAGGGCGAAACGTAGGGGGCCGCATAGGCGGTGTGCAGCCCGAAGAAGGCCCGCCAGGTGGAGTAGCCGATGAAGGCCAGCAGGCCGAACCCGGTGAGGGCCGGGGAGGCCCACCAGCGGTCGGTGCGCAGATGGCGGGCGGCGATGGCGGCTCGTCCGGGGGAGTGGACCCCCCGTCCCGGCGCCGGGCCCGACGGTGCTGCTGCGCTCTGCGGTTCTCCCGGCTGCTGCGGGGGCCGGATCTCGGTGGTCACGCGGGTTTCTTCCTCCAGTATGTCGGGCCGCAGGGGCCCGGTTCAGCGGTGGCGGCAGCCGATGCCCTCGTCGTCGGCGTCGCGCCACATCGCCGGGTCGTACGGCGTGTCGGGAATCTCGACCACACCGGGGCGCGGGATGCGCGCCGACCCGGGCGGGGCCTCGGCGCCCTCGGCGACGGCCGCGGACAGCAGCGCCAGGCTCTCCCGCAGGTGGACCAGGTCGGTGCGGACCCGGCGGACGTCGAGTCCGCCGCCGAGCCGCAGCCGGGAGTCGCTGAGCGCCCGGTCGAGTTCCTCCAGGCAGCGGCTGGCCTCGGCCAGCTGCCCGACTGTGGTCGAGGGCGTGGCTGGGGGCATGGCAGAGCCACCTCCGCACTTCACTGTCTGATCAAGCTCCGGCCTGATCAAGGTTTCTGATGTTTCGTCAGCCAGTCGTGCGCAAGCGAGTGTGGCTCCGATCACCGGCCGCTGGGAAGACCTTGAACGGGATTGGCGGCGGATTGGCGGGAATTCCTGGTCGCGGCCCCCGTCTGCACGCCCGGCGCGCACTGCGACCGCTGCCCCGAACGGGTGACCGTTCGGCTCCGCGCAGCCGTGTCGAAGGGGTCAGCGGCGGCGTTTGTTCTTCAGTAGGGGGCGGAAGGTCAGAAAAGCCATCAGATGTGCCTATATGCACACGCGCGGAGGTCCCTGTGCCCCAGTCCCACCCCCGCCCGTACGGGACCCTCGCCGTCGTCGGCGCCGCCGCCCTGGGCGTCGTGCTGGCCGCCTGCTCCGGCGGCGGCCCCGCGCCCAAGGCCTCGGACCTCTCCTCCGCGGACCGGGCCAAGGTCAGCACCGGGGGCACCCTGCGCTGGGCCCTGGACGCCGAGCCGACCACGCTGAA
Organism: Streptacidiphilus jeojiensis; assembly: GCF_042510965.1. Lineage (NCBI taxonomy): Bacteria > Bacillati > Actinomycetota > Actinomycetes > Kitasatosporales > Streptomycetaceae > Streptacidiphilus > Streptacidiphilus jeojiensis. Next base: position 262,893 of record NZ_JBEUKS010000012.1, read on the forward strand.
CACCTTCCAGGCCGACGCCACCCCGGACACCGCGCTGCTGGCCGAGGCCGTGCTGCCGACCCTGTTCACCCTGGACCAGCACGCCGACGCCACCCCGGACCCGGACTACCTCACCGGCGTCGAGCAGACCTCCCAGCAGCCGCAGACGATCGTCTACCACCTCAACCCCAAGGCGGTCTGGAGCGACGGCAAGCCGCTCTCGGCGGCCGACTTCGCCGCCCAGTGGCAGGCCCTGAACGGCCGGAGCTCGGCGTACTGGACCGCCCGCACCGACGGCTACGACAGCATCTCCTCGGTGAGCCAGGGAGCGGGACCGCACGACGTCAAGGTGGTCTTCGCCAAGCCGTACGCGGCCTGGAAGGGCCTGTTCACCCCGCTCTACCCGGCCGCGGCGACCGGCACCGCCGACGCCTTCAACGACGGCTCGCGGACCCGTCTGGCCGCCGACTCCGGCCCCTTCACGCTCAGCGGCCTCAAGGATCTGAAGGCGCTGGACGGCGCCGCGGTCACCGCGGTCCGCAACCCGCGCTGGTGGGGCGCCCCGGCCAAGCTCGACGCCATCGCCTTCACCCCGGCGGCCCCGGACACCCGCCTGGCCGCGCTGCGGGCCGGAAAGCTGGACGTCGCCGACCTCAGCCGCGCGGTCGAGGACGGCACCCCGGTCGCCCAGGCCGCCTCGGTGCCCGGCACCGTCCTGCACCGGGCCTCGGCCCCCGCCTTCCTGCAGCTCACCCTCAACGGCGGCAGCGGCCCGCTGGCCGACCCGGACCTGCGCCGGGCCGTCGCCCAGGCGGTGGACCGCACCGCGATCGCCGAGGCCGTGCTCAAGCCGCTGGGCCTGCCGGTGCTGCCGCTCGGCAACCACCTGGTCATGGCCGACCAGCACGGCTACGAGGACGACAGCTCCGCGCTGGCCCCCGGCGCCGACAACGCCACCCGCCACCTGGACGCGGCCGGCTGGCACCTGGCCGCGGCACCGGCCGGCGACGCGGCGCACCGGGCGCCCGGCGCCGCACCGGTCCGCACCAAGGACGGCCGTCCGCTCGGCCTCACCCTGCTCATCCGCACCGGTTCCGCCGAGGACGTCCAGGTGGCGAAGCTGCTCACGGACCAGCTGGGCAGGATCGGGGTGCCGCTGCGCACGGTGACCGTCGCCGGTGACTCCTTCTTCGCCGACCACGTCGCGGCCGGCTCCTTCGACCTGGCCCTGTTCTCCTGGCCGGCCGCCGCCTTCCCGGTCGCCGACGAGCTCCCGCTCTACGCCAAGCCGGCGGTGCAGCCGGACGGCTCGCTGAACAACGGTCAGAACCTCTCCGCCACCGGGACGGACGAGGTGGACCAGCTGCTGGCGAAGGCCGCCGCCGCCCTGGACCCGTCCGAGGCGGCCCGGCTGACCACCGAGGCGGACACCCGGATCTGGCAGGAGGCCCCCTCGCTGCCGCTGTTCCAGCGCCCGCAGCTGGTCGCCGTACGCACCGGCGTCGCCAACGCCGGCGCCTTCGGCTTCACCGCCCCGCACTTCCAGGACCTCGGCTTCACCGGGCACTGAGGGCGCGGCCGGCTGCGGGGCGATCCGGAGTTGTGACCCGCGTCGCGGGGGCGCGGGCGGTGCGACCGCGCGCGGCCCCGTACCATGGAGGTAAGCCGTGGCATGTGGTGCCCGGCAGGTGGCCCGGCGGCAGGTGGCGCGAACGACTCGGGAGGGTCGGCGCATTTGCGCATCGGTTACCACGCCCCACGACCCGGGAGATTCACCCCCGTATGCCCACGCGTAATGACATCCGAAACGTCGCCATCGTCGCCCACGTCGACCACGGCAAGACCACGCTGGTCGATGCCATGCTGAAGCAGGCGGGTGCGTTCGCCGCTCACCAGCACCTCGACGACCGCATGATGGACTCCAACGACCTGGAGCGCGAGAAGGGCATCACCATTCTCGCCAAGAACACCGCGGTCAAGTACCACCCCAAGGGTGGCGGCGACGTGGTGACCATCAACATCATCGACACCCCCGGCCACGCCGACTTCGGTGGCGAGGTCGAGCGCGGCCTGTCCATGGTCGACGCCGTCGTGCTGCTGGTCGACGCCTCCGAGGGTCCGCTGCCGCAGACCCGCTTCGTGCTGCGCAAGGCGCTGACCGCGAACCTGCCGGTCATCCTGTGCATCAACAAGACGGACCGTCCGGACTCGCGGATCGACGAGGTCATCAACGAGACCTACGACCTGTTCCTGGACCTGGACGCGACCGAGGAGCAGATCGAGTTCCCGATCGTCTACGCCTGCGCCCGTGACGGCGTCGCCTCGCTGACCAAGCCGGAGAACGGCACCGTCCCGGCGGACAGCGAGAACCTGGAGCCGTTCTTCTCCACCATCCTGGCGTCGGTCCCGGCCCCCACCTACACCGAGGGCGCCCCGCTCCAGGCGCACGTCACCAACCTGGACGCGGACAACTTCCTCGGCCGCATCGCGCTCTGCCGGGTCGAGGAGGGCGAGCTCCGCAAGGGCCAGCAGGTCGCCTGGATCCAGCGGGACGGCACCATCAAGCAGGTCAAGGTCACCGAGCTGCTGATGACCGAGGCGCTCACCCGCAAGCCGGCCGACCTGGCCGGCCCCGGCGACATCTGCGCCATCGCCGGCATCCCGGACATCATGATCGGCGAGACCCTGGCCGACCTGGAGAACCCGATCGCGCTGCCGCTGATCACGGTCGACGAGCCGGCCATCTCGATGACCATCGGCACCAACACCTCGCCGCTGGTCGGCAAGGGCGGCAAGGGCCACAAGGTCACCGCCCGGATGGTGAAGGACCGGCTGGACCGCGAGCTGATCGGCAACGTCTCGCTCCGGGTGCTGCCGACCGAGCGCCCGGACGCCTGGGAGGTCCAGGGCCGCGGCGAGCTGGCGCTGGCGATCCTGGTGGAGACCATGCGCCGGGAGCTCTTCGAGCTGACCGTCGGCAAGCCGCAGGTGGTCACCAAGACCATCAACGGCAAGCTGCACGAGCCGGTCGAGCGGATGACCATCGACTCCCCCGAGGAGTACCTGGGCGCGATCACGCAGCTCATGGCGACCCGCAAGGGCCGGATGGAGACCATGACCAACCACGGCTCGGGCTGGGTCCGGATGGAGTTCATCGTCCCCTCCCGCGGCCTGATCGGCTTCCGCACCCAGTTCCTCACCGACACCCGCGGCACCGGTATCGCGCACAGCATCTTCGAGGGCCACGAGCCGTGGTTCGGCGAGATCCGGATGCGCAACAACGGCTCGCTGGTCGCCGACCGGGCCGGCGTGGTGACGCCGTTCGCGATGATGGGCCTGCAGGAGCGCGGCGTGATCTTCGTCGAGCCCACCACCGAGGTGTACGAGGGCATGATCATCGGCGAGAACTCCCGCGCCGACGACATGGACGTCAACATCACCAAGGAGAAGAAGCTCACCAACATGCGCGCCGCCTCCTCCGACACCACGGAGAACCTGGTGCCGCCGCGCAAGCTCTCGCTGGAGCAGTCGCTGGAGTTCTGCCGCGAGGACGAGTGCATCGAGGTCACCCCGGAGACCGTGCGCATCCGCAAGGTGGTCCTGGACGCGCAGACCCGTGGCCGCCAGCGCGGCCGCGCCAAGGCCTGACGCACCCGCAGCACCCCGCAGCACCGCTTAGGACCCGGTACGACCCGAGCGGCACCCGGCCGCCGCCCCGCCCCCTCCAGGGCGGGGCGGCGGCTTTTTCACGCCGTCCGTTCATCACACTGAGTAGTTGCCCTCAGGCCGAGTGTCAGTCCCGGATGGTACGGATATCGGTGACAGGATGCGTATGGGCGGATAAAGGTGTCCGTTTGATGGCTCCTTGCACCCACCTGGACACGCCCGGGTTGCGAGATATGAGTCACAGGCGTGTGATCAAACCGAAATCTAATTTGGTCACAGGCATCTCTGACGGTGACAGATAGTAGGAATCACGACGCTCGGGTCACCGGGTCTCGCGTCCCACGGCGCGGGCCCGCGAGCGACAGAGCGCAGGGCTCCCAGGGGTGGGCGCCGGGCGCACGGTACGACTGCACAGCACGTCTGAGGAGGCACGTCCATGCGTGGAGCCACGCGAGTCAAGTTCGCCGCCGGAGCGATCGCCATCGCCCTTGCGGCCACCGCCTGCAGCAGCAGTAGCAGCTCCGGCAGCTCCGGTGGAACGAACGCCAACGGCGTCGTGAACGCATGGTGGGGTGACCCGCAGAACCCGCTGGAGCCCGCGAACACCAACGAGGTCAACGGCGGCGCCGTCCTCGACATGATCATGACGGGCCTGGTCCAGTACGACCCCAAGACCAGCAAGGCGGAGAACGCGGTCGCGGACTCGATCACCTCCACGGACCAGCAGAACTGGACCGTCAAGCTGAAGTCCGGCTGGAAGTTCAGCGACGGCACCCCGGTCACCGCGAAGTCCTTCGTGGACGCCTGGAACTACGGCGCGCTGTCCACCAACAAGCAGGTCAACAGCAGCTTCTTCTCCTACATCGACGGCTACAACGCCGTCGCCCCGGCGAGCGGCAACCCGACCGCCAAGACCATGTCCGGGCTGAAGGTCGTGGACGACAGCACCTTCACGGTGAAGCTGTCGCAGAAGTTCTCCACCTGGCCGCAGACCCTGGGCTACACGGCGTACTACCCGCTGCCGGCCTCGTTCTACACGGACCACGCCGCGTTCCTGAACAAGCCGATCGGTGACGGTCCCTACAAGATCGACTCCTGGACCAAGAGCCAGCAGATGAAGCTGGTCCCCAACGCCGACTACAGCGGCACCAACAAGCCGAAGAACGGCGGGGTGACCCTCAAGGTCTACACCGACACCAACGCGGCCTACGCGGACCTGCAGTCCGGCAACCTCGACGTCGACAACGGCGTGCCGAACGCCGCGCTGAAGACCATCAAGACCGACCTGAACGGCCGCTTCCTGAACGAGCCGGCCGGCATCATCCAGACCATCTCGTTCCCGATGTACCAGGCCAACTGGAACACCGCGGGCGCCAAGCTGGTCCGCCAGGGCATCTCGATGGCGATCGACCGCGACACCATCACCAAGACGATCTTCGACAACACCCGCACCCCGGCCACCGACTGGACCTCCCCGGTGCTCGGCGAGGCCGGTGGCTACAAGTCCGGCCTGTGCGGCGACGTCTGCACCTACAACCCCACCAAGGCCAAGGAGCTCGTCGCCCAGGGCGGCGGCATCCCCGGCGGCCAGCTGACCATCAGCTACAACGCCGACGGTCCGCACAAGGAGTGGGTGGACGCGGTCTGCAACAGCATCAACAACGCCCTGGGCAACACCAAGGCCTGCGTCGGCAAGCCGGTCGGCACCTTCGCCGACTTCCGCAACCAGGTCACCAACAAGCAGATGACCAGCGCCTTCCGCACCGGATGGCAGATGGACTACCCGCTGATCCAGGACTTCCTGCAGCCGCTGTACACCACCACCGGCGGCTCCAACGACGCGCACTACAGCAACGCGCAGTTCGACGCGCTGGTCAACCAGGCCAACGCGGAGAGCGACACCACCAAGGCCGTCCAGGACTTCCAGTCCGCCGAGAAGCTGCTCATCACCGACCTGCCGGCGATCCCGCTGTGGTACCAGAACGGCACGGTGGGCTGGTCCTCGAAGGTCGACAATGTGACGCTGGACCCCTTCAGCGTCCCGGTCTACACCGACATCACCGTCAAGTAGTCGTCCGCACACCCTGACAGCTGCTTAGACGACGCCGGGCGGCGGCCGGACCCCACAGGGTTCCGACCTGCCGCCCGGCCGACTCCCTGGAGGTTTCATGGGGCGCTACGTCATCAGACGACTGCTCCAGATGATCCCGGTCTTCATCGGGACCACTTTCATCATCTTCGCGATGGTGCACGCCCTCGGCGACCCCGTGAACGCGCTGTTCGGAGACAAGGCACCGTCTCCGGCGGTGGCGGCGCAGATCCGTGACTCCCTCGGCCTGAACGACCCCCTGTGGGTGCAGTACCTGCACTACATGAAGGGCATCTTCACCGGGGACCTCGGAACCACCTTCAGCGGGCAGCAAGTCACCGCGCTCCTGGCCTCCGCCTACCCCACCACGCTCAAGCTCACCGCCGTGGCCTTCACCATCGAGGTGGTGCTCGGCATCGGGCTCGGGCTGCTCAGCGGCCTGCGCCGGGGCAAGTCCGTGGACACCCTGGTGATGGTGATGACCCTGATCGTCATCTCGATCCCGGTCTTCGTCATCGGTTACGTGCTGCAGTACCTGTTCGGCGTGAAGTGGGGCATCACCAACGCCACGGTGGGCTACGGCGCCCCGATCGGCGACCTGATCCTGCCCGGCTTCGTGCTCGCCTCGGTCTCGCTGGCCTACGTGGCCCGGCTGACCCGGACCACCGTCGCCGAGAACAGCAAGGCCGACTACGTCCGCACCGCGACGGCCAAGGGCCTGCCGCGGTGGCGGGTGGTCACCCACCACCTGCTGCGCAACTCGCTGATCCCGGTGATCACCTTCCTCGGTACCGACCTCGGCGCCCTGATGGGCGGCGCGCTGGTCACCGAGCGCATCTTCAACATCCAGGGTGTCGGCTACTGGCTCTACCAGGGCATCCTCCGCCAGAACACCCCGACCGTGGTGGGCTTCGTGACCATCCTGGTCGTGGTCTACCTCCTGGCCAACCTGCTCGTCGACCTGCTCTACGCGGTCCTGGACCCGAGGATCCGTTATGCCTGACCAGCAGCCGAACAAGCCCGCCGGCGTCCCCGAGGACTCCAGCACCGAGCTCTCCAGCGCCTTCCCGGAGACCCCCACCCTGGGGGCGATGGGAGCCCAGCCGCTGCTGGAGAAGGAGGACCTCTCGCACACCCCGCCGCAGTCGGCCGAGGCCGTCTCGGTGGTGGACCGCGAGGTGGCCCGCAGCCTGTGGCAGGACGCCTGGCGCGAACTGCGCCGCAACCCGGTCTTCCTGATCTCCGGTGTGCTGATCGTCTTCCTGGTACTGGTGGCGATCTGGCCCGGACTGTTCACCTCCACCAGCCCGCTGACCTGCGACCTCTCCAAGTCGCAGCTGGGGCCCACCTCCGGGCACCCGTTCGGCTTCGACACCCAGGGCTGCGACGTCTACGCCCGCACCATCCACGGCGCCCGGGCCTCCATCACCGTCGGCGTGTTCGCCACCGCGGGCTCGGCGCTGCTGGGCACCCTGATGGGCGGCCTGGCCGGCTTCTTCGGGGGCTGGATCGACGCGATCATCTCCCGGATCGCCGACATCTTCTTCGGCATCCCGATCCTGCTCGGTGGACTGGTCTTCCTGTCCGTCATCCCGAGCCAGTCGATCTGGGTCGTGGTCGGGTTCATCGTGGTGCTCGGCTGGCCGCAGATCGCGCGCATCGCCCGAGGCGCGGTGATCACCGCCAAGCAGCAGGACTACGTCACCGCGGCGCAGGCGCTGGGGGCCAGCAACAGCAGGATGCTGCTCCGGCACATCATGCCGAACGCCCTCGCCCCGATCATCGTGGTGTCGACCATCGCCCTGGGTACCTACATCTCCCTGGAGGCGACGCTGTCCTACCTCGGCGTCGGCCTGAAGCCGCCGACCGTCTCCTGGGGCATCGACATCTCGGCGGCGGCGGACACCTTCCGCAACGCGCCGCACATGCTGCTGTTCCCGGCCGGCGCGCTGTGCATCACCATCCTGGCGTTCATCATGCTCGGCGACGCCGTCCGTGACGCCCTCGACCCCAAGCTTCGCTGAGAGAGGCGGAAACGTGAGCACTGCAGTCTCCGCACGCGCGAAGACCGGCGACACCGAAGAGGCCCCGCTGCTGCAGGTCCGCGACCTGCACGTGGAGTTCCGCACCAGGGACGGCGTGGCCAAGGCCGTCAACGGCGTCAACTACAGCGTCCGGGCCGGCGAGACCCTCGCCATCCTGGGCGAGTCCGGTTCCGGCAAGTCCGTGTCCTCGCAGGCCGTCATGGGCATCCTGGACAGCCCGCCCGGGTTCGTCACCGGCGGCGAGATCATGTTCAAGGGCCGCGACCTGCTGAAGGTCTCCAACGAGGAGCGGCGCAAGGTCCGTGGCGCGCAGATGGCCATGGTCTTCCAGGACGCCCTGTCCTCGCTGAACCCGGTGCACACCGTCGGCACCCAGCTCGGCGAGATGTACCGGGTGCACAAGGGCAGCTCCCGCAAGGACGCCAAGCTCAAGGCCATCGAGCTGATGGAGCGGGTCGGCATCCCCGGGGCGAAGGAGCGGGTCAACCAGTACCCGCACCAGTTCTCCGGCGGTATGCGCCAGCGCGTCATGATCGCCATGGCGCTGGCCCTGGAGCCCGACCTGATCATCGCCGACGAGCCCACCACCGCCCTGGACGTCACCGTCCAGGCCCAGGTGATGGAGCTGCTGGGCGACCTCCAGCGCGAGTACAACATGGGCCTGATCCTGATCACCCACGACCTCGGCGTGGTCGCCGACGTCGCGGACAAGATCGCGGTGATGTACGCGGGCCGGATCGTCGAGACCGCGCCGGTGCACGAGCTCTACGCGCGCCCGGCCCATCCCTACACCCGCGGCCTGCTGGACTCGATCCCGCGGCTGGACCAGAAGGGCCAGGAGCTCTACGCGATCAAGGGCCTGCCGCCGAACCTGCTGCGTATCCCGTCCGGCTGCGCCTTCAACCCGCGCTGCCCGATGGCGCAGGACATCTGCCGCTCCGAGGTGCCGCCGCTGCACGCGGTGACCGAGCAGGACGGGCGGGCCCTGCCCGGCCGCGGCAGCGCCTGCCACTTCTGGAAGGAGACTCTCCATGGCTAGCCCCGTGTCCTCAGTGCCCGCCGAGGAAGCGATCGAGGCCGCCGTCGAGAAGCCGGTCGAGCGCGGCGAGCCGATCCTCCAGGTCCGCGACCTGGAGAAGCACTTCCCGCTGACCCAGGGCATCCTGATCAAGAAGCAGGTCGGCGCGGTCAAGGCCGTCGACGGCGTCTCCTTCGACCTGTACCAGGGCGAGACCCTGGGCATCGTCGGCGAGTCCGGCTGCGGCAAGTCGACCCTCGCCAAGGTGCTGATGAACCTGGAGCGGGCCACCGCAGGCCAGGTGCTCTACAAGGGCGAGGACATCTCCAGGGCGTCCGGCCGGGCGCTCAAGGCGATCCGCCGCAACATCCAGATGGTCTTCCAGGACCCGTACACCTCGCTGAACCCCCGGATGACCGTGGGCGACATCATCGGCGAGCCGTTCGAGATCCACCCCGAGGTGGCCCCCAAGGGCGACCGCCGCAAGGCGGTGCAGGACCTGCTGGACGTGGTCGGGCTCAACCCCGAGTACATCAACCGGTACCCGCACCAGTTCTCCGGCGGCCAGCGCCAGCGCATCGGCATCGCCCGCGGCCTGGCCCTGAAGCCCGAGGTGATCATCGCGGACGAGCCGGTGTCGGCGCTGGACGTCTCGGTGCAGGCCCAGGTGATCAACCTGCTGGAGCAGCTGCAGGACGAGTTCAACCTCTCCTACATGTTCATCGCCCACGACCTCTCGATCGTGCGTCACATCTCCGACCGGGTCGGCGTGATGTACCTCGGCAAGATGGTGGAGATCGGCAGCGACGAGGAGATCTACGAGCACCCGACGCACCCGTACACCCAGGCGCTGCTGTCGGCGGTGCCGGTGCCGGACCCGTCCGGGCGCGAGGGCCGCGAGCGGATCCTGCTCTCCGGCGACATCCCCTCGCCGGCCAACCCGCCGTCGGGCTGCCGCTTCCGCACCCGCTGCTGGAAGGCGCAGGAGAAGTGCTCGATCGACGTGCCGCTGCTGGCCGTCCCCGAGGTCTTCCGCGGCCAGAGCACCCCGGCTGCGCACGCGTCCGCGTGCCACTTCGCCGAGGACGTGGACGTGGTCGGCGCGGGCTGACCCGGCCCCGTTCCAGCAAGGCTGAGGCCCCCACCCCGTAACCCGGGGTGGGGGCCTCAGCCGTTGGCTACGCGAAGCGGATCAGCTGGTGAAGCCGATGTTCTCGTAGACGACCTCGTCCTGGTCCTGGGGCGCGCCCAGGTTGGCGAGGGTCTTCTTGGCACCGTAGATGTCGGCGCGCTGGTAGAGCGGGAAGACGCCCGCGTCCTGCCAGATGGCCTTGTCGGCGGCGTTGGCGTCGGCGATGGCCTGGGTGTGGTCCAGGTCGGCGATGCTCTTGTTCATCAGGGAGTCGACGTTGGGGTCGCTGGTCCAGGCGAAGTTCTGGAAGTTGTTGCTGCCCACCGGCGACTGGTAGATCGAGTAGTTGGACGAGACCGGCCAGGCGTTGCCCAGCCAGGAGAACGCGGTCAGGTCGAACTTGCCGGGCTGGACGTACTTGTCGAAGAAGTCGTCCGAGGGCACGGCGCTGATGTCCAGCTTGACGCCGACGGCGGCGAACATGGCCTGCAGCAGCACGCTCTCGTTCTTGGAGACCGCGGTGCCGTCCGGGTAGACGAAGGTCAGCTCAAGGGTCTTGCCGTCCTTCTGGCGGTACTGGCCGTTCAGCTTCCAGCCGGCCGCGTCCAGTGCGGCCTTGGCGGCGGTGGGGTCGTACTTGCCGAGAACGCCGGCGTTGTCCTGGTACCCCTCCTGGTTGTTCATGAAGAAGTGGTTGTTGAGCAGCAGCGCCGGCCAGCCGAGACCCTTGAGGTCCGAGTTGGCGATGGCGGTGCGGTCGATCGCCTGGAACAGCGCCTGGCGGACCTTGACGTCCGACAGCAGCGGCGACTTGGCGTTGAAGGTGACGTGGCGGAACTGGGGGCCTGCGGCCTCCCGGATCTCGCCGTCGGAGCGGCCCTGGGCCTGCTTCACACCGGCCGCGCTCGGGCCGATGTTGAGGTAGTCGACCTCGCCGTTGGCGAAGGCGCCGTCGGCCGCGTCGGTGGTCATCGCGCGGAAGACGATCTTGTCCAGGATGGCCGGGTCGCCCCACCAGTTGGGGTCACGGGCGACCGTGACGGTGCTGGTGGTCGCGTTCATGGACTCGATCTTGAACGGGCCGGCGGTGACCGGGATCTTGTTCAGGAAGCCCTTGTTGAACTCGTCCGGGGTGCTCTGCGCGCTGGCCGGGTACAGCGGCGCGAACAGCGAGGTCCAGTCGCCGAAGTTCTGGTCGAAGGTGACCACGACCTGCTGCGGCGAGGTGCCCGCGACCACGGAGGTGATGTTGGAGTAGCCGGTCGAGCTGCCGATCTGGTACTTGGTGTTCTTGCCGTTCAGGGCCTGCCACTGGGCGGCGAAGTCCTTGTAGCTGATCGCCGTGCCGTCGGACCACTTGGCCTTGGGGTTGATGTTGTAGGTGACCGTCTGCTTGCCGTTCACCGTGGTCACCGTGGGCATGCCGGTGAGGTAGTTGGTGTTGGGCGTGACCTTCTGGGTGGCCGGGTCGACCCGGAAGATGATCGGCTCGACGGCCTCGATCACCGCGTCGGTGGAGTACTCGGCGCCGTTGATCTGGTTGTAGTTCCACTGGGTGGAGTACTGGTCGATGGCCCAGGTGAGGGTGCCACCCTGCTTCAGGGCTGAACGCGGCTGGGCATTGATCTTGATGGTGTTGGCGGCCAGCGAGGTCGCGGAAGGCTTGGCCGACGAACCGGCCTTGCTGCCACCGCTGCTGCTGCAGGCGGAGAGGCCGAGGCTGGCCACGGCCATGGTCGCCACCAGCGCGACCGGAATCCTGGTGTGCTTCAAGGAGGTCTCCTCACGAGAGCCGACATTGTCAGTAGGTGGTGCCTATGCAGTTGTGCGTATGCGGTGGTGCTTCTGCGGTGGTGCGCCTTGCTTCCACCGGCAGGGTCCGGACGATCCGTCAGACCACTGCCAGGGCCTCCGCGAAGTGGCAGGCTGCGGTGTGGTCCGGGGCCAGCGTGTGCAGCTGGGGGTCCTCGGACTCGCAGCGCTGCTGCTCGCCGGGGTTGAGCTGGAGGTACTTGGGGCAGCGGTTGCGGAAGCGGCAGCCGCTGGGCACATTGGCCGGGCTCGGCAGGTCGCCGGTCAGCAGGATGCGCTCGCGGGCGCGCTCCTTCTGCGGGTCCGGCAGCGGCACCGCCGAGAGCAGGGCCTGGGTGTAGGGGTGCGAGGGCTCGTGGAAGACGCTCCTGGTCTCGCCCAACTCCACGATCCGGCCCAGGTACATCACCGCGATCCGGTCCGCGATGTGGCGCACCACCGAGAGGTCGTGGGCGACGAAGAGGTAGCTGAGCCCCATCCGCGACTTGAGCTCGTCCAGCAGGTTGAGCACACCCGCCTGGATGGACACGTCCAGGGCGGAGACCGGCTCGTCCAGCACCACCAGCTTGGGTTCCAGGGCGAGCGCCCTGGCGATGCTGATGCGCTGGCGCTGGCCGCCGGAGAACTCCTGCGGGAAGCGGTCGGAGTGGTCGGGGTTGAGGCCGACCAGCTCCAGCAGTTCCGGGATGCGGGCGTCGGTCCTGGCGCGGTCCCAGCCGTGGGTCTTCAGCGGCTCGGCCAGGATGTCGCCGATCGGCATCCGGGCGTCCAGTGAGGCCATCGGGTCCTGGAAGACGATCTGCATGTCCCGGCGCAGGGCCTTGCGGGCCTTGGCGCCCTTGACCTCGCGGACGTCCTTGCCGAAGACCGTCACGCTGCCGGCCTGACCGCCGGTCAGGTCCATGATCTCCAGCAGGGTGGTGGTCTTGCCGCAGCCGGACTCGCCGACCAGGCCCAGGGTCTCACCCTCCTTGATCTCCAGGGTGATCCCGTCCACCGCCTTGACCGTGCCGATCTTGCGCTTGAAGACCGCGCCCTTGAGCAGTGGGAAGTGCTTGACCAGGTTGTCGACCTCGAGCACCGCGGTGCGCTCCTCGCGCGGCAGCCGCTCGATCTCGTGGGCCTCGGGCAGCGGCGGGATCGGGTAGATGGTCGCCGGGTCGAGCAGGCCCTCGCCGCCGCCCTCCGCGAGTTCCCTGGAGCGGTGGCAGGCGGAGGGGTGGTTGGCCCCGGGCGCGGTCAGCAGCTCGGGTTCGCGCTCGCGGCAGACGTCGATCGCGATCGGGCAGCGGGCCTCGAAGGGGCAGCCCTTGGGCAGCGCGACCATGGACGGGGGAGTGCCGTCGATGGGGGTCAGCGCCCGGCGCTCGTCGGCGTCGACGCGCGGGATGGAGCCCAGCAGGCCGATGGTGTAGGGCATCCGGGGGCGGTAGTAGACCTCGTCCACCGGCCCGTTCTCCACCGGTCGGCCCGCGTACATCACCATCACCCGGTCGGCGAAGCCGGCGATCACGCCCAGGTCGTGAGTGATCATCACAATGGCGGCGCCGGTGACGTCCTGGGCCTTCTTCAGCACCTCCAGCACCTGCGCCTGGATGGTGACGTCCAGGGCGGTGGTGGGCTCGTCGGCGATGATGATCTTCGGGTCGTTGGCGATGGCCATGGCGATCATCGCGCGCTGGCGCATACCGCCGGAGAACTCGTGCGGGAAGGCGTCCACCCGCTGGTGCGGGTCCGGGATGCCGACCAGGTCGAGCAGTTCGACGGCCCGGGTGCGGGCCTTCACCTTGTCCAGGTCCTGGTGGACCTGGATGGCCTCGATGATCTGGGTGCCGATGGAGTACACCGGGGTCAGCGCCGACAGCGGGTCCTGGAACACCATGGCGATGTCCTTGCCGCGGATCTTCGACATCTTGGCGTCGTTGAGACCCAGCAGCTCGCGCCCGTCCATCCGGATCGAGCCGCGCACATCGGCGCTGTCGGGCAGCAGTCCGAGGACGGCCATCGAGCTGACGGACTTCCCGGAGCCGGACTCGCCGACGATGCCGAGCACCTCGCCCGGGCGGACGGAGTAGGAGACCCCGCGCACAGCCTTGACCGGACCGGCCTCGCTGGGGAAGGAGACATGCAGGTCGGAGACCTCCAGCAGCGGCGGGACGCCGCCGTGGCGGTCGGCCGCCGGCTCCTTGCTCGTCTCGATCACGGGGGTGAGTCCTTCCTCGGTGGTGCTGTCTTGAGGGGTGCCGCCGGCGCGGCTGCTCGCGGTGCTCATGCCTGGCTCAGCACCTCGGTCGATCCGACGCGCTGTCCGGGGACCTCGTCCGACTCGTCGCCCTTGCTCTTGCCCTTCTCCTTGATCGCCTTGGCCTGGGCCTTGGCGTTCGAGGAGTTGGGGTCGTAGGCGTCGCGCAGACCGTCGCCGATGAAGGCGATGGCGAGCCCGAAGAGGACCAGGAAGCCGGCCGGGAACCAGAACAGCCACTGGTAGGTGGTGGCGTAGGAGGTGCCGTCGGCGATGACCGTGCCCAGCGAGACGTCCGGGGGCTGGATGCCGAAGCCGAAGTAGGAGAGCGAGCTCTCGCCGATGACCGCCAGGCTGACCTGGATGGTGCCGTCGATGATCAGCAGCGAGGCCATGCTGGGCAGGATGTGCCGGAAGATGATCCTGATGTCGGACACGCCCATGTACTTGGCGGCCTTGACGAATTCACGGTCCTTCAGCGTCAGCGTCATGCTGCGGACGATCCGCGCTGTGATCATCCAGCTGAACAGGGCCAGCAGGACGACCAGGATCAGCCAGGTGGACTTGGCGAAGCTCGGGGAGAGCACCGCGATGATCAGGAAGCTGGGCAGGACCAGCAGCATGTCGACGAACCACATGGTGACCCGGTCGACCCAGCCGCCGAAGTAGCCGGCGGCGGCGCCCAGGGTGGCGGCGAGGGTCGTCGTGATGAGGCCCACCAGGATGCCGATGATCAGCGACTTCTGCAGGCCCCGGGTGGTCAGCGCGAAGATGTCGGTGCCGGCCTGGTCGGTGCCGAACCAGTGGCTGGCCGACGGTCCGTCGAGGAAGGCCTCGAAGTCGTGGTCGTCGAAGCCCCACTTGTCCACCAGCGGGCCCAGGTAGGCGAAGAGGAACAGCAGCACCAGGATGCCGATGCCCACCAGTGCCAGTTTGTTGCGGGCGAAGCGGCGCAGGGTCAGTCGGCCGCGTCCGACGCGGCGTGGGGGCAGCAGCGCCGGGGTGGCGTCCGCTTCCGGCTCGTGCTGGACGTTCTGCTGGGTGCTCATCTCTCTTCACTCTCCTGATCGGGCGGTCGCACTGCTGCGGTTCGGGTGGGCCCCTGGGGGGTGTTCGGGGCTCAGCTGAAGCGCACCCGCGGATCGAGCGCGGAGTAGATCAGATCGGACAGGAGGCCGGCGACCAGGACGACCGCGGCGGTGAACAGGCTGACCGCGGCGACGGAGTTGACGTCGTTGGTGGTGATGGACAGCACCAGCCACTCACCCATGCCGTGCCAGCCGAAGATGGTCTCGGTGAAGGTGGCGCCGGTGAAGAGCAGCACGATGTTGTAGACCAGCAGCGGCACGATCGGCAGGATCGCGGTGCGCAGGCCGTGCTTCATCAGCGCGGTGCGCCGGCGCAGGCCCTTGGCCCGTGCCGTGCGCAGGAAGTCGCTGCCCAGCACGTCCAGCATGGTGTTGCGCTGGTAGCGGCTGTACTGGGCGATCTGGAACAGCGTCAGGGTGATGGTCGGCAGGATCAGGTGCTGGAGCCGACTGATCAACACCGGCCAGAAGCCGCTCAGGGTCGGGTTGTACTCGCCGATGTACTGGATGACCGTGGAGCCCGCCGCGTCGTTGATGTTCACGGCGAACATCTGTAGTGCGATCGCCACCACGAACACCGGCATGGCCAGCAGGAAGAAGGAGGCGAGGGTGGTCCATCGGTCGAAGAACCGGTACTGCTTGATCGCCCCGTAGGCCCCCACCAGCACACCGCCGATGGAGCCGATGATGGTGGCGATGACGAGCAGCCGGATGCTGACGCCGACCTTGCGGCCGAAGTCGTCGGCGACCGAGCCGCCCTTGATGTCCAGCCCCAGATTTCCGTGCGCGATCCCGTCGACCCAACGCGCGTAGCGGACCACCACGGGCGTTTCCGGGTCGAGGTTGTAGGTCTTCAGGGTCGCGTCGATCTGCGCCGTCGTCGGGCGCGGTTTCTGCGCCTCGAAATTCGCACGCGGGTTGAGGCTCAGGGCCGCAAGGAAGTAGGCCAGTGATGTGGCCACGATGACCAGAATCAGGTAGTTGGCCAATCGGCGCAGCATGTAGCGACCCAACGCTGTTCATCTCCTTCGTGCGTTTCCCGCGCTCGACCCCCGACGACCGGCGCACCTGTGCGGATGGCAGGTCGCGCACGGGCAGGAAATCTTTCGGGATCACTGAGCCTGGGACTAACATCCGCCGCTGTTCAACGGCTTGAGGACTCATCCTGATGGGACGAGATGGTCATGTCGACAGAGCGCTGATCAAAGATTGGTAACGCTCTAAACGTCGGTAATAGATGCTCTGGCCTACAGGTATTACAGTGCCACCACTGGGGCGGGTGGCATGCAGTTTTGCTGAGAGCGACAGTTGGAGCAGAGTTGTCCGGAATGCGGACGGGAAATGCCCCCCAAGCTAACTATCGCCTCGATAGGCACAATATATGTATCTAAGCCTCAAAGCGGACATGCAGGACAAAGTTAAGCGGTAGTTGAACCCTGGATTTCATTGTCGAAGACCAATTCGACCGGCCCGGTCGCGAGAGTTCTTCCACCCCACGGGCTCCGTGTAACCCACTTGTCACAAAGGAATAGCGTGGCCGACATAGCACCGCAGTGGCCGGTGCCTGGGGTCAGGTACCGGCCACTGCGGGGGAGCGGGAAATGTCGGTTACAGAGAGATTGTCCGGTCGCCGCCCGGCTTGCTGAGCAGCTGGGTCAGCGCGGTGGCGATGTCCTTGGTGGTGACCGTGGAGCCCTGCTTGGTGGTCAGCCCGTTGAAGGTGCTGCCGATCGCGTCCTGCAGCTTGGTCAGGTCGAAGACCGGCACCACCTTGCCGCTCGCGTCCGGCTGCAGGGTGAGCGAGGAGCTGAAGGTCTTGTTGCCGAACAGCTGGGAGACCCCGTGCACGGTCACCGTGAACTTGTGCTGCCCGGCCCAGGCGCCGATCGAGGCGGCCGCGGACTTCAACTGGGCCGCCGAAGCCTTCGGCTGAGTGTTCGTCACCGGGACGGTCACCGGCTTGTCCGGGATCCCGGCGGCACGGTTCCGGTAGGCCTGCTGCACCAGCGCCATCGCGGCGTCGACGTTCAGGGTCTGGCCGGACTGCGGTGCGGTGATCTGGGTGTTCCCGTCGGCGTCGAAGCGGATGCTGCCCTCCTTGGCTCCGGCCCCGCCGGTGGAGGCCAGCTGCTGGAGCGCCGACCGCAGCTTGTCGTCGTCGATCTTCACCACCGGTGCGACCGGGTGCTCCCCGCCGAACAGCGAGGGCAGCACCGAGGCCGGGTTGTAGCTGTGGTGGGCGACCGCCTGCACTGTGGCCGTGGTGTCGATGGTCAGCCCCGCCACCGAGGGGCTGAGCTGGACCTGCTTGGAGCCGATCACCAGCGTCAGCGGCTTGGCCGCGAGGACGCCGACGGTCCCGTCCAGGGTGTGCACGGCGACGTCCCGGGTGTCGCCGCCGATGTTCTGGCCGAGGACCGTGGTGCCCTTGGGGACGTCGGTCTGATCGAGCATCAGGCCGGCGCCGTAGGCCACCCCGACGATCATCACCAGCAGACCTATGCCGGTGACCAGGAGCTTGCGGCTGCGTCCGGAGCGGGCGGGCTTGCGGGCCGAGGAGGCCGTCGCTGTCGCCGCCGCCGGCGCGTCGCCCTCGGTGGCCTTGCGGGGCGGGGCACCCGCGCCGCCGGTGCCCCCGGCGAAGCCGTCGCCGATCGGCGCGGTCGCGGTCCGGCGCTGCGCCTGCGACTCCTGCTGCTGGGGCCGGCTCTGCTGCTGGGGCGGAGTCTGCTGCGACTGCTGCCGTCCGGCGGGAGCCGCGGCGGGGGTCCCCGCCGATGCGGGCCGGGGCGCGCGCTGCGGGAGCGGTGCGGCGGGGGCCGCCGGTGGCGCCTGGGTGGCGGCTGAGGCCGCCACCGCGCCCGGGGCCTGGTCCCGGAACAGCGGGATGGCCGCGGTGGCGTCGGGGTCCGGTCCCTGGGGTTCCTGGGGCGGCCGGTTGCGCTGTTGGGTGTCGGGTCCGCCGACGGCCAACCCGCCGTTCAGCCCGGCCGGCCGGCCGGACGGCTGCGGGCCGGAGCCCAGCGGGCCGGAGCCCAGCGGGCCGGCCGGCTGCTGGTACGGGCTGCCCTGGTAGGGCTGCTCGTATCCGGGCTGTTCGAGGCCGGGTTGCGGGTAGGCCGTGCCCGGCTGCTCGAAGCGGGGCTGCTGCTGTCCGTAGGGGTCCTGCTGGTAGCCGCCCTGCGGCTGGAAGCCGGACTGCTCGTACGGCGTCTGCTCGTACGGCGCCTGCTGGTAGGGGGTCTGCGGCTGGTAGCCGGGCTGCTCGTAGCCGAGCTGCGGGACGGCCTGCGTCTCCTCCTCCGGGGCCGCCGCGTAGCCGGGCTGCTGGTACGCGGGCGGCTCGTAGACCGGCTGTTCGAACGGCGGGACAGCCGGAGCCGGGGCTGGTGCCGGTGCCGGGGTCGGCGGGGCCACCGGGGGAGCGGCCTGCGGCGCGGCCGCCGCGGGCTCGGTCGCCGACGGGGTCTTCTTGCGCGGAGCGAACCAGGTGCTCGGGGGCTCGGGCTGGTCGCCCGCCGCCGGGGTCGCCCCGGGCTCCTGGGTGCGCCACTCCGGCGGAAGGTCGGGCATCGGTGCGGCGGCGGCGCCGCGGTCCTCCATCACGCCCAGCACCGGCGAACTGGCGCTCACGGACCGGTGCCGCGGGCCGCCCGCCGCGGCGGCATCCGCCTCGGCGTCCGTAGCCGGGTCCTTGCCCGCGCCGGGTACCGGGCTGCGCACGACCACCGGCGGGATGGGCCGGGAGCCGGGGATGTTGATCCGGATGCGGGTGGTGAGGGTCGTCTCGGTGAGGGGCTCCTCGGGCGGCGCCCCGTCCGCGTCCGCGCCCGGGGCGCCGCCGGGCTGCCCGGCCCGGGAGAAGGCGGGATCGTTGGAGACCCCGTACGGGGGAGTGCCCGACGGATAGGCATCCGGACCAGGACGGGGCGGGGTCGACGGACTGTCAGATTCTCGGCTCACTGCGTCTGCTCCGGTTCGCTCCGCCGCCTGTGGGGACGGTGGTGCGGTTGTGGATCGTCGGTCTTGCGCCGTGTGCGCGCCGGCGGACAGGGCGTCAGGAGTCCAGTGCTGGATCGACCGTCGGCTACCGCCTTGAGGGTCTGCCGCCGTCGGGCGCCTTCGCCCCGGCGGCAACACCCCCCGTGTGTTGGTCCACCACCTTACTGGGCCGCAGGTGACTCTGACACGCCGACCGAATTTCGGGTTTTGCGGTGTCCTGGCCGGAAGTGATCAGCGGCCGACGGCGTCCCGGACGGCCCGCATCGCCGCTCGGGAGGGGAGCGTGGCGCAGATCACAGCCAGGGCCATCCCTCCGAGCAGGAAGACGTACGACCCGGTGTTCGCAGCCAGCAGGAAGTCACCCTCGGGGCGCTGGGTGTTCGCCAGCAGCAGCATCGCGAACCAGCCGACGGCCGGCAGCGCGGCGCCGAGCCGGGTGCCGGTCAGCGTCCGTCCGCCGTGGAAGAGGGCGAAGGCGGCGCCCAGTGCCAGCAGCAGGCCGCCGGGGAACCACAGCGCCTGGACGAAGCAGCCGGCCAGGCCGACGGCCACCCCCGCCACGGTGAGCAGCACATAGGCGGTGATCCGGGCACCCTGTCCCAGCGTCACATCGGAGTCCGGGACTGGGCGGGGCGAGGAGGAGCGCGGCGCGGGAACGGTCGCGCGGGCTCGGTCCTGGGGGCGGCTCATCGGGTCGGGTTCCTCACGGCGTCGGACAGGGCGGACGGAGCGGAAGAGGCGGGCTGGGCGGCCGTGACGATCCCGGCGAAGAGGTCGTCCTCGCGGCCGTCCGCGCCGGGCGGTCCGGCCTGGCCGCGGACCAGCCGGTAGGCCTCCATGGTCGGCACCGGCTGGCCGAGGTCGTTGGAGAGCGAGAAGAAGGGGCCGTCCACCGCGATCTGGGTGGCGTGGGCCCGCATCGCCGCGATCTTGCGGTCGGCGTAGGCGCTGCCGTCCACCACTGCGGTGACCTGCTCGTCCGGGACCACGCCGGGGACGTCGGCGGGGCCGGCGACACCGGGGAACGGGAAGTCGCGGCCCTGGGAGCGCAGCGACTCGAAGAAGTCCTCGATCACCGACAGCGGCACGCAGTTCCAGTAGACCTTGTCGATGCCGTGGGCCGGGCCCAGCTCGGGGCGGAACCCAGGATCGGCGGCCAGCTCCTGGGCCCGCATCGCGGTGCGGTGCGCCTGGATGTGGTCGGGGTGGCCGTAGCCGCCGTTCTCGTCGTAGGTGACCAGCACCTGCGGCCTGGTCTCGCGGATCACCGCGACCAGGTGGCCCGCCGCCTCGTCCAGGTCGGCCTGCCAGAAGCAGTCGGGGCGCTCGTTGCCGGCGACGCCCATCATTCCCGAGTCCCGGTAGCGGCCGGCGCCGCCCAGGAACCGGTGGTCGGTGACCCCGAGCGCCCGCATCGCGGCGGCCAGCTCGCCGATGCGGTGCTGTCCCAGGGTGTCGTCCCGGTCAGCCGCGAGATGCCGCAGCTCGTCGCCGATCACCTCGCCCTCCTCGCCGAGGGTGCAGGTGACCAGGGTCACCAGGGCGCCCTCGGCGGCACAGCGGGCCATGGTGGCCCCGTTGCCGATGCTCTCGTCGTCCGGATGGGCGTGGACGAGCAGCAGCCGGCGCGCCGCCGAGGGGGAGGCAGGAGGGACGGTCGGGTCGGTCATGCGCCCAGCGTAAGGGCAGTGGCCGACAGCGGTCCCGAGGGAGCCTCGGCTCCCGGAGGGCGATCCCTCGGAGGCCGGTACCTCAGAGGCGGATCCCGGAGATCATCCCGGCGACGTTGGTGCTCAGGGTGTGGATCGGCTGCGCGATGGACGTGGAGGCGAGGTAGAACCCCAGCAGGGCGCAGACCACGGCGTGCACGAGCTTCAGTCCGGAGCGCCGGACCAGCAGGATGACAATGACCAGCATCAGGACGGCGGCGGAAATCGGCAGAACCATCGCGACTCACCTCTCAGCAGCGGCACGGCGGGGACTGCCGTACCGGTCGGGGGCGGGTGTGCAGTGCAGCTTCTGTGCAGCGCAGCTTGTTGATACCCAGAGAGTGACCGAGAGGTCACTTTCCGTCATCATGCATATGCCGGAGCATCGGTGCACGACCGGGGCGCACGCGTCGCGGGCGTGCCGCCCCGCCCCGGCGTCCGAACGGGCGAGCGAACGGCGGGTCGGGTTTGACCCACCCGGGGGACGATCCGCGCGCCCGCCTGCGGCTCTAAGGTCGGCCTATGACCACTCAGGACACGACGCCGGAGAACTCCTTCCCCCGCCAGTACTCGCGGACCCTGCGCTTCACCCTGGGCGCGCCACGGTCGTTCACCGTCTCCCCGGACGGCCGCAGGGTCGTCTTCCTGCGCTCCGCCGGTGCGTCCGAACGGGCGAACCTGCTCCAAGTTGTGGATCTTCCCGACGGCAGTACTCCGTTCGAGCGCATCGTCGCCGACCCGTCCGCCCTGCTCGGCAGCGGTGAGGAGGAGCTGAGCCCGGAGGAGCGGGCCCGGCGCGAGCGCAGCCGCGAGGGCTCGGCCGGGGTCGTCGGCTACGCCACCGACGCCGAGGCCACCCTGGCCGCCTTCGCCCTGTCCGGACGGCTGTTCGCAGCCGATCTGCTGGCAGGGGAGGGGCGGCGCGAAGCGCCTCAGACAAGGGTGGTGGCGGGCGACGGGTGGGCCGAGTTGCGGGCGCACGGTTCGGTGCTCGACCCGCGCCCCTCGCCGGACGGCGCCCAGATCGCCTATGCCACCGTCGCCGGCGAGCTGCGGGCGATCGGGTCCGACGGCAGCGGGGACCGGGCGCTGGCCGGGCCGTCCGGCGCCGAGGACGGCGAGGTGACCTGGGGCCAGGCCGAGTTCATCGCGCAGGAGGAGATGGACCGCAGCCGCGGCTTCTGGTGGTCCCCGGACAGCGACCGGCTGCTGGCGGCCCGGGTCGACTCCGGCCCGGTCCAGCGCTGGTGGATCGCCGACCCGGCCAACCCGGACCGCCCGGCGAGCGAGATCGCCTACCCCCGGGCCGGCAGCCCGAACGCCGAGGTCACCCTGGCCGTGCTGAGCCTGGACGGCGGCCGGGTCGAGGTGGTCTGGGACCGCGGGACCCACCCCTACCTGGCCCGGGTGCACTGGTCGGCGGGCGGTCCGCCGCTGCTGCTGGTCCAGTCCCGGGACCAGCGCAGCCAGCTCACGCTGGCCGTCGACCCGGAGACCGGTGCGACGACGGTGCTGCTGCGGGAGGAGGATCCGGCCTGGCTGGAGCTCTTCCCCGGGGTCCCGGCCTGGACCCCGGACCGGCGGCTGGTGCGGATCTCGGACGAGGGCGGGGCCCGCGCCCTGGTCGTCGGCGACACCCGGCTCACCGGCCCGGAACTGCAGGTCCGGGAGGTCCTGGAGATCGGCGCCGACGACGTGCTGTTCACCGCCTCGGCGGGGGAGGCGGCCACCGACCCGGAGATCGGCGAGGAACACCTGTACACCGTCGGCCACGCCGCGGGCGGCAGCGGCGTCACCCGGGTCGGCACGGAACCCGGCCGCTACTCGGCGGTCCGCGCCGGAGCCGTCACCGTGGTCCAGTCCGCCGCCCTGGACCGCCCCGGGACCCTGGTGCGGGTGCACCGCGACGGCGTCCCGGTGCACACGGTCGGGTCCCTGGCCGACACCCCCGTGATCACCGCCCGGCCGCTGCTCACCCTGGCCGGCAAGAGCCGCATCCCGGCCGCGGTACTGCTGCCCACCGGCTACGACCGCGAGCGGGACGGGCTGCTCCCGGTGCTGATGAACCCCTACGGCGGGCCGCACGGACAGATGGTGGCAGCCGCGCAGAACCTGCATCTGACCTCGCAGTGGTTCGCCGACCAGGGCTTCGCGGTGGTGGTCGCCGACGGCCGGGGCACCCCGGGGCGCAGCCCGGCCTGGGAGAAGGCCGTCGCCTTCGACTTCGCCGGCGCCACCCTGGACGACCAGGTGGAGGCCCTGCAGGCGCTCGCCGAGGAGCATCCGCTGGACCTCACCAGGGTCGGCATCCGCGGCTGGTCCTACGGCGGCTACCTGGCCGCACTGGCCGTGCTGCGCCGCCCCGACGTGTTCCACGCCGCCGTCGCCGGGGCCCCGGTCACCGAGTGGGGCCTCTACGACACCCACTACACCGAGCGCTACCTCGGCCACCCCGCCGAGCGCCCGGAGGTGTACGCGGCCAACTCGCTCACCGCCGACGCGCCGAGGCTGACCCGCCCGCTGCAGCTGATCCACGGCCTCGCCGACGACAACGTGGTGGTCGCGCACACCCTGCGGCTCTCCTCGGCGCTGCTGGCCGCCGGGCGCCCGCACGAGCTGCTGCCGCTGTCCGGGGTCACCCACATGACCCCGCAGGAGGAGGTGGCGGAGAACCTGCTGCTGCTCCAGGTGGCCTTCCTGAAGCGCTCGCTGGGCCTGTAGCCACTGGTCGTGCGGGATCCGCAGACCCGGCATGACATCCGTCATGCCGGGTTCGGGACCGGCTGCACTGCCGTCGCGCCGACCGCTCCGCCAGTCTTGTGGATGTCCGCAGGAAGAGCTGAAGCCGCAGGTCGACGAGGGAGCAGGCGAAGCGATGAGCACGTCCGTAGAGCAGGTCACGGGGGAGGCCCGAAGGGGTCGCGGCTCCGGGGAGGTCGCGGCCTTCCGCGGGGTCAGCAAGCACTTCGGCACGGTGAGGGCGGTCAACGACATCAGCCTCACCCTGCACCCGGGGGAGACGGTCGCCTTCCTCGGCCCCAACGGGGCCGGCAAGTCCACCAGCATCGACATGCTGCTGGGGCTGCGCGAACCCACCTCCGGCAGCGTCACCCTGTTCGGCGGCAGCCCGCGCCAGGCGATCCTGGACGGCCGGGTCGGCGTGATGCTGCAGAGCGGCGGTCTGATGCCGGACGTGAAGGTCCGCGAGCTGATCAAGTTCGCCAGCGACATCCACCCCCGCGGCTACGACGTGGACGACGTGCTGAAGACCGCCGGGATCACCGAGCTGGCCGACCGCATGGTCGACAAGCTCTCCGGCGGCCAGGAGCAGCGGGTCCGCTTCGCCCTGGCCACGGCCGGCGACAGCGACCTGATCGTCCTGGACGAGCCCACCACCGGAATGGACGTCTCGGCCCGGCAGGCCTTCTGGGCCGTGATGCGGGCCCAGGCCGACGCCGGACGCACGGTGCTGTTCGCCACCCACTACCTGGAGGAGGCGGACTCCATCGCCGACCGGGTGCTGGTGGTGCACAAGGGCCGGCTGATCGCCGACGGCACCGCCGCCGAGATCAAGGCCAGGGCCGGGCTGCGCAAGATCTCCTTCGACCTCCGTCCGGAGGACGGCGCGGACCTGTCGCTGCTCAATGCCGTCCCCGGGGTGAACTCACTGGACGTCAGCGGGCACACGGTCCGGATCAACAGCAGCGACGCCGACGCGGCCGTCGCCGCGATCTACCGGGCCGGCTTCTACCCGCGCGGCCTGGAGGTCACCGGCGTGGGCCTGGAGCAGGCCTTCATCACCATCACCGGCGAGCAGGACGCCGCCGACCGGAACACTGCGGACCTGACCGAGGAGAACGCGCGATGATCACGCTCACCAGGCTGGAGATCCTCCGGGTGCTCCGCAACCGCCGGTACCTGGTCTTCACCATCGTCATGCCGGTCGGCCTGTACCTGCTGATGGTCAGCGCCTACAGCGGCGTGGACACCCTCGGCGGCGTCTCGGTCAAGGCGTACTTCATGGTCACCATGGCGACCCTGGGCACCGTCTCCGCCTCGATGAACACCAACGCCACCCGGATCGCCCTGGAGCGCAAGAGCGGCTGGGCCCGCCAGCTGCGGCTGACCGCGCTGCCCGGCTACGGCTACGTGGTCGCGAAGATCGCCGCCACCGCCGCCTCCACCCTGCCGGCGATCGTGATCACCTTCGCGGTCGGCTACTCCGAGGGGGTCCGGCTCGCCGCGGGCAACTGGTTGCTGCTCGGCCTGGTGCTCTGGGTCGGCGGCTTCGTCTTCGCTGCCCTGGGCGTGGCCCTCGGCTACTCGGCCGGCCCCGACTCGCTGCAGCCGATCGTGATGATCGTCTACATGGCGCTGCTGATGCTCGGCGGCACCTACTTCCAGTTCACCGGGTCGATGGCGAACTTCGCCAAGTGGACCCCGCTGGCGCTGTACAACCAGCTCGGCCGGGTGGCCCAGACCGGGGGCTCGCTGAGCGGCGGCGAACTCACCGCGATCCTCGCCTACGCCGCCGCCTTCGCGGCGCTGGCATCCTTCCTTTACCGCAGGGACCGCAGGGAGGCCTGACGGCCGGTCAGCGTTCCGAACCGCCGGGGAGCCCTCCGCTCCCCGGCGGCCCTCCCGTCCGGAAGGGACGACCATGAGCGACTTGGTAGCGCCACGCATCGGGCAGCCGCCCGAGAACCGGCGCCAGCAGTTCGTCAAGCTCTGCTGGATGAGCCTGTGGATGATCTACCTGGCCTACCCGGTCAGCGATCTGGTCGCGGGTCCGCACCAGGCCGGCGCACGGATCGCCGGCTGGATCCTGCTGGTGCTCTTCCTCGGCTGCTACGCCCTGCTGGTGCTGCGCCGCTCGGTCAGCGGCGGGGCCGGCCGGTGGAGCCCGCTCTACGGGTGGCTGCTCGGGGCGATGCTGGTGATCGCGATGGTCACCTGCTTCACCCTGGGTGACAACTGGCTGGCGCTGTACAGCTACACCGCCGTCAGCGGCGGGCTGATCCTCCCGCAGCGGTACGCCATCTACGGGGTGGGCGTGGTCACCGGGCTGGTCGTGGTCACCGGCCTGACGCTGCACAGCGACGCCGGGTCGCTGATCCCGATCACCCTCTCCGCCTTCCTCGGCGGCGCCGCGATGACCGGGCTGCAGCGGCTGGTCCGCACCATGCAGGAACTGCGCGAGGCCCGGCAGGCCGTCGCCGCCCTGGCCGCCTCCGACGAGCGGCTGCGGATGGCCCGGGACCTGCACGACCTGCTCGGCCACTCGCTCTCGCTGATCACCCTGAAGTCCGAGCTGACCTCCCGCTTCATGGACCAGGAGCGCTACGCCGAGGCCCGGGCCCAGGTCGACGACATCGAGAAGGTGAGCCGGCAGGCGCTGGTCGACGTGCGGGAGGCCATCGGCGGCTACCGCAGGCCCAAGCTGGCCGTCGAGATCGCTGCGGCCCGGACCGCGCTCACCGCGGCCGACATCCAGACCGACACCGATCCGGCTATCGCCGACCCGCACCCCGGACTCGGCCCGGACGAGGAGGGCGCGCTCGGCTGGGCGCTGCGCGAGGCCGTGACCAACGTGGTCCGGCACAGCGGCGCCCTGCACTGCACCGTCCGGCTGTCCGAGCACATGGAGCCGGGCGGTACCCGTTCGCTCTGCCTGGAGGTGGCCGACGACGGCGGCGGTGCCAAGAAGGCCGGCCACGGCAACGGTCTGACCGGGCTGGCCGAGCGGCTGGCACTCGCGGACGGCCGGCTGGAGGCCGGCCCCGGCGAGCGCGGCCGCGGCTTCACCGTCCGCGCCTTCGTGCCGCTGCGTGCGGCAACCGGTCCCGTCGAGGAGGCTGTGCCCGGTACCGTGCAGCAGTGATCAGAATTCTCCTCGCCGAGGACCAGGGCATGGTCCGCGAAGCCCTTGCCGCGCTGCTCGGCCTGGAGGGCGACATCGACGTCGTCGCCCAGGTGTCACGCGGGGACGAGGTGGTGGACGCCGCCGTGGCCCATGACGTCGAGGTGGCGATCCTGGACATCGAGATGCCCGGCCTGACCGGTATCGAGGCCGCAGCGCTGCTGCGCCGCAAGCGCCCGGCCACCAAGATCGTGATCGTGACCACCTTCGGACGCCCCGGCTACCTGCGCCGGGCCATGGAGTCCGGCGCCGACGCCTTCCTGGTGAAGGACGCCCCGGCGTCCCAGCTGGCCGAGGCGGTCCGCCGGGTGCTGCGCGGCGAGCGGGTGATCGACCCCACCCTCGCCGCGGCCGCCCTGGCCGAGGGCGCCAACCCGCTCACCTCCCGCGAGCGCGACGTGCTGGCCGCTGCGGCCGACGGCTCCGCCAACGCCGAGGTCGCACAGCAGCTGCACCTCTCCGAGGGCACTGTCCGCAACTACCTCTCCGCCGCGATCCAGAAGACCGGCGCCCGCAACCGCACCGAGGCGGTCCGGATCGCCCGCGAGAAGGGCTGGCTCTGACCGGGCCGGGGATGACGGGCGGTCAGTCGAGGCCGGTCAGTTGAGCCGGTACCGGGCCGCCCGGGCCTCCAGCCGCACCCGTTTCGCCGACTCCGGGTCGAAGGCGTCCAGGATCTCCGCGTAGGAGTCCATCTCCGCCGCGCCCTCCACGAACCGTCCGGTCTTGACCAGCAGTTCCGCGCGCTCCAGGCGGAGCTGGGCCGGATGCCGGGGCAGCAGCAGCGACAGTTCCGCGGCCCAGAGCTGGGTCCGGGCGTGCTCGGGCCGCGCCGCCGCCCAGGCCCGGATGTTGCCCAGCACGCGCAGCACTATGTCCAGCGGCTCGGCGGGGCGCAGCAGCGCGGTGTCCAGCGGGTAGCCGCCCTCCTCGGCGATCTCCTCGGCCTCCTCCCAGGAGAGCACCCGGCCGCCGTGGAAGGGGTCCGCCAGCACGTGCTCGCCGTCCGGGTCGCCGATGCCGACCACGAAGTGGCCCGGCAGGGCGACGCCGTAGACGGGCAGGTCCAGCATCCGGGCGACGGTGATCCAGACGATCGAGACGGTGATCGGCAGCCCGCGCCCGCGCCGCAGCACCTGGTGCAGCAGGGAGGACTCCAGCCGCTTGTAGACCCCGGGGCCGCCGCGGAGGTCCGCGGAGCCGGCCAGCGCGCCGGCCAGCAGCGCGGCGGTATCGGCCGGGGACGGGTGGTCCGCGGTGCGGAAGGCCGCGGCGGCCAGCGCGCTGAGCCGGTCCAGCGCGCGCCGGGCCGGCGCCAGACAGGCGTCGATCCCGCCGTCGGCGGGATCGAGATCCGTCTCGAAGCCCATCAGCAGGCACAGCAGAGCGAGATCGGGCGTCTCGCCTCTCGCCTCGGCGGCGAACCGCTCTCTGCTGTCCTCGGTCATCGCGGGGGATTCTATGCGGCACCGGTGGACCTGAGGGCATATCAGGCGTTGACGCCCCCCGGGTTTCGCGAGGGGCCGGGGCCGGCACCCCGGGGGACGGCGGCGTGGGGGTCCGGGGGGTCGCTCCCCGGGGGATCGCAGCATGCGGCACCGGTGGACCTGAGGGTGCATCAGGCGTCGACGCGCCTCGGCTCGGGACGGTTACGAGTCCAGGCGGGCGTAGTGGTAGCGGTAGGAGGTGGTGAAGCCCAGCTTGTCGTAGAGGGCGGCGGCGCGGGTGTTCCCCGCCTCGACCTGGAGGTAGGCGCCCCGGGCGCCCTCCTCGGCGGCGCGGCTCGCCAGCACCGCCATCAGCTCGGAGGCGAGCCCGCGCCGGCGCAGTTCCGGAACCACCTCGATGGCCCCGAACCCGGCCCACTCCCCGTCGATGACGCACCGTCCGATCGCGGCGGGACCCTCCTGCCCCGGCACGGCCAGCGTGGCGAACCACACCGAGGGTCCGCCGTGGATGACCTGCTGCGCCGCGCGCTCCCGCGCCGGGTCGCCGCCGATCCGCCGGTAGCGCGACATCCAGGCCGCGTCGGCCCGCCGCGCCAGCCGCACCCGCGAGGGCTCCGTCCCGCTGCCGGCGAGCACCGCCAGGGGCGCGGTGCGCACCAGCGTCTCGGCCTCGGCCGCCCCGCGGTCGGCCAGCAGCTTGGCCAGGCCCTCGGGGGAGCCCGGGGTGGTCAGCTCGACGTGCGCGGCCAGCCCGCGCCGCGCGTACCAGTCCTGGACCAGGTCCAGGGCGGCGTCCAGGGGCATCCCGGGATCGCCCAGGGTCTGCACCGAGTTGCCGCGCCGGGTGAAGCCGTCGGACGCCCTGAGCACCCACTCGCCCAGCGGCTCGGTCTCCACCGCCGGCCAGCCGCGGGCTGCGATCCGCTGCAGCGCGACCGGTCCCGGATCCTCCGGCGCCGCGGCCGTCCTCCGGATCGGCGCCGGCGGCACCGCCTTGCCCGCGACCAGCGTCTCCTCCATGATCGAGACGGCTTCACCGGCCCGGTTCAGCACCGTCAGCACCCCGGCGTCCCACGATGTGAGCACGCCGACGACGTCGCCGAACACCGGGCGCCCCTCCGAACTGCCCAAGATCCGCCGCACCGAAATACGTCGCCCCAGGTCAGACGGGGTGATGTGGATCTCCAGCCGTCCATGTCCGATAGTGTTGTCCGCCATACCCGCCACCTCCGGTGCAACCGCCGTCCTGAAACGGCGATACTAGGTGCGGGCATCGACGACGCCGCGCTCCCCTGCGCGAATGCCAGCCCCTACGAGGAGGAACGTCAGCGTGACCTACGTCATCGCGCAGCCTTGTGTCGACGTGAAGGACAAGGCGTGCATCGAAGAATGCCCCGTCGACTGCATCTACGAGGGCAAGAGGTCCTTGTACATCCACCCCGACGAGTGCGTGGACTGCGGAGCCTGTGAGCCCGTCTGCCCCGTCGAGGCGATCTTCTACGAGGACGACACCCCGGACGAGTGGAAGGACTACTACAAGGCGAACGTCGACTTCTTCGACGACCTCGGTTCGCCCGGTGGTGCCTCCAAGCTCGGCCTGATCGAGAAGGACCACCCGTTCATCGCGGCCCTCCCGCCGCAGAACCAGTGACGCGCAGAGTCGAGTGAACACCGTGCATGACAGCACCGCCCCCGCGCCTTCCACCGCTTCCTGGTGGGAGGCGCGGCGCGTGTCCAAGCTGCTCCCCGAGTTCCCCTGGGACCGTCTGGAGCCGTACAAGGCCACCGCCTCCGCGCATCCGGACGGCATCGTCGACCTCTCCGTCGGCACCCCGGTGGACCCCGTCCCGCAACTGGTCCAGCAGGCCCTGACGGACGCCGCCGACAGCCCCGGCTACCCCACCGTCTGGGGCACCCCCGCGCTGCGGGACGCCCTGGTCGGCTGGAGCGGGCGCCGGCTCGGCGCGACCGGGCTGACGCACCGCCATGTGCTGCCGCTGGTCGGTTCCAAGGAACTGGTCGCCTCGCTGCCGACGCAGCTGGGCCTGGGCCCGGGGGACCGGGTGGCCTACCCGCGGCTGGCCTATCCGACCTACGAGGTCGGCGCGCGGCTGGCCGGGGCGGACCACGTGGTCTACGACGACCCCTGGGAGCTGGACCCGGACGGCCTCAGGCTGCTGTGGCTCAACTCCCCGTCCAACCCCACCGGCCGGGTGCTGACCGCCGACGAGCTGCGCCGCACTGTGGCCTGGGCCAGGGAGCACGGGGTGCTGCTGGTCAGCGACGAGTGCTACCTGGAGCTGGGCTGGGAGGCGGAGCCGGTGTCGGTGCTGCACCCGGACGTCTGCGGCGGCAGCTACGACGGCCTGGTGGCGGTCCACTCGCTGTCCAAGCGCTCCAACCTGGCCGGGTACCGGGCGGCGTTCCTGGTCGGGGACCCGGCGGTGCTGGGCGAGCTGCTGGAGATCAGGAAGCACGGCGGCTTCATGGTGCCCGCCCCGGTGCAGGCGGCGACGGTCGCCGCGCTGGGCGACACCGCCCATGTGACCGAGCAGCGGGCCCGCTACGCCGCCCGCCGCGAGGCGCTGCGCGGGGCGCTGGAGGCCAACGGCTTCCGGATCGAGCACTCCGAGGCCAGCCTCTACCTCTGGGCGACCCGCGACGAGCCCTGCTGGGACACCGTCGGCGACCTGGCCAAGCACGGCGTGCTGGTCGCTCCCGGCGAGTTCTACGGGGACGCCGGCGCGCGGTTCGTGCGGGTGGCGTTCACCGCGACCGACGAGCGGGTCCGCGCGGCGGTGCAGCGCCTCGGCGGCTGACACCCCGCCGATGTCCGTGCGCGAGGGCCCCGAAGCAGCTGCTTCGGGGCCCTCGCGCAGGTGGAACCGCTGACCCGGTGTCAGCCGACCGGCAGGCTGCCCAGCGGCAGGGTCTGGGTGAGGTTGCCCAGGGCGGAGGTGTCGCCCAGACCGGGCAGCCCGCCGAGGCGCTGTCCGGCGGCCGGCGCGGCCGCCCCGGCGACCTGGCCGACGGTGGACTGCGCGGCGCCCAGCGGCAGGCTGTTGACCGGCAGGTTGCCCAGCGGCAGCGAGGAGAGCGGGCCGGCCGGGGCCGGGGCGCTCGGGGTGATGTTGGCGGCCACCGGGGTGTTGCCGGCCGGGGCGACGCCGGAGGCCGTGGACTGGACCGTGTCGACGGCCGGGACGGCCTGGTGGGCGGCGCTGACCGGCACGGCGCGGGTCGCGCCGGAGGCGGCACCGGCCAGCGGGCCGGCCGCTCCGGCGGTCGAGCCCGCCACCTGGGCCAGCTGGCCCGCCGAGGCACCGAGCATGTGGTTGGCCTCGGGAAGGGCCTTGGCGGTGGCGGCACCGGCCGCGTCCGCGACGGTGGGGACGGACTGGGCGACGGCGCTGCTCGCGCTGGAGCCGGTGAGCTGTCCGGCCTGGTGGCTGGCGGACTGGACGTCGCTGCCGAGGGCGCCGGTGTCGAGCTGGCTGAGCCCACCCAGGTCGGGGACGCTGGGCAGCGCGGGCGCGGCGGAGGCGGTACCCGCGGTGAGGGCGGGGACGGCGCCGGCGGCGACGACGAACGCGGCCGTGACGATCCGGCGCGAGAGGGGGAGAGACATGGTGCTCCTCGTTGAGGTGGGGACTGAACCAGTCCGCCGGGCGGACGTGGTGATTACCGCCTGAGGAGCGAGAAGGTTGCGGCCGACGCCAGCAAAGAGTTCCTAAACATCGCATTATCTTTTTCGGTTCATATTCGGACAATTTGACGCGGTGTCACGCCCGGGAAGAAAGGCTTCTCCGAGGCTGCGCCAGGGCCGATCCGATGCACACAGAATCTTTGCAGGACGGCCGTGCGCTGGGCCGTCCGAGACCCCCGCGCGTCAACCCGGTGGGCCGCCGTTAACTCGACGGGGACGAGGACGCGGCATCCTTCGCCGCGACGCTGATCCGCACCGGGCCGGAGCCGGCCGCGGCGCCGGAGGCCTGCCAGCCCTTGGTGGAGTCGGAGCTGCGCCAGACCTTGCCGCCGTAGGAGACGGAGGTGATGTGCAGGTCCTGGCAGTTCGCCACCGCCCACTGCGCCACCGCCCAGCCGCGGGCCGTCCCCGTGGTCCCGCTGCCGGTCCCGACGGTCAGTCCCAGGCCCTGGGAGTCGGCGGACGCGGAGGCCGAGGGCGACCCACCGGCCGCGTCGGCGGAGCCCGCCGCGGTCGCCGCCTTGGGCGTCACCGTCGCGCCGAAGTCGTCCTTCAGCTTCGCCGAGACCGCCCGGCCGCCCTGCTGCAGCCCGTCCGCGCCGATCGGCCCGGTGACCGCCGCGCCCACGCTGTTCACCGTGCAGTTCAGCGACGCCGGGACGCGCCCGGTCAGGGCGCCGGAGAGGGTCTTGGCATCGGTCTCGTGGGTGGCGTAGGCGTCCGGGTAGCCGCTGTGCTGGACGTCCTGGGCGGCGACGGTCAGCGGCAGCTGCGCGTAGCCCTGGATCTGCACCAGCTTGTCGAGGAACTTGTTGGTCGCGTAGACCGGGTCGCCGATCTGCGCCGGGGTGCCCCAGCCCTGCGAGGGGCGCTGCTGGAACAGGCCGATCGAGTCGCGGTCACCGGCCGTCAGGTTCTGCAGCTTGGACTCCTGCATGGCGGTGGCCAGCGAGATCGTCACCGCGCGTTCCGGAAGTCTTCGGGAGATGGCCACCGCCGCGATGGTCCCGGCATTGCTCATCTGGTCCAGCGAGAGGTCGACCACGCCGTCGACGCTGTCGACCTCGCAGCCCTCGGCGACCGGGATGGGCAGCAGGTCGCGGTGCCGGTTCAGGTACAGGCCGACCGCCACCACGATGGCCAGCACCAGCACGAACGGCAGGCAGCCCAGCCACCGCCGACGCCGCCGCCCGGTGGGCGCGGTCTCGGCGGAGTCCATCATCGACTTCAGACTCACCCGGCTGTTCCTCCTTGCCATGTTCGCTGCACCCTACCGACTGTGACGACCCCGCCGTGAGCCCGGTTCTCCCCGGCATCGATCCCGCCGACCGCTCGGCAGGCCGTAACCTGGCTGGTCATGACTGGTTCCAGTACCGCCGACAGCTCGGCCACGGCCGCCGTACCCGTCCTCGATCTCACAGCGAGCGGGGGTGAACTCACAGCCGCCCTGGTCGACATCCCCTCGGTCAGCGGCGACGAGCGGCTGCTCGCCGACGCCGTCGAGGCCGCGCTGCGCTCGCTGCCGCACCTCACCGTGGACCGCGACGGCGACGCCGTGATCGCCCGGACCGACCTGGGCCGCTCCGAGCGGGTGGTCCTGGCCGGACACCTGGACACGGTGCCGATCGCCGACAACCTGCCCTCCCGGGTCGACGGCGACCTGCTCTGGGGCTGCGGCACCTCCGACATGAAGGCCGGCGTCGCCGTCCAGCTCCGGATCGCCGCCACCGTCCTGGACCCCAACCGCGACCTCACCTTCGTCTTCTACGACTGCGAGGAGGTCGAGGCGACCCGCAACGGCCTCGGACGGCTGGCCAGGATCCACCCCGAGTGGCTCGCCGCGGACTTCGCGGTGCTGATGGAGCCGAGCAACGCGCAGGTCGAGGGCGGCTGCCAGGGCACCATGCGGGCCACCGTCAGCACCACCGGGCACCGGTCCCACTCGGCCCGCAGCTGGCTCGGCGACAACGCCATCCACAAGGCCGCCCCGATCCTGCAGCGGCTGGCCGACTACGTGCCGCGGCTGGTGGACATCGACGGCCTGGAGTACCACGAGGGCCTCAACGCGGTGAACATCCAGGGCGGGGTCGCCGGCAACGTCATCCCGGACGCCTGCACCGTCACCGTCAACTTCCGCTTCGCGCCGGACCGCAGCGAGGCCCAGGCGGAGGCGCACATCCGCGAGGTCTTCGACGGCTACCAGGTCGTGGTCACCGACTCCGCCCCCGGCGCGCTGCCGGGCCTGTCGCACCCGGCCGCCGCCGCCTTCATCGCCGCGACCGGGGCCACCCCGCAGGCCAAGTTCGGCTGGACCGACGTCGCCCGCTTCTCCGCGCTCGGCGTCCCCGCCGTCAACTACGGCCCGGGCGACCCCAACCTGGCCCACACCCGCGAGGAGCACTGCTCGCTGGCGGCGGTGGACGAGTGCGAGAAGCGGATCAGGGACTGGCTCCAGGACTGACCCGGCCGCTGAGCTCGATCAGAAGAGATCCCACCTGGTCACGCGTCCAGGCCGTAGCCTACGTAGGTATGACGAACGACAGGCAGTACGGGCAGGGCCCGGACCGGGTCCCGACGGGCCCGAGGAAGACGGCGGAGAAGCGGCGCGGCCCGGTGCTGCTCCGCGGCGAGCAGGTCGACAGCAGCACCACGGACCAGCGGCTGCTGGACTCGGCACAGAACGCGGACTGGCTGCACACCGATCCCTGGCGGGTCATGCGCATCCAGTCCGAGTTCGTCGAGGGGTTCGGCGCGCTCGCCGAACTGGGGCCCGCCGTCAGTGTGTTCGGCTCCGCCAGGACGGCGGCCGACTCGGTCGAGTACCAGGCCGGCGAGCAGATCGGCCGCGCCCTGGTGGAGGCCGGCTACGCGGTGATCACCGGCGGCGGACCCGGCGCGATGGAGTCCGCCAACAAGGGCGCGCACGAGGCCGGCGGTACCTCGGTCGGCCTCGGCATCGAGTTGCCCTTCGAGCAGGGGCTCAACCAGTACGTCGACCTGGGTCTGAACTTCCGTTACTTCTTCGTCCGCAAGACCATGTTCGTGAAGTACTCGCAGGGCTTCATCGTGCTCCCGGGCGGCTTCGGCACCCTGGACGAGCTGTTCGAGGCATTGACGCTGGTGCAGACCCACAAGGTCACCCGGTTCCCGGTGATCCTCTTCGGGGTCTCCTACTGGTCCGGCCTGTTCGAGTGGGTCCGCAACACCCTGGTCGCCGAGGGCAAGGCCTCCCCGTCGGACCTGGAGCTGATCCAGATCACCGACTCCGTCGACGAGGCCATGAAGATCCTCGACGAGGCCCGCCTCCGCAACGGCGTAGTGAACCCGGCCCATAACCCGGAATAGGTGGGTGCAAGCGGGCCAGTCGCAAACGTCCAGGGGCGCGGGGAACTGCGCGAACGGCAACCACCCACCGGCGTGGAGCCCGCCCGGCAGTACCCCACCCTCGGCGGCCGGTGACCCCTGGCCGTCAGGCCAGCCCGCGGCGGGCCACCGCCGGCGGCCGGGTGCCCCGGATCGAGGCGACCATGTCCAGCACCTGCCTGGTCTCCGCGACCTGGTGCACCCGGTAGACCTGGGCCCCCAGCCACGCCGAGACCGCCGTGGTCGCCAGCGTGCCCAGCAGCCGCTCGCCGACCGGCTTGTCCAGCGTCTCGCCGACGAAGTCCTTGTTGGACAGCGACACCAGCACCGGCCAGCCGGTGTCGGTCATCTCCGGCAGCCGCCGGGTCGCCTCCAGCGAGTGCCGGGTGTTCTTGCCGAAGTCGTGCCCCGGGTCGATCAGCACCCCCTCGCGCGGCACCCCCAGCGACACGGCCCGCTCCGCCAGCGCCAGCGTGCGCTCCAGGATGTCGGCCATCACGTCCTGGTAGGCCACCCGGTGCGGCCGGGTCCGCGGCTCGGCGCCGCCGGCGTGAGTGCAGACGATGCCCACGCCGTACCGCCCGGCGACCTCCGCCAGCAGCGGGTCCACCCCGCCCCAGGCGTCGTTCAGCAGGTCGGCGCCGACCTCGCAGACCGCCTCGCCGACCTCGTGCCGCCAGGTGTCCACGCTGATCACCGTGTCCGGGTGGCGCTTGCGCAGCTCGGCCACGAAGGGCACGATCCGGCGCAGCTCCTCCTCGGTGCTGACCTCCTCGCCCGGCCCCGCCTTCACCCCGCCGATGTCCAGGATCGCCGCCCCCTCGGCGACCGCCCGGTCGGCCGCCGCGAAGGCCGCCTCGTCGGCGAAGGTCGCGCCCTGGTCGAAGAACGAGTCCGGGGTGCGGTTGACGATAGCCATGATGACCGGCTCGTCTGCACCGAAAATCCGCGGGCCGAGCGCGAGAGCCATGCGTCCTCCAAGGTACGTACGCCATGATGGCCCCAGTACCGTTCAGTACTGTGGGGGTCCCTTCATGATCCCCCACCGGGAGCCGGGAGTCGTGGGCTTGTGTTCTGGTTGATCCTCGTCGTCATGGTGCTGGTGGTGGGCGCTGCGGCGCTGGTCGCGCTCGGAGGCGGCGGTTCGCTGCCGGAGGCCGAGCAGGACCGGCTGGCCGCGCGGCTGCCCCTGGACCGTCCGCTGACCCGCGCCGACGTGGACGTGCTGCGCTTCCCCATGGCCGTGCGCGGCTACCGGATGGACGAGGTGGACGACGTGCTGGACCGCCTCGGGGTCGAGCTGACCCACCGTGACGTCCGGGTCGCCGAGCTGGAGGCCGCCCTCACCGCGGCCCTGGCGGCCGGCCACCCGCAGGCCGGCCAGCCGGGGACGGCGGAGTTCGAGGCGCTGCGGATGCGGTTCGCCACCCCGGGCGGCACCACCCTGGAGAAGCAGTCGCCGCAGGACGCCCTGCCGGGCCTGGACCAGGAGTCGGGCCAGTGAGCCCGAGCGCCACCGTCCTCGGCGAGGACGGCCTGCGCCGCTGCCCCTGGGGCCTCTCCCCGCCCGACTACGTCGAGTACCACGACCAGGAGTGGGGCAGAGCGGTCCACGGCGACCGGGCCCTGTACGAGCGGATCAGCCTGGAGGCGTTCCAGTCCGGGCTGTCCTGGATCACCATCCTGCGCCGCCGGGAGACCTTCCGTAAGGCGTTCTCCGGCTTCGACCCGGCGGTGGTCGCCGAGTTCGGCGACGCGGACATCGAACGGCTGATGGCCGACCCGGGCATCATCCGCAACCGCGCGAAGGTGCTGGCCACCATCGCCAACGCCCGTGCCGTGCTGGAGCTGGACGGCACCACGCTGGACGCGCTGATCTGGTCCTTCGCCCCGAAGAAGCCGGGCCGGGCCCCGCGCGCCATGGGCGACGTCCCCGCGGTCACCCCGGAGTCCACCGCCCTCGCCAAGGAGCTGAAGCGCCACGGCTTCCGCTTCGTCGGTCCGACCACCGCGTACGCCCTGATGCAGGCCTGCGGCCTGGTCAACGACCACTTCGCGGACTGCTTCGCCCGCTGACGGGTGCGGGCCGCGCATGGTTTGTCGCGCACGCTTTTCAGTAAGCAGAGCCCCGCGCCCCTAGGTAGGTGCAAGCGGGCCAGTTGCAAACGTCCAGGGGCGCGGGGAACTGCGCGACAAACCACCACGGACCCGCACCAGTTCCCCGGGCCTCCCCCCGCGCCTACCGCCCGACGTACTTGGGTGCCTCCTTCGCCAGGAAGGCCTGCACCGCGATCCAGTGGTCCTCCGCCGCCCCGGCACGGGTCTGCAGCTCGTCCTCCTTGCCCAACGTCTCCACCAGCGTGTGCCCCGCCCCGTAGGCCAGCGACTCCTTGATCGCGCCGAAGGCGACCGTCGGTCCCGCCGCCAGCCCCGCGGCGAACTCCCGCGCCGTCGCGGCCAGCTCCGCCGCCGGCACCACGCGGTGCGCGAGCCCGAGCGCCAGCGCCTCCGCCGCCGGAACCGTCTGCGGGAACATCAGCAGCTCGACCGCCTTGGCCTGCCCCACCAGCCGGGGCAGCGTCCAGGACACCCCCGAGTCCGCGGTCAGTGCCACCCCGGCGAACGAGGTGTTGAACCCGCTGTGGTCGGCGATGATCCGGAAGTCGCAGGCCCAGGCCAGCCCCGCGCCGGCCCCCGCCGCCACCCCGTTGACCGCCGCGACCACCGGCTTGGGCATGGTCGCGATCGCGGTCAGCAGCGGGTTGTAGTGCTCCCGCACGGTGGATAGCGGAGCCTCCCCGCCGTCCCGGGCCGCGGCCAGCTTGCCCAGGTGCTCCTTGAGGTCCTGGCCCACGCAGAAGGCCCGCGGGCCGGCGCCGGTGAGCAGCACCGCCCGTACCGCCGGGTCCTCCTTGGCGGTGGTCATGGCGTCCCGCAGCGCCACCTTGGTCTCCGTGTCGAGCGCGTTCATCGCCTCGGGCCGGTTGATGGTGACGGTCGCCAGCCCGTCGCTGAGCTCGTACAGCACGGTGTCGGCCATGCGGATCTCCCATTACTCGTCAGTAGTCCCATGCCAGCATGACGGATCGGCAGCGGCTTGGCCGATGTGACGTAGGCCACTGTTTCGGACGTGTCCCGCCCGGTCGGCCGAACCGGGGCGAGGGCGCGGGGACCCGCCGGGGACACGGGAACTGATTTGCGATCGGAACCGGGTGGTCAGCGTACGGATGAGCCTGCCGGGACGGGAGAGAGTAGTGATGTTGGTCATCGGGTGCCCCGATGCGGGATACTGGACTCCGATCAATGCGTTCGATACCTGCGGTGGACGGGCCGTGGGTGCGTCGGTGAGCAGGTTCGCAGGAAGGGGAACGAGCATGGCGGCCATGAAGCCGCGGACGGGCGACGGCCCGCTCGAGGTGACCAAGGAGGGGCGGGGCATCGTCATGCGAGTACCGCTCGAGGGCGGCGGGCGGCTGGTGGTCGAACTGACGCCGGACGAGGCCGACGCTCTGGGCGAGGCCCTGAAGAAGGCCTGCGGCTGACGACCTCCTGGTCCCCAAGCGAGTAGCGCACCTGTGGCTCTGGCCCCGCACCCCCTCCGGGGGCCCGGGACCAGGGCCACAGCTGTGAGCGCTCACTCCCGCGAAGCCCCGCCCGTGCACCCGCACCCGCAGCTCGCGCATTCGCAGCCCGCGCGTCTCAGCGCCGCACCGCGCACAACAGTCCGTCACCGACCGGGAGCAGCGCACTCAGCAGGGTGTCGTGCTCCCGCACGGTCCGCACCAGATCCCTGGTCGCCATGTCGTCCAGCGCGCTGACGGCCCCTTCGAAGCAGACCATTCCCCCAGGTCGCAGCAGGCGCAACGATTCAGCCAGGTAGTCCGGCGACTCCGCCGGATCGCCGTCGCAGAACACCAGGTCGTACTGCCCGTCCGCGAGCCGGGGCAGGACCTCCAGGGCGGCGCCGGGAATGCAGCGGGCCCGGCTCGGGGCGAAGCCGGCGTCCGAGAAGAGCTCGCGGGCCTGCCGCTGCAGCCCCGGCTGGATGTCGACGGTGGTCAGGATCCCGTCCGGGCGCATCCCGCGCAGCAGGCAGATGCCCGACACGCCCGCACCGGTGCCGATCTCCACCACCGAACGGGCGCCGACCGCCGCCGCCAGCACGGCCAGGGCCGCTCCGCTGGCCGGCGACACCGGACGCACCGTGGCCAGCTCGGACTGCCTGCGGGCGTACTGCAGCACCTCGTCCTCGACGGCGTAGGCATCGGCGAGGCGCGGGTCCGACGGCCCGTAGCCGGTGATGGCTGCTCCCTCTCCGGTTCTGTCCTGGTTCCGTGTCCATGTATTTCTGGCCACAGGTTAATGGGTCTTGAAGGAACCGGAGCGGGGCGCGGCCCGTTGGGAGGGGTGAGTGCGGCCGACCCCGCAGGTGGGTCGTATGGTGATTGGCTTTTATCCGGAGCTGACGGGTGAGGCGGATATGGTGGTGACCCTGCTTGGCAGAAGAGCCGATCGAGGAGGTGTGGCCGAGGGGGGCGCGGGTTCGCGGTACTTCCGCGGTCGTGCGTCGGCCCTGACGCCAAAGCCCGTGATGAGTGAGTCCAAGCCCGCACCCAGCGAGCGCGAGGCCGCAGAGCCCGCGCACAGTCCGCAGACCGCCTCCTTCGACGAGGCGAGCGCGGCCTCTGCCTGGACGCCTCCCAGCTGGGAGGAGATCGTCCAGACCCACAGCGCCCGGGTGTACCGGCTGGCCTACCGCCTGACGGGCAATCAGCACGACGCCGAGGACCTCACCCAGGAGGTCTTCGTCCGGGTGTTCCGTTCGCTGTCGACCTACACGCCCGGCACTTTCGAGGGCTGGCTGCACCGGATCACCACCAATCTCTTCCTGGACATGGTCCGCCGCAAGCAGCGGATCCGCTTCGACGCCCTGGCCGAGGACGCCGCCGAGCGGCTGCCCAGCCGTGAACCCTCGCCGGCCCAGCACTTCCACGACACCCACTTCGACGCCGACGTCCAGCAGGCGCTGGACACCCTCGCGCCCGAGTTCCGCGCCGCCGTGGTGCTCTGTGACATCGAGGGCCTCTCCTACGAGGAGATCGCCGCGACCCTGGGCGTGAAGCTCGGCACGGTCCGCAGCCGGATCCACCGCGGCCGGGCACACCTGCGCGCCGCCCTGCAGCACCGGGCGCCCGGTGCCGCCGAGGGCCGCGAGCGCCGGGCCGGCGCCGTCACCGAGCCGGGCGAGGTCGCCCTGTCCAGTGCCAGTGGTACGGACGAGTTCGCGGAACAGAGGCGGTCGCTGTGACCGAGCAGCCGCACCGCGCCCGCAGGCCCGAGGTCCTGGTCGAGCTGCGGGTGGACCGGTCCGCCGCAGCCCCGGCGGTCCAGGCCGTCGAGGAGCAGCACCTGGGGGACCGGCTGGCCGCCTTCATCGACGGCGAGCTGGACCACGACGGCCGGGAGCGGGTCCAGGCGCATCTGGCGACCTGTTCGGCCTGCCTCAGCCGGGCCGAGGAGGAGCGCCGGATCAAGAGCCGGATCGCGGCGGCGCTGCCGCCCGACCCCAGCGCCCTGTTCCTGGCCAAGCTGATGGGCATCGCCGGGGACGACGACGGCGACCGGCAGCCCCCGAGCGCCGGCGGCACCGGCCGCAGGGGCTTCGGCGGTTCCTCCTTCGGCGGTTCGAACTCCTTCGGCGGCGCCGACTCCTTCGGTGCCAACGGCTTCGGCAGCGGACGCTTTGGCAGCAACGCCCTCGGCGCCGACCACCCGGTACCCGGGGTGGACCCGCGGGCCGAGCGCGGCAGCCGGCTGTTCCAGAGCGAGCAGCGTCCGATCGCGGCCCGGCTGCGGGCGGGCTTCGCGCCCGGCGACAGCCGTCCGGAGAACCTCACCTCTCCGGAACCCACCCGCGAACAGACCGTGTCGCGCCCGTCCGCGGCGCGCGGCAGGCGCTTCGCCTTCGCCGCCGCCGGGGCCTTCTCGGTCGCCGCGGTCGCACTGGGCAGCGCCATCACCGGTGTGAGCTCGGCCGAGCCGACCGTGGACGAGCCCTACGGCAATGTCGCCCCGGTCGCCGACACGGCCGGCAGCACCGCCGGTGTCGACAACGCCCCCGGCGGCTACGGCCGCAACAGCGGGCAGCTGGCGTTCGGGGTCTCGGCGAACCTGCCCGGAGAGTTCTCCCAGCCGCTGGTCGTGCCGTCCGCCTCGGTCACCTCAGTGCCGGCCGCGGGCAGCGAACCGATGCTGCGTTCCGTCACGAGATAGCCGTGGCGGTCGGTACGGCCGGGCCCGCCGGGACGGCGGGGTCGGTTCGTTACCGTGGCGACTCCACAACGCCGTTCGGACCTGGTTGACTGTCCCTCCCCAGCGGCGAAGCGGAGGGCGGTGCGCCGGATGGTGGTGGAGGTCGAGGCAGGGCACACCCTGGGTACGACCATGCCGCCCGACGTCCCGGAACAGGCCGCGGAGCAGGTCGCGGACCGGGCTGCGGACCGCTCTGCCGCTCCACCCGCGCCGCGCTGGTGGAGCCACCCGGACGGTCCCGGCGGACACGGCTTCCGGCTGGCACCGGAACCCGGGGCGCCGCCGCCCGGACCGTCCGACAGACCGTCAGCCGTCGTCCCGATCCGCCCGTCGGCCCCGCGCGACGGGCGCGCAGCAGGCTCCCGCGCCCCGCGCTCGACCCTGCACCAGTCGGTGCGGATCGCGGTGGGCGCGGTCGTCGCGGTGCTCTGCGCGGGCCTGCTGGGCGGCTGCATCGGGGCGCTGGTCCAGGGCACCCGCCAGGGCGGGCGGATCACCCTGCAGTCGGCCAGCGAGGCACCGGTGCCGCGGTCGCCCGGAACCACCGCCAGCATCGTCCGCGCGGTGCTCCCCGGCGTGGTCTACCTCAGCGTCAGCGCCTCCGGGACCACGACCACCGGCACCGGCATCGTGCTGGACGGCGCCGGGCACATCCTCACCAACAACCATGTGGTCGCCCCGCTGGGCAGCGCCGGGCGCACCACCGTCACCTTCAGCACCGGACAGCGGCACCCGGCCGCGCTGGTGGGCCGTGACGTCGGCTCCGACCTGGCCGTGCTCCAGGTGAAGGGGGTCTCCGGGCTGCATCCGCTGGCGCTCGGCTCCGCCGACCGGATCGAGGTCGGCGACCCGGTGGTCGCCATCGGCGCACCCTTCGGCCTGCAGGGCACCGTCACCTCGGGCATCGTCAGCGCCAGGGACCGGCCGCTGACCTCGGGCGGCACCAACTCCGGAGCGGGCCTGGCCTACCTGGACGCGCTGCAGACCGACGCCCCGATCAACCCGGGCAACTCCGGCGGTCCGCTGCTGGACGCCGCCGGCACCGTGGTCGGCGTCAACACGGCGATCCGCTCCGCGGACTCCGACAGCAGCGACCCCTTCGGCGTCACCGACGACAGCGGCAGCATCGGCCTGGGCTTCGCCATCCCGGTGGACCAGGCGATGCGGGTCGCCGAACAGCTGATCAACACCGGCCACGCCGGCCACACCGTGCTGGGCGCCACCGTGGACCTCACCTACCAGGGCGGCGCCGAGGTCACCGCCGTCGCGGGGCAGGGCGGGGCCGATCCGGCGCTGCGCCCCGGCGACGTCGTGGTCGCCCTCGACGGCGGTCCGGTGACCAGCGGTGACGACCTGGCGGCCCTGGTCCGCGGGCGCGCCCCCGGCGCCACCGTGGTCCTCACCGTCCTGCGCGACGGCCGGACCAGGGAACTCCCGGTGCCGCTGCACTCGACGCGGCGCGACGACGGGGCGAACACCGTGTGACATCGGTCCTGTGACATCAAGTGGGACCGCACACGTATGAGCGATATCGCGCCGGTGGCGACTACGCTGGTGCCGGTACGCCGCTCGGGGCCCACGAGCGGGTGACTTCACCTCCCAGGGGAGCCGCACGGTGTTCGACATAAGTCCATTCAAACTGGTGGCGCTGATTGTCCTCGCCGTGATCATCTTCGGCCCGGACAAGCTCCCCAAGCTGGTCGCCGACGCGATGGGGATCATCCGGAAGATCCGCGAGTTCTCCGACAGCGCCAAGGAGGACATCCGCAAGGAGCTGGGACCGGAGTTCAAGGACTTCGAGTTCGAGGACCTCAATCCCAAGACCTTCGTCCGCAAGCAGTTGGCGACGCACGGCGAGGAATTCGGGCTGAACGACCTCCAGGAGCTGAAGAACGGCTTCAGCAAGGACGCGGCCGCCGCGACCGCCGCGGTGAAGTCGGTCCGGTCCGACCCGCTGGCCAAGGTCGCCGACGACTCCGCCCCGCAGGTCGACATGGCCAAGCCGGAGAGCACCCCGGCGGCGGCCGAGCGGCCCGCGTACGACCTCGACGCGACCTGACGACGCCTCAACCCGATCCCGCCCCCGCTATTGTTCTGCTGCGACAGCACAGCCGAGCGGAAGCAGAGGGCCGAGATGGACACCACCAGCCAGACGGGGACGGCCGACGCCGTCGTCGACGGCTATCTGCGCGCGGACTTCCCCTGGTACAGCCTGGACGAGGCGTGGACCGGGAACCGCTGGCTCGCCCCGGTCGGCACGTCGCCCGACGGCACCGTGGACTACGGGTCCATCGGGCACGGCGACGAACCGGCGCGGAGCTACGGCAAGCAGGACCCGGCAGCCGAGTCGCGCCGCTACGCGGTCGTGGTGACGGTGGCCCGGCGGCCCGGCCGCCGGCTCGGTGACGGCACCGGGATACTGGACGCCACCTCGGTCTCCTCGGCGGCGTGGCTCGCCGGGTCGGGCCTGCTGGCAGCGACGGAGCTGGGCCCGATGGCCCGCGAGATGCGGCAGAACTGGCTGGACCAGCAGTCCACGCTCGCCTGGGACCTCGCGGACGACCTGGACGGCTCCGGCTGGTCCTCGCTCACCCTCCCGGTCAACGGCACCCCCCAGCCGTTCCGCTACCGCGAGTCCGAGTACGGCTGGGTGCTGGCGGGCGACGCGCCCGGGGTGCACCTGGGTGCGTACGGGCGTGGCGTGAGTGCCTATGCGTTGGGCTTCAGCACGGTCACTGACCTCGGTGGGTACACCGGCTAGTGACCGGGTGACGCGTCCTGCCTGGCTTGTCGCGCAGTTCCCCGCGCCCCTGCAGGGGCGCGGGGAACTGCGCGAACAGGAACCATGCACCGAGGTGCCACCGCTCGGCGCGTCAGAACTTGTTGCGCGGGGTGATCCCCAAGGACAGGCCGGAAAGCCCCCGCTGGCGGTTCCCCAGCTTGGAGGCGATCCCCCGCAGAGCGACCCCCGCGGGGGAGTCGGGGTCGGTCAGGACGACCGGCTTGCCCTCGTCCCCGCCCTGGCGGAGCCGCACGTCGATGGGGATGCTGCCGAGGACCGGCACCTTGGTGCCGGTGGCCTGGGTGAGCGCGTCGGAGACGGT
The DNA here is from genome assembly GCF_042510965.1 of Streptacidiphilus jeojiensis. Lineage (NCBI taxonomy): Bacteria > Bacillati > Actinomycetota > Actinomycetes > Kitasatosporales > Streptomycetaceae > Streptacidiphilus > Streptacidiphilus jeojiensis. Next base: position 307,528 of record NZ_JBEUKS010000012.1, read on the forward strand.
CTGCCCCCCGCCGGTGCCGAAGACGTCGACCATCTCGCCGCAGTGCGGACACGGCATCCCGGACATGTTCTCGATGACGCCGACGATGGTCTGGTGCGTCTGCAGCGCGATCGTCCCGGCCCGTTCGGCGACCTCCGCCGCCGCCTGCTGCGGGGTGGTGACGATCAGGATCTCCGCGTTGGGGACCAACTGCGCCACCGAGATGGCGATGTCACCGGTCCCCGGCGGCAGGTCCAGCAGCAGCACGTCCAGGTCGCCCCAGTAGACGTCGCCGAGGAACTGCTGCAGCGCGCGGTGCAGCATCGGCCCGCGCCACACCACCGGGGCGTTGCCCGGGGTGAACATGCCGATCGAGATGACCTTCACGCCGTGCGCCGACGGCGGCATGATCATGTTCTCGACCTGGGTCGGACGGCCGTCCACGCCCAGCATCCGCGGGATGCTGTGGCCGTAGATGTCGGCGTCGACCACGGCGACCTTCAGCCCGTCGGCGGCCAGCGCCGCCGCGAGGTTGACGGTCACCGAGGACTTGCCCACGCCGCCCTTGCCGGACGCGACCGCGTAGACGCGGGTGAGCGAACCCGGCTTGGCGAAGGGGATCTCCTTCTCGGCCTGGCCGCCGCGCAGCATCGAGGCCAGTTCCTGGCGCTGCTCGGTGCTCATCACGTCCAGCTCGACGGCGACCGAGGTGATGCCGGGGACCGCGCCCACGGCCTCGGTGACCCTGCTGGTGATGGTCTCCCGCATCGGGCAGCCGGAGACGGTGAGGTAGACGGCCACCCTGGCGGCGCCGTCCTCGTCGATCTGCACCGATTTGACCATGCCCAGCTCGGTGATGGGCCGGTGGATCTCCGGGTCCTGCACCGTCCCGAGGGCCGTGCGCACGGACTCCTCGAGGGCGGTTGTCTGCGTATCGGAAGCCATGCACTGATGGTACGACGCAGCAGACGCGGCCCCGACCGGCCCGATGGGTGCAGCCGGTCACAGCGACGTCAGCCGGCAGCCTCGTCGGGTTCGCTCGGCGTCCGGTTCTCCAGTTCCTTGAGCAGCGTCTGCAGTTCGGAGCGGAGGAAGTCACGGGTCGCCACCTCGCCCAGGCCGTGCCGGAGTGCGGCCACCTCCCGGGTCAGGTACTCGGTGTCGGCGACGTTGCGCTCGGTCCTGGCCCGGTCCTGCTCCATGTTGACCTTGTCCCGGTCGTCCTGCCGGTTCTGCGCCAGCAGGATCAGCGGGGCGGCGTAGGAGGCCTGCAGCGAGAGCACCAGGGTCAGGAAGATGAAGGGGTACTCGTCGAAGCGCCAGGAGCGCGGAGCGGCGATGTTCCAGCCCACCCAGAGCAGGATGAGCAGCGTCATCCAGACCAGGAAGCGACCGGTCCCCAGGAAGCGGGCGATCCGTTCGGACAGCCGCCCGAAGGCGTCCGAGTCCGGGCTGGGCAGGGTGACGAAGCTGCGACGGCGCTGCGGCTGGTCCAGCCGGTTGCGGCGGCGGTCCTCGCTGCCGCGCTCCTGGGTGCGCCGACCGTCCGCCTCGCGGGGCCGCTGGCCGGCCGTCTCGCGCAGTCGCTGGTCCCGGCGCTCGCGGAGGTTCCTCAGGTCGCGGCGGTCACCGGCCATCGGTGGTCACCCCCTCCGGGACGCGGTCGTGCTCGGAGTCGTCGTCGTGCAGCGCCGACTCGCGCCAGTCGTCGGGCAGCATGTGGTCCAGTACGTCGTCGACGGTCACCGCGCCCAGCAGGTGGTCGTGCTCGTCCACCACCGGTGCGGCGACCATGTTGTAGGTCGCCAGGTAGTGGGTGATCCGGTCCAGCACGGCGTCGGGGGAGAGCGCGTCCAGGTCGCCGTCGACGATGGCGCCCAGCAGCGTGTAGGGGGGCTCCCTGAGCAGCTTCTGGAAGTGCACCAGGCCCAGGTAGATGCCGGTCGGCGTCTCCGTCGGCGGCCGGCACACGTACACCTGCGCGGCCTGGGCCGGCTTGAGGTCGGAGACCCGGATCCGGGCGAGTGCCTCGGCGACGGTGGCGTCCGGCTCCAGCACGATCGGCTCGGTGGTCATCAGCCCGCCGGCGGTGCGCTCGGCATAGGTGAGCAGGCGTCGGACCGGCGCGGCCTCCTCCGGCTCCATCAGCTGCAGCAGCCGTTCGGCGTCGTCCTCGGGCAGCTCCGACAGCAGGTCGGCGGCGTCGTCCGGGTCCATCGCCTCCAGCACGTCGGCGGCGCGCTCCTGGTGCAGCGCGCCCAGGATCGCCACCTGGTCGTCCTCCGGCAGCTCCTCCATGACGTCGGCGAGCCGCTCGTCGTCCAGCGCGGCGGCCACCTCGGAGCGGCGCTTGGCGGAGAGGTGGTGCAGCACATTGGCGAGGTCGGCCGGGCGCAGCTGCTCGAACGTGGCCAGCAGGTTGGCCGCGCCCTGGTCCTCCTCGCGCAGCGCGAAGCCGGTGACGGCGGACCAGTCCACGGTCAGCGTCTCGCCCTTGCGCCGGAGCCTGCCGCCCTTGCCCTTCTCCACGAAGACCTTGTCGATCTCCCACTCGCGGTTGCGGGTCTGCACCATCGCCACGTCCAGCACGGTGACGGTCTCGCCGGCCTCGCCGTTGGGGCCGCTGGTGCGCAGGGCGACCCGGCGGTCCAGCAGCTCGGCCAGCACCAGGGTCTCGGTGGGGCGCTGCTCGAAGCGGCGCATGTTTATCACGCCGGTGGTGATGACCTGGCCCGACTCCAGGCTGGTGACCCGGTTCATCGGCAGGAAGACCCGGCGTTTGCTGACCACCTCCACGGCGAAGCCGAGCACGCGCGGGGGCCGTCCGCCCAGCCGCAGGCTCACTACGAGGTCGCGGATCCGCCCCACCTGGTCGCCCGACGGGTCGAACACCGCCATGCCTGCGAGGTGCGAGATGAACACGCGGGAGGAGGCTCCGGTCATCTGCCTTTCCTGCCTGTCGCTGTTGCAGTCCAGGTCGTGCCGCGCCCGGGGGTGGCACGGTCTGGACATGCCACAGATTACCGGCGGCGAACAGGTGCTGCTGCCCTGCTCAATCCTCTGACAGGACAGTCATACCGCACTCATGACTGCTCAGGCTCGTTTCTGCCGACGGTGGCGTTCCGCCGGCGGCGGCGCCCGAAGAGGAGCCTCGGCAGCGCGGCCGGGACCGGTTGCCGGGTGGTCGCCGGGGTCGGCACCGGCGCGGCGGCGTGCGAGCCGTCCGGCATCGAGCCGGGGCCGGCCACGCTCGCGCCCACCGCGACCAGCCGCAGCACCCGGGACTCGGCGGCCCAGCGGTCGGTCACGGTGGCGTGGTCGGGGGAGTTCAGCCGCTTGGCCTTCAGCTCGTCGACCGCGGCCGTCCAGGCCTCGCTGTGCGGCGGCAGCTCGTCCACCCGGACCGGCCAGGCCACCAGCCGGCCGCCCTTGTCCTTGCTGCGCGCGGTCAGCACCGTGGACTGCCCGTCCACGAGCCCGTGCAGCGGCTGCTCGGCCCCCTCGCCGACCACAGTCACCGCCCCGTCGTGCCACACCTGCCACAACGGCCGCTCGGTCCGGTCGGGGAGCTGGACCCACAGCAGCCCGGACTTCTTCGCCGACTCCTCCACCAGAGCCCGGTCCAGCAGCTCCACCCGCACCTCAGTCATGCGCTGAGCTTATGGCGTCCACGCCCTGATACCCCTTCGCCCGGGGAGCGTCAGTCCCATACCATCGTCATGCCCCTTACTGGGAGCGGGCCAGCAGCCGAGGAGCGCCGTGCAGACGACCAGCGCAGTCACCACCGACGCGCCGCCGCCTCCGCCGTCCGCGCACCCGGACCTCTCCACCGTGCCCAGGATCGACTTCCTGCTGCTGGCCCTCGCGGTCAGCGGGGTCGCCTTCTCCGCGCCGCTGATCACCGCGACCGCGGCCCCCGCCGTCGCCATCGCGTTCTGGCGCAACTGCATCGCCACCGGCGTGCTCTCGCCGATCGCGCTGCTGCGGCACCGCGCCGAACTGCGGGCGATGAGCCGACGCACGGTGCTGCTCTGCCTGGCCGCGGGCGCCTTCCTGGCGCTGCACTTCGCCATGTGGCTGCCCAGCCTGCGGATGACCTCGATCGCCTCCTCGACCGCACTGTGCACGGTCACCCCGCTGTGGACCACGCTCTACCTGCGGCTGCGCGGCCACCACATCCCGCGGATGGTCTGGATCGGCTCGGCCACCGCCTTCGCCGGCGTGCTGGTCCTCACCGGGGTCGACTTCAGCACCGACACCCGGGCGCTGGCCGGTGACGCCCTGGCGCTGGGCGCGGGGATGGCGGCCTCCGGCTACTTCCTGCTCGGCAGCGAGGTCCGCAGGACGGCCAGCACCATCGCCTACACCTATGTCTGCTACGCCACCACGGCGGTCCTGCTGCTGGTCGCCTGCGTGGCCTCGGGCCAGGCGCTGACCGGCTACAGCGGCTCGACCTGGCTGAAGATCGTGCTGCTCACCGGCGCGGCCCAGTTCCTCGGACACTCCCTCAGCAACCGTGTGGTGCGCACCCTCGGGCCCTCGCTGGTGTCCACCGCCATCCTGATGGAGACCCCGGGCGCCGCCCTGATCGGTGCGGTCTGGCTGGGCCAGATGCCGCCGGTGGCGGTCTACCCGGCGGTGGGCCTGGTGCTGATCGGCCTGCTCGTCGTGATCCGCGGCCAGCGCAGGACGTAGGGTTGTCGTCCATGTCCCACGACGCAGTCCTCACCGCCGTCGAAGCGCGGTTGACCAGTACCTTCGGCGAGCCGGACGCCCGCGCCGCGGTCACCTTCCTGGGGGCCGACCGGATCGAGGTGCTGCGGTTCCACGACGCGGACGGCCTGGTCCGCTACGCCACCCTGGGCATGTCGGCGGCGCCGATGGCCGATCCGACCAGCGTGGTCGCCGATCCGGTCGCCGGCCCCCGCGCCGAGCTGGTGTTCACCGTGCGCGGCGGCCGTGACGAGGTGCTCCGTCCGCTGGCCACGCTGGCGGCTTCGCCGCAGGTCGAGGGCCTGGTGGTGGCCCCGGGCGCCTCGCTGGACCTGGGTGCGCCGCTGTGGGAGGGGGCACCCTTCACCTCGTTCCTGGTCGCCGAGCCAGGCGGGCTGGTCGAGGACCTGGAGCTCCCCGAGCCGGCCGACCCGGTCCACTTCCTGCCGCTGCTGCCGATGACCCCCAACGAGGCCGCGCACAAGCGGGTGCACGGCGCCGCCGAACTCCAGGAACGCTGGCTCCGCCACGGTACGGATCTGCGCGACCCGCTGCGGCGGGGGGTGCCCCTCGACTGAGGTGGTTTCTGACGCGTCTTCGGCTGCGGACCGTAGCGGGCTGGTCGCGCAGTTCCCCTCGCCCCCAGGGGGCTGCAACTGGCTCAGTTGCACTATCCAGGGGCGCGGGGAACTGCGCGACCAGCCAGGCAGACGCCGCACCCCCGAACGGACAGAGGGGCTTCAGGCCGTAACCGGCTTACCCCCCGTAGCGCGAGCGACAATCGCCTCGTAGACCTCGGGCGCAGTCGTGTTCGCCCCCAACCGCACCGCCTTACGACTGCCGTGGTAGTCGCTGGAGCCGGTCACCAGCAGGCCGAGATCGGCCGCCAGCCCGCGCAGCTGCCCGCGGATCTCCTCGTCGTGGTCCATGTGGTCCACCTCCAGCCCGCCCAGCCCGGCCGCCGCCAGATCCGCGATGACCTGCTCGGAGACGGTACGGCCGCGCTTGACCGCACCGGGGTGGGCGAACACGGTGACCCCGCCGGCCGCCCGCACCAGCCGCACCGCCTCGAACGGGTCGAACTCCCGCTTGCGGACGTCCGCCCGGCCGCCGTTGGCCAGCCACTCCGCGGTGAACGCCGCGTCCACCGAGGGCACCACCCCGGCCTCCACCAGCGCGCTCGCCACATGCGGACGGCCGACCGCGCCGCTGCCGGCGATCCGCCGGACCTGCTCCCAGCTGATCGGCGCGCCCAGCTCCCGGCAGCGCTCGGTCATCGCCTCGGCCCGGCGGAACCGGTCGGTGCGCACCAGCTCGCGCTCCCGGGTGAGTTCGGCGTCCTCGGGGTCGAAGAGGTAGGCCAGCATGTGCATCGAGATGCCCTCGACGTGGCAGGACAGCTCGGCCCCGGTGACCAGCGTCAGCGGCGTCCCGGCCAGTGCCGCGGTCGCCTCGGCGTAGCCGGAGACGGTGTCGTGGTCGGTGAGCGCGACGACGTCCAGCCCTGCGGCGACCGCATGGCCCACCAGCTCGGCGGGGCTGTCGGTGCCGTCGGAGGCAGAGCTGTGGGTGTGCAGGTCGATGCGCACGTGCGGTACTCCTCAATCCGGGGACGCCCCCGAGCTTAGAGTGCCGCTCTGTGCGACCAGGGTCCTGCGTGACCGGGGCCCGGTACGACCAGGGCCCGGTGCGGTTACGGTCCGAGCAGTCGGGGCGAGATCGCACCGCACGGCAGCAGCTCGATCTCGGCGCCCGCGTCGCGCAGGTCCGTGAGCACCAGTTCGTCGTACATCAGCAGGCCGCTGCGCTCCGGCCAGGCCACCGCCCACAGCCACAGCCCGCGGGCCTCGCCCACGAACACGGCCCGGTCGTCAGGGGTGCCGGACACGTGCCAGAGCGCGGTGGGCCGCCCCGCGGCCAGCACCTTGGCGTGCGGGGGCTTGTCGACGGCGATGGCGTCGCCGGGGTCGGGACCGGGCAGCCCGGCGAAGCGGGCGCCGAGGCCGACGCCGATCTCCTCGGCCACCAGGACCAGTTCGCCGGGGCCGCCGAGCGGTCCGGGGCCCGAGCAGGCGACGGCGGTGGCGCGGGCGCCTGACAGGTCGTCACCCGCGTGGGCGATACCGGTGAACAGCCAGCCGACCGGCAGCGGCCAGGGCATCCACACCGGGACCTCGGCCCGGGCGACGGCGACGGAGAGGGCCTGCACGCTGGGGGGCACCACGGGTTGCAGCGGATGCACGGTGCCGTGCGCGTCGCACTGCCAGGTATCGGTGAACAGTCCTGGGGCGCGGACACGGCCCCCGCACCTCGGGCAACTGGGCTCGCCCCTCATGCTGCCCAACGGTCCTCCCTCCCGACCGGCCAGTCAAGGACGATCACCCGCACGGTGGGTATTCGTTGCACTCTACAACTAGATAGATGTATGATGAATCTAAATTGCAGGACGAGGCCGGAGACAAACAGGAGGCGGGTCGTGGGAAGTCCACAGACACTGACCGGATTCCAGGAGCACGAACGGGAGCGGAGCAGCATCCTGCGCCAGCCCATGGCGGTCTGGGCCACGGCGGGCGCCGCGGTCGTCGCCTTCATGGGCATCGGCCTGGTCGACCCGATCCTGCCGTCCATCGCCAAGGGCCTGAACGCCGACGCCGGCCAGGTGTCGCTGCTGTTCACCAGCTACTTCCTGGTCACCGCGGTGGCCATGCTGATCACCGGCTGGGTGTCCAGCCGGATCGGCGGCAAGAAGACCCTGCTGATCGGGCTCGCCCTGGTGGTGGTGTTCGCGGCGCTGGCCGGCACCTCCGGCAGCGTCGGCGAGCTGGTCGGCTTCCGGGCCGGCTGGGGCCTCGGCAACGCCCTGTTCGTCTCCACCTCGCTCGCCGTCATCGTCGGCGCTGCCGCGGGCGGGAGCGAATCGGCCATCCTGCTCTACGAGTCGGCGCTCGGCCTGGGCATGGCCTGCGGTCCGCTGCTGGGCGCGGTGCTCGGCAACATGAAGTGGCGCTACCCCTTCTTCGGGACCGCGACGCTGATGGCCGTCGGCTTCGTCGCCATCTCCTTCCTGCTGAAGGAGCAGCCGAAGCCCGCGCGCAGGACGCGCCTCTCCGAGCCGCTGCGCGCCCTCGGCCACAAGGGTCTGGCCTCCACCGCCGCCAGCGCCTTCTTCTACAACTACGCGTTCTTCACCGTGCTGGCGTTCTCCCCGTTCGTGCTGAACATGAGCCCGTACCGCAGCGGCGGGGTGTTCTTCGCCTGGGGTGTGCTGCTGGCGCTCTGCTCGGTGTTCGCCGCCCCGCGGCTGCAGGACCGCTTCGGCTCGCTGAAGGTGCTGGGCACCTCGCTGGTCCTGCTCGCGGCCGACCTGCTGCTGCTCGGCTACGGCTCGCACACCGCGGCGATCGTCGCCACCGTCCTGTCCGGTGCCTTCATCGGGATGAACAACACCGTCTACACGGAGCTGGCGCTGGAGGTCTCCGACGCCCCGCGCCCGGTGGCCTCGGCCGGATACAACTTCGTCCGCTGGTTCGCCGCGGCCGCCGCGCCGTTCATCGCTCCCAAGCTCGCCGACCACGTGAACATCCACATGCCCTTCGTGGTGGCCGCCGCTGCCGCGGTGCTGGCCATGGCCGTGGTCGCGGTCCAGCGCCGGCACCTGCGGCACGACGCCCGGGAGCTGGTGGCGGCCTCCGCCCCGGCCGGCGCCCTCACCGACGAGCTGGCGGCGCAGCCGTCCTGACCCGTGGCCGTCCGGACGCGCCCGATCCGGACGCGAGAGTGCCCCGCAGACACCGCTCGGTCTGCGGGGCACTTGCTGTCGGTTCCGGTCAGGACGCCTGTTCGTGCGGGCGGATGTAGATCCGTTCCCCGGTTGCGGCGGCGTCCTCGACCATGGCGCGGACGGTGTCCGCGTCCGCGATGAGGGGCTCCGGTGTACTGCCGTCGGTGTCGCTCAGACGCACGATCTCAAAACGCATGGGCCTCTCCCTTCCTTGCCTACTATGCAGCGCAGCTGCTTCGCGACGATTGCCCATCCGTTAATCCCCGGTGTCGGACCGAGTGGCCCCGAGTGGGCTCCGGTGCCCAGGGGATGTGGCGGAGGGAAGTGATGGGCGCGCACGGTGTGCAGTCTGGTCAAACGAGAATGCCGGGTAAAGATATTCCGGCCGACAGAACTTTACTGAAAGTCGCCGAATCTGTCGCGACGGATTCAGTCAGTGAGCACTCTCTTACGGTCGGAGAATGATTTCTGGCGGAGTATCAGTTGACGTTCAGCCAGAAATCGGCCAGGGCCGCAGCCGTGGCGCCGGGCTGCTCGGCGTTGGGCGAGTGTCCGGCACCGGGGATCCGGACGTACCGGGCGCCCAGCCGCTCCGCCATGCCGGCCTGCTCGGTCACCGGCCAGGCGTAGTCCTCCTCGCCGGACAGCACCAGGGTGGGAAGCCCGGCCGCGGCCAGGTCGTCCACCCGGTCCGGCTCGACGGTCAGCTGCCGGCCCGTCACGGCCAGCGCCTCGGGGATGTTCGCCAGCCACCGGCGGTGCAGGAAGTCCTCGATCTCCGGCGGCAGTTGCTGCTCGACGCCGGCCTCCCGGTCCATCTCCCGCATCGCCTGCCAGATCGACTCCAGGTCCATCAGCGGCAGCACCGAGACCAGCAGTTCGGCCCGCTTCCCCTCCTCGGCGGCGACCGGGCCGGGGCCGGTGCTCATCAGCGTCAGCGAACTCCACGGCAGCGACTCCGGGGTGCTGCCGCCGAGCAGCACGGCCTCGCGGACGACGTATCCGCCGAAGGAGTGCCCCAGCAGGTGCAGCGGCCCGGTCGCGCCGGGCAGCAGGCCGGTGACGGCCTCGGTGACCGCCAGCAGGTCCAGCGCCAGCGGTTCCAGGGCGTAGGCGGCCGGGTCGGCCGGGCCGCCGGTCTGGTACTGGCCCCGCTGGTCCACCGCGACGACCTGGAAGCCGGCCTCGGTCAGCGGCTCCAGCAGCGCGATGAAGTCCTCCTTGCTGCCGGTGAAGCCGGGGACCAGCAGCGCGGTGCCCCGGGGCGACCCGCTCGGCGGCATGCTGTGCAGGGCGGCGAACTCGCCGCGCGCGGTCGCCAGCCGGATGCTGCGGGCCGAGGCGGGCAGGGTGAGGAACGGGGGCGTGCTCACTGCGGTCTCCATCCGGTCCGGCCTGCGGGAATGCACCTGGTCGTGCGCTCCGACCCTATCGGCCGCAGATGACGGCCACGTGGCGGGACGGGAACGGGGACGGGCGCGGACAGGAGTACCTGTCCGCGCCCGTCCGTCGGTGCGCCTGTGCTGCCTGCGGCTAGCGCAGCCCGGCGGCCTCGGCCGCGGCCGTGGCGGCTGCGGCGTCGGCCAGGCGCTCACTGCGACGGCGGCGGCGCTGCGGTGCGACCTCGTCCGCGGCGGTGGCGGCGGCCGGAGCGGCGGCGGAGGTGCGCCGGCGCGGGGCCGGAACCTCGGCCGGGGTCGGCACCTCGACCGCACCCGCGGGGCGGGCTGCCCGGCGGCGGGTCCGCGGCGCGGGCGCCTCGGTGGCCACGGTGCCGGACACC